>NZ_JAKKRU010000003.1:0-535664 GCF_025653925.1 Shewanella sp. SM68
GGAGCAAGGAGCAAGCCCTTTGCGCTCGACCTGAAGCTGCGTTACCCACTTACTGACCGTTGATTTACCTACGTTCATGGCTTTGGCTGCCGCTTCTTGTGTATAGCCCTGGTCAATGACTAATTGGGCAGTTTCGAGCTTAATCGCTGCGCTATATCGTGCACGTTTACTTTTATTCATTTTGTCACCTAAATTCGCTATGAATGAGATCATAACATTTCTTATTAGGTGGCCAAATTCAGTGTGCCACTACAAAGTTCACCGATATCAGAAAAAAGACAAAAAAAGTTTTTGAGAGATATTGAGTGCCCACACTTAGTTGTTACATTTATCTTACATATAAAATAAAGGGATAAAAAAAGGCAACCTAATGGTTGCCTAATGACCTATTCCTAGGTCAAGGGGACTGCGCTAGAAGCCCCAGGGAGATGATGAACATGAAAAAGACATTCACTGTTCAATACATTTGAGGGGCCTTGTACGGTTAAAGTTCCATAAAAAATTAAAATAAATCTAAATTTTTATAAATTGCAAGATTTCAAATAGATAGTGATTAAATTATTTTAGCAAAGCAGCAATTTTACTTTCTAATGCTTCGGGTTTGGTCGTTGATGCAAATCTTTCGATTGCTTCGCCTTGGCGATTAACTAAAAATTTAGTGAAATTCCATTTAATACCTTTAGTGCCTAATACGCCGGGAGCGGCTTTCTTAAGGTATTGATAAAGTGGATGCGTATGTTCGCCATTCACTTCTATTTTAGAAAATAGCGGAAACGTCACGCCAAAATTCAATTCACAAAAGGCTTGAATGCCTTGTTCATCGGCTTTTTCTTGGGCGCCAAATTGATTGCAAGGAAAGCCCAAAATCACTAATCCTTTATCTTTGTATTCTTGATATAGCGTTTCTAATCCTTTGTATTGCGGTGTAAATCCACATTCACTGGCGGTGTTGACGATTAAGAGTACTTTGCCTCGATACTGCTCTAAACTTACCGCGTTGCCTTGAATGTCTGTTGCTGATTGGCTGTATATATTCGTAGTCATGTTCACCTCCGTAGGATCTTAGCCAAACAGCATAAACCTTAAAATAATTTTCAGCAATATAATTGCGCGCAATTTATTTTGTGGGTTTGCTAATTTACTTAATTATCAATATAGTTACAGCAATTTTGTGGCTAAAGAAAAGGGCATCTGTGTGATAGAAAATGACGCAGAATACGAAACAAACATGCAAGCTGATGTGGGGCAAGTAGTTCAACAACTCACTGAAGTTGAAGGCGAAGAACAGGCTGAAGTGTTTAGTGAAATTCTGAATGACTCAGAACCTGGAACCATAGCCTTAGCGCTTGAGTCCTTGCCCTTGGATGAGCGTTATGAGCGTTGGCAGCAAGTTGAATTTGCTGACAGAGTGACTGTGCTGAGCCTAATGCGTGCCGATCCACGTATGGGGATCCTGAAGCGGATGCCTGACAATGAAGTGGATCTGTTATTTGCGCAATTAAGCCCAGAAGATTTAATTGAGTGGAGTGATTATCTTCCTGAAAGTTTTACCGATCGTGCCTTGGCTCAGATGGGAGAGCGTCAGCGACAACGATTCGAACTTTATGATCAATACTCTGAGAATGAAATCGGCCGTTATACCGATCATCAAATGTTGGTGCTCAGTGATAAGGCGACAGTTGCTCAAGCGCAGCGCTTCTTTCGCCGTATAGAGCTCGATTGTAACGACAATTTGTTTATCGTTGATGATCTGGATAAGTATCAAGGTACTGTTCGTCGTTATGATATTTTTAAACATAATCCCGATGAGTTATTGATTTCACTTTTGTCTGAGGACTGCCGTGCGTTATCCGCCGATACGAGTCTTTTGGAAGCGGCCGAAGCGATAGAGCACAGCCGCGAAATTGAATTGCCTGTGATTGATGAGTCCGGAGAGTTAATCGGCCGAGTGACGCTACGAACCGCAACGGCATTAGTGCGTGAGCATTATGAGGCGCAGTTGATGGCAACAGCGGGTATGGATGAATCCGACGACTTGTTCGCCCCTATTATGAAAGGTGCTCAGCGCCGTGCAGTATGGCTTGGGATCAATTTACTGACGGCTTTCCTTGCCTCAGCGACCATTGGTTTATTTGAAAATGTCCTATCGCAAGTGGTTGCATTAGCTGTGTTGATGCCGATTGTCGCTTCTATGGGCGGTATCGCGGGGAGCCAGTCTCTAACGCTAATGATCCGTGGCATGGCCATGGGACAGATTTCGGCGGGTAACTTGTTTTCGCTAATGAAAAACGAACTCGGCATTGGCATAGTTAACGGATTTTTGTGGGCGATAGTGATAGGTTTAGTCTCTGGCTGGTGGTTCGGTGAAGCGACGATAGGTATAGTGATCGGCTGTGCGATATTGATTAATATGGCCGTTGCCGCTATTGCTGGGGTGATAGTGCCTATGGTGTTACAGAAGTTTAATCAAGATGCGGCGTTATCGGGTTCAGTGATCTTAACGACTGTGACCGATGTGGTGGGTTTCTTTACTTTCTTAGGTATGGCGACGTTGTTATATCTGTAGCGTGGGCTCTTGGGTGAGTTTGGAAGATGAATGCACGGCAATTTGGTGTGCATTCACCGTATGTTGGGAACATTAACGGTTTAATCTGGATATGAATAACATTCAGTTTGTTATAGGTGAAAAGCCGGAAGAATTAGCGCTGGCGGCACAATTAATTGATGGACGTGATGATAATGCTCATCCGTTGGATCATCAGGTCTTTTTCCATTCTCGTGCGGTGATCTTAGCGAAAACTATCGAGGGTGAGATTGTCGGTTGCGCCGCGATAAAAGCCGGTAAAGGCACTGTTGATAAAGGCACTGTCGGTGAATTGGGTTATCTGGTGGTATCGCCCTATTATCGGCGTCAAGGCATAGCACAAGGGTTAACTCATAAACGGATTGAGGTGGCAAAGGCCCTAGGAATGTCGATTTTGTATGCGACTATTCGCGCCGAGAACACGTCGAGTCAAGCTAATTTATTGAAGGCAGGTTTTCAGTTTTGGCGTAATTATTTGAGTATCCGTGGCACGGGAAATACTGTGGGTTGGTATTACTTAGCTTTAAGCGTTAATGTCGATGCTGAAGCGATAATGCAGTCTTTAGTTGGCGATCGTACTCCAGCGTTCTAATTGTGTTGTAAGTGAAAAGACTTAGATCTTAATGTGTTTTTATCTTGTTTTACATTTGTATATTCCTCGCAAATAATCCCTCTTTATACGCAAATAGGCTGATTTTCTTTATTTATTCGGTATGATCCGCGGCTATTACCCACAGTCATTATTGAGGTGTTTTTTTATGGCTAAGTTCAGAGTAGCAAGTGTCTTATTATTGAGTGCAGCAGCGCTGCAAGTGAATGCGTCAGAATTTAATCTTGGGTTGAACAACGATGTGGTTTCAACTGAGTTAGAACTGCAATTGAACAAAGATACTAACGCGGTTTTGGGTTATATCTATGCTGATGAAGGCGGCCATATCGCTCAAGGTGCAATGCACATGACCCATGATGCGGGTGTGCATCACTTTGAGGTCGGTGCTCAGTTAAGCCAGCTTTGGTCTGACTATTCACCCAATGGCAGTGCTGTTTCTGTTGGTGGTCGTTATGCACTATCAATGGGACCCAATATTTCACTGCACGCTGCGGCTTATTATGCACCGTCTGTATTGTCATTTGGCAATGTTGATGGTCATTATGAATTAGACTCAAAAGTGCAATACCGTATAACGCCAAACATGGCACTTTATGTTGGTTACCGCAAGATTGCCTTCGAATACGATGATGCCCGCAATTTTACTTTCGAAGATGGTGTGTATATTGGCGGTAAATTCCGTTTCTAAGCACAAGGCATATTGATTTAGCTGTATTGCGATCGAGATGTCGAATTAAAGAGCCGGCCGAGGTTAACTTCGCCGGCTTTTCCATTTCGCCTTTAGCTCACTGTAGCTTGGCAATATGGATGAGAAAATGACTAATCCAATACCGATTAAAATCACTAGGCTGAGTTCTTCATCGAGTATCCACCAGCCTAACAAGGCTGCAAAAATCAATCCTGTATATTCTACTGGTGCCATTTGGCTCGCATCGGCACGTCGATAGGCATGGATGATGAGATAGGTCATGGCAATATAAAATAGTCCCAAAGTCAGCCCCACTTGCGCCACTGGTAAACTAAATTCGGCGCCTTCGTATAAGGTCGCAGGTATCAGAAATATCATCGCAAAGGCATTAGACCAAAAGAGCATGGAAAAAGGATGTTCATGGGTCGAATAGGCCTTTAAAATCAAACTATTCAATGCTGATGTTATGGCACCGAAAAAGGCTAAACCTATATACAGGTTAAATTCTGTTGGTTGGCTGATAAGCAAAATGCCGCTAAAGCCGATAAGACCTGCGACCATGCGTCGATAACCAATACGTTCATTTAAAAAAATGGCCGATAGTACTAGCAGTAACAAGGGTGAGGTATAAATCACGGCTGTTACTGTCGCGAGCGGAAGATGCAGAATAGCAAGCATAAAAATGGCGTTGCCCAATCCAATCAATAGTGCGCGGGCGAGATGCACTTTGTAAAAAGGACTCAGTTTAAGATTACCCTGTAAGTGCCACACAAAAGGCAGTACAAGCAGAGTGGCAAATAATTGCCTGTAGAGCACCAGTTGAAAAACAGGCACATTGGTTTCAAGCAACTTAACCAATAGGTTACCGCTGGCAATCAGTAGTTGTGCGGCTAAAATCATCAATAGAGGCTGCATAGGATCCCAGCAAAAATAAGTCAGTATTGAGGTGTATCTTGAATTTCATGCCGCAGTTTGGACTTTGAGACTAAAATAGCATCATAAGGCATGGTATATCCGACTAATTTAGCCTAACTGATTGTAAAAAACTAAATGTAGCCATAAAGTTAACCTACAAATCCAACTATCGACTAAGATTGACAGCATTAGCATTTTCTTCATAGCTGTAAAAATGATCTATGGCCCTTTAACTAAATAAGCCGATGAACAAACTTAAACAAACTCTATTTGGGTGTTTTTTACTTTTCTTGTGGACATTAAGTCCCTCTGTATTAAGCGCTGAAATTGCGTTGGACTCCCCGTATTTGTTCCATGCTAAAGCGGATCAACAGCCTCCTGATCGGTTTGAAACCGTGCCCCATTGGATGGGACAACTCGACGAAGCTAGTTCGGTCAGCTTAACCGGTGGCGATTATTGGATGATTACACCTGTGATGGTCAATCAACGTCAATCAAACTGGGTAGTGGATGCAAGTAATTCGATTATTGAATCCGTAGATTATTGGATACTCGGCAGTGACGGCAGCGTACAACATGCCCACAGTGGCTACAGTGCTCCATACCAGTTTTTATTCGATTATGGCCGTAAGGTCACCTTGAATATGGGCACGGATTATTGGTTGGTGGTGAAGCTGAGCAGCCGTTATTACTCCTCTCCCCCTGAGATAGCATTGCAAAGTGTGGCGGATCATCAGTTGATGTCTGACCGTCTCGCAATGGCAGTGCTGCTGTGTTTAGGCGGATTATTGTTTATCGCCTTATATAATATTTTGATTTATATCTCTATTCTTGATAAAGCCTTTCTCTACTATGGCCTTTACGTATTTGCTTATTTTGGTGGCTGGGCACTGACTTTCCATTTGCCAGCACACTTATTTAATTTTCATTACCTTGAGTTGCATCATCTGTTTTTCATCAGTTTACCCATTTTTAATATCATGTTTTACAAGCACTTCCTGCAGTTGCCTAGTTACTCACCACGGCTGTGGCGTCTTAGTCAGTATTTAATGTTTGCCTGTATTGTGGCTCTGCCGACCAGTATTTGGTTGTTGTCCTATACGGCAATTATTGCCTCTGTACTGATCATGCTATGGATTGCTTTAGCGATTACCTGCGGTAATGTGTGTTTGATGAAAGGCTTTGCTCCTGCACGTTATTTTATTCTTGCCTTTACCTGCTTGCTGTTGCCTGCGGTGATTATTTTACCCGGAAATATGGGGCTCACTCCTGATTTCATTGAACATGCAGAGCTTGCGACTCTGATGGGCGGTACGGCTGATGCGTTATTACTGTCCTTAGCGTTAGCGAATAAGCTGAAATTACTTGCTGAGGAACGTAAGGCGCATATTGAAGAGTTAGCGATTGCATGGGAAAAGGCACGTTTAGATGGATTAACGCGAGTCGGTAATCGTTATGCTTTTGACGAATATATGAACTCACAATTAGGATTTGCCGATAAAGTCGTGCAACCAATGGCGTTAGCACTATTGAATATCGATAGTCTGAAAAGTGTCAATGAAACACTCGGCCATCAAGAAGGCGATAGATTATTGCTGTTGATAGTGCAGTTATTGCAAGCAACAGACTTAGCGCACATGAAGGTTTATCGTATTAGTGGTGACGAGTTTGTGATTGTGACGCCTTCTGCTGGTATCCAGTTATTACAGAGTGCTTTGAGTGGCTTAGGTGAAGAATTAGCAAGCCATGGTTTTAAAGATTGCCAGTGTAGTTTTGGGATGTCGTTAAACACTGAGGTCGCAGATCCCCATGAGTGGTTGCGTTCTGCTGACACTCACTTATATCAATCGCGTATGGATAAGCGTCGTCAAGAGTATGCAGATACTCGCGGTGTCGATGTGAGGCTACATTTAAGCTAGCTATTGAAAATTTAAAATAATCGTTTTATACCAATCACATTAAATAGCTAATCAGTTCAGAGCCTCACAGGTATTTCAATCCAAGGCGCATTGACGCAGAAATGGTTATTCCCTTTTAAGTCAATGCAACACTGGAGTGGGATGCCTGTGTGGCTCCCGAAGGGCGGCTGATGTTTACTACATGGCAACGCGCTTTATACTGCGTTTAAGGCTTTCGGCAGAACACCACTATGCCTTCAAGCCTTCGCCTTGTCTAAAGCGCGTTGAACTCCCGCTGAATGAACAGATATTTAATACGATTGGTATTATTAGAACATTGAAAAACATAAACGGCGCAGAATTTATCTGCGCCGTTTATGTTTTTATCTTAGATTTATTAGCTTCATCTTGCTTGGACTGAGCAGTGTCCAAGTTTGCGACTTAGCTAGATTTAAGGACGAGCTTAGAAGTCTTTTTCGCCCTTAATCACCGCAGGATGACCCGATATCGCTTTTGAAGTGTGCATTCCTGCCATCGTCGCCGCTTCGACGCAGCCCGCATTAAGGCCTGTCTTTATCCAATCGCCCGTTATATACAGGTTATCTATCCCTGTGCCATCTGTCGTGATGCGATACTGCGAGCTGTCTTTAACCGATAAGACATAACGCTCGGATGGGTCTACATTTGCGCGCCAATATTGGCTATCGAAGCGGGCAACACCTTGACGGTCTTGTTCATCGTGTAACCATTCCCAAGGGAAGCTATCACCGACATTTTGCCAAAGTTTATGGATTTCGGTATTGAGTTGATGGATAGCACCCGCTTTTGCTTCTAAGGTTTTCCGTTGTTGGAAATCTACATCCGAGCTTGGTGGATAGGCCTCGACAGGCAATGCCGAGCAAAAGTAACTGGCATTTTTAGGTTCTAAGCCGCGCCAATCTTCTTTGTCTAGTAGTTGGTTCATCGATGCCCAAGTATCGAAGGGTTCGGTGAAGCCCGATAATACGGGCTCCTCTCCATCTTCAGAGTAATTAGGCCAGCCTATCCCATTCAGATCTTGGTTCATCCACAGTTGATAGGCTTGAGTGGCGACAGTTTGCACCTTATCAACGCAAAGCTTGAGTGCTGGGCTTTGTGCCATGACTTCACTCGCTACATGGGGCACAGAACCTATGGATAGACCGAAGATCACTTTGTCGAAATCTACGCCTTTGACTAAACGCTTTTTCGGCAGGGCTTTGCCAAAGTGAGTTTCATACACGCTGTCCCAATCGCTCCAGAAGTGTTCAAGATTGATATTATGGGCTTTAAGCAGTGCCGATTGCTCAGGCTCAAGCTGCTCATAATTGGGCGTACTTGGCCAGCAAGCGAGACCTTTCACATCGACTAAAGGATCGTAGTTTGTGACAGTCGGCGCCAGAGCTACTTGCTCAGTGATCTCAATCGCTTGAATACTTTGATTGTGACATTCGAGATTATCAACTCGATTGAAGTAGTGGAAATTGACTCCGCGGCGTTTGAGCACTTCGTAAAAAGGTGTAAACACAACATCACCCATTCCCGCCTGCATTTTCCACATCACGCCACCTTGATAGCACAGGGCAATACGCAGCATAGCGCGGATAATTGTGCCCGCTTCGACATTGGGTTTGTCGAAGTTCCCTTTCTCATAGGCAAACACTAAGTCGTAAAAACCACGCACTGGCGCACTGTCGACTGTGTACTTAAGGCTTGCACCGTGTTTGGTTAACCATTCGCGATAATCATAGCCATTGATGGCATCAAAGCCTTTTTCAAATACATCGTCGGCAAACATGCCCTTGAGGATCGTGAGCCCCAGATCGGCGGCTATATATAAGTGGCGCAGTTCGTCATTATTATCTAAATGTCCGCTAAAACGTTTCACGAGTCTTTGATGCAGGGCATCGACGGCCGATTCTACAAGACCATCGTCACTTTCACTGTGTACATGCTCATCGCACTCGCGGCCAATCATTTGATTAAAATGGCATTCAAGCTTATCACCGAGCGCGTCGAGTGATTCTTTGGCATCTTCGACCGAATCCTCTAACTTATCTTTTAAGCGTTCAAACCAGCTGCTATCGAGCCAGTTTTTAGGTGTTCCCATGGCTTTTTCATCTGCATCGAGCAGGTCATCCATGTCTTTGAGCCATTCTTTGATCCACGCAAAGGCGACTTTAACGACTTTCCAGAAGGTGAGGGTTTCGGTGCCATCACCTGGGATGCCTGGTAACATTGGGAAAGTGATTGGCCAACTTACAGAACGGCCATCAACTTCTTCCTGTAAGACGATGAAGTTATGCGGTTTAAAGGCATCAAAAAAAGTCGCAAGCGGCGCGTTTGCTGGCCTATCCAATTCCTCATATGCTTTACGCATTAAGGCAAACGCGTTTTGATAGAAACCAAACCAAATGTGTAAACCATGTTCTTCGATGCGTTGTCCCATAGCGGCATTGCGGCCACTAGCCCCTTTACCACCGATACGCCAGCCGAGTTGATAGACATCAATCTCATATTGATTCTGCCAGCCGGGTTTGTCGGTTAGATAACAGGCTGCTGTCATTGCCGCGACACCGCCACCGAGAATGGCTATTTTCTGTTTTTTGATTTCGGAGTTATCGACTAATACCTCGCCGGGCGGCACTTCAAAATCGAAGTTCACATGGTAAGGGAGTAAAACGTGCTGCTCACCAATCTCGACCCCGAGCGTATCTTTTAACGGGAAGCTGGCATTATCAAAAATGGTCGCGACAAAATCATTTTTTAGCAGGGCAACACTGTGCACTTTATTCACTTGGGCTGGCGCGGCAACGATGGCTTGATAAATGGCTTTTTGCCCTGACGAGTCGGGGAACTGTTTTAGAAATACTTGATCGATAGCGGGTTTAAATAACAGATGAAATAGCTGTTCTTCACCAAGCTGGTCAAGTTCTGGAATAAAATCGGTTTGTTCTTTAAAGAGTTGCCAAGTTTGAGCTATCGCTTCAAGGGTTGAAAGCTGTGCCTCGGGTTTGGCATCGCAATTCACTTCAATTAATGGATGCAGGGCAAGTTCGGTTTCGGGTGAGAAATGTAAAAAACTTTTGGTCTCAAGGGATAATCGCGTCAGAGGCTCGCCAACCGCTGGCATAGTGTATTCACATAAATACTTAGGATAACCAAAGAGTTCTCTGCCATTAATTAAGGCCATGGCATCGTTCACCCAAATGTGTAGCGGCTGAAAATACACTTGGCTGATTTGTTTACTGTCGCTGCTATCTTGGCGCCCGACCATGACCCAAGTGATGATGTCCGTTTCTTGGATCCAGCCCTTAGCTCTGTCCTCTGGATAAGCGGAATAGGCTTTTTCAATTTGAGTGAAGGTTGTCAGTACGTAGGGAGACAGCACCTTAAAATACATTGCGCTGCCGGCAACTTGATTCAGGGTTTTATCGATAGAGCGTTGCAGGTTTTCCTGTTTTCCCTTAAGAAAAAAACCGTACATATCGGCTTTATTTAGCACTAAGGGCGAGTGCATCAACATACTGCCTTGGGGATAAATAAAGTCGGGGCGCTGTTTTTCCATGGCGTTCATCCTTAAATTTCAGTGTAAGTCCAATGATTTGGGAGTTATAGCCCAAAAAGCATAGGGCAAATAAGCAATTAAGCCCATTGATTTTACACTGGAATGATTAAGTATTTGAGAGGGGATAAGGGGGTTGAGTAGCAAGTTGGATATTATCCAACTTGCTCAGATTTGGCAGGTTTAGCACAGAACGAATTTGTAAAACAAACCCGTGAGAGCAAGGGTACTTAGATCTAGTTACTTCGATTTATTTTGGTAGAAATCCACCTCTGTATTATCGTCCGAGTAACGTCGCTTAGTATCTCTGCGGCGCTGTTTCACGCGTTTATTCTTTTGCTTACCTTTGACGTTATCGCCCCATGGCGCATCATCGTCGTCAAATTCATAGGAGTGTGACATGGTCAAAATTCCAAAAATACCTGTGCCATTCGCAGCACCCGATCTTTTTACCCAAAGGTGAGATGAAGCTAAAGCGAAATATTTAATCACTGATGGTGAAAAGTTTTGTCCAAAGGCTATATCTTGCCACTGAAATGGCCGCATCTGAGATTTTAATGGGGAATGTGTGGATTATCCTTATGATAATTAAAGGGTAAGTGTAATTATCATCGGAAATTATATTATATGATTGAAACTGGCGCCCAGAATGAAAGGCGCCAAGTTTTGATACAAAATAATGAGTTAGTGTTACTTGCTGCGCAGCATACGCGCGACAAACATACCATCACTATTCGCTTCAAAGGGCCATACGGTCAACATTTCTGTTTGTTCACCCGTAAAAGGATGGCGTATCGGCGTGAGCGTGAACTCTGGATGTTGCTTTAAAAACGCCGTCACCACGTCTTGGTTCTCGAGCGGCGACAGGGAACACGTGGCGTAAACGAGGATGCCGCCCGCTTTAACTGCGCGGCTACTACGGCTTAAAATATCGAGCTGTAACGCGGCTTTATCGGCCACTGCTTCAACACCATCCAACCAACGCATATCGGGATTACGTCGCCAAGTGCCAGTGCAACTGCACGGGGCATCGACTAACACACCGTCGAAATGATCCGCTGGTACCGGCAGGGCATCACTCTTCCAACGGGCAACGCTAATGCCGTTAAAGTGGGCTCTTTGGGCACGTTTAGTCAGTTCTTCTAGGGCATTGGAGCGAATATCTGACGATATAATGCTGCCCGTAGAGGGTGTTTTATTATCAGCAGCCTTGGTCAACATCAAAGACCGCAGCTGCAGGGTTTTGCCGCCTGCACCACTGCAGGCATCCCACCAATGGGCATCGGGTTCTGGCGCGCAAATTTGCCCTATGACCTGTGAAGCCAAATCTTGGATCTCAATGTTGCCGTCTTTATACAGGGCTATTTCATTAAGATTCATACTCTTGCTGCCAAGGTTAATGGCATCGTTAAAGTAATGACCATAACTAGCATCGATACCTATCGCTTGCAGCTGCGCCGCCGCATCTTGGCTCGTGATCCCTTGCGCGCGTCCCCAAATCGGCGGGCGACTGGACATAGCAGCAATTAATTGCGTTTGCTGCGCCGCATCTATAGGGCACACTTGCCAGAACCAGTCGGGTAATAAATCCTGTGATTTAAGCTTAGCCGCTGGAAATAAATGCTGCATTAGCGTGAGTTTGTCGTCGAGACTGTCAACGGCAAGTGCTTGAGCCTGTTGATAATCGATAGGCGACTGCGATAACTCATGCCAAGCAGTGGCGATATCTTGCCAAGCATGGGCTTCCAATAACGCACTGGCACTTAGGCTGGCAAAATAAGTCGCTGATTCTTGTTGATCGCCTAATCGCTGAAACCAACCCCACCAGCGAAACAGACCAAACAAAGATTCACGAATGACTTTACGATCCTTCGAGCCGTGTTTTTTATGTTCTCTAAAGTAGTTGGCCAGAATACGGTCGGCGGGCATTTTGCTGCTTTGAATTTCATCGAATAATTGCTTAATTGTACTGGCGTAACTGAGCGCACGTTTTTGCGCTGGGGTGCTAGCCTCTGCATTTAATGCTGACGATGTGTTTGAGTTGGATGCTTTACCGGAAGAGAAGCTGCTTGGATTACCCATAAATTTAGCCTGAATTATGCTCTCTGTGGCTGCGCCTTATGTAGGAGGCATAACTGTAACAGAGGGGAAAAATAAGTGGCGCAGAGTGTAGCAGTTTTGCCCGATAACAGGCAGAAAAAAAGCCCCAAAGTCGCATCAACTTGCGGGGCTTTTTGTGGTTGAGTCACTTAGACTCATGGTGTATTCAGTACCAAAGGGTTATTTGCAGGCTATCGCTCAATTACCGCTTAGAAGGTGATTATTTCGTCACCATCTTTTGGATTTGCTTAGCCCGTTCTTCATCACTCATTTCCACCGGTGGTGGCGTGACTATGCCTTTTTGGCACGCGGGTCTGAGTGCTAACTCATCTAACCAACGTTGCAAATGTGTCAGACCTTCCATATTGATGCCGCTCCACTCGTGGATCCGCACCCAAGGCCAAGTTGCGATGTCGGCAATCGTGTATTCGTCACCAGCAAGGTATTGATTTGTAGCTAGTTGAGTATTCATAACCTCGAATAAACGTCGACCTTCTTTTTGATACCTGTCAATGGCTGCGGGGATTTTTTCAGGGAAGTACCTAAAGAATACGTTGGCTTGTCCCATCATGGGGCCGACGCCGCTCATTTGGAACATTAACCATTGGATCACCTGTGAGCGCTTTTTCGGATCGGCTGGCAGGAATTTACCTGTTTTTTCGGCTAGATACAGCAGAATCGCACCTGATTCGAATACCACAAAATCCTCGTTATCGCGGTCGATAATGGCGGGAATGCGACCATTGGGATTAATGGCAATAAACTCGGGCTGTTTTTGCTCACTGGTACTGAAATCTAATTTATGGACGCGATATTCAAGTCCCATTTCTTCCAGTGCGATGGAAATTTTAAAACCATTAGGGGTCGCGGCTGTGTATAAATCTATCATGATGATTCCTTAAGGTTATAACGCTTATAGCTACTCACTTTAGTGCCCATGAATATTCATCATCAGGCATTAGCGCCGCTATTTTTTAGGGGTTAACGATACTATGGCAGGACGCTGCGTCATAGTGTTGAACCAAGCCTTGAGATGCGGCAAGTTATCAGCCACTTCGATGTCTAAATTTTTAATAAAACTGATAAAAACGTAAGCCGAAATATCGGCAATACTGAATGCATCGCCTGCCACAAAGGCTGACGTGTTCAATTGTTGGTCTAAGGTTGGTAGGAAGTCAATGACCCTTTGGCGTGATTCTACGCCCCAAGACTCGACACAATTTTCCCTGTCTTTATAGACACCGCTTAAATTACGAAAGGCTTGAAACCCGACCATTAATCCTTGTAACTCTATGATGCGTTGCCACATTTCTACTTTGGCGCGCTCAAGCGGTGTATTACCAAACAGTGAATGCTCACTCGGGTGAATTTCGTCTAAATAGCGGCAAATGGCAACAGATTCACACAGGTAGCTGCCATCATCGAGTTCGAGCAGTGGAATGCGGCCATTTACACTTTTGGCTTTAAACTCAGCGCTTAAATTTTCTCCTCCACGGATATCGACGTTCACTCTTGGCACTTCTATACCTTTTTCCGCAAGAAAAATACTGACGCGGCGTGCGCTGGGAGTCGGAGCTAATTCGTAGAGTTTCATCTAAAGTCCTGTAGTTTTTATCAGTGCTTTATGCTCGATTCGGGCATATAAGGCTTTTTCTGAACGTTCGGTTAGGTTAGAATTTACGCCATATCTAAACGATCAGTCAAGAATGATTTACCCCTCAACTTTCTGTAGTAAAGAGGAATGGTGAAGCTGAACATGAACGCGTATTCAAGAGATTAGGTCGCAGGCTATGGCACGGAGTTGTAATTTTGATCGGCAAGAAAAACTCATATTGGCGATGGAGCTTTTTTGGCAAAAGGGCTTTGCTGAAACCTCAATTTCCGATCTCGTCGGCCATTTAGGCATTAATCGATTTAGTCTCTATAACAGCTTTGGCGACAAGCAGAATCTTTACCGCGAGTGCCTCAGTTTCTACCTTGATCATTATTCTTTTGGCGCTTCAGATACTTTGCTGCATGAAAAAGCGGGCTTAGCTGAAATAGAAGCTTATTTAGCGCGCTTTGTTGCTTTGCAGCGGGAGCAAAAGTACGGCTGTTTTATGCAAAATGCTGTGCTCGAAAAGAGCCTTAACGATGAAAGTGTGCTGCAGGAATGTCAGCGATTATTTTGTCGATTACAGACCTCATTCACCCAAGTGTTACAAGTTTGCCAAGCGCGTGGAGAGCTATTAGCCCATGTGCAACCACATCAAGTTGCTGCTTTTTTAGTGCTGCAATTACAAGGGATTAGAGTGTTAGGCAAGGCGGGCGAATATGAGTTGTTAGACAATGCGTTTGTTGTATTGCAAGACTATTTACGTAGTTTGAGTGCTAATCAGACTGCATAACTGCAAATGACATAGTTTGATTGGCCTAGGTTTTTGCCTAGGCCATGTTTTTAGAAATCTATTTTTAAAAGTTTATTTCTAAAAGCCTATTTCTAAAAGTCCAAGTCCAGCGCAAAACACAGATAGGCCATCAGTTGAGTACAGTGTGCAAATTGCTCGGCACAAAAACTGGCTGCATCTGGGCGGCAGAGTTCCTCAAAGGCGATATTTTTAACTGCGATAAAATCTTTTCGTTTTAGCTCTATCAGCATAGGGTGGTTTTTATCAAATCCCTTTGGTGGTCGAGTTAAGCTATCGCCATCCATATTAAATCCATGACTTTGTAAGGTTTGTAGCGCCTTTTTATAGCCGTTGGGATTCTCATCGATACAAGTGCGAATGGCATTTAAGGCTTTCGATTCTGGGTGCCAAATCCCTGCGGCAATAAAACAGCCATCTTCGGCAATGTGTAAATATAGTCCCGGCGCATGCACGTCTTTGCCCTGAAAATGGCGAAATTGAATGCCAACATTGGTTTTATAGGGCGTTTTATCTTTGCTAAAACGGCTGTCTCGCTGGGGACGCATCAAGCTGCCGCCGACTTTTTTTGGTACGGCAGTGAGCCTAGGCGAGAGGGCGAGAATACTGGGCTGCATTTGCTCGATAAATTGCAGCGCAGGCGTTCGCACTGTTTCTTCGTATTCCGCCTGATGGGCTTTAAACCAGTCGCGGGAGTTGTTATGTACCAGTTGATTTAAAAATTGCAGGCTCGCCGCGCTGAACGTTGCACCAGTCGCAATAGGGATTTTAGTTGTTAGAGTGGCCATTATCAGAGAACCTTATTAATGCAGATAAACCGAGCATAAGCAGTATTAATGCCGATTGAGGAGCAAGGTGAGTTGCTGACATATCCTCCCGTATCGCCCGCTCGTTCTTACTCACGATAGTTAAGACACGATAGTTAAGACTGCCAAGTTGGGTGCCAATACTGCCATCCTTCGGCAAGATCTTCACTTAAATTTTTGCATTGTGCCGCTTCTACCTTGTTTTCAATTAGTCGGTTATTTACACGTAAAGCTAAGTGAGAACTATTCTTATCTTGTTCGTTAGTGCCTATAATGCCGCCCTATTTTTAGATTGGTTTGTTAATAGGATGACGTTGAATGGGTTGCCTGCCTAAGTGTGATAAGTGGAAAGCGAATAGAAATCTGTCGCTTATGGGATTATGTATATTGCCCTCAATACCGTTGTACGCCGCTGAGGTATTGGGCGAGCCTAAGGTTGAGCCGATTGAGATCCTGCAGGTTCATGGGCAGCAATATCGCAGGGCCATCACAGTCGCTAAACCCGGTGAAGCGATTATTTCCATGGATCAAATCGAGGAGATGCAGGCGACAACTTTCGCCGAAGTGATCGATGATATGGCGGGGGCGCATGTCGATGGTGGTACCCGCAGCGGCGGTGAGCGGATTAATATCTGGGGCTTTGGCGAGACTGAAGATTTTAACGTTTATGTGGATAATGCTCCGGTGGGAT
The DNA here is from genome assembly GCF_025653925.1 of Shewanella sp. SM68. Taxonomy (NCBI): domain Bacteria; kingdom Pseudomonadati; phylum Pseudomonadota; class Gammaproteobacteria; order Alteromonadales; family Shewanellaceae; genus Shewanella; species Shewanella sp. SM68. The sequence goes on from NZ_JAKKRU010000003.1 coordinate 16,281, forward strand.
TTGAGCAGTATCGCTACGGCTCATTTTTCCTCGATCCTGACCTCATCAAGCGAGTGGAAGTGATTAAGGGTGCCCATGATGTGCGCTCGGGCAATGGGGGTTTTGGTGGTGCCATGTATGTGGTCACTAAATCGGCCGATGATTTTCTTAAATATGATCAATCACTTGGCGCGCGAGCCAAAACCAGCTACGCCAGCAATAATGACGCTATGGGTTATACGGGGACAGTTTATGGCCGCGTGAATTCACATCTATCTGGCTTGCTGCATCTTACGCGTCGCGATGCGGGGGATGTCACTTTAGCCAATGGTGAAGAGTTTGAATATTCAGGTTATGAGCAAAATAACTACCTAGGTAAGATGGATTACGTGCAGGGCGATCACCAATTAGCCTTGAGCGTGACCCATTATCTTGATGAGGGCCGCAAACCTTGGGCTAATCGCCGTGGCCCTATGCCTGCAATTTCGGACTACAACATCAAAAAGTACGGTTCCTACGAGCAGGCTCTGTATGCCACAACCGCCTACAACACCTATGAAGATAACACTTGGTCGGCTAATTATCGCTATTCGCCGAGTAATCCACTGATCGATACCCAAGTGGTGATTTCCCATTCGGCGAATGCACGCCACTGGGTAAGACCCGATATCGCGTGGGAGAAAATGACGGTTTCCGTAGGCAACTTCGGTCACGAATCTTGGCTAGACTATAAACGTGACTACATTGATATCAACAACTTGAGCTTGATTGGCGATCATGAGATCACCACAGGATTACAGTACCGTAGTCTTGACCGCACTTCGTTAGTGTTTAACAAAAGTTATGAAACAAATCCCGAGAAAAACTTTGGCTGGTACACACCTTACTACCAACCTGAAGGCCGTCAAGATACCTATGCTGCCTATATTCGCGATGCAATTCATCTTACTAATGACTTAACTGTGACTCCCTCGCTGCGATATGACTTTATCTACAGCATAGGTCGACCAAATATTGCACCAGATTACAATGATATTGCTGCGGGCCATGACTATAGCTCAACCCATCATTCGGGGTTCTCACCCAGATTAGGCATAGATTATCAACTGACAAATCACGCTCGGTTAAACTTTGATTACGCTTATAGCTTGCAAGCCCCTGTGGTGGATGAGATTTATGCCGTGCAATACGCTAAAGCCAGCATTACCGGCACGAGTCGCGACATTGATGTCGAACGCTTACATGCCTTCAAATTAGGCCTAATGACGCAGCATCAGCATGTAATTGCCAATGAGGATGCTTTGTCGACGCAAATCACCCTGTTTGCCAATTTAGGTCGTGATGATATTGCCCAGCGCCGCGGAGCTAAGTCTGATAAAACCCAGCTAATTCAAAGTGGTTACACAAATCTTGATGGTTACCATATTTACGGTGCCGATTTTGAAGCCCAATATCGCTATCAAGATGTGTTCAGTGATCTTGCGGTTTCATGGCTGCAAGGACAGCACAATGGGTCACTCAGAGACAGCCAAGATGACGATGAATATTTAGCTAACATAGCCCCGCTCGATATTCGTTTGCGTTTAGGCATGTATATCACAGATGACATTTCTATCGCTTGGCAGGGCGCTTGGTATGATGCGCAAACCAATGTTCCCCACGGTGATATCTTTAATGCCGAGTCGCCAAGCGAGAATTATTTCCTACAGAATGTGTATCTCGCCTATGAACCTCAAGCCATCTTAAAGGGATTAAGTGTGCGTTTGATGGTAAAAAATCTTACGGATCTGCAAGTGGTGCCGTTTCTCTCCGATGGGATACCCGCCGCAGGGCGTGATGTTCGTTTGAGTTTAGCCTATGAATTTTAAAGACTAATCACCAAGGCTGTGTGGACTAGGCATATATAGCTCATAAAAAATAGGGTTATATTGCCTCAGCCCCCTGCCGAAAAATGCCAGTTTATGGCATAATCCGCGTTTTACTAGGCATATAGAACAGAAAAATGACTGAAAATGAATTGCTAAGTCGCTGTGGCGGCAAGTGTGAACTGTGTGGCAGCGAGCTTGAACTCTCTATTTATGATCTGCCAGCCTCCGATGGCCGTGACAATGAGATCATGATTTGTGAAACCTGCAGTGGCCAAATTGCGGCACCGGATACCATGGACATGAACCACTGGCGTTGTCTGAATGACAGCATGTGGAGTCCTGTACCGGCAGTTCAAGTGATGTCATATCGTATGCTTAAGCGCTTAAATGGCGAAAGCTGGGCGCAAGATTTGCTGGATATGCTTTATCTTGAAGACGATTTAAAAGCGTGGGGTGATGCCGAAGTTGCCGCAGCAGGTGACGATGCGACGCCAACGTTAGACAGTAATGGTGCAGTGCTCAACGCTGGCGATACAGTGGTCATCATCAAAGACTTAAACGTGAAAGGCACTAGCTTTGTGGCTAAGCGTGGCACCGCTGTGCGTAACATTGCTTTGACCAACAACCCAGAGCATATCGAAGGCCGTGTTAACGGCACTCGTATTGTTATTCTGACATGCTTCGTTAAAAAGTCTTAAGTTTCGCTTAGTGTGAGCGCGATTTATTTAGCTCAACACAATAAAAACCGCCATGATCGTTAGCCGACATGGCGGTTTTTTTATGTTGAGTTAGGTCGTTAAGATACGCAGCGGGTGATTTGATATTGGCGTGCATAGCCCTGCGGATTAAATTGCCAAGATAATATCCACGCGATCACACTTAAGCCACCGAGTAATAACCAAGCACTGTTAAAGCTGTTGAAATTATCGCGAATTAATCCGGCAATCCAAGGCGAGATAGCCGCTATGGTATATCCCACACCCTGCACGAAGGCGGTTAATTTACCTGCTAACATGGGATTCTGTTGATGATCCATAGTGACAATCAGCCCGAGTGGAAAAATCCCGCCAATACCTAATCCTGCAAGTCCCGCCCATAAAAATAGCGATACTTGAGGGGCGAGTGCCAGTCCCATAAAGCCAATGAGTTGTAGCAAGCAGAGTAGGGCTATGATGGCGCGTCTGTCCGTCGACTTGCTGGCAAGCCAAGGAAACACTAAGCCCGCGATCACTTCCATGCTGGTTAAAAAACCTAACACTAATCCCGATTGAGTTTGGCTATAACCTAGCTCGACCGCGTAGGGGGCTAACCATGCAAGTACGCAGACATAACAGCTTGTGCCTAATGCAAAAAATATCGCCAATAGCCAACTGCGGCGAAAACGCCAAAAGTTAAGTTGCAAAGCTTGCTCTTTTGCTTGGCTCGGTAATGCGGCTTTATGTTTAATCAGGAGCCACAGCACGAGTGCGAATATGCCTAGCCAAGTCCAATGACCTAGACCCGCGCGCCAACCTAAGTTCATCCCGATAAAAGGCGCGCTACTCGCCGCTAATGCGGCGCCGCCCATAATTGCAGTGACGTAAAGCCCCATCATTAAGGGCACCCGTTCACCGAAATTAAGCTTAATCATGGCGGGCATTATGGTTTGAATGAGGGCGATTGCGACCCCTGCCAGTAATGCCGAGCAGATAAGCCAATTGGCATCTATCGCCCAGAAGCGCATTGCAGTAGCGGCGATCAGCAGTAGCAATGATCCTGTCATTACGGTATTGAATCCTAAGCGTTTGGTGATACTAAAGCCTGCAAAACAACCCAGTCCCATGGCGAGCACGGGCAGCAATGTCAGCATAGATGCTAAGGTAAAACTTAAGCTGATATCCTTTTGTATGCTGGGCAGTAAAGGCCCAACGGAGGCGAGAATGGGTCGTAGATTTAGACCAATAAGGATGAACGCGAGTCCGAGCAGCAATAAATTCGCTTTCTCTGTCTGGGGGGATCGCATGGATTGTCTCCAAAAATAAGCTGAGTTTGATTTGCTGAAAAAGTGATTTGTAGCAGCATTTAGCATACTCATGATGATTTCCTTTCAACAACAGTAGGTTGAAACTACATCACTACAATTCAAAAAGAATCTCTTTCAGATGTATCTCGATATAAAGATATTTTAATTCTGCGAGAAAATGACTAAGATGTAAAGAATGATGTAAAGAATCTTTATATTGAGATAAACCTATGACAGCTAAAATGACGCTAACTAATGCCAGTCCTGCGGATACTAACGCGAGTTCTACGGATAAAAAGAAAGCGGATTCGAATACCAAAGAAGATGGCCTCGATAGAATTGTTGAACAGTGGCAACAGCAAGGGGTGAGTGAGGATTTGATCCCTATGGCTGTGCTCGGGCGAATCGCTCGTTTAACGAAATATATCGAAGTGGTACTGCTGCAATGCCACGCCGAATTTGGCTTAGGTCAGGGGGAGTTCGATGTGCTCGCGACGTTAAGGCGCTCGGGAGAGCCGTTCACACTCTCGCCTTCGCAACTTTATCAGAGCATGATGCTAAGTTCTGGCGCTATGACCAGTCGTTTAGACAGACTCGAAAATAAGGGGCTGATTGAGCGGGAGCACAGTAAGGAAGATCGCCGCGCCGTCCATGTCTCGTTAACTGCTGAGGGTAAGGCGCTCATTGATAAGGCATTACCTCAGCATATTCAATGTCAAAGTGCGTTGTTTGCGGGCGTGAGCGTTGAAGATAGGCCTGTGTTGCTGCAGATTTTAAAATCTTGGCTGAACCAATTTGAGCCGCAATAATTCGTTTAAAATCCCACTTTAGTCTTTAAAGTAGGCTGATATGCAATAGCGGATCACTTTGGCAAAATGCGGTAAACATGAGCCAACCGCGCGGGATAACATTTGATAGAACAAGGGAGTTGCCATGGTAAAAAGACGTGAAGCATTTGAATTAGCGGGAAAACGAGTCACAGCTGGGACGCAATTAGGGATCAAGCTGCCTGCCGCTAAGCTGTATACCGATACGCAACTCGATATTCATGTGGAAGTGTTTCACGGAGCCAAACCTGGCCCGACTTTACTGGTTTGTGCCGCCATTCATGGGGATGAACTCAATGGTATCGAAATTTGTCGGCGTTTATTAGCCAGAGTGAATCCCAAGAATCTGACGGGCACGTTAATTGTGGTGCCAATAGTGAATGTGTTTGGTTTTATTCAGCAATCCCGTTATTTACCCGATCGTCGTGATTTAAATCGTTGCTTTCCTGGTTCTAGCAAAGGGGCGCTCGCAAGCCGTTTAGCTAATCTGTTTGCCACTCAGTTATTAGTTCATGCAACCCATGTGATTGATTTACATACAGGGGCCGTCCATAGGGATAATTTGCCGCAAATTCGCTGTGATACTAATGATGAGACTATGCTGGCCATGGCGAATGCCTTTGGTGCGCCGCTTATTATGCATTCTAAAGCGCGCAGTGTTTCTATGCGAGGTTATGCTAATCAACAGGGCATTCCTTGCATTTTATATGAGGCTGGAGAGGCGTTACGTTTTAGCGAGTTGTCGATAAAATCTGGCCTCAAAGGTGTGCTCAATGTGATGCGCAGTTTAGATATGCTTAAAGGGCGAGTGAGTAACAAAGGCGCGAGTGTCAGTGCTATTCGCAGTTATTGGGTGCGCAGTGAATCCGATGGTTTAGTGAATATGAAGCTTAAACTTGGCCAGCGGGTGACTAAGGGTTATATCATTGCCCATATCGTCAGCCCCCACGGCGGTGACAGTGTGGCCATTCGCGCGCCAACCGACGGTATTATCATAGGAATAAGTAATATCCCTGTGACTAACGAAGGTGAGGGTATGTTTCATATCGCCCAGTTCGAAGGTGACGAGATTGAAATTGCCAACGAACAGCTCGATGAATTCCTGATGGAATATGCCTAGATTCTAGGTCCCATCACCTCTATAGTTTAAACCGTTCCACTGAGCTGGTGAGTGAATGGGCAAGCAGAGTGACTTCGTTGCTGCGTTTGGCCATGTCCATAGCTTCATTGGCATTTTGGTCTGCAGATTGTGCCGCCTCACTCATGCTCGACTCAATCCGTTGGCTGTAATCTAACTGCTCGTGGGCGGCGTGGGTGATCTCTAGACTCATTTTATTGAGGGTATGTAAGGTGCTTTCTATGTGAGCGATAGAATCCTGCAGGGTTTGGCTTTGTCCGACACACTCATTTGCTTGATTTTGCCCCGTAGTAATTGCATCGGCTGCCGTGGACGTTTCTTTTTGCAGGGCCGTGATCATGGTTTGAATTTCGGCGGTGGCGGCTTGGGTGCGTGAGGCAAGTGAGCGCACTTCATCGGCCACGACAGCAAAACCACGACCATGTTCCCCCGCTCTGGCGGCTTCAATGGCGGCGTTCAGTGCCAGCAAATTGGTTTGTTCGGCAATGCTGCTAATGGTGGTTAAAATGCTGCCAATATTATCGCTTTGAATGCTCAAGCGAGACATGACTTCAACTGAGCTACTTAAACGGGCGCTCAGTTCGGCAATTTTATTGCGATTATCATCGGCAATTTGCTTCACTTGATTACCGTATTTCGAGGCTTGACTGATTTGTCTCGCCGACTCACTGGCCTGTTCTGTCACTAGATTTGAGCTAGTAAACATCTGTTCTGCCAAGGCTTTCGTTTCATCGACTCGACTGATTTGCGCCGTTGCGGCATTGGCGATGCGCTGGCCTTGCTCATTGGTTTGCGTGGCAGAGCTGTCCAATGAATGGGCATTTTGGCTGATATTGGTTAACAGCTTGGCAAGATCGTCACTCAAGGTATTCATGTTATCGATTAGGGCACCAAATTCATCGTTATGACGTTTATGAATGCGTTTAGATAAATCCCCTCGGGCGATACTGGCGAGTGCGCCGTTCACTAAGGCCAAGGGATTGAGCATGGCCTTGGATGTGAAGAAAGAGATAAAGCTCACCATGATGATAAATACCAGTGCTAGTACAATCGCTAAGGTTTGACCCTGTTGAATATCATTACTGGCGATGGTTTGCAGGCTGGTAAATCGGCGGTCGGCTAAGTTGATTAACTTATCTAAGGCGAGATTATTCGCATTAAACTCTTTATCGGCATCGAGGTAATGTTGCTCTGCTTGTCGTTGTGCCTCAACTACGGCTTCCTGCACTTTATAAAGTTCGGCAGGCGCTGCGAGTAAGGTATTGATAATCGCATATTCTTGCTCGAATGTTTGCAGTAATCCTAAGGTATCAAGCCCATCAGTTTGTTGTTTTAAAAAGGTAAAGTTAGTGGTGAGGTTCCCCAGTAAAATACCGACATCCTGTTGGTGCGATTGAATAACATCCAAACTTTGAGTGTGGATCAGTTCCCCCATAGTGTTGGCTAGCGTATAGAGCATGTCGTCAATGCGAGTACCTGTGCCGACAATTTCTTCGAGTAAAGTCGGATTATCGGGGATGGAAAGAGTTTCGAGATCAATCATCGCATTACTGGCGTTGGTCTTGGCATGGTTAAAGTGCTCAAAGAGTTGCAGGTACTGCCGTTTTGCTTGTTCATTGGCGAGTTTAGCGCTAAACATGGCTTGGCTTTGCTGCAAATAGGCTTGGTATCTTGCCTGCGCTTCGTTTAGGGATGTTTGCATCTTAGGTTGATCTGCAACTCGCTCAATTAACTCATTTTCGATACTTTGATATTTCTTCTGCAGCGCGGTAAATGCTTGCTGACTTTTGGTTAAGGCGGCAGTGTCTTGCTGACTATGGGCTAGGGTGGCAAGGCGTGACATTTTTAATAGCACTAGTTGTAAGCTATTACTCTGCTTTTGCACGGGTACGGCTAAGGTTTCAATATTTTGATAGGCGGTTTGCACTTGGGAGAGTGAATAGTAGAAAAAGCTACTACCAGCGATGAGCAGCGCGCCAATTGCACTAAAACTAAAGATGATTTTTTGTTTTATGGTAAGCGTTAACATAGTGCGAAAACCTCTTCTATGACTGTCCCTGTAAAATGGGTTTATTAATGGTTAGATCGCTGTTTTCGTTGAAATATTGATTTAAGTGTAGCAGAGTTCGTCATAAGTACAGTGATTAGTTCAATTGAACGTTTAGATTTAATTTAGGTTAACTAATTGGTTTTATTATTTAAAATAATCTCAACCTATCTTGAAAAGGATTAAAGATGAAATCAGTCGTGTTAGGTAAAAATCTTATCGTACCGACAAAAATTCTCTGCATTGGGCGTAACTATGTTGAGCATATCCATGAATTAGGTAACGAAATTCCCGAGGATATGGTGGTATTTTTAAAGCCCAATTCGGCCATTTCGACTGTGCTTTATTCTGAGCATCAAGGGGAAACCTTGCATTATGAAACCGAGCTGTGTTTTATGTTTCAAAATGGCCGTTTCAGTAGCGTCGCCGTCGGTTTAGATCTCACAAAACGTGATTTGCAAACTAAGTTAAAAGCTAAGGGATTGCCTTGGGAGCGAGCAAAAGCCTTTGATGGTGCAGCGTTATTCAGTCCGTTTGTGGCGATTGATGATGCAGAGGCACAGCTGCATTTCACCTTGAGTATCAATGACAAGCTAGTCCAAGAGGGACATATCGATTTAATGATTTACAAACCTCAGACCATATTGTCCGAGCTACAGGCATTTATCAGTCTCGATGAGGGCGATATTGTAATGACAGGCACGCCTAAGGGTGTGGGAAGCATTCCCGCTAAAAGTGTATTTAACGTCACGCTGAGCCGTGGCTTGCAAGCGAGTGCTGAACCCTTACTCGAATGGCAGTGGTTAAGTGTTTAGTGATAAATCGCTGAGTAGCTCGCATGATTGAACCTGATGACGTAAAAAAGACTGCTGTATTGCAGGTGCCAATTTGTCAGCCACTGCAACAATTTTTGCTTGCGTTAGGGGCGAGTCAAGCTGCTGTTGAACGTTACTTACCACAGTTTAAAGCGTTGAACGTGCCGGCGGGAGAGGTACTTCTTGGCCAAGGAGATGAGCAGTCACAGGCATATTTTGTTGTGGATGGTATCGTGCGCGCTTGCCATTATACTCAGGAGGGCACAGAGCGCTGTAAGGAGTTTTATTTCGAGGGTGAACTGTGTTTTTTGTATGTCAGTTGGCTTAAGCAAATTCCCGCTCGTTACCAATTAGAAGCTTTAAGCGCCTGTAAACTTATCCAAATGCCGTTATCTGTGTTGGATGATACTTCGCTGCAGTCAGTGCAACTTGGGTTACTTAAACAGCAATTATTGTATAAAGAACAAAAGGAAGCCTTTTTACTGCTGCACACACCTGAGCAACGTTATCTGTATTTACGCGAACATTCACCACTTTGGCTTGAGCGGTTAAGCCAAGGTCAGCTAGCTAATTATATTGGCATTACGGCAATCAGTTTGTCGCGTATGCGCCGACGACTTCAAGACTCTCTTTAACGGTTTTTGCTCCCAGTTAACTTAAGTTAATGCGCTAAATCGCGATTCCCATGATGCTGCGCCTTAAGTTGCGCTCTCAAGTCTATAAGGCTTTCAATCAGAGTGCGCATTATTGCTTAAAGCGAAGGAGCTTAATAAGTTGACTGCGTTTACTTTGTCTCAAATTTTGGTGGCGATAGCCATTATCTTCGATCTGATTTCGTTTCAATTTAAGGTGCGGGAGCGGATAGTTGCCTGCCTTTTTGTGTCTGGCATCTTGATTTCAATTCATTTTTGTTTGCTGGAGCAATGGACTGCCGCAGGCTTAATGGGCATAGCCACAGTGCGTTATCTCACCAGTATTTTTACCACCTCAAAAGTAGCCCTATGGTGTTTCTCTATTGCTGCACTTGTGATGAGCATTGTGACCTTTAATGGGGTAACGACTGTGATCAGTTGTATAGGCACCTTGTTTCAAACCCGCGCCGCATTCTGTCAAAGTGATAAAGATCTCAGACTGCTTATGATAGTCGGAACCAGTTTTTGGCTCGTTCACAATGCCTTAGTGGGATCGCCCGTGGCAGTGTTAATGGAGGTACTCTTTATTGGCAGTAATTTGGTGGGCTATTATCGACACTATTTTCGTGGGCAGCTTAAGCAATTACCGTGATCAGTTTAAATAATCTCATTGATAATTAGAAAGATATTTACTTTATAACGGCGAATTACAGTGACTGTTGTAATCGTCGCTTGGCCGTCGATGTGAAGCTAATGCCAGTGTGGGTTGGATCTGGAATGATTAGAGTCCCGCGACGGCTTCCATATCGAGTTCGATATCTGTGCAGCCTTTAGCACAGTAAATGCCTGCGGCTTGTTCTGCCTTTGCCTGCTCAGGCAATATGACTTTAAGTGTCTGTTTACAGCTAGGACATTGCACTGGCTTACCTTTAAATACCCGTTTAATTAGATTTTTCTGTTCATTAAACGAGGTCGCTGTGGTTTGGTTTAACACGGCAAAGGGGCTAGTAGAAGCAGTTGTCATCGGTTGGCGGATCCTTAGGCTTGATAAAGTATTATCACGAGAGTGTTATCGCGAATAGCGAGATTATAGCCTGAGTTGCGCTGTTATTGAAAAGCCTCAATGTAAGCTCATGCTTAACCCATCGACCAGTGGTATTAATAGTCAATTAACGTATCGACCATCACATATGATGGCCGACATTGTGCGAGAAACGACTAGAGGGTGTTTTGCCAAGTCGATGGGCGAGAGTAACGTGCGCCATCTTTGACTCTGGCGCGGATGTGTTTGACATCATTAAGCTTGAAAGCTTGGCGGTAGCTTAGCCAAGGTCCTGAGTCGAGTTGGTATTCCAACTCGGCATTGGGATATAAGCTATTGAGCACTAACTGCTGATGTTCAACACGTATTCCTGGCGGTGCTATGCGATAGAAAACTCCCGCTTTTGCTAACTTAGGTTGCACTTTATTGGCATAAACCGCGGCGAAGGTTTGCCAATCCTGTTTGAGGACTTGCTCGGCTTGGCCCTTGAGTTGGCGGGCGAAATGTTGAGTTTGCTGGCTATAGATTTTACCTTGATAATCATAGGCTAATTCCCATGGTGCTTTATGCCATGCCCGTTCGGCGAGGGCGACCATGCGCGGAAATAACATGTATTCTGCTTGCTCGTCCGATTGCACCATTTCGCTCCAAAGATGCCCCTGCAAGCCGTAAAAACCGTGTCTCGGTTTGAGCTGGCTGTGGCTATCGTCCGACACAAATGGCTGATTTAAGCTATTGTGCCAGCGCTCGGCATGGGCGGGCAGATTATCGGGCATAAAGCTAAACACCTTAAAACTGTCTATTGCCCTCGAGGCCCAATGATTGCCGCGCTCATCTGGATGGCTAGCGTAGGGGAAATCAAAATAGGTGACTTCTGGCGTTGAGATAACGACCTTCCAGCCCAAATTTGCTTGCTTATGGGCGATTTGATGGCCGTTGTCTGAAATCTGCGACCAAGCGTTAGATTGCACTTGGGCGGGCATGTTTTCGGGACGCACTTCACCCATACCATCATTCCAACCAGCGGCAATAATCCCTTTCTCCGCCAGCATATTAGCAACGCGTTCGATAAAGTAACCATTGAGCGAATGCAGTCCGGCTAACTCATCGGCTTTTTGTTTTTTCATTGCGATACACGCGGGGGATTCTACCCAAGCGCCTGCGGTTTCATCGGCGCCTATGTGGTAATGCACTAATGGAATGCCTATGGCTTGGTGCATCTTTTTAACTTCATCAAGCACAGTATCGATAAAGTGATAGGTGCTCGGCAGACACACATTGAGTGTGTTGTCGTGGTAATACTGAATCGACGAATATTGGGTTTTATCTGTAAATTCAGTCAGTAAAAACTCCTCCGCCTTAGCTTTGTCTCCCTTGGCGAGGTAATGGTGATAACGCGCCTCCATGGATTTTATTGCGGCGCGTGAATGCCCCGGCATGTCCAGTGAAGGGATCACTTCGATATGGTGAGCATCAGCCAGTTGTAATATTTCTTGGTATTGCGCCACGGTTAAGTAGCCATCGACGGGGTTTACGTCCGCTATGCCACTGCCCAGTTGTGGCAATAAACAGGTTTGCTCGGTTAAATCGAAACAGCGTTTTGCGCCCACATCGGTCAGTTCAGGTAAGCCTGGGATGGCTAAACGCCAACCTTCATCGTCGGCTAAGTGCAAATGCAGCTTATTGATTTTATAGGCGGCGAGCTGTGGGATAATGCGTTTAATAAAATCGAGCGAGTGAAAGTTACGGGCTAAATCGATATGTAGGCCGCGAAAGGCGTAGCGAGGCTGGTCTTGAATATCGATGGCGACCAGTTGATCGTCACTTAAACTGATCAACCCAGCTAGGCTCTGTAGGCCATAAAAGAGTCCAGCTTCACTGCTTGCTCGAATACTGATTTGTTCAGTCGTTATGGTTAACCGATAGGCTTCGCTGCTTTTAATTTCACTATCATGGGCTTCAGTGCTTGCGACTTTAGGTGCTTGAGCATCGAGTTGCAATAATAGCGGCGTGCCTTTGTCCTTGGCCGAAAAGCCTAAAGAATCGAGGTAATCAAATGCCGCCTGCCGTCCCTTAAAATCGACAGTTGCAGCCGTGAGTCGATAACCTTTAGCAAGGGATAAAGGCGCCGAGTTTAGGCTTTGGCTATGAAGTGGCGTGGGGATAAGTTTGCCGCTAATGTCAGGTGCTTTGTCTGCGGCTAAGGCTTGATATTGCTCTGCTAAATACTGGCCATCGGCAAAGGGGGTTGCATCGTTTTTTGCCAGTAAGAATTGTTTCTCGGCATTAAAAGGCGCGAGGTAGTCTTGCTCGGCTAAACCCGTTTCTGGATCGCGCCTTGTTTGAGTGCTCTTTATGACCTGCGCCTTATCGCCCATAGCGACAAAGAAGTTTGGCATAAACTCGGAACGGGTGATTTGGCTGCCTTTGCTATAAAACTCAATACGATAAACTTGATTGGCGACGAATCCCTTAAAGCTGGCTTTAGGAGTGATTTTATGTAAATCGCCATTGATATGCTCAATGCTAAAGTCACCCGCATCGACGAAATAAACGGGCGATAATTGGCTGAAATAAATTTGCCAGTCGCCGTGATTTAACTCTTCGCTGGATAACTTGTCGTTCGATAGCTGAGTGGGCAAGGTCAGCTCAATGGCGGAGCGATAGCATTGGGCTTCTTTAGCGGGACAGGTTTCAAGATAACTGGCGGTTAACTGATAATTTAATTGGAGCTTATCGGCTAATTGATTAAGTGCGACATGATTTGCCTCCTGCACAGCATTGGCGGCCTGTACTGATGGCATTACAAGTATTGAAAGCACCGACGCCACGGGAAGCACTGCCATGACGCTGCTGACTAAGGCCGTCTTAATCCTCTGCCACTGTATTTTCCCTTTCTGTGTTATTTGTCCTTTCACTTAGCTGAGTCCTTTTGTTGTAAAAACCACGGCGCTGCGTCGATCAATTGCTGGAGCATTGTGATGTTAGTTGAAACCGCTTGATTTTCTGTTGTTGTAAAAACCACTGCGCGGCACCTATGAGGGCTGCATTGTGATGTTGGCTGGCTGAAATCGTCAAGTCTGTCAGTTGCGGGCCATAGACTAAGCTTTGCAATTTCTGTTTAAGCGCTTCAATAAAAAAGGGAAAGCTTTGGCTGACTGAGCCGCCAAGGATGATATCTTTGGGATCGTATACCAGTAAGGTTTGGGCGATCATGTGCGCCAAGTGTTCGCCAAAATGGGCGAAGGCTTGCAGCGCTTGGCTGTCACCTTCACAGGCTTTTTGGTACAAATGCTCACCACTCATCTGGTGATGAGTGGTGAAGTATTGCCCCGAGCAGTAGTGCTCAATAATGCCATCACGATAACTCAAACTGCCGATTTCACCTGCGGCGCAATGTTTACCCGAATACAGCTGACCATTAAAAATCACCCCAGCGCCCACGCCAGTGCCTAAGGTAATCCCGAGCATGTCTTGATTGCTGTTGAGCACAGCTTCGCCAAGGGCAAAGAGGTTAGCATCGTTATTCACAACGACGTCAATTTCAAAGGTATTTTGCAGCTGCCGGGCTAACTGAGTCGCCGTCAGCGCCGGGATATTGAGCACTTCGAGTAAGGTGCCGCTCTGCATATCCACCATGCCTGGGATACCGATGGAAATGCCAGAGGTTTCGGGCGTGAGGTGACTGTGGATGCAGGTCACGAGAAAATCGAACAGTTGCTCAAAGTTGCCATCGGCGGGAACGGGATAGCGCCAAGTGTCGAGTAAGGTTTTACCTTCCACCTGTGCCAACATCAGTTTAGTTCCCCCAAGATCTAAACATAGGACGCTCATAATAGCTTGTTGCCTCTCGTGTTGTTTGTTGCCATCGGCTCGTCATTCTTTGAGGCCGCTTTTGTTGAAAATAATGTGGTGTTTTTAATCAAGGGACGAGCCGTTAGGGCGACATAACCTATGTAAGCCATAGGGATTAGCAGCACTAACATCCCGAACCGTAATTCGCCGGACAGCTCACTGATAACACCAATGATCGGCGAGATAAACGCGCCGCCGATAATGCCGGTACAGAGAATGCCGGCGAATGATCCATGATCTTGAGTGCGCGAATTGAGCGCCAACGAGAAGATCACCGACCACATGATAGAAATGAAAAAGCCAACCAATGGGAAACAAATTAATGTTAGTTGGCTCGGTCCCCAAATCGCCACCAGAAAACAAACCAGTGAACTAAGGGAAAAACTGAGCAGCAAGATCTGACTGTCGATAAGTTTAAGTAGCAGCAAACCGAGTAGGCAGCCGAGCGTCATGTAAAACCAAAAATCGCTAACCACATTGGCGCCGACACTTAAGGTATCAAGACCATGATATTGCAGCAAAAAGACTGAGATACTGTTAGCAAGCCCTTGCTCAAGCGCAACGTAGGCGGCGATAGCGAAGAAGAATTTCAAAACGGTTTTATCTTTGAAAAGGCGTAAATGGGTCTCGAGGGCACCTGCCGACTCATCTGCCAGTTTATTCACTTTGGGCATCTTCACTAGGCTGGCAAAGAGCACCATGGCGAGCGCGACCACGGCGAATAACCAATACATGGCGAGCCAACTCATGTTCTCGGGCAATAGCTGTTGCACATAGTTGGCTGATGCAACACTGGCTTGATCTAAGGCGACAAAATGCTGATACACCAGCGGCGCTAAGGTCGCGGCGCCGCCAAAGGCAAGTTGGGCCAGTACGGAGAAAAAGGCAAAATGCTCAGGCCCCGCAGCTTGTCGCAATAAGGGATTCACTGCTACCTGCAATAAACTCATGCCAGTGCCAATACAAAACAGGCTAAACATGGCGATGCTAAAGGTGGGCAGACACACAAAAGTCACGGCGCCGATAAACGCCAGGCTAAAGGCTAAGATGATCACCCGCTTTTCACCGTACTTGTCCACCAAAATCCCCGCAGGAATCGATGTCACGCCGTAGGCGATAAAAAACGCAAAGGGAAATAACCCCGCCAACGTCAGGCCGATAGCATAACTGTCAATTAACGCAGGGAAAATCGGCCCCATGCTGTTGGTCATCAAAGAAATCACAAAGAAAGTGCAGAGAACAAACAGAATGATGAGTTTGTGTTTCATGTGCTTAGCCAATTGAATTAAGTGAAATTCATTGTGGCTTGACGCTCGCCTTGGTGGTGATACGAATGGTGCCTCTGTCGATACTTTTCTCACATAGTCAAATCGTGTTTGCGCTGATTGGGTTGATTTACATCAGGTGCTGTAAATACTTGCTGTAGATAGTGGGCAGCAGATAGTTGCTGCGGATGAGCATAGAGAAAACCATGTTTTAGCCTCTGCTGATAACCTATTTACTTGTAAAATAGTTACCTTTAATTAACATTGGATAGAATAGTATTGGAGTGGCGGATTTTAGTATCACTGCAAGGCTGACTTGCTATAGACAATAGTGCGCGAAGGCACAGCTATTTCGCCGCGCTGATAGGTCAAGGCTGGCATTAAAAATAAGGTCTAAGTAATTGAATAATTTAACAGGTTTGCATAACGGCTAGCTTGAGTGAATGGCGTTGAACTATAAGAGCTGATTGAAGCTAAGGTAAAGGAATGAGCAACTGGAGTTTAATGGATGAAACCTCTGTGTGAAAAAGTGATCCCCGATGAAAATAGCTCTTGGCGTTACTTTCGTTATGAATGGGACCACATGGATCTCAATTGGCATTATCACCCCGAGTACGAAATCTGCTTAACCCTCAACAGTTATGGTATGCGTTATGTGGGCGACCATATTGCCCGTTATGGCGATTATGATTTAGTGATCATAGGCCCAGATATGCCCCACGGCTGGCAATCCGAGGTTAACCTTGGTGTTTCAACTGACGAGATATCAAATGGCAACGCGCTAAAAGACGACACTTCGAATGCGAGAGTGCAGGAAGTTGTTTATGTGGCACAAATTCCAGCGGTCTGGCTACACCAAATTGTGAATGAGCAACGTGAGTTAGCGTCTTTGCATTCACTTTTGACCCATGCCAAACGAGGTGTGTTGTTTAGTGAGGAAACGGCGCGTAAGGCCCATAGTGTGTTTATCGCGATGGAGACGGCCAATCCTTTTAGACGCTATATTTTGTTATTGGAATTATTAGCATTATTACAACAGGATAGTCAGCAAGAACTCTTGTCGAGCACCTTGTTTACCCACGGTAGTAAACTCGACTTTACCGTGAAAAAGCTCGATAAAGTGATTGAGCATATCTATGACAATTACACTCAGGCCTTGTCGGCACAGGATTTGGCAAAGTTGGCGCATATGAGCACCAATCACTTCCATCGCTTCTTTAAAAAACGCACCGAGAAAACCTTAACTGAGTTTATCAATCAACTCAGGATAGCTAAGGCGTGCAAGTTACTGCTGTCAAATCAAAGTCCGATATCAATCATCAGCGATCAGTGTGGTTTCAACAACTTATCCAATTTTAATCGGCGTTTTATTCAATTTAAAGGTGTCACGCCGAGTCGTTTTCGTCAGTGCTTTAGCAGTAAACAAAGGGCAATTTAACCATTCTTATCACGGATGCTTAGGCTGAAAATACTGCTCCACTAAGGTTTGGCTGTAGCGTATCGCTTGCGCCGTGATCTCCGCTGAAATCGGCTCAAATGGGCGCTTCAGTTTTGGGTCGCGGTAATCCATTCCCGCTAACAGCGCATACCAAGAAGGGCGAAAGTAGGCGAGTTGCTGATCGTATTGGTAAAGCAGCAGATCAAAGTCTTCCCCTTGATACCAAGCTTGCAATAGTTGCGTCAGCCTTTGGGAAATGGTGACTTTTCTCGCCGCCAACCAATAGGGTTCGCTGCGCTGGCTGGTGACATAATGGGCCTGAATATAATCCTTTATGCCGAGCACTAACTGCATGACCGCCTGATTGAGTGTTTGTCGACTTAAGGTCTCTGCCTGCTTATTCAATTGATAGCGCTCGAATAACGACATAAATTTTTCAAGGGTAAATTGGGTCATCATGATGGACGTGGCTTCGAGTGGTTCGATAAAACTTTGCGCGAGTCCTATCGCCAACACATTGTTGTGCCAAGCCTTGTCACTGACACCGACCCGCATTTTGAGAAACCGTACTTGGGTTGATTCAGGCAGATTAACACTGTGCAATAATTCTTTGGCCGCGGCATTGGCACTGAGGTGGCGACTGCTATAAACATAGCCATTGCCAAGCCTGTGGGTGAGGGGAATTTGCCATAGCCAGCCCGCACTGAGCGCCGTTGCGCGGGTATGGTACTTGGCTTGCTGTGCTTGGGTTTGCAATGCATGGTTTTGTAGATCATGGGTTTGCTGTGTTTGAGTGGTGTCCATTAATGCAGGAACAGGAACAGGAACAGGTACAGTGACGGCGCTGTCGTTGAGCAGTTCATTGGCGAAGGATTGAAAGGGTACGCCTAGGGTTTTATGAATTAACTTAGCGCTAAAGCCGCTGGCATCGATAAAAAAGTCGGCGTTAAGTCGTTCGCCATTCGCCAGCATTAAGGCGTCTATATGTTGGTTTTGGGTTGTTGAAACTTCAATGACATCGCCGATGAGGTGTTTTACGCCGCGTTGGCAGGCATAATCTTTTAAGTAATTGGCCAGCTCAGTGGCATCGAAGTGATAGCCGTATTCGTTAGCGCAGGGCATTGTTTTATTCGGCCTTGGGCTGAGATTGTGCTTGGCCAATACGCCGCTGGAGAAAAATGCATCGGGTTTAACGGCATTCCCATGCCCTCGGCGTCTTGCATTGGCGTTGATAAAGAAAACTTCAGCGGGTTTCACATCCATTTGACAATAGAAGGGGTGAAAGTATTGCTGCCCGTCCCCATTCCAGTTGATGAAATCGATGCCAGTTTTATAGCTGGCGTGGCATTGTTCCATCCAATCTTTTTCGCTAATGCCTAAGTTGTCCATAAAGCGTTTCAAGTGTGGCGTTGAACCTTCACCAACGCCTATGGTGCCTATGTTGTCCGATTCCACTAAACAGAGCTCAATGGCGGCAAATACGGGGTTATTCGCGAGGGCTGCCGCTGCCATCCAACCTGCGGTGCCGCCACCTAAGATAATGATTTTTCTGATTGCTTGCTTCACTTTCATGGCTTATCCCCGCTGCATTATCAACGCAAAAAGCCGACCCTAAGGTCGGCTATGGTGTGACTCAAGTTTAAAATTTGTAGCTGGCACCGACGAAATAACGCGAACCAAATTCGATGGTGTTTTGGGTTAATCCGTATTTAACATCATAGGATTGCACCACTTCATTGGTTAAGTTAACCCCTTCGAGTGAGATATCTAAGTTCTCCATTGCATGCCAAATAATCGAGGCATCCACTTGTTGATAGCTGTCGTTTAACACGTTTTGAATATTACCCACGCCTAAGTATTCTGAACGCCAGTTATAGGCGATACGGGCGCTGAACAGATCATCTTCGTAGAAGAGTGAGCCGTTGAAGGAGTTTTCTGACACACCTTCAATCATCTGCTCGGTGCCATCAGGGCGAGTGCTTTTACTGTCAACATAGGTGTAGTTGGTTAAGAAGCCAAAACCGCTTTCAAAGTTATGTTGTAGCTGGATTTCAAGCCCAGTAACAGAGCCGCTACCGCCGTTGGCTGGGGCTGTGACACGGCATTTATTCCACTCGGATTCTGACGCGCCGCAACCTTCAATGTACTGAGTCGACTCAGTGACAAACACTACGTTATCAATATCTTTGTAGAACAATGCTGCCGACAGCATAGAAGATTCAGTGAAGTACCATTCGATGCCAAGGTCGGCTTGGTTTGCCTTATAGGGTTTTAAATTTGGATTACCGCCGGTTGCAGTACCAAAGTTTTTCGCTATGGCTAAACCTGGTTTGAGGTCGCTGTAGTTGTTACGCGCCATCACGGCAGAGGCCGAGGCACGTAGGATTAGATCTTCTTGTAGATCGAAGGCGACGTTGATACTCGGTAACCAATTATCGTAATTAACGGATTCATTGTAGGGTTTGCCATCGGCAAAACCGGTTGAGGTTTGGTCTGTGTTAACGTAACGCAAACCAAAGTTACCACGATAGAATTCGCCGCTGAAATCCGCTTGGGCGTACAGGGCCAACATATCCTCTTCGACAGTGAAGGTGTTACCGAGATCGGCGACTTCCACTAACTCGCCATTGGCGTATTTCTCGCTGATAAACGCCCACCATTTGTCTTCATCTAACTTGGCATAGGAGTCGAGCACATTGCCGCCGCTCTGGGAATGCAGGCCAGACAGTACGCCATCGCTCCAGTTGGCTAGGTTGCCATTGGGCACAAAACCTAAGATTTCTGGGGGGTTACGGTTGAAGGCATTACGCTTGAAATCACTGGTGTTGTACTTAATCCCGACCGCAATTTTATTAATAAAATCATGATCGAGTTGATATTCGAAGTCAGACTGTGCGTAGGTGACTTTATGATCTTGCACTGTGGTTTCGTAGTTGGCCTCTTGGGCGTGCTTGAACTGGCTAGCATCGTTGGCATCTAGGCTCGTGAGCACCACTTGATAGGGACCTGTGGCATCGTAACTAAAGCCACCATCGACACTGCCTTGACCATTAGGGAAGGCGGGATCGCCAATTTTGCCGCCTTGATCCGTCGCAGGGATCCACCAAGAAGATGAGCCGCCTTGGGTGCCGCCATCTGAGGTCGATTGGCCAATGACGCCGCTAAGGGTGAAACTGTCCCCGACGTATTTTCCGGTTAAGTTGAGTACGTCAGACTTCATATTAACCGCGTGGCGTACCACAGGGTTATAAATAATCGACGCATACGCTGGCAGAATTGTTGCCGATGCTGTGCCGCCTTGGGCGTTATTTACTACGTTGGTGGAGCCCGAACCGCGGGCGCCAACGGTTAAGAAGTTATGGTTTACGTGGGGGATATCGAGTTCAAAATTAAAGTAATCTAAAGTGAACTCTGTTTTTTCAGTCGGTGCAAATTGCAGTGTAACTTGGGCACTGGTCCGTTCACGTTCGGCCCTAAACGCCTGTGAGCCAATCCCCCACGCCCCGACAGTTGATTCTTGGTTTTGTGCAGGATCAGCGGCGAAGTATTCATAATAACCACTGAGAGATTCCAGTACTTGGCGGCCGCTGGTAATTTTTTCTACTGAATAGGCGCCTAAAATGCCGAACTTTTCATCGTCATTTTTCCAGCTTCCGAGGAATGAGCCACTCGGGTCTGTTTCATCGTACAGGCTGCTTTGGCTCAGCTCGCCAGCGACTTGATAGGTGTGGGCATCGAGATCTAAGGGCTTGCGGGTTTTGAGATCGACAGTGCCGCCCAGCGCACCTTCTTCAAGGCTAGCGGTTGGCGTTTTGTGGACTTCAACCGCACTGACTTGCTCGGCTGACAATAATTCCATGTTGAAGGTACGAGTGGCAGGACCAAGATCATACCAAGAGGTGCTCGCAACGGTTTGACCGTTCAGCAAAATACGACTCTGTTCTGGCGCTGTACCACGAATGGTGACCCCACTCACTTCACCGTATTGCCTATCGACCGTCACCCCAGAAATTCGCTGCAGCGCATCACCGATATTTTTATCGGGAAACTTACCGATATCTTCCGAGGTGATAGCATCGACCGTGGAGTCGGCGAAGCGTTTGGTATTCATTGAGGCTTCAATCGAGCGACGTATGCCGCGTACTTGGATTACCTCAATATTTTCTGCCGTTGCCTCTTGTTGCTCCGCCGCGACTGCGGTTGAGCTCATCCCGAACAAGGCGTTAGCGATACATAATGCGAGCAAAGAGCTCTTAAATAGTTGACCTTCTGACATGTTATTGCATCCCTGTAGTGCTTTTATGTTGTTTTTTTCTCCAGTTAACTTACCTGTTATCGAATTGTTGATGCGGTACTTTTCACACTAGGATTGGTATTTTTCTATTGTCTTTGAAGCCTTGGGTAAGGGGGATCGTTAATACCAATCGTATTAAATATCTGTTCATTCAGCGGGAATTCAACGCGCTTTAGACAAGGCGAAGGCTTGAAGGCATAGTGGTGCTCTGTCGAAAGCCTTAAACGCAGTATAAAGCGCGTTGAAACCCGCCCTTTGGGAGCCACACAGGTATCCCACTCCGGTGTTGCATTGACTTAAAAGGGAATGACCATTTCTGCGTCAATGCGCCTTGGATTGAAATGCCTGTGAGGCTCTGAACTGATTAGATATTTAATGTGATTGGTATAACTGGGGCAAAGGCAGAATTTATCGACTTAGCGTAGAAAAGTATGGCTTGTTGCTAGGATGGTATAACTAATGCCGGCGGGATTACTCACTATAGATAAGCTAAACGGATAAGTGAACTCGCTGTCTACAGGTTATGAATTAACCAGTGCGTAAAGAGAACTAACTTATTCATCTTTAAACATTATTTATAGGATGAAATCATGAAACTGAAATCGATAGCCGTTGCAGTTGGGCTTTGTGTTGCGAGCTTGAGTACTGGCTTAAGTGCGGCCTACGCCAGCGATAAAACCATTTACCTTACCTTTGATGATGGTCCAATTGACGCGACCTTAGGGCTGTTAGATGCGTTAAAGGATGCCAATATTAAGGCGACGTTCTTTATTAATGCGTTTCATATGTATGGCGAAGGGGATGAAAACGAGGCGTTAGCGGCTGTCGCCCTACAACGCTTGCTAGATGATGGTCATATTCTGGCAAACCACAGTTACGATCATATGCTGCATAACTGCACTGATGGCGTGCAATCTGGGGCGGCATATTGTAATCAAGTTGGACTCTGGCCTGTAAAATCCTATCAAGATGCGGCCACCGATTTCACCTATTTTGTGACGAACACGGCCAAAGTGGTTGAACTTATTCCTAATGCCGCCAGTTATCCCAATAACAAGATGACTAAGTTGGCACGTTTGCCTTACACCAATGGTTGGCGAGTGACCAGTAAACTCAAAGGCGACGGCTTGTGTGCGACATCCGATACTGTGCCGCCTTGGGACCCCACTTTTGCTTGTACCGCAGAAACCTCGACCAACAGTTCGCAAGTTGCGGTGCAAATTCAAAACATGCTCGCCGAGAGTGACTATAAAATATTTGGCTGGGATCTAGACTGGGGACCAGAGGATTGGGGCGTTGCCTTTCCTGCTGAATCCATGGCTGATGGGGTTGAGCTGGTGGCAAAAGTCAATCAAGTGATTAACACCTGCGCAGGAACGACGATGAATCCGCTTAACAGTCGTACGCAGAACTTAGATTGTAGTGATGGTTTACATAACGGGAAGGTGGTTATCTTGACCCACGACTTCTTGTTTGAGAATGCTCACCGCGGACAAGGTGCAACCATCAACTTGCCTAAAATTAAGCGTTTTGTTGAAGAAGCTCAACGTCAAGGGTATCGTTTTGATACGCTAGATAACTATGCCCCTGCTTGGCAGGATCAGCATAATTATCAACTACCTGAGTTTGTGTCCTATCAAGATAAAATCTATTCTTTAGTGCAAGCGCATTTCTCCCAAGGCAATTGGCAACCAAGCCAGACCCCTGCCTTGTGGAAAAACGAAAAGTAGTGATGTATTGGGCTGAGTATTTACTCGGCCCATCATATTGGTCGAGTAAAAGGCATGTTGCTGAACTTAGCCTGACAAAATTCAAAATAGCGGCATTTTTTACACTTTACCCACTTCGCTTTAACTCAGTATCTGTAATACTGCTCCGACATTGATTTGAAGTTTATCGGTGTTAGAAAAGTAGCGCATAACGAGCGCGATTGGGGAGAGAAGATGAGTACGTTTGTAAAATTAACCATAGCGGCAACCTTAGTGGTATTAGCCTTACTTGCTGCGGGTATTTACCGTTTCAACATGACCAATGATGATATTTATATGGTGATGGAAGATGGACAGGTGATGCAATACGATGAAGCCATGGCGCATGAAAAAACTCAGGCTCAGGCGAATGAGATCGAAACTGTGACACCTTTTGAGGTAAAGCCTGTGGCGAATGCATCGGAAGTGATGCTTAAACTCTTTAGCTTAAATACCGCCAATCCTGTTGAAATAACGCTGCCTGAGGGCGGCAAGTCCGTTGCACTGACACATTTTATTAAGATCAAGCAAACAGAGTTTGCTATGGGCGACTACCAAGATGGTGAGATAAAAGGTCGAGCATTACTCGATTACTTGCGCATTACACCGTTAAATTTCGATCCCGCTCTAGAGCCGGACACCCAAAGTGACGCACCGATTCAAGATGATCCTAAAATGCAAACTATGCCCTTTGTGGCGCCCTTTATTGTGACGACTCAAGGTTCAGGCGTATTTTGGTATCTTGGATTGTTTAATCTGGATTTTAAACACAATAGCTTGAAACACTTAGGCAGTGTCATGCTTGGCGATCGAATCGAGGTGGATAGTATTGAACCTGTTTATCCTTTCGAAGCCCCATTCAAAATTGCTGTGACTTATCGCGATAGAGCGTCTGACCAACCCATGTCTG
This sequence comes from Shewanella sp. SM68, assembly GCF_025653925.1. Taxonomy (NCBI): domain Bacteria; kingdom Pseudomonadati; phylum Pseudomonadota; class Gammaproteobacteria; order Alteromonadales; family Shewanellaceae; genus Shewanella; species Shewanella sp. SM68. Next base: position 40,141 of record NZ_JAKKRU010000003.1, read on the forward strand.
AAAGCCCTGAAATAGTCAAAACCATAGAGATGATAGTGAGTGAGACTAGCCTACATAAGTAGCGTGTAAATGCCATTATGGATCTGCGCAGGCTTATGCTAAGTTGTTTTTCGGTAAGTGGGTGATGTTTGCTTCAATAGCAAGCGTTAGCAGGTAATAGGTCAGCATAAGATTTCGACAAGGAGAGTGTCATGCAAGTTAGCAAAATCACTGGGAAATTTGATGTTAAGCTCACTCCTGATAGCCCCTATGCTACTGGTATTGGTGGTGTGACGTTAGGACGTATGGGCTTAGATAAAACCTTTTATGGTGAGCTTGAGGGGCGCAGCAAAGGGGAAATGCTCAGTGCTATGACGTCAGTCAAGGGCTCAGCTGGCTATGTGGCCATTGAACAAGTGGTTGGTAATTTGTGCGGTAAGCAGGGCAGTTTTGTATTACAACATTTTGGCATTATGACCGATGGACAAAATCGTCTGATCTTAGAAGTGATACCCCATTCTGGGGCGGGGGAGTTGCAGGGGTTAACTGGCACTATGACCATCAATATTGAGAATGGCCAACATTTTTATGCATTCCAGTTTGGCTTTGAAGCTTAGTTTGGCTTTGAAGCTTGAATAACGCCTTTGTTTTAGCTCAGTTTTCTGTAACTCTTCTCCTTTATGATCATTCGAGTCATCTGAATTCACCCTTCTTAATTTAAGCGAGTAAGTCTTTTCGATTGGGTCTGAAAATGGGCATAAAAAAACCAGCTGAGGCTGGTTTTTTTGATTCTTTTTTCATAAAGCACTATCGAACCTTGAGTCTAGATCGGTGTGCTGTTACTTAAAATACGTTTAATTTAAAAAATGCCGTTGTCACGAGAGTTAAGACACTTTTTTAACCACTTTAATTTTATCAACGACCTTTTTCACATCGTCGGTATTTTCGGCAATTTTCAGTGCTAGTTGACGTTCGGCATCGCTGGCAACTTCACCTTTCAATGTGACTATGCCATTGGCAACATCCACATTAATTTGGGTGCCGGATACGTCAGTTGAAAACAGTAAACGCGTTTTGATGACTGTGGCAACTTTAGAGTCAGTTAAGGTGGCAACAACTTCACTGGTGCCTTCTTTTTCATTCATCACAGTGAGTTGGTTATCGACATCTTTCACCCCATCTAAACTCTTGATGAGCTCTGTGGCGAGGGCTTTATCCACACTGCTTTCCACTTTACCTGTTAACGTCACTTTACCATCTTTGACATCTGTAATGATGTCGAAGGAATTGAGATTCGTGTTGAGCAGTAAAGTGGTTTCTGCTTTACCATCGATCCACGCATCCTTGGTTCCGCCTTTCCAATCTTGGGCGGCAGCCACATTTAAACTGATTGAACCGACAAGTAAAGCCACTAGTACTGATGCTGTTGTAGTTTTCATAATCATATCCTCCGTTGTTTTCTCGAAGCTAGATAATGCGCCAATCGTGCCAATGTTTTTAAGGTAATGATTTTTAATGTTTTAATTGTTTTATCTGGCGTTTTTATACCTTGGCACTTTCCTTTAGGTCGGTCTTTTTTACCGACAAAATGTAATTTTTTCTGGCATGCTGAGCCATCATTCGAGCATAAAAAACCGCACTCATCAGTGCGGTATTATGTTTGTAGTAAAAGTGGAAGGGAGTCAGTTAAATCTGGCTCACTTAGCGACAGAGAATTAATGGTGATTGAGCGATCCCGTACCGTCGTAACTCATTTGCAGCCAAGCGGCACCCTCTGCAAGTTGGTTTGCAAGTTGTGGCTGATGCGCTTGCCTTACTGCTTGTTTTATTTGGATTAGCACTTGCTGCTCTATATTGACAAGGGCGGTCATAGCCTGCGAAATTTGGCACTGTTGCAGCAATTCTGTTGCTTGAGTATAAGTGACGGGCACGGTGTGACTTAGGCCATTAATTGGCTCGTCAGCCAAACGTCTCAGCTGTTCAAACCGAGTTAACATTCGTTGGTGGATGTTAGCTTTGGCGGAAAAAACACGCTTAAGATTATAGTCTTCGACATACCTCCTCGCTTGGTTGTAAAATGTGAGTCCTTCTTGATTCAGCTTGATGATTTCATCGATCAACATGATATCGGCGCGGATATCAGTCTGATGTTGCACAACATTAGACTTCATTATGGGCCTCCTAATGCCAGTGTTCGACATAGATTGTTTAACTGATTGGGTAAACTGATTTTGTTTCGTTCAGCTACCATGCATATTCTGTTCTCGTTTTTAATGATATTTTAACAGGCTGATTTTTAGACTGATATTCTCAGTTCATCGAGATATCATCTTAGAACATCGGCAACTATTACCGTTGCTGTTGTTAAAATTTCATGGCTGACATACAGTAGTTTTTCATACAGGGAGTAGATACGCATGGCTCGACTGACACTTTTTTATCACTTGCAGGATGTTGGCGCCGAGCAAGCAATCATCGAACTTGCTGGCGCTGCTGACTTTAATAAGCTACGCAGTGTCGATGACTTGCCTTGGATAGAGCAGCTAGGGGCAAATCACGTCGATGTTGCCATTATTGAGTTATCCAGTCTTAGTCGTGAAGATTACCTTGTGCTGCTGGATAATGCGGCCATGTCAAATATTGAGTTTATTTTTCTCTCCGATGGTCAGCCAAATCCTAATCTTGATCAGTTAATGTCTCATTTTGCGGGTTACCACTTTCGCAAACCTTACGATATGCCGCTAATCAGCGAAATTTTTGCTGATTTTGCACAGTATTTAGCATCATCGCCTAATCGACTGCATCCTTTTGCTAGCGAGCTAGACCAATACGGTTTGCTTGTTGGTTCATCAGCTCCTATGCACAAGCTATATCGCACAATTCGTCGCGTCTCTGCGACAGGCAGTAATGTGCTGATTATTGGGGAAAGTGGGGTAGGGAAAGAACTGGTTGCTAATACCATACATCTTGCCAGCCCTAGGGTGAACGAGCCTTTTATTGCGATTAACTGTGGTGCATTAAGCCCAGAATTGGTCGACAGTGAGCTGTTTGGTCATGTCAAAGGCGCATTTACGGGGGCGAATCGCGATCACAAAGGCGTATTTGAACAGGCTGAAGGCGGGACCTTGTTTCTCGATGAAGTCACCGAAATGCCGATTGATCATCAAGTGAAGTTACTCAGAGTGTTGGAAAATAGCGAGTATCGTCCTGTGGGTGGTGACAAAGTGCAACGTGCAAACGTACGTATTGTGGCAGCGACTAACCGTGATCCCATAGTGGCGATAGAGGCAGGGCTATTTCGAGAAGATTTGTACTTTCGTTTGGCTCAGTTTCCCATTCGCGTTCCGCCCTTACGGGAACGTGGCGAGGATATTATTGGGCTTGCGCAGCATTTTCTTGCCTATCGTAACGTGGCCGAAAAGCAGAATAAGAGCTTAGCTGAAGACTGTATTCAGATGATTGCTAAGTACCCTTGGTCTGGTAATGTGCGCGAATTAAAACATGCAATTGAGCGAGCCTATATTCTGGCCGATCAGGATATTTTACCCAGCCATTTACAGCTACCTCAGACGAATGAAGTGGGTTTATGTGGTGGTGAACAAGTTGTTATCCCCCAAGGCATGCGCTTAGATGATTTAGAGAGAATCGCTATTTATCAAGCACTAGAAACCACTCAAGGTAATAAAACGGATACCGCCGAACAACTGGGGATCAGCGTTAAAACCCTCTACAACAAGCTCAGCAAGTACGAGCAGCAAGTCGAGACCGGTGAAACGACTGCTGAATAAATATTAATTATCAAATTAATATTGAAACAGAGCTAAACTTTATACTCTTTTTTTTGTAAATAATAACTCCTATTCTACAGCCCTTAAACAGAAAAAGCGGAGATAGAATATGAAACACTTATTAACAACAGCATTATGGCTTTCTTTGACAGCCAGTAGTTTTGTAAACGCCACCCCAGCAGTAGGAAGTCTTGAAACAGTCGCTGAATTGCCAATACGACCTGGCAATGTCAGCGTCACTGCACAAGGTCGGATTTTTGCCACAGTACATCCATTTGATACACCATCAGGTTTGCAATTGATTGAAGTTAATCGTGAGACCAACGCTTATAAAGCTTGGCCTTCAACGGATTTGCAAAAAACATCGACAGCCAATACTGCTCAATTTGATACCTTATTAGGGATTGCTCAGGACAAGGCTGGACACCTCTGGACCGCAGATATGGGGTTAGAATTAGGCCAGACAAGGATTTGGGGATTCAACATTAAGGACGGCAGTCTATATAAACAAATCGTCCTACCACAAGCTCTCGCGCCTAAAGGCAGCTTTATGCAGGATCTGGTTGTCGACTCTCAAAAAGGCTGGATTTATTTAGCCGATATCGCCAACCCTGGCCTCTTAGCGGTGCGTATCGACGATGGTCATACAATACGTTTTTCTGGTCATAGCTCGCTGCAGGCCGAAACGGATGCAGTAATGAACATAGATAACAAAACAACATTGTTTAATGGCAAAGTTGCCAGTGTAGCGGTCAATCCAATCAGTTTATCTGCCGATGGAAGTACACTCTATTATGGTGCAATGAATGGCACTCACTGGTATCAGTTATCGACTGCGGCTTTACAAACAGGCAATAATGATAAAATTATCGCCACGGTAAAATTAGTCGGAGCCAAGCCTGTATCAGATGGCGCAGCAACGTCCAAACAAGGTAATCATTACTTTACCAATTTGAACCACAATGCCATTTCCATGCTAGATAACAAAGGCACACTAACAACAGCGGTCAGTTCTCCACTACTGGATTTTCCAGATAGTGTGCAATTTGGTGAAACAGGCTGGTTATATATTTCAGTGAATCAATTACATAAAGCAAAAGCCTTTAATGGAAAAGCCGAAACCGCCAAACCGCCTTACCGCATCATGCGACTCTGGACCGGTGAGGATACTGCTGCGGGTCAATAACACCTTAGCTGCAACTGCAAAGTTGCAGCTTATATTTGCAGTATGAGTTATATCGCAACTGGTATTTACGTTGATGTGAGTCTTTGGTTTAACTCGAAAGCGTCTAGAAATGAGTTAGGTGTTGATTGTGCAAACTATCAATGCCTCTTATTGTTACTGGCACAGGTCAATATTGAATGGTGAGATAATTTTTGGAACAAGGAACAAGGAACAAGGAACAAGTTCAGTGAAACTCAATCAACCTTCTAAAAATGCATTTTATATTCAAACTCTGAGTACTCAGTACCGACCTCTATTATGGCTGTTTGCTGCTGGGTTATTACTGCTTGGTTTACTCTGCGCCAGAGCAACCTATTTACAACCCGATCCGATACTACAGCTCGCTCTCGGCTGGGTAACACTGTTTCTATTGTTACCCGTGTTACCGACTGCGTTTGTTCAGCAACAGTGTTGGTTAGATGCTGAGCAACAGCAATTGTGGCTCGGTAAAGGTTTCTTCAATGGGAGGTATATGGGATTGTGGCGGTGGCGTTCCTATGCCTTTTCGGACATCAAAGCAGTGCAACTTTATCAGCTGCAAATCACCCGCTGGCATCAGATCAGCCGCAATCGCCAAGCGGAAGATACTGTCCAACATTATCTGGCTTATTTAGAATTGCACCAGCCCAACGGTGCTCAATTGATATTAGGTGACAGTACTGATAGAAAGGAATTACAACAAGTTCTACAGCAATGTGCGCAGGCGATAGATTGTAAATTTCAGGATTTTAGTAACACCACTCAAAAATCACTTCCCAAAGGTAGTGAATTTAATTTCATGCGGGTACTGGTTCTGCTGGTTATATTTATTTTGTTGAATATTTTATATTTTTTGTTTGTTCTATAAATGCTCAGTCATCCAGCCTAAAAAGTTAGGCTGGATGTCCTCCACAACGATCACTCATCTTGCTCAGTGGTTTCCTGATAAGGAACAAACACTTTAAGAGATGCTGGCTGGACTTCTATAGTGAGATCCGCAGGCTCAAATACTTCACCATCAATCACATATTTACACTTAGGCTGGCTGCTGATAGTGACCTTTTTAGCATGGGCATGATGGACTTTACTTGCACTCGCTTGTTGATCTCGCACATTTTTATTACCTTCTTTCACCCATCCTGCAATCGCTAATTCAGCGAGGCTAAGCAACTGCTCTTTGGGTTCATCGCCAGCATCCAACCAAGTAATGTCGAGCAAACCGTCGGTCATGTTTGGTTCGCCATCGCCCTGCGCCAACACGCTGGTAAACGGTGCGGCATTGGCAACGATTAGGCTATGGGTCGTCAATGTTGTGGGTTTTGCATCATCTAAGCTGAGCTGGATGGTTAAAGTGATATCGGCATTCACTGCGCGCCATAAGCCATCGAGGTAGGCAAACTGGCCGAGGGCATTTTTACGCTCACGGTTCGCGGATTCAATCATTTGTTGCTCAAACCCTATGCCTACGAGCAACAACACTAACTCCTCATTACAACGCGCGGTATCAATGGCTTGGCAATGCCCTTGAATAATATTATCCAGCGCCTGAGAGATAGGAATAAGCTTACTGCCTAAACCAAAGAGGGCATGGCTGAGGGCATTAGTTGTGCCAAGAGGAATGATGCCTAAGACGATATCCGTATCGACGATTTGAGAGGCCACTTCAGTCACAGTACCATCGCCACCACAGGCGATAATGATATCAGCGCCTGCATTACGGGCTTGCTCGGCGAAGATATTTGCAGTTTCGTCTGCTGTTGTGAGTTTTAAAGTTAGGTCAAAATAGGCTTTGAGTTCATCTTGGATTTGCTCGCTGTATTCTTGCCATTTCCCGCCACCAGAGACTGGGTTGGCGATAATCCACGCCACTTTGTGGATGTTAATTTTCCCTTGACTGAGCATGCGATCAAGCGCGCGTAATTGCCATTTGTTTAAGCCAGCGGTTTTGCGTATTTGCTTTATCTGCTGCAGTACTTCGGCGAAGTGCTGTTGTTTATCTTTACAAACCAAATAAGCGGCGAGTACCAGCACTGAGCGGCCACGACCCATGGCACAGTGAATGAGTACCTGTTTATTGGCGCGCACTTGGCGGTGCAGCCAGTTAACGGCTTGATTGAGTTGGGCGCTGGTCGGTACGCTATGGTCGAGGATGGGAATATTTAAATACTCGATATGATCTTCAAATTGCGACCAATCTAAGCCATCAAATTCAGCGGTGACATCCAGGATGGCAGTGATCTTATTGGCTTTAATCGTTTCCAGATCTGCGGAAAAGAGTCTACAGCCGAGATACAGATGTTCATCAATCCTTTGCATGGGTGGTACTGAATCGTATTTTCTGGCCCAGTGGTTATAGAGTCGACTGCCTAATAAAAAGGGAATAAAACCCCAACGAATATACCAAGGAATAGTGCCATCTTGGCGTTTTCTAAAAATACTGGCGAGATTAAACCAATAGGCTGAACCGACTAAAAACAGTGACAGACTTGTCCATGCACAAATAAAAGTGAGCAGGGGAGAAGTGTCTGTTACTGCAAAATAGGCTAACAATACTGCACCTGCAGTGTACAAATATTTGATGTGGATCTTCGTTAGCATGCAAGTCCTCCAATGCCATTGTTCTTGGTTAAAATCGTTGCACTTGAATGGATAGATGTCGAGATGAGAGATGCAGAAATGAGCGAGTCTAAACCAAAAGGGTGGCAGTAGACGAGTCTATTGCCACCCTAAAGTCAGGTTTGTTTAGCACTTAGTATCTTTAGCTTTAACACCTTCTTTGACTTCTTCACAGGCATCTTCGATGGCGTTACCTGTATCAGTCATTACTTCATCGATTTTTTCGCCCGCGTCTTCGGCTTTGTTATCACTACAGGCCGTTAAACCTAGGGCGAGTAATAATGCGAATGCTGCACTTGTCATCAGGGTAAATGGTTTCATATCTATCTCCTTTTCTAAAAAAATTATAGTCGCGGTGATTTACCCTTAAGGGCATTGATCAGCAGAGAAATCACTAATAACACAATAAATATGAAGAAAATGATTTTCGCTATTCCCGCCGCTGCGCCAGCAATCCCAGCAAATCCTAACAACCCAGCAATCACGGCAACAACTAGAAATACTAATGTCCAACCTAGCATAATAACCTCCTGCCCTTGTATTAATCCTTCTCATGACCGTTTGTGTCACTTGTAAGGTAACGGCTAATGGCTCTTACTTGATTGCGATCTTAATGCCAACTTTAAAAATTTTAAGTAGTTAATTGATTTTAAATATAATTTAAATCATTTTATTTAAAATGGTGTGAGTGAATTAAAAGAGGGGTAGGCAATTTTTACCTAAGCTTCGGTAAGAGTTTCAGCCTAATACGTTGAATCAAAGACTGTGAGCTGATGTCGTTCATAAGTAAAGACAAATAAAGGCCGACACTGTGAGTTTGTGTCGGCTTGAAGATATTATGATCTTATAATACAAGATGATATGAGCTAAATACGTTTAAAAACGATTTAATGGTTTCCAGCGTTGCAGGCTAACTGGAATGCTCGCGCCTTGGGATAACAGCAGGTTAATGCGGGATTGATATGCTGCGCCCACCATTAAATGTTTGGCTAAATCCACCGCATTACGGGCCTTATAGTCATCTAAATAACTGCCTTTGGCCCACGCATTAAATGCGCCGAGCGCTGGGCCTGCCCAAATTTGGTAATCCATTTCGCGGCCGACTTCGCCTGTGTTTGACCAGCGGCTCGATAGACCCAAATACCAGCGGAAAATCAGCGCCATCTTACGTTTGGGGTTATCCAGTGCGCGCTCGATTTGCTTAGGATCGCGCTCGTTAAAGTGGGCTACTGTGCCAGTCCAAATGTCATCGAGTGATGAGCGGAACACTTGCTCTTCGAGTTTTTTACGCTCGTCCGCAGGGATGGCATCAATCGAATCGTAACGGGTGTAGATTTCATAAAGCTTATTGGCGCGCATTGGGAACAGGGTGCCGCGCTTAACCACTTGTAATTTCACGCCCATTTCGAACATATCGGCGGCAGGCGCCATAGTCACATCGGCCATTTCTGTGGTAGCGAGTAACTTACGGGTGTGTTCACTCGCGCCCGCTTCGACGCAAGCTTGGTTGATTGAACCTGTGACGATAAAGGCCGCGCCCATGTTGAAGGTGGCTAATGCTGCATCGGGTGTACCGACGCCGCCGCCAGCACCCACGCGGATAGGCGTTTTGTATTGATACTTAGCTTGGATTTCATCTTTAAGCGCCAAAATCGTCGGCAATAGCGTCACTAGCGGGCGATTGTCGGTATGGCCGCCTGAGTCGGCTTCGGCTGTGATGTCGTCCGCCATAGGCACAAGCAATGCCATCGCCATTTGGTCTTGGCTGATAAGGCCGTCACTCACTAATTGCTGGAGGATTTTGGCAGGCGCCGGCTCCATAAACTTAGTCGCGACTTCGGTACGGCTGATTTTGGCGATGACTTTGTTGCCAATGACTATCTCGCCATGTTCGTCGCGGCTCAAACCCGCCGCGCGGTAATAGACGATTTGCGGCGTTAAACCTAAAAATGCCGAGGCTTCGACCGTGCGCACTTTATGTTTTAAGAACAGCTCAACACTGCCGCGCTCTAATGCGGGCTCGCTTGGGCTGTGAATTAAGTTAAAAGCATAAGGACCATTAGGCAGCGCCGCCTGAATGCGAGTAATGGCCGCTTCAACGCGGGATGGAATTAACCCCGCCGCGCCAAACGAACACAAAATGCCCGCTTGACCTAGCGCGATAACCAGTTCTTCCGAGGCAATACCGTTGGCCATAGCGCCAGCGTAGTAAGCGTATTTAACGCCGTGGACGCGGCGAAAATTACTGTCGCCTAAACTTTGGGTGCCAAGGGCAGGGGCAAAGGCGCTGACAGGGTGTGAGCCTAGTGGCGCTTGGCTGTCACTTGTGGTCACTTCGGCCGTTTGCGCTATGCCTAAGCCTTTTTCGCTGTGATTCACTAAGTAGCAGGCTTGGCTTAAATCTTTGAGTTTTTTGCCTAATGAGTCGATATCAAAGCTCAGCGCGGCATCGTTGACTTGCCACGGCCAAGGGCTGAGTTTTTCGTTATTGCTATTGAATTGATCTAGAGTATGGCTAGTCATAGGTGTTCTCATGTTATTTGTGCCGCCTTGGTGATGTGGATAGCCAAGGCGGCGCAACTATTCGTTATTCGTTATTCGAGATTAGCGTCTTTCTAACTGCGTAAACTCGCTAGGCTTCTTCAATACAGATGGCGATATCTTTAACTTCATAAATCCGCAGACCATCTTTACTCAAGTTGGCATCGCCCATAATGATGCGTTTGCCATTGTCGTCTGTCACGCTGGTAATGTGTACATCTAGCGACATCTGCTTGTTTAATGGGTTAATTTGGCCGCGATATTTCCATTTGATATCCGATAAAATCTGCCCAAATTTAGGATTCTTAAAACCCGCACCAAGGTCTTGGTTAATCGCATAGGTTTGCATCAGCTCGATAATGGCTTCAACCCCTAAGGAGCCTGGCATTACAGGATCTTGATGGAAATGGAATTGGAAGAACCAATCACTCGGGTCAATCGTGCGCTCGGCGTATAAATAGCCAAGGCCCGCTTTACCGCCGGCTTTTACGATTTCAGCCTTGTCGATAAAGTTAAGTTGACCGCCCGCTAAACGGTAATGCGGCTGACCTTGTGGCGCGTTAAAGCTGCGATGCTGTTTATCTAACAGATTGATTTGGCTATCGGCGGCTATGCCATTTTGCACATGCCAAGGCTGAGTGATCTTGCCATTATCTATGCCAAGTTGGTTTTTCAGCGCATCGCCCTTGAAGTAACCAAATACCGCTTTACCTTGATAGAAAGGCTCGCCATCGCAGCTTAATTCAAAACTGAAATTCTGGATGATGTTGCTGCCGGCAATAACAGTCGATAATAGACGTGAGTCGTTCACTATGGTTTTGCCGCGTAAATCCACGTGGCGCAGCAGTTTACCGCTACCGTCCAAGTTACGGAAAAACAGCTCTTGGCCGGGGAAGCCCAAGGTGGTGCCCATATAGCCCGAGATAAAGCCGTTTGGCTGCAGTGATATTTCCATCAGCACAGAATAGGGCATTACGGCGTGATGGCTGTTTTTATCGTAATACCAAGCATTTGCAGGCACTTCATATTCGGCGATACATGAAGAGGGCTTTTTCAGCTCGCCGCGTTTGCCGTCAATCGCAATGACGCGAGTCGTGAGCTGCAAATCACCGCAAGGCGTGCGCGGTGGAATTAGGCCGCGATAGATGCTGAAATCGGGGCCGAAGCAGTTTTCGATATCGCCCGTGGCAAATTCGAACATGTGGTACGGCGTGAACGGTAGGGTATCGGGCACGCGGTTAGCATACTTTGAATCCGCTGGCGCAATCGGCGCAGACATATGCTTAAGCGGCACTACGCCTTTATTGGTTGGCGCGGTTAAATCAGGCAACTGTGCCATCAGCGGCGCCGCTAACGATACGGGTGTTGTTGAAACCAGCGGCGCAGCCGAAACAGCATTTTTAGCGACATTTCTAGTCGTATTGTTAGCTGTGCTGGCCTCACTATCCGCGAGGTAGCGTGTGCATTCGGCTTCTTCTTTGATCATCACCCCAAGGTTTTGGAAATCCACGACCACTTTGCCATTGAGCAAAATATCGATATTCGCCTTAGCATAGGGGCGCGGGCTCATACCGATTTCGGTGATTTCCATGCGATAGCTGAGCAGGCCAGATTGCGGCAAAACTTGACCGCGACAGCGCACTTTTTGTGACGCATTTTCTAGCGGTTGGAAACGACCGTCTTTTACACCGAGGTGCATCCCAATATGCAGCATAAAGAATTGTAGTAATTGACCACAGCCTTCGGCCATTAATGATCCCGCCATCACTTGGTCGCCCTTGAAATGACACGGGAAATACCAATGATCAGCTTCGAGCTGCTTATGGCCTTGAACTGAGCCTAAGCCCCACGCGCCGCCATGCACCTCAAGATTGCTGACTTGTTCAATCATCAGGAATTTTTCGGATGCAAAACATAAAGAGGGCTGCAAACCATATTGGGCTTGATGCGCCGCGTGTGCGCCGCCAAAACAGCCACCGATATCGGCGCCGAGCAGTTTATGGATTTGGCTGTAATCAAATTGGTTTTGCGCGCAATCAAGCAGCGGATTAAAGCACGGTTTATTCGGATTATTCAAGGCGAGGTTGCGCGCTTTGATTTCGGCTTCGGTGTGAATAACGCCTTTGCCGTCGGCCAGTTCTTTATCGGTGAAGAAGCCAGCACAGCCGCCATCCATTTTCAGGATCAGCTTGTCGCCCACGAAACATTCGTAGGAGAAGAAGAACAACAAGGTATCACCATTGCGGGCAAAGTGATTGATGGAAATGTCGTAGCGCAGGGTGTCGCCACCGCGCGGTAAGTCGCCAAGGAAGGTCAGGGTGCAATCGAGCAGGCGATAAACGCGCTCGCCCTTGTTTTCAAAATCGATACCTAAGTAGCTGATCAGCATCAAGTCGCATTGACCCGATTCAACCGCCACGGCCCAAGGGATTTGGCCATCGACCAAATAGGGGGCGTCCACAGGAATGTCGTATTCTGTAGTCATAGTGCAAGGCTGATATTGGTTCATCTGGGCGTTTAATTTCGTTACCCGAGATACCAGCAAATAGTCAGTGGTTGGCAGGCGTACACGGCGCGAATAGCTGTCGATAATGGCGTAATCTGGGCCAAATACTTTAGCAATATCACCTTCGGCGTACTCGACTAAATCCGCATAATCCCAAATGCAAGGCTTGCTTATCGGTGTTGGCGGCGTGTACTCAGGCACTTTTGCATGATTGGGATAAAGCACTGGATGTGGAAGAACCGCTGTCGCAGATGCCTGAACAATGGCTTGCTGTTGTACTGGCGCAGCTTGGCCATTGACGGCTAACTCGCTGGCAAGCTGGGCTTTCATCAAGGCATCGGCTAGTTTCAAGCCTTCAGCACGGCTTTGTAAAAAGGCTAAATGGGCTTCACGGGCGAGTTGCTGATTGCTTAAAAATGCCGCGTCTTTTAGCTCTGCTTGAGTGGCGTTTTTATTGGTGCTTAGGGCATTCATTGGCATGCTGCTTAATGTCTCTTTTTGTTGAGCCGTGGTTGGGCTGCTTGTTGCAAAGCTATTCGTGTCTTTGCTCGCTATTTGGGCCAAATGTTTGCGCTGGCTGCGTGCTGGCAATGCCGTCATGGCTCGGGCTTTTTGTTGTATAGCATCAAGGCCGGCGAGCGGCGTATCCAGGATATGCTGATAGATATCGCGGCCACCGAGCGTCACTTGTTTTATTAAGTGTTTTTGCTCAGAAAGCGTTAAATCTTGCTCTAGCCTTTGCTGCAAATTGTGTGCTTGCGTGGCACTTTGGCTGAGCAGTAACTGCGAGCATTTACCTTGGCTAAACGTCGCTACGAGCGCGTGCTGCTGAGCTTGAGAAGAATGCTTGTTAAGTTGCGCTTGGTTTTTAAGCTGAAGCAGGGCGCTCAAAATACTCGCCATTCCCGCAGCGGCAAAATTGTGGCCTAGGGTATCAGCGGCTTGGCTGCGCTCACTCACACTCGGCAGCAGGGTATTGAGTACCTGCTCTGAATCGGCAAGTTGCTCAACCGCAATACTGGTTTCAATCAAGCTAATCTGGCTGCTATTCACCTTGGCTTGGGTTAGCAAGTCATCGCAAATGCGCGCTGTGTTGCTATTACCTTGTATGTCACAAATCGCGCCAAATACTTGGCCGCTGATGTGACCATAACTGTCGCCATAGCTGCTATTGGTATTAGCATTGTCAGCGGCATTACTTGGCTGGGCTGCACTTGATTGCGCTGTTGTGAGCACTAACGCGCCAGCACCTTCACCGACTTTCCAGCCTGCGTCAGTGGCAGTAAATGCCACTGGCGATACGGCGTTTTTGAGGATCACTTGCTCTAAACTGCCACTTAAATCGACGGCGGCGATCACTACGGCATCTAAGGATTCTTGGGACAACAGATTTTCGGCCACATCGATACAGCGGGCGACCGATTGCTCCGCCGCCGAAATGGTAAAGGCAGGGCCGTTAAAGTCCCAAAGGGATGCGATACGTGACGCCATGATGTTGCCAATAAAACTGGTGTATTGGTTCAGTTTGGCGGCATCGAGCACACTGTCCATGGCGATTTTTTCAAGGGCGAGATACTCAGCTTGCGTGAGTGTTATTCCTTGTTTTTTAAGGCTGTCTGCCAGTTGGGTGTGTAGATTTACGCGGCCACGGAACTGGTGTAATTCGAGTTCGGTTTCCATTGCCACTAATACAGCAACCTTGCCGCCGGGTTTTAAGTTGGCATCACGGATCGCTTCATCGGCCACTTTGATCAGCAGCAGTTGCTGGGAGATCAGGCGGTCGTCTTCATTGGGCGGCACTTTAAAACGCAGGAAGTCAAAATCGAACTGGTCGATATAGGCGCCTTGCGGTACAGAAGGCAAGCCAAAGTTAGCTAAGATCTCAGGGTGTTTATCTAAGCCTTTCCAGCGTTTAGCGGGCAGCGGGATAAAGGCATCTTGCCGAGCATGAATGGTGTTATCCAGTGCATTAATGGAGGATAAAGGCCCGAAGTGTGATGCTAAGCCAATGATATTTAATGGTGTATGCTGGTAACTTACAGCGGCTGCGGCTTGTTCATTCTTTTTGTTTGTATTGGCAACATAGGATTCCAGCAATAAATGCGCGTTACAGCCGCCAAAACCAAACACAGAAACACCCGCGTGGCGGCGGTCATTGCCGGCTTTATCTGGCCAAGCATGCAATTCTGTTGGCAGATTTTTAGCGCTAAACAAGCCCTTAGGCGAAGATATCGGCGATGATAAGTTAATACTTGGCGGCAGTCGACCCGAGCGCATGGCAAAAATCATCTTCATGATCCCCGGCATACCCGCGGCTGTGAGTAAATGGCCTAAGTTGGATTTTGCCGAACCGATCAGCGGTACCGCAGAGCCCGCGAGTTTGTCCTCAAAAAAGCGTTCCATCGAAGCGAGTTCGACCTTATCCCCAAGCGGCGTGCCTGTGGCATGGCATTCAATCACTTCGATATTGGCGGGCAGTGTGTTTGCCGCACTATAGGCGCGCTCGAAGGCTTGCACTTGGCCCTTGCTGTTGGGGCTTAATACAAACTGGCCTTTACCGTCGTTCGACAAACCAATGCCGCTGACGACGGCATAGATGTTGTCGCCATCGCGCTCGGCATCTTCTAAGCGTTTTAAGACTAACACCCCAGCGCCTTCTCCGGCGAATAAGCCCTTGCTGTTGCTATCAAAGGGCGCCGAAATACCGTGATCTGGGTAGGCGTGGAAAATCGAGAATCCCATGTTGATAAAGAAGGGATCGGCGCCCGATACTGCGCCCGCAAGCATCATATCGGCCTTGCCAGTTGTTAGGTAATCACAGGCGAGTTTGAGTGCATAAACCGAGCTGGCGCAGGCGGCGTCCAGACTCAACTGGGTGCCACCCAAACCGAGAGCATCGCTGACTAGCTTTGAGGCTGTGTGAGCAACGGCGCCATTGGCGACGTTTAAGGCTTGGCTATTGGCATTGAGATCGTTAACTGAGTTGCCAAAATCAGCCAGCTGAAATGCGCTTTGATTAAGTTTGTTTTGCAGCGCCTTTTCAACGGTTTGATGATACAGAGGCAAAAATAATTCATTGGATCGGGCCGTGGGGAACGACAAGGTTCCCATTACGATACCAGTGCGCGCCAGTACTGCATCGCTTGGGGCAATCCCTGCGTCTTGCAGGGCTTTACGACTGCAATCGAGTGCCCATAAAAAGCTTTCATCTAACCCGTCAAAGGCGGACTCAGGCAGTTGATAACCCTTGGCATCAAACTCAAAGTGTTGGATGTAGCCGCCCTTATCACAGTAAAAACGGTCAGACTGACCTTGCACACCTTGGTAATCGGCGGGATTGGCATTGAGCTTCTCGCGGCTGATTTTGGTGCGAGAGTCTTTTTTATCCAGCAGATTTTGCCAGAAAGTTTGAGGATTATCGGCGTCAGGATACTGAGTCGCGAGGCCGACAATCGCAATTTTTGATGCGCTTTTTGACGCACTTTTTGACAAAATCATAGGCACGGTAGTTTTATCAATAGTAGGGGAATGCTGAGAACTCACAGGGGTTCTCCTTTTGGTGATACTGCTGATGATAAAGGGGCTGCGTTAGCACTTAATGGCTGCATGAGCGACGCGAGCGACAGCGGTACTCTGTGGCTTATCAGTTGAGCTAAACACTTGAGTAAGCTGGTGATCGCGTCGGCACCTTTGGCATTGCAGGCAATGGCGGCTGTTGCCTCGTTTACCGTGCTTTGGCCTGCATGGGCATGGCTGATTTTATCTATGAGTGTGCTGGTTTGCCTATCGGCGCCCACTTCGACAAATAGCCTTGCGCCTTGCTCAGTGGCATTTTGAATGAGTGCACTAAAGTCGAGTGGCGAACAAAAAGTATCGGCAATCGCGCGGCCAATGCTGTGACTATCAACGGTTACTGGCGCAGTTTGCGCTGCGCTAATAAAGCGAATAGGGGAATCTTGCGCCTCAGGTTTCAGCGCTTGCGTATAGAAATCTTGTACTTGCCCGTGGACTAACATGGCGGGCGCGGTATGCATTGCCGTGACGCGATTGGCGGCAATCCCACGCTTACCTAACTTTGCAAGCAGGGCTTTACAGCTTGTTTCGCAGCCGGCAATAACGCAGGTATCACCTTGAATGATGGCTAAGTAGGCGCGAGGGAACTCTGGCAGTAATGCTTTGATTTCATTGCTATCAGTGCGCACCACAAAGCTGTTCCACACTATGGATTCATTATCCTTAAGCTGCCATGCTCGGCGCACTGCGGTTAGCTCGCCAGAAATGGCATGGTTGAAAATATCGCTATTTTCGGTGGCCTTGATCATAGCATGGGGCGTTTGCCACACATCTAGGCTGGCCCACATGGCGGCTTCGCCCATTGAGTAACCCAGCGCCATTTTTGGCTTAATATTAAAGACTTGGGTTAAAAGCTTAGTGAATAGGTAGCTGGCGCCCACGCCACTAATCGCTTGCTGGCTTAAGCTCATGCTTGCTGCGGTTTTTACATCTGCGGCATAAATCTGCGATGATTGCAGCATGGCGCTTAAATCGCCTTCACGTTCTAGCTGGTGATACAGCGCGGGGAAATATTCATGCAAGTTATTGAACATATTGGCGTAAACCGTGCCAACGCCGGGATAAACAAAGGTCAGTCCTGCATCCCTTAGCGGCTTAGCGGTAAAACAGCTGCCTGCTGGGGTCTTAAAGGCTTGACCCTGATGACGAACCGCATCATTTTCAAGCGCCGCAAGCATGGCGTTGGCTTCAAGTTTCAGATCGTCAATCGATGCCGCCATTAAGACCAATGCCAGTGGTGCGTTGGCATCATAGCGTTCAAAGCAAGGTTTGAGTTGCTCAGCGCGAAAGTCAGCGTGAAAGCCTACGCCATTTTCCAGAGTGTTAACTAGTTGCAATACTTGCGCGATGAGTGAATCAATATTGTCAGCACTTATCGGCACAAACAGCCGGTTTTCATCAACAAGAGCTTTGGGCGCGATAACTTGTGTGCCTTGGGTCAGCACTAGGCTCTGGCAAATATCTTGGCCTGAATCCAGCAAGGTATCTGCTGGGTTTGATGTTGTTGCCGCTAGATTCTTTGTTACAAGATTTAGACATAAAACCCGCGCTTGATGTTGGTCGCTAAACCAATAGCCAGTTTGATGATTGGTGTCGTTTGTCTGTTTTATATCAGTAGTGCCTTTAAGCGGCGCTTGTGTTCGCGCAGCGAGGGCGGTTACGCCTTGGCGCAGCGCAACAAATGCCTCGTTGAGTGTGTTGGCAACGAGCTGATGCTGAACGGTTTGTGCAGGGCTGCGCTTTGCCGCCACTAATGCCGCATTTGCAACAGCCGCTGCATTTGCAACACCCGCATTCGCACCACCAGTAGCCTCATTACCTGCTGCAAAGCCTGCAATAAATGCGTGGGCGTGTAGGCGCAGTTTGGCGGCGCGTAAACCATCGAGCAAGTACAGGGACTGAGTCAAAGGCTGCGGCTGATTGCCATCATTGAATTTAAGTTCAACGAGCTTGCCTTGCTCAATGGCTGTTGTTGCTTGGCCTAATAACGCGGTGAGCGATCTTTGTTCAGGCACTGACTGCTCATGCACTGACGGTTTATGCATTTTCGACTCGAGCACAGTCGGTCCATGCACAGTCGGTTCATGTGCTGGCGATTGGTCGGCATTGGCAGCGCAAATCTGAACGCTTTCACGTTCCGCAAACGTCTCTAATACTTGGGCTGAGTGAGAGTCAAGATTGACCGCGTCGCCAAGCAACACTGCAATACGCAGTGGCTTGGCAAGCTTTTCAGTAATAGCCGTGTCTGCTATTGCCGTTTCAGTTTGGCCGCTATGTAGAGTTGCTAAAGTGTGGGCTAAATTCACTCGATTTTTGCCTCCACGCTTTCAATGGCTTTATTAGCAACTTTATTAGCTAAGAATGCACCGTTAAGGTTTTTACTGATGGTGACTTTGGCGTTGTTCATCTCGCAGCTTAAGCTGCCATCTTGATGATACAGCGCAATATTGGCTTCAAGGGCACGGCCAGAGTGTTTTACCACATCGAGCACTAGATGACCTGTATCGCCAAAGGCAAATGGCGCATGGGAAATAAACTCACCAATGCTTGATGGCAAACTCGCCGCGCCATATTTGAGTCTCGCCCATACCAGCATCGCCTGCAGCAGCAAATCTTCCGCAAAGGCTTGTGAGCCTTTAGGGGCCAGATTGGGCACAAAACTCCCGCAGTCCGCTAACGCAACATGGGGTAGGCTCACCTTGGCGACTAAGCTCGCATCGTCAAACTTCACCACCGACTCAATACCTTGCAGTCTTGGGCCGTGGAAAAGTGTGCCGTCGCTGTAAAGGCTGCTCGCGGTTGTGATGGCAGAAAGTCCTGCCAAACTGTGCGCGTCAAAAGCAGTTGCTTTGCTGTTAGTGGCTAAGTTATCACTCGCCGCGTCATCAACAGCATCATCAACGACTAGGATGGCCTGATATTGCGGACGACCTTCAAAGCTGATTAAGGCACTGAATTGTTTACTCAAGTACTCGTCAGTATCTTTCGCGGCTTTATCCGTTAACGCAATCGGTGCAAGTTCAAGTTCTAGCGTGATGGGGGCTGCACTTTCTAACACTCCATTTTGTAACACGGCAGTGTCGAAAATAATGCCCTTCAACAGCTTGTAGCTTTGCACTTTGACAGGCTGCTTGAGCACATCAAAGGCGGCTTCACGCATCCACTGAATCGCGCACACAGTCGGTAATACGGGATTACCATTAATGCAGTGATCTTCAATAAAGATCATTGCCTTAGTGTCCAGTGTGCGCTGCAGTTTTACAGCGCTTATATTTACTGCGCTTGGATTTAAAGCGTTAAGCAAAGCATGCGGATCCGACGAGTCAGTGGTCAGATCCGCTTCAGGCTTTTTTAGATTGCTACCTTGAGTTGCTTGCTCGTCACTTGGAACTGTGCCTTGCATATCAGTACCGACCAGCAATTGTGCGCCTGTGTTGCTCAGTAATTGGCTAGCAAATAACTCAGCGCCTGCCTTTAGCGGGATCACATAAACACCGCGATCCATAAACATCTTTTTCAGCGCAGGATTCACCATGCCGCCGTCCCACGGACCCCAATCGAAGCTCATCACTTTGGCATTTGGCAGTTGCTGCGCCAGTTGCAGTGCGGCTTTGTTGAGTATGTCGTTGGACATGGCATAATCGCTTTGGCCAGTATTGCCGTAAAAACCCGCCGCCGAAGAGAATAGGGCAATTAGTTTTAATTTATCTAAATCCAGTGCGGCAAGTAGATTGCTTATACCTGTGACCTTAGTGCCATACACCCGTGCTAACTCATCTAAGGTTTTGTCTTGGATGTGTTTATCGGCGAGTACGCCCGCACCATGGATGATGCCAGTAATAGGCGACAACTCGGTGATCGGCACTATCGTGCTGGCGATCGCATCTGGATTGTTAACATCGAGACTTAAGTACTCGGCGCTCGCGCCCACAGCGGTAAAGGCTTCTAGTGCGGCTGCAATTTCTAGGCTGCTTTGAACTGGCCATACTAAGGCATCCACTTGTTTTGGCGTGGGTTTCTCGCCCAAGCTTTGAATGTGGGAAATAGCTGCGGCTTTAAGTTCACTGTTATTCTTACCCTGTGCCCAAGCGGGAATGGCTTGTTGGCTGCTTCTGCCAGCAAGGATAAAGTGCGCCTTGCTGCGTTTGGCTAAACTTAGCGCACATTCAAAGGTCACGCCTTTTGCGCCACCGGTCACCAGTATTTTATCTGCACTCGTCAAGTTTGCCGCGCTGTGGCGGGTATCAGCCTTGCCAGCAACTAAGGTTACACGCTCAAGTGCTTGGGCTGCGCCTTGGCTAACACCGACTTCCAATACGTTATCGGTTGCAAAGAGCTCAGCGATCACAGCATTGGCCAGTTGCTTGGCATCAAGTGCTGGCGCGATATCTAAGGCGCGGCAATGCACGCTTGGCCACTCGTGGCTCAAGGTTTTCGTTAGACCTGCCAATGCTGCTTGGTTTAACTCGCTGCGGGCAATTTGGCTGTGGTTAAGATAACCAAAACCACCGTCGATACGACTGACGCTGATAAAACCACTACCAGTATTGGCGGTCGCTGCTGTTGTTAAAAACGGTTGTAAGTGCTTGGCGAACAAGAACGCTTGCTCGACGGATGCCTTGGCGGCACTGGACAACACTAAACCTTTCGCATCGGCTGAGGTTTTATGTTGTGGTTGCAGATGAATAAAGCCTGCAACTGTACCTAAGCTTTTGATCTCATTAATTACTGCACCAATGCTGGCATCGTCAATCGCCGCCAATGTGAAGCTGGCAATGTGGCTATTGAGCGGTGATGCACTGGCTACAAGGTTTTCTGGCGAGCGAACAACCGCAACCGTTAGACCTTGAGCATGCAATTTTTCAGCAAGTACGCCAGCATTGTGACCATCATCGCTAATGATAATGCAGGCATCTTTAGCAAAAACGCGTGGCAGGCCTTGTTGCGCTGATTGCTTTGACGATTGCTGTGGCGATAGTTGCGCTAGCTCAGCCGCCGCTGGCAACTTTTTTAGCACCACCTCGCTATGGGGTGGTAAATCATGTGGCGGTAAATCGATAGTAGGTTCAGGCTGAACGACAGCGCTAACTGGCGCGGCATTCTGGCTTACCGCGTTTTGGCCTAGCTTGCCTTGCCCTATTTCTTTCGAAAAGAGTGCAACGATTTCACCTAAGGTACGACACTCGGCCAGATCTTCAGGATTGAGTTCAGGCAAGCCCGGTAGCTCGTCTTGCACTGTGCCTAAAATTTCAACGCGCTTGATGGAATCGATACCTAGATCGGCCTCCATATCCATGCTGAGTTCTAGCATTTCAGTGGGGTAGCCAGTCTTGTCGGCCACTACTGACATCATGGTTTGTTGGACAAGTGCAGCACTTAAGCCGTTATTTGTTGTAGCGGTAACAGTGACTTGCGCTGCTGTTGTAGTTGAAGTCGAGCCAACCGCAGGTAGTTTGCTGTTCATGTAGTCAACGATTTCGCCTAGGGTACGACACTCGGCTAGATCTTCAGGATTGAGTTCAGGTAAGCCCGGAAGTTCGTCTTGCACTGTGCCTAAAATTTCAACGCGCTTGATAGAATCGATACCTAAATCGGCCTCCATATCCATGCTGAGTTCCAGCATTTCAGTGGGGTAGCCTGTCTTGTCGGCTACCACAGTCATCATAGTTTGCAGCACTAACGCAGCACTTAAACCGCTGGCTGCAGGAGTTGTTGGCGTTGTTGTAGAAACTACAACTTGGCCAGCCGCTGGCAATTTGCTGTTCATGTAGTTAACGATTTCACCCAAGGTACGGCACTCAGCCAAATCTTCTGGGCTGAGCTCAGGTAAACTCGGCAGCTCGTCTTGCACTGTGCCTAAGATTTCAACGCGCTTAATTGAATCGATACCGAGATCGGCTTCCATATCCATGCTGAGCTCCAGCATTTCAGTCGGATAGCCTGTCTTGTCAGCCACCACAGCCATCATGGTTTGTTGTACTAACGCAGCGCTTAAACCGTTAACGGCAGGTGCGGCTGTTGCCACTTGAGTTGCCACATTTGCAGTAGTAATAGGCGCTACGATAATTGAACCCACTGCTGGAAGCTTGTCATTTTGTGTAAGCTTACTTTGCATATAGTCAACGATTTCACCTAAGGTACGACACTCTGCCAGATCTTCTGGGCTGAGTTCAGGTAAGCCCGGCAGTTCGTCTTGTACTGTGCCTAAAATTTCAACGCGCTTGATGGAGTCGATACCTAAATCGGCTTCCATATCCATGCCAAGTTCCAGCATTTCAGTGGGGTAGCCTGTTTTATCGGCAACCACAGCCATCATGGTTTGTTGAACAAGTGCAGCACTTAAGCCGCTCGTTGCTGGTGCCGCAGGTGTCACTTCTGGCATCACTACAGCAGGCATGACTAATGCAGGAGCGGCAGGCGCAACTTGTACAGTCACAGCAGGTGAATAAGCAACGGGAGCGGTTTGCACAACAGGCGCAACAGGTGTGCTAACCGCGGGTCTCGTTGCAACAGCTTGAGTCACTGGTGCGGCATTGTGTGCCACTGACGTTGCAACAACAGGCGCTGGAGCAACAGGTGCAGGAGCCGGCGCAGTTGCTCGTGGCTGACTTGCAACCGCTGGGGTAAAGTTAATCGGCGCATTGTTTAGCATGGCCAAGGCCGCTTGGCTGCTACTGCTTTGCAGTTGCATAAATTCGGCGTGGCTTTGCAGGGTTTGCGCTTGATGCTGGTGGAACATTTCCATTGAGCGTTGCAGGCTTTCAGGGATTGCAATGCCAAGGCTTGCCATCTTGGCTTGTTCTGTCATCAGTGTCGTGAAGGTATCGCCGTATTGCTGTGGGATAGCTAAAAACTGCTGATGTAACTGAGCCGCTTGAGATTGTGCGCTGAAAAATGCCGTTAACGCATCGCTGCTGACGCTTGCTGTACTTGGATTCAATTGCGCCGTCGCTTGTTGCTGGTGATTGCTTAAGCCTTGCGTCACGCTTGGGGATGTTTGTTTCATTTCAACAGTTGCCACTTGATTCGCTTCCACTTCTATTATTTTTTCAACCACTTTTTCGACGATGACTTCTTTCTCAACGATTTTTTCGACTTCTCTTTCGACAACCGTTTCAACGATGCGATCCACATATTGCACTTGGCTAGTCACGCTGCCTGTGGCGAGGGATTTGGCCATCTTAGCTTTGGTCGCAGCACTAATATGGTTAGTGGCTGTGAGTTTGATGTTCATCGCCGATGGCGCTTCACGCTCGGCAATCTCTTGTGACGTGACGGCTTGATAGGGGTCAACCTCAGTTAACGCCACACCGGCTACCGCGAGTTGTACTGCGGCTAAGCGTAATTGACTGTCACTGTCGCCCTTAGGATTCGGGTTCATGCTGACAAGGCAAAGCTCATTTAAGTGTTCACCTAAGGTATTTTCAACTAATTTTTGCAGTATGTTCTTAGGGCCAAACTCAACAAACACCCGGGCGCCAGCGTCATACATGGCCTGCAGTTGTTCGCTAAAGCGAACCGATTGCAGCATGTGTTGTTTGAATTCTGCTTTAATGGCTTTGCCATCGCTTGGGTGCAATTGACCCGTGCCGTTGGCATAAAGTGCGACTGAAGGTGCGCTGAATTTAGCTTTATCAATGGCTTTGGCAAATGGCTTTTGTGCGTGTCCAACCAATGGGGTATGGAACGCGCCTGAGACGGGCAAGGCAATCGCTTTAAAGCCCAGTTCGCTAATGGCTTTAGCGGCCAGCTGAGTTTGCTCTGTGCCACCTGCGATGACTAATTGTGTCGGTGCGTTGTAGTTGGCAATTTTAACGCCATCAAACTGGGCTAAACAGCTATTGAGCGCATCGATATCATTCTTTTGCTTAAGAATGATGGCGAACATGGTTCCTAAATCAACTGCTTTACTCGCGGTATCACTTGGCACTTGCGCCATGGCATGCCCACGGGCGAAGGCCAGTTCGACGTAATCTTCATTGGAAATCACACCTGCCGCGCAAAGGGCTGACAATTCACCAAAGCTGTGACCTGCCACCATATCGGGTGCAAAACCCGCTTGCGTTAATAGCGAATATTGCGCCATTGAAACCGCGCCTATGGCGCTTTGGGCGAACAGGGTATTGGTCAGCGCCGCTTCTTGGGCTTTAACTGCATCGGCATCGAATGCCGGAATAGGATAAAGGATGTTCGATAACGGCGTTTGGCCGTGGTGAGCAAATACCTTATCGCTGGCCGTCACTTGTTGGCGCATTTCCGGGAAATGGCAGGCGAGTTCGCGGCCCATGTTCAGGTACTGTGAACCTTGACCGGCAAACAGGGCTGCTACTTTATTGGAGTCATTCTTGCTATTGGTTTCAGTGACCAAAGCTTTTGCGCGGTAGCTGATCCCAGACGGTAATTGCCACGCCTCGTTGGTATTACTTTCTAGGTGCCCGTTTTCTAAATGCCCACTGCTTTCTAAATGAGAGATGGCTTGATTCAACTGAGCTTGTAGCTGAGCGATATCCTTAGCCACAAAACCTAAACGGGCATCTGTGTCTGCCAGCGGGCGCAGCGGATATTGCTGAGCGATAGCGTTCAGGCTCGCAGCGCTGCTCTTATTCGCGTTTGCGCTTGTGTTCACGCTTTGGCTCAGCGCAGCTTTTAACTCGCTAAGCAGCGCGGCTTTATTGGCTGCGGCAAACAATAGTGTCTGCGGCACACTGCGCTGACGATATTGCTCATCGCGGCTGTGCTCAGGTTTGTATTCTTCTAATACGAGATGGAAGTTCGTGCCGCCAAAACCAAAGGAGCTTACACCCGCACGGCGCGGCGTTGCATCGGCGCGCTGGAACCATGGGCGAGTTTCGGTATTTAAATAGAATGGTGAGCTTTCGATATTTAGTTTTGGATTAGGCTTGCTAACGTTAATGGTCGCAGGCAATACCTTGTGGTGCAGCGCTAGCGCAGCTTTGATCACCCCTGCAGTGCCTGCTGTGGATTTAGTGTGGCCCACTTGGGATTTTACTGAACCTAACGCGATATGTTGATTGGTGTCGTTGCCTTGGGCAAATACTGATTTTAAGCCATTAAATTCAGCCACATCACCCGCTGCAGTACCCGTGCCATGGGCTTCAACTAAGCCAATGCTGTGCGGGGCAAAACCTGCATCGTCGTAAGCGCGTTCGAGAGCTTTAGCTTGGCCTTCGGGGCGCGGCGCATAAATACTCTTAAACTTACCGTCCGATGAGGCGCCAACGCCTTTGATGACGGCATAAATTCGGTCGCCATCGCGCTCGGCATCTTCAAGGCGTTTAAGCGCGACCATGCCGATCCCTTCGCCGATCATCATGCCTTTTGAATCGATATCAAAGGGTTGAATGGTTTCATTGGTGGTGAAGGCTGGCGTTTTTGAGAAGCTCATGTACATGGACGGCGAGTTATCGGTACAGACACCGCCGGTTAACATCATGTCGCTGCGACCTTCGGTCAGTTCCGTCAACGCCATACGCATAGCGGCAAGCGAGCCCGCACAGGCAGCATCGACCACACAGTTCATACCGCCAAAATCAAAACGGTTGGCGATACGGCCTGCAATCACGTTGCCTAAGGACCCAGGGAAAGAGTTTTCTTCCCAGTGGATATATTGGTCTTGGAACTTTTTGATCAGCATTTCGCTGTCTTCATCGCTCAGGCCGCTGCTTTTGAATACTTTTTTAAGCACTGGATATTGCAGGCGCGAGTTCAAGCTCTGACTGATTTTTTGACCACCGCCAACCCCTAGGGTAATGCCGATACGATCACGATCGTAATCGGTGGGCAGATTGGCGTCGGCAAGCACTTCTTTGGCGACAATCAGCGACAGCAGTTGCGAGGTATCTGTCAGCTCAAGAATATTGGGCGGCAGACCGAATTCCATTGGATTGAAGTCGACTTCTGGTAAAAAACCACCGCGTTTACAGTAGCTTTTATCGGCTTTGCTTTTGTCGGCATCGTAGTAATCTTCGGCGCGCCAATGGGTGTCTGGGATGTCAGTAATGGCATCGATTTTTTCGCTGATCAAATCCCAAAATTTATTTAAATAACGCGAGTTAGCGAAGATGCTGGCCATGCCGACGATGGCAACGGGCATATCTTTTAAACGTTTGTTGAGTCGTTTATCTTTTTTTGACTCAGTCGCAGAATTAGGTACAGAAGGGGTATGGCTCATAAAGAGTCTCCACGGGTCGACCTGGATACGGTGACCTTGTTTTGGGATTTAGCCGCGCTTGTCTTTGGCGTGCCATGGGCACCGGGAAAACGGGCTAAGAAGGTGTGATAGTTGCGAACGAGCAACTTTCGTAAATGAAACGGCCCATGTTTAAGGACATAGGCGATATATCTATTGGTCGCTTGGGTATTGCTGTCTTGATAAATATCGAGGTAAATCCAATCACTTGCTGTGTCTACGCCTAATAGTACTGAGCTTGGTGCTTGCTCTGTGAGTTGCGGCGGTATGGTGAGTGACACCACTTGCACCACAGTATTGCCGTCGGTACTCGGCAATGCGAGGGCTTTAGCCAAGGTTTCTGGATTAACCGTATAGGTTTGGATATCGCTGCCTTGCGTCACAGGCAATTGATTAAAATAGCGTTCGGGAACTTGCGGTGCTTCAAATTCATCAAGCCGCGATATGCCGTAGCGCTTTAAGCAACGGGCAAGGCCGGAGCGCGACACATTGGGATTAATAAAGGTTTGGGTAACCTGAAGTAATCTATCTAAGGTGAGTTTGAGTTGATAGCGTAATCCCACCACCACATATTCTTCCATCGGCGTGAGCGTGGTATTGAGGTGATGGGGCGTGTTCGAACTGTTACTAATGGACTCACGCTTCCGCCATTTACGCACCGTTGCCTCAGTAATATTTAAAATTTTTGCCAGCTGGCTGACGCTCAGATCCGATTGCTGGATAAAGAGTCGCATTTCAGGCGTGGTGGTGGCGTTTCGATGCCGAGGTGCGCTGTCTTTTTTCGCCGCTTGAGTTGTGCTCTTGGGGGCGTAAGACGGCGCTTTAGATTGAGAGTCGCGAGCTGCCATTAATAATAATTATCATCCGACATAATCTATTGGGACTGAGAAGCCATTTGGGCTGAGTCAGCTGTGGCACTCTTGAAGAACATAGTGACACTCATCGTAAAACCTGTGCTTATCATCTGTGTCACTTAATGGGGATGCAGATTACCTGAGGTTTCGGGTCGATACAATCATCTGGGACTGGAATTTATTGGCTTTCGTTGAGTAATGGTATTTTCTGTGCGTTATGTTGGGTTTTCGCTGACCGCTTGGGCTTTTTAATACTTTGATAGTGGAAGAATTAAATTTTTAGGGGCGATAAAGGCCGCTTTTTTGAGTTCGCGGGGTAAAATAGCCCAATATTGGCTTACTGGCCCTTTCGTCATGAATGAGACTGTGCGGCTAAACCTGTTAATTTGGGCGCAAAATCTTGGCGCAATTGCAGCAAAAATTTGCGCTTAGGATGGCGTTCAGAGTCGTTCTAAGAATTGCTCTAATTAGAGTGCTGCTAAGAATTGAACTCGGGCTTAGTTGAAACTATTTAAGATGCATAATGAACTCAGATAATGATGAACCCAGATATGAATGTTGCTAAGTGCTCTCCAAAAAGCCAGACAATGATAACCATCAGCCGCAAGGCTTTGTCCTGCAAGGCTCTCAAATGACCGACTCCAGAACATCTAGCAAAAACGGCGTGAATGTGGATCTATTTTTTATTCCACTGAGCGATATTTCATTGCCGCAAACATCACTCGCTCAGTCTTGGTTAAGTGATGATGAACTCGCTAAGGTCGCGCGTTATCGCGATCCCAAGGCGCAAATGAAGGGATTACAGGTCAGGGCAGCGTTGCGGGCCGTGTTATCTCGCTATGCGGATTTATCGCCACACGAGTGGTGTTTTGAATATGGCGCTAAGGGTAAGCCGAGTTTAACGGCAAAATTGCAACAGCAAACGGGGCTTGAGTTTAACCTAAGCCATAGCGGCGATTGGTTATTGATTGGTGTGACTCAGTTTCATGGTGTTGAGTCTGGGTTATTTGGGGTTGATATTGAAAGATCGCGGCCGAAGACGGATATCTATCCAATCCTAAATCATTATTTTTCCGCCCAAGAAACTGCGGCTTTGTTGACCCTTGTCGATGAAGCGAGTCAGCGGCAGCGCTTTTTCGATTTATGGGCGTTAAAGGAATCTTATATCAAGGCGACTGGCCTAGGTTTAGCGCAGTCGCTTAAATCCTTCGGCTTTGATCTTAAGCCATTCGAACAATTGGTGGCCGGATCGGTTGAGCTTAGATACCAAGATGCTGCGTTGATGCCGTTCTGTGGTGTGGCGCCTTTGCTGAGTGTCTATCCTAATATTCCGCTGCAAACCATTGATGCAAGTTCATTGTATTGGCAAACCTATTTTGGGCGTTTGACCGAGGAGTACCGTTTTGCCGTGAGTTTAGGGCATGCTGGTAACACCGAGATTTCCATAATGCTAACGGCGCAACTGAGCAACATAGAAGCCTTACTTGCCGATTATGGTTAACTGGTCTTATTCATCTTCGGTTAAACATTGCTGGGTATAGTCACGCCCATAATATTTTGAATTTGAATGAAATAAATGAGGTTTAACAATGAAACGGATTAAGTGCCTAATACCTGCCACTATGATGGTGTTGCTATCTGGTTGTGGTTATTTTGGTGGCGATGAAAAACAGCAATTGGAGCAGGCTTGGTTAGCCCAAGATCCACAGTTGCAGCAAGTGGTTGAGCAAATTCGTGCCAATGGCTTAGATGTTGTGGCTCAAAGCGCGGCAGCAGGCACAGTTTCGGCCTGTGTGGCTGGAAAACTCAGCCAAGATCCGCTGGGTAAGTTAGTCAATGTTGAAGGTTCGCTGGTGGAGTCCGCTAAGGTGGCAGAGTTGCTGGGTGACTTACAGAAAGTAATGGAGCAAGACATCAGTTTTGATCAGGTTGCGAGCTTGCTACAAAAGGGCGCCGATGCGGCGGCTTATGCTAAAAGCCTTATCGAGCAACAAGGTTTAGATCAAGCCTTACAAAGCCTTAAGCAAATGGTGACCGCGAGCGAGCAATTTGCCCAGCAAGACTTAGGCGCGCATTTTCAGCAGTTATTGCTTGAGTGCAAAACTTCAGTCCCAACGTCAGAGTCTGCGAATTAATTATCTTACTTTAATCTAGTCTTTAAAGATTGCACGAGAGAACATGTCGTGCAAATGGCTATCCGTACTTCACTCTTTTGCTTACAGAACTCGACTCGCCAAGTGTCAGAATGGTTAGTGCTAGTGTAATTTTTCCATAAAACGCCCTGAAGATTCAGGGCGTTGATTTGGTTATTTCGCGCTTGGTAGTGGGACGATTTCAAAGCTTTCATCGAACTTTACTAAGGTCGACGCTATCTTACCGAAGGCATCTTTATCACCCTCTAACTTGGCAGTACCCTTAGCCAGTAACTCTTTAAGTGTGACTTTTCCGAGTAAAATCCCCGTAATATAGCGTTTATCAATATAAAGATTGGCATCGGCCTCCATCGGTTTATCAACCTTAATATTGCTTAAATTACCGTTACTTAGTTCAACATAGAGCGTTTCTTGGGTGTCGGGGTTAATCACATTAAGCCTGATTAGCCCAAGTTCAGCTGCTTTGAGGCTATCGACTTTTACGGCGAGAAAGTCAAATAGGGTCGATATGTCCATTTCTCCTAAAATATCTGCTGAGGCCGATTTAGGCGCGCCGGGTTGAATGCCTACGCGTAACTCTTGGGCGCCAGTGAGGTAAATGTTACGCCAGCCAGCCCCTTCGGCTTGATAACCCAGTTGCTCATAGGTATCGGCAAGTAATTGTCTTGCCTCTTTATTATTAGGTTCTGCCATCACGACCTTATTGAGTGCGGTGGCCACAAAACGGTATTCGCCTTGGGCATAGTCGGCTTTGGCGTGTTTCACTACGGCTTTAGCTCCGCCCATATACTCCACAAATTTTGCCGCTTCATCTTTTGTCGGTAGTGGGTTTAAGTTGGCGGGATTCATATCGAAATAGCCAAGGTACATGTTGTACACGGCTTTGGCATTATGGCTGTAGGTGCCATGGTAACCATTGGTGTACCAAGTATCGCGCACAGCCTTAGGGATAGTGGTTTGAATAGCATCGCCAATATCTTGAATACCCACGCCATTATTGGCTAAACGCAGGGTTTGATTATGCACTAGGCCATAGTTATCCCTTTGCATTCTTAAGTATTGGTTTATATCAGTATTGCCAAATACGGGGGCTGAGTGGGCAGTGAATATAACCTGTGCATCATTACCAAAATGGGTCAGTAATTCGTTGATATCCTTAGACCATTTTATCGCATCTCGGACTTTTGCCCCGCGTAAGGTATAAATGTTGTGCATGCCGTGGTAGGTGAGCTCTGCGGTCCACAATGCTTTCATTGAGGGAATATAGGTGGCCATTTCCGAGGCGGCTTCTGTGCCTGAGGCATCCATAAACACCATGTCTATACCATCAATGGTGAGTGTTTCCCACTTATCTTTGGCATTTAAGGTGACATCGGGTTTAACGTAGGTCACTTCGCCTTTGGATAATCCCTTAGCAAGTGCGGCATCGACAATGCCTTGATCGTTTCGCTCTAATGTTGCGCCGTATTGATAGGCGGCGCGGCGGCTCATGGCATTACCGGCAAGCACGTTTTCGTCGACAATTTCTTTGGTGATGTTATTGGAACCATAGACTTTGACGTTCGGATACATCTCTTTGATGGCGCGGGAACCGCCAAAATGATCTCCATGACTGTGGGAATAAATCATTGCGACTACGGGTAAGTCATTGCCCTCGGGCAAGTGTTTAAGCGCAAACTCAAGGGATTGCTTTGCTGACTCTTTGGTCAGCAGTACGTCATAAAGGATCCAGCCCGTTTTACCGCGGATAAGGGTTAAGTTCGATAAGTCTGTGCCACGCACTTGATAAATGCCATCTGTGACCTTGTATAAGCCGTTAGACACCATATTCAACTGGGCTTGGCGATAAAGTGAAGGGTTGACTGTGTCTGGGGTTTTGTCGCCAATAAAGCTGAAATCGGCACGTAAAATGGCTGCTGTTGGTTCATCTAGTTCAGCAATAAGATTTTTAGAAAACTCTTCAAAGGCTTTTTTATCGGCAAAATTAAGGCTTGCTGCCGTGGCTTTGTTTACCGCAATGGTTTGCTCGGTGGCAGGCTTTCCCTGATAGTGCAGGCTAATATGTTCATGCTCGTGTTCAGCGGCCACGGCGCTTAAAGAGAAGCTGGCGATAATACTCATTGTCATCAAAGATTTTTGCATTATTTTACCTACCAAAAAGTGGGATAGTGTCGTTGATGGTTTGAGTATAGCCAGCTTGTGTATTTAGATAACTTGAGTTAGCTTTGGTTGTAATATTCATATAGTGAATGAGTGTACTCCCTTATGCCGACACGAAAGCCATTAGATTTAAATTTATTACGCGTGTTTATGGTGGTTTACCGTACTCGTTCATTCACCCAAGCGGCGCAGGAGTTAGATTTAACTCAGTCTTCCGTGAGTAATGCGATAAGCCGGTTCAGGGCTTGGGTCGGGGAGTCGCTGTTTAATCGGGTTGGACGGGGAATTGAGCCGACATCTGTGGCGCGGGAGATGTACCGTAAGTTTGAACAGCCCATGGCGGATATTGAAACCGTATTACTAGGGTTTGAGCATTTTGATCCCAACTCGAGCCAGCGGCGTTTTTATGTATATGCTAATGAGTCGGTTATCGAAGCGCTGCAATCAGGCGTGCAGGCTTTATTACAGAATGCGGATATTGAAGTCATTTTCCGCGAGTCGCCGCCGCAGGAGGATGAGCTATATCGCGATATTTTGCTTGAGCGGGTCGCCGTTGCCATAGACATTAAGCCCGCGCAGCAAAGTTTGCTCTCGAGCAAATTACTCTTCACCGAAACCCTCGTTTGTATCGTCAGTTTGCAGCATCCTCGTATTCAAGGTGCTATCACCCATGGGCAGTATTTTGAGGAGAAACACGTCTTTTTAAATATGCGGCGTTTTAATTTGACTGCAGGGGATTTGTTTACCGAAGGCGTGTTACCAAGGCGCAAAATGTACAGTGAGCAATCATCTTTATTGAGTATGTTTGCAACTGTCGGCAAAAGTGAGGCGATAGGCATAGCGCCTTTGCGGTACGCCAGTCAGTACGCTGAGATGTTCGGCTTACAGATTTTACCTATGCCCCTGAAAACAAGGCCAATTGATTTGTATATGGTGTGGAGCAGTAAATATACCCAAAACCCGAGCCACCAATGGCTACGGCGTTTATTGCTTAATGCGAGTGCAAACACTGTGAATAAAAAAGCTCTGAATCTAGCGAGCAGCTAGGGCTAGCGATTCAGAGCTTTGTTGCAGTTTTTAAACCTTATTTTCTATCTCAGATTGTTAATCTAATCGCCTAAGAAGGTCATTACTGTCTTGCGAGTCTGTGGCTTTCACCAGGTTGCTCGAAGTCACTGCGATAAGGGTTGATATCTAAACCACCGCGACGCGTGTAGCGGGCGTAAACTGTCAATTTAGTGCAATGGCAAAAACGTTTTAAATCGACGAAAATTCGCTCGACACATTGCTCGTGGAATTCGTTATGTTGGCGGAAAGAAATCAAATAGCGCAGCAGTTTCTCGCGATCGATTTTAGGGCCTTGATAACGGATCATCACGCTGCCCCAATCGGGTTGCGAAGTGATCAAACAGTTGGATTTCAGCAGGTTTGAATTAAGCGTTTCCGCGACCGTTTGCTTATCGTCTGTACTGTTAACTAAGTAATCAGGATTAAAACTATAATCGCTGACTTCAATATCGAGATCGTCAATACAAGTGCCAGGTAACTCAATAATACGCTGAATACCAAAGCTTTTTGGCTCGATAATCTTAACGCTAACATCACCTTGAGCACACTGACTTAAGTCTTGCACTAAGGTTTTTTGTAGTGAATCTAGGCTATCAAACTTGGTTTGATTAAAGCTATTGAGATACAGTTTGAACGATTTCGACTCAATCAGATTCAGGCTTTCATAGCTTAAATGAAATTCAGCTATGGCCACCATAGGCTTACCTTTGGCATTTAACCAAGACAGCTCATAACCCGTCCAGATATCGGCACCATGAAACGGTAACGTCCCAGTGAGTGCAATAGCATTACGGTTTAGTGAGCGTGGAACCCCTTGCAGCAGCGACGCATCATACTCGGCTTGGTAGTCGGTGGCTTTACCTAAAGTCAGGCCAACAAGCGCTTGCGCATCACTATAGGGATCGTGATTCTGTGTCATCAATACTGTTTCCATGTCAAAATAGGCGCACATTATACCTGAAATTGGATTGTGCTTAAGTGTCTTGTCTGCCCGCACTCGATAAATTTTTGCAAAACTATCATCAAGCTTACTTAACGAGTTTAGGTGAACTACCGCGTTATTACCCACAGGGTGAGCCTTCTGTGTGTATTCAAGGCGAATTTCAACCGGATCTTGAACAGGCCGTTTCTTGGCAGCCAGTGAAACGCAAAGTTGAAGGCAGTTTCGCCAATGTAGAGCATGCACTGGAGTTAACTTTATGGCCAGAGATCAATGATTTTTACGGTCATTATTTCTCCGCCCCAGTATTATTTGACTCTAAGTGGGGCACAGGGGAGTTACTGCAAGTCTGGAATGATGACGATTTTAATTGCCTGCAACAAAACTTGATTGGTCATCTGATGATGAAGAAAAAACTGAAGCAGTCACCGACTTGGTTTATCGGTCTGTTAGATGAGGGAGATAAAATGCTCACCATCAATAACAGTGATGGTAGCGTATGGATTGAAATCCCTGGTGAAGTGCAATCTGAGCAATTGTCCTCGAGTTTGACTGCGTTTATTGAAGCATTATCGCCACGGATAGCACCACCCGTTAAACATGAAGAATTACCTATGCCCGCATTAGAACATCCTGGTATTTTCGCCAGTTTTAAACGTATGTGGCAAAACCTTTTCGGTAAACGTTAACTTCTGTGAGCGACATTTTTATTCTTAACCTAAGTATTAACTCAATCTAAGCGTGGCTTATCTTAGGTTGAGTTTTGCAAGGGGATAAACAGGTGTTATTGATGATCCCAAGACAGATTCGACACTATGCGGCAAGGTTCGCAGCGAAAATGGAACATATCCAATAAAGGTTCATCGAGTTTCCAATCATGACTGCCACAACGTGGGCAAGGTCGCGTTTTTTCTGTGGCTAAATCTTGGCCGCCAACGCGATATAAGTAGTAATAGGTCGGGATCTGAGTGAGATATTCGATACGACCGCGCAAATCCCAACCTCTGCGAAATAAATCACTGTCAGGACTCGATAATTCCTCTAGCGCAGCAAATTCTGCCTTGGTGGCCGCCGCCATTTGTAGCTCGTCGCAGGCTTGCCATTCGCTCTGCCAACGGATAATACGTTTATGATCGCCATTAAAGGTTGCGGGTATACGGTACAGGGGAATGGGCAATAAATTGTCGCCGCTGCGTAGGGGCGAGCACATATGCACAAAACTGGTGTATAGCAGTTGCCAGCTGGGTGTTTCGGTATTACTTACTTCAGAATTGATATCCTGACCAATAAACTTTTCCCGCGGCGCGAGTAGTTTAGCGTCGGTTAATTCTACTAAGGCTTTTTTGACCCAAGGGCTGTGATATTTGTGCGCTAAACTGCTTTTCTCTGGCATCAATAAACGCACTCTAAACTCACCGTCATTAAAGGCGACCGCAAATTCTCGCCCTAAGATTTGGCCATTAGCTCGATAGGCTTCAAGGAGCTGATTAATGGCCTTCTCGGCGGCAGAGATCGTGGTGTCGGCGAAGCATTCGAAGCGCAGTTCAGTGACAAACATTAAGCTGTTTTTCCTTGGATTTCTAATAAGTTGATGCGTTGTTTAAGTTCAAGCAGTTCGTTTTTTAATTGCATTATTTCTGTTTTTTGCTGCTCAGCATGACGTTCAAAATACGCCTGTTGCATCTGCAGGCGCTCGGCGAGCATTGCAAGGGTTAAGGTATCGTTAGTTGCGGGAACGTCAGTTGTAGGGCTGATAGTTTGCAACTCAGCTAAACGCTCGCGCTCCGCCTTAGGCATAGATTTAAATTGCTGTAAGCCTTGGATCAATATCGGTAAAGGTAGGCTACTACCTAAACGGGTTTTAATTAAGGCAAGGCTCGGTACTTTACCGCAGGCTTCGAGCGAACGTGCGGCCGCTAATACTTGGTCAAGGGGACTCATAATTAGCAAAATTCCTTAATTTGTTGAATTGTTTAAACCAATTTTAAAATAATAATTATTTTTTTCATTTAAAAACAGTGTGTTGTCTTGTGGCATTTATTTTGCTTATTGTCCAGCCGAAATACCATTTTTTAAGCTTCAATAATAATTACACAGGATGTCACATGATGAACCATAAATTGAATAACAAACTTATCGCCATCACTTTTTTAGGGCTCGCAAGCTTAGGTCTTAGCGGCTGCGTGGTCAATGTCGGTGATGGGGAATCGGGCTGGGATAGCAGCGAATCTTGGGAGAAAGTGCAGGATAAAAATCGCACTAACTTAACCAAACTGAGCTTAGGCATGCCTAAAGACCAAGTGATGATCTTAATGGGCACCGCTGATTTTAGTGAAGCCTATATTCAACAAAGTGCTCAACAAGGTGAAGCCAATAAAGAAGTCTTAGTGTTGTTTTATCGTACCCAGCGTAATAATGGCGATGGAAAAACCACTAAGGATGAATGTACGCCTATCGTGCTGAGCAACAATGCCTTAGTGGGTTGGGGTGAAACGGCTTACGGTAAAATCTGAACCAACGAGTCTTATCGTTTACGTAGCTGAGTGTCTAATTGCTCAATGGGCTCAGTCCAGAGGGCATCGGCTTCTAAACCTTCAATGATAAAGCTCTTTTGGGCAGGGGTCCAAAAGGGCGCTTGGCTTAAATGGATGTGATGGTCGATATCATGGGTTGCAATAAACTGCGCTATGGCCTCGTCGCTACTGTCTAAACCGAGTTGCTCAAACAAGTGGCCTAAGTCTACTGGAGTTGTATCCATCATTATTTCCTTTTCAGTATAGTGCCTTCGTTTAGAGTAAGCGCCTGATTGAAAAATGCAATCTATGATTAAAATTTGCACTTTTTAGTTTCCTTGGTAGATTAACAGTTACGCATAAAAAAGTGTGAGCTAAGTCAAGGAATGCTAACGATGGACAATGAAATTCTGGAGGACTGCCGCGCAGTCTATTTGACCGCGGAAGACTTACGCATTGCCGCTTCTATTCTCTATAACGCTTACCATGATGATCCTTTTTTTGTCGATTCACTCTTTACCTCAGACAAAGCCGCTTATGAGCAAAAATTGCGCGCCGCAATCAGGGAAGAACTCAATACGTTATGGCAACAAAAACAAGCCCTCATTGGTTTATTCGACCATGAAAGACTCTTTGGGTTAGCCTGTGTCGTTACTCAAGAAGTGCCTTTAGGGGAAGGGCGTTATTGGCATTGGCGCTTAAAGATGTTGTTAGGTACAGGTTGGCAATCGACTCAAGCGCTAATGAACAAAGAGTCCAGTATTATTGAACTTTTACCCAGTAAGCACTGCGGTATTTTGCAGTTTATTGCTCTTGCACCAAATGAACAGCACAAAGGACTTGGACATAAGTTAGTACAAGCTGTGGTGAGTTGGTGTGATGAGCAGCCTGATTTGGATGGCATTGGTGTGTTTATCGCTCAGGAGAACCACTTGCAACTGTTTACTCAGCATGACTTTGTATCCATAGGCGAGCTGAGTATTGGCAGTATTCATGGCCAACTTTTATTCTATTCGGTTCAACAAGATGACTAACTCTTATAAACGTTTCGCCGATTTTTATCCTTTCTATTTATCCCAACACCAGCACCCGACTTGTCGGCAATTGCACTTTGTTGGCAGTTGTTTAGTTCTGCTGCTGATTGGCATTGCCTTGGTTTCACAAGCTTGGTGGCTATGTTGGTTTATTCCTATTGTTGGTTATGGTTTTGCATGGGTGGGACACTTCGTATTT
Source organism: Shewanella sp. SM68 (assembly GCF_025653925.1). NCBI lineage: Bacteria > Pseudomonadati > Pseudomonadota > Gammaproteobacteria > Alteromonadales > Shewanellaceae > Shewanella > Shewanella sp. SM68. The sequence continues at coordinate 77,479 of NZ_JAKKRU010000003.1, forward strand.
GAGAAGAATCGACCCGCGACATTTCAGTATCCTTTTTACAGTTTGATGGCAGATTGGGTGATGTTTGCGCAGATGATCTGCCGCTTTTTTAAACGTTAAAAAAACTGCCCGAGTGAGATGCCCATGCCCGTGTGAGAGATCGCTTACAAACGTTGTAGGACATAATGTTTTCTTTTTGATTGTTTTTTGTTCTACAATATTTAATTTTAAATAGAATCATTGGGTTGTATTTATTTTTCTTTGGTTGGTCCGTAATTAATTTTGTAGTCCGTTCTTTGAGCCGAACAAAAACGTTAGGGTTAACGTAGAATTCACTCATGGCCAAAGCAAATGGATAGCAAGGAAAGCGAAACAGGCCAAAGGGACGCAAGAAGCAACGAATTAAGATTTCAAGGTTGAAATCGCTGACGGTAGGAAAACTGTCATTCGCCTCGGATAGGCTAAGGAAAAGCAGGATTGCTTTTCAAGGATGATTAGGGACAGTGATTTGTATCGTCAGGATGATGAATTTCAGGAAGAATACAGGACACGCTTAAGGATTAAGCATGAACTCGAAACAGGATGTGTCGAGATAAGGATAAAGTATAAGGGTGAACAGCTTGTACTAATCTATGGAAAATAAATTTTGCAGGATGCAATAGGAATACGTCATAGGAAATGACAGGCTCTGTAGAAAGGATTTACAGGTCAAGGGACTGAGTGTTATCTCACGTAAGTTTGATACACAGGGACAAAAGGGATTACAGGGACGATGCAGGACGCAAGCAGACGCATGGATGGTGCAGGGAGCACAAATCGAGCAGGACGGCTTACAAAGGATAAATGGGGCGCACTTTAGTTGCGCCCTTTTCTTTGGTTCATTTTCAGCATTAATCTGGCTTTGCCAAGCTATAACGCTATTCACATAGACTTTATCTTAACGCTGCTTAAAGACTTCACACCGTAAAGCATGTTCACCAGTCCTACTTCTCTTATTGCCCAATGATTTACTCTCTGTGTTGTCTGTGTTCTGGTCATGCGCCGAATGCTTGTCTAATATTGAGCGATAGCGGTTTATGCATAAGTCCTTCAGGGGAGAACATCTAGCGCTTTGCTTACTTTTGATTCTAATTGCCATCCTCCGTGTAAGAGATCTCTCACAAGTATGTAAGTAATTTGTAAGTCAAAAGGGTGGTTATGTCTTGGGTTGGTTATTATTTTTATTTATATCAGTCGGTTAGTATATTTGCCATCAATTGAGCCCTCTATTTTCGTTAACATTTTAAATAATCCACAATGAGTACTTTCGTTGGTTGGCGTAGAATTCATCTTGTAGAAGGAATTGCGGGCAACAGGATGTTGGCGATCAGGATGATCGAACAGTGACTAAGGAATGTGACTTAAGGAAAGATAGGGATATAGGCCTTTCAGGATGAAAGAGAGCCAATACTAAGGAAGGGAGACTATCAAGGATTGATAGACTCATTGCATAGGATGGCAATGGCACAGGGAGTGCAATTGAATGGATGCAATATCCGTTTCATGGATGATGATGGAACCGCTCAGGAAAGAGCAAGCTTGGGACTGGATGACCAAGAGATAGGGAAGTACATGAGTACAAGGACCTCAAGGATTGAGCAGGGATGAAGCAGGACGCAGATTGACGCATGGATGGTGCAGGGAGCACAAAAATAGCTGGATAGCTTAACAGAGAATAGGAGGGCGTGGCTTTAGGGCCGCGCCCTTTCTTTTTTAACTTTTACAGTGAGTTATTTTTTAGCCGTATTTACGATAAAAAAGAATGATGTCTTGCTCTCTATGTTGGCTCACATTTTATTTGAACCAACATTGTCGATAAAAGCTTAATGGCATTTGCCTGAGCTACAACCACTTTGCGTACCACACCCGCCAAACTTACCCTGTGACGTTGGGGCTTCATGCCATTCAGGCTCAGGGAAGATAGGCCATTCAATCTTTTGAATTTTCTTGCCTTGCATCCAAATATGGCCACGGTATTGGTTAATGCCGTCGGTGCTGAATTCAAATAAATATTTCGCTTTCCAACAAATCCCCGTGGTGCCGCCAATACTTGGGCGGGCAGTTTCCATGGCAATGGCTAACAGTTGAACTTTTTGTCGCCAACATTCTTTTTCGGCAAAAATACGGCTCAACTCTGCCATTTGGCGTAGTTGCCAAAAGAATGCGGCAATCACGACGAGGCCAATAATTAACAGTAAATCTGACATCATTTGCTAGCTGCCTTAAACAAACCACCTATGGCTTGTGATAGTTGAACACTTCGATTGGGATTTCTTAATTCGCCTAGTAGTTGATTGCGCAAACTAGGAATAGCCACAATATCAGCAAAGACCTGATTAAAAAAGGCTTGGGGCTGCAGTGCTAAAGCTTCTAAGTAAAGACTGCGACTTGAATCTTGTTTTAATACCGACCAGTTTCGTCCGGCAATGCTGATGAGGGCATTGGTATCTAAAGAGGATTGGCCGTGTAGATGCTCAAACGCTTTTTGGCTGTGTTTAGCGCTAGAAGCTAGAGCGCGAAGGAAATAGGCTTGGTGTTCTGGAGCCGCGTCTTGAAGTTTCGCTAGAATCTTATCGGCGAGTGTGTCGCTAATCAGTAAGTGTTCAAGACATTGGCATAGGGCGATTTGCACTTCAATGGCGGCTGTATCAAAACTCGATACCAAGTGCTGCTCATGATCAAATTCTTTTGCACGTACACACACATCAGCTATGCCTTGCATTCCAATATGTTGCCATTGTGATGGGGCAACTTGGCCTGACAGATATTGCACGGCAAACTCGTATTGTGATGAAGCGCGTTGGCCAAGTTGTTTACGAACGAGTGCGTTAAATACGGCCAGTTTTTCTTGGCTTGGCTTGAAATTAAAGGGATTATTCGCGAGTTGTTCTTGCTGCTCATCACTGAGCGGCTGAGTGGGATCTTGCCCTAATGCCGCTAATATCATTTCGATAAATTGTGAGCGCGGTGCAGGCGACAGTAATCCTTGCTCATCTAACGCCAGTTTTAGAAACCAAATAAAGTGTTGCTGACTGGCATCCCAAAAGACGATAGCAAACTGCGCATGTCCTTGAATAGGGTAAGGATAAGGGGTAGCGAGAGATTCTATTTGGTGAAACGCGAGCATATCAATATGTTGCACCCTACGGCCAAGATCATACACTTGGAACTGGGTTTTGGCTGTGGTTAAAAACTGGCTTAAAGTTGTAATTTCAGTCATTTGGCTGCCATATCAATCAAAGAGGCTCAATAAATTGGCGCCATTATAGGGGGAAGTGCGTCTGGATGGTATGATTGCGGCACTTTAATCGACCTATTCGGCCAGTGAATTGTGGGAAGTTTTCGAATCACACAGGGCTAATATGAGAATGGATCTGAAAGCTATGTTATACAGTCAAACCCAAGCTAAATTGGCTCAGATTACTCACGCGCTGCAAGCGGCCGAGTTGTGGTCTGAGCAAGCGCCTTCTGCCGCAGCAATGGCAAGCACAGCACCTTTTGCCTGTGATCTTATGCCCCTTGAGCAGTGGCTGCAGTTTATTTTGCTGCCTAGAATGCAGACTTTAATCGAAACGGGGGCGCCATTGCCGACGCAAATTGCGATTGCCCCTATGGCTGAACATGTTTGGCAGGATATGCTCCCGCGCCAAACTTTAATTAGCCTATTGAATGAATTGGATATGTTGTTAAATGAATCAAGATGATATCTGGCTTGAAACGCCTGAAAATGCAGTGAATGTATCCCAAGAGGATGATTCAGAAGAGCAGGCGCCTGAGATTGAAATTCTTTATGAAGATGAGCACTTAGTGGCAATTCATAAACCCGCAGGCTTATTGGTCCACCGCAGTTATTTAGCGCGTCGGGAGCGATTTTTTGCCATGCAGCTGACCCGTGACTTAGTGGGCTGTCATGTGTTTCCTGTACATCGTCTCGACAGGCCGACATCCGGCGTGCTCTTGTTTGCCAAGAGTAGTGAAGTGGCTAATGCTCTGTGTGAGCAATTTGCTTCCCATACGATTGAAAAACAATATTTGGCTTTAGTGCGCGGTAATATGTATGAGAGCGGTATTTTAGATTATGCGCTTAAGGTTGAGTTGGATGAATTAGGCGATAAGAATGCCGATCCTAATAAAGCGGCGCAGGAGGCTGTGACGGCGTATGAGCCGTTACTCAATACTGAAATTCCGTATCCGTCAGGCCGATATCCCACTAGCCGATTCGCACTGGTACGCTTGAGTCCTAAAACGGGGCGTAAGCATCAGCTTAGAAGGCATATGGCACATTTACGCCACCCCATCGTCGGTGATACCACCCATGGCGACGGTAAGCAAAATACGTTTTTTCGTGAGCATTTCGGTATTAATCGCCTGTGGCTTATCGCGAAAAAACTCACCTTTACACACCCAATAACTCAAACTCGGCTCAGCATAGAAACCGAGCTTGAGTCCGAGTGGGAAACTGTGTTTGCCGAGCTAGGTTGGGATGAGGCGACCTTGAGTCAGCAAGCTGAGTTATTCATCGCCCAAGAGGCGTGAACAGCAAGCGGCCAATGCTTGATATGGTGATATCAACTTAGCCGCGTGAATAAAATTAAGTGCATTCACTTTGCTTTGTTATTGAAACTAAAGTCATCGAATTTAAAACGAGGTGGATTGCTTAATCGAGGAGTTGTGGCGTTTGTGCTGTTTGTGGCCGCAGCTCTTGCATCATGACAGCTAAGGTTGAGAATCCAGACGTGAGTGCAAGTGGCGATATGAGATTTTGCTGGGCGGAGTGGAAGTAGTTTTTACGTCGAATATGGGTTGTTTTGTGGTGCTGCTTGAGGTGTTTTTGGCGGGTGGACTGTCGCATTAGATATTTTCTCACGCTCAATGGCTTGATTTATAAAAATTTGCGCCTTAGCTTGCTCATACGCTGAACAATAAAGTAAGGTCAGCCTAATAAGGTTTGCAACGCGATGTGGAGTGTATCATGAAAAAGGTGAATCTGGTGTTTGGCACTGTATATGGTAGTGCACAATTTGCCGCTGAAACCCTAGAGAAAGAAATGCAAGTTTTAGGTTATGATGTCACATTGTGGCAACCTAATGAGGTAGCAAGCTTTATTCCTCCTCAGGATGAATTGTTAGTGGTGGTGACTTCGACGACCGGACAAGGGGACTTACCCGATGATATTCAGTCTTGGTACCATAATCTTAAACATCTAGCCCCCTATTTACCTGAGCTTAGATACAGTGTGATAGCTCTAGGTGATTCAAGTTATGAGACTTTCTGCGGTGCAGGTAAGTCGGTAGATGCACTCTTGAGTGAACTTGGCGCTAAGCCGCTGGTGGAATTACTCGAAATTGATGCCTGTGAAACCATGGAACCTGAGGTTGAAGCGATAAAATGGCTAGAACGCTGGAATCAAGTCGTCAAAACCGAGCTCGTCGCTTAGGTAGTTTCGTCAATCTACAGTGGTTTAAATTTGCCCAGCGCTTAAGCCAAGCGCTGCTTATTCCTATTGCCATTTTACCCGCCGCTGGGGTTATGCTCGGCTTAACCGTTAGTCCAATTCCTTTTATGCCCGAAGAGCTGACAGTGCTGATGCTGGCGGTGGGCAAACTCATTTTCGCCATTATGCCGATGTTATTTGCCGTGGCTGTCGCTATTGGTTTTTGTCGCGATCAAGGCATTGCCGCCTTTTCGGCAGTGTTTGGTTATGGGGTGATGACGGCGACGTTAGCCGCACTGGCCGATTTGTATCGACTTCCAACCCAACCTTTATTAGGAATGGATACCTTAGATACTGGGATTGCAGGTGGCATGATGCTCGGTGGTATCACTTGCCTCGCAGTCCGTTGGAGTCAATATATTCGCTTGCCTGCGATTTTCTCTTTCTTCGAGGGCCGTCGCAGTGCATCTTTACTTATTATTCCCCTAGCGATGAGCCTAGGTTATGTACTCGCCCATGTGTGGCCACCCTTAGCTTTATTGATTGAGCGCGTATCCGACTGGGCGGTTTATCAAAAACCGGCCATCGCCTTTGGCGTTTATGGCGCATTAGAGCGGTTACTTATTCCCCTTGGCTTACATCATATTTGGAATGCGCCTTTTTACCTAGAGGTGGGCCAATATCAGTTATTGGGGCATGAAGTCGTTCGTGGTGAGGTGGCGCGCTATTTAGCGGGCGATCCGCAGGCGGGAAACCTTGCCGGTGGTTATCTGATTAAAATGTGGGGATTACCGGCGGCTGCACTGGCAATGTGGCGCTGCGCTGACCCCTCTGAGCGGAATCGCGTGGCGGGCATTATGCTCTCGGCGGGGGCGGCAAGTTGGTTAACTGGGGTGACTGAACCTATCGAATTTGCTTTTATGTTTGTGGCGCCGATTCTATTTATTATTCACGCCTTACTCACTGGGCTCGCTTATTTTGTTTGTATTATGCTGGACATTCACCACAGCATAGTATTTTCCCAAGGGCTGGTGGACTTTACGCTGCTATTTCCATTGTCCCGTAATGCCAGCTGGTTTATTTTCCTTGGGCCTTTAACCGCCATAATATATTACCTGTTGTTTAGACTGAGTATTTTAGCCTTTAATTTGAAAACTCCCGGTAGGCTTGAGCATAACGACAGTAATGGACCCAAAGAAAGTTTACGGGCGATTATTGCGGCGCTCGGCGGGCGTGAAAATATCGTTGAACTTAATGCTTGTTTGACACGGTTACGCTTGAGCGTACACAAGCCCGAGTTAGTCAATAAGGTGCGTTTGAGTCAGTTGGGCGCTAAGGGCGTGATCGTTATGGGCAAAGGTGTGCAGGTGGTTTACGGCACTAAGGCCGAAACCTTGCGTAAAGTATTGCAGCGTTACTTAGATACTCGCCGCTAGGATTGTGTTTTTACAAAATTAACTGCTTAATTTTTACATTTTATTGATTCAAGCCTCTGAAATATCATTTTTATTTTCGCATTATAGGGTTTTCATACTGTTCAGCATGATTTGCTATGGCAAACTCGATGTAGGGACAATATAGGAGAGCCAACTTTGCAACAAATGACTGAAACTCGCGGTAATACTTCGCCATCCATAGAACGTAAAATCTTACTGACGGATTGCGCTGATGCCCAAGGCCTCATCGCTAAAATCACCAGTGTTTGTTTTACTCATAAACTGAATATCATCAAAAACAGTGAGTTTGTGGATAATGCCCAAGGGCGTTTCTTTATGCGAACTGAGTTAGAGGGCATTTTTAACAGCGAACAGTTATTGCAAGATCTGCGTGACGTACTGCCTACGCAAAATCATATGACGTTAGTTAGCGCGGGTAAAAAACGCATTGTGGTGTTAGTTACAAAGGAAGCGCACTGTTTAGGTGATTTGTTAATGAAAGCCTATTATGGTGGTTTAAGTGTCGAGATTGCCGCTGTGGTGGGTAACCATGATGCACTACGTGAATTGGCAGAGAAGTTTAACATCCCTTTTCATCTGGTGAGTCACGAAGGCTTAGACCGAATTCAACACGAGCAAGCACTGTTGGCCGCAGTATCACAATATGAGCCAGATTATCTGGTGTTGGCTAAGTACATGCGGGTGCTAACTCCAGATTTTGTGGCGCAATATCCTAATTGCATCATCAACATCCATCATTCTTTTTTACCTGCTTTTATCGGCGCAGCACCCTATCGCCAAGCCTGGGAGCGCGGGGTGAAAATTATCGGTGCGACGGCGCATTTTGTGAATAATTGCCTCGATGAAGGGCCGATTATCAAGCAAGACGTGATTCCCGTCGATCACAGTTATAGCGTCTTAGAAATGGCACGTGCTGGGCGTGATGTTGAAAAGAGTGTATTGAGTAAAGCGCTGCAATTAGTGCTCAACGAACAAGTGGTCGTGTACGGCAATAAAACGATCGTTTTTTAAGATGTAGGTGAGTCGTGGCAATGGCATGACATTCAGCGGCATTTATTTTAACCCGCGTCTGTCATGAAATCAGCTATCATTATGTTTATTGGAGATTTTATAGTGCTCACATTGGGGTGAACATAGCGGTATAGTGTATTGCCCATGCTCGAATTACAGGTCGGAGTGCTGGATGTCAACTCGTCAAAGCCTTATCGTTGGAATGAAAGACTTGCCCGATAGTTTGAATTTATCTTGGGCACAGCTAGATGAGCAGTTTTGTGTGCTACGGATGAGCCAAGCCTTTTACAGCCGTTGCAAACGCTCTGCGGCGCAAATCATTAATCAACCCATTAGCCAATTGTTTAGTGCTTTTAATGCTGAACTATGCGCCGATATAGTGAGGCGACGCGGCCAAGAAATCGGTTTTCAATTACAAGATCATCGCGGCATACGTGTGCATCTCGCGCTGCATTCTTTGCCTGAAATGGGATGGTACTTGATTCTATCCGACATCAATTTTGAAGATCCGCAGATGAAGGAGTTGCACTCGGATTATCGTCGAGCGATTCAAGCCAGCGATGCTTGGCTGCAACACATTGAAGATGTGATTAAATCCTCCCAAGAAGAAGTATTTAAAGTTGCAGTTTCTAAGGCGATGTCGCTCACTGGCAGTCGATATGGCTTTATTCTGTTGCATAACGAAAAGTTAAAAACACTCACACTCGCCGCGCGTTCTGAGTATCCCCACGCAGAGGCTAATCAAGCCGATTTTGTTGAAGATAATACCCAAGTGTCTGAACTTGAAAGCCGCGTATGGCTCGAATGTGTGCGAGATTATAAGCCGATCATCCAAAACCAAACCGACTCCCAAAGGCGCTTAGGGGATTTGCCCTTAGATAAACTGCTACTTGGAGGGCGTTACTTGGCGGTGCCGATTTTATTTCGCAGTCGCTTAGTGGGCATGCTGTGCGTGGTCGACCGTAACGAGCCTTATAGTCGTAATGATGCGAGATCATTACTGATTTTTGCCAGCATTTTATGGCACAGCATTGAACTACCACGCACATTGCGCGCGGTATCCCGCCAGTCCAAAATCATTAAAGCGCAAAAAGAGCAATTATCTCAATCGTTAACCCAGCTTATTAGTGCTATTTCTGAGGCATTAGAACTGAAAGATGCCTATACCGCAGGGCATCAAAAGTCGGTGGCGCAATTAAGTTATTTGATTGGTGAGAAATTAGGTTTAGACCCGCTGCGTTTAGAAGGGCTGAAGATTGGTGCCTTAGTCCATGATATCGGCAAGTTAGCGATTCCATCACAGATTTTGACAAAACCGTCAAAACTTTCAAAAGAAGAATACGCATTAATTCAGACTCACCCATTACATGGTGCTGAAATTATTGAGGATGTGGAGTTTCCTTGGCCCATTAAAGAGATGATTTTACAGCATCATGAGCGGCTCGATGGCTCAGGTTATCCCGCGGGCTTAAAGGATAAGGCCATTTTATATGAGGCGAAAATTATTGCCGTCGCCGATGTTGCCGATTCGATATTGTCCCACAGGCCTTATCGCCCATCGTTAGGGCTGGAGAAAATGACTGAAGTGCTGCGTGCGGGTAAAGGGACACTTTTTGACCCTGAGATAGTCGAAACTTGTTTAGCGATTTTGATTAATCGAGAGTTGAGTATTAGCGATCATATTGGTGCTGCGCCGCTTGAACCTTTAGTCACGATTTCACTCGACCATGAGTTAGTTGATATTAAGCGTTTACTTACGACTGCCCATGCTAAGGTGGCAGTGGTATTGGATGAGCAACATAAGATACTTGGGGTGATCACCAGCCGCTTACTGGAACATTGGTTTAGCCCATTACTTGGCACTGCGGCGGAGCGTGAACAGGATAGGACATCTTTACATAAAAAAGCCCATCAGATCATGGAGCATTCAGTGCCTATTATCAGTGAGGTGGCCACATCGGAAGATGCATTACTGCAGTTGAATTTACTAGACTCAGAATATCTTGTGGTGGTGAACAAAGCGCAGCAGCCGTTGGGGATTATCGGCTGGCGGGCCATTGCCATGACGAGAAATGCATTTCGTGAAGTAGAGCGCTTGATTTAAGTACTTTATTAAACAGTTATTATAAAGCTGGGCAGTAATCGCTTAATCGTAGGTTAAATAGTTCTGATAATAAAAAGATGCCCTTAGGCATCTTTTTATGGAACTCATGTTATCGAACAAATGCAGTGACTGTTAATCAACAATACGCAGTAATTCGTTGATACCCACTTTACTGCGGGTTTTTGCATCGACTTTCTTAACGATAATAGCGGCATAGAGGCTGTATTTGCCACAGGCTGATGGCAGGTTGCCAGAAACAACAACAGAGCCTGCTGGTACACGACCGTAATGCACTTCGCCAGTTTCGCGATCGTAAATTCGAGTGCTTTGGCCGATATACACGCCCATAGAAATCACTGAGCCTTCTTCAACCACAACGCCTTCAACAATCTCAGAACGTGCACCGATAAAGCAGTTATCTTCGATGATGGTTGGGCCCGCTTGCAATGGCTCAAGTACGCCACCAATACCTACGCCGCCAGATAAATGCACGTTTTTACCGATTTGTGCACATGAGCCAACTGTCGCCCAAGTGTCAACCATAGTGCCTTCATCAACATAGGCACCTAAGTTCACATAGGATGGCATCAACACGGTATTTTTACCGATAAATGAGCCTTTACGTACTGTCGCCGAAGGCACTACACGAATGGCTTCCGCTTTAAAGCGGGCTTCATCATATTCGGCAAATTTTAACGGCACTTTGTCGAAGTATTTGGTTTCGGCGCCATCGATAACCACGTTATCGAAAATACGGAAGGACAGTAATACCGCCTTTTTCAGCCATTGGTGCACATGCCATTGTCCGTCGATTTTCTCGGCGACACGGACTTCACCTTTATCGAGCATATTGATGACATTTTGCACATCGCTGCGCACACCGGCGTCAACTGTGCTTGGTGTGATGTCGGCGCGCGCTTCAAAAGCCGCCTCAATACGTTGGCGTAAAGCCTCCATTTACTTCTCCCACTGGTCTCGTTAATTAACTGATTCGATATTCTTTGCACTCAGGGCACTGATTAAAGCGTCCCTGAGGGTATTCTCTTGGGTTTCGTTAAGTTGCAAGCCGTCATTGGTCTGCAGCATAAAAAAGTCTTCGGCTCGCTCACCAATGGTGGTGATTTTGGCCGCAAGTAATGTTGTGTTGCAACGGTAAAAGATATCCCCGACTTTTGCCAGTAATCCTGGAGAATCTAAGGCGATAAGCTCCATCATACTTGTACCATGACGACTGCTTTCGAGGAAACTCACTTGTGTCGGCACATTAAAAGGTTTCATTTTGCGCGATAGTTTTCTAAAGCGCGGTAGTTTTGGACTGTCGCTCGACAGGGCTTTCTCAAGCGCCTTACGGATACTTTGGATGCGTGAAAGCTGGCTAACGGGCTCACCATCTTGCTCTAAGATCACAAAGGTATCGAGGGCATAATTATCTTTTGACGTCATGATGTTGGCATCATGGACGTTGATATTTTTATTGTCGAGTACCGCCATCACAGTTGCGAACAATTTAGGTCTGTCTTGGCAATAGACAAATAGCTCAGTACCACCACGGGTGGTGTGTTTGGACACTAAGACTAAAGGCTCATCCTGTTGTTTGTGCTTTAAAATCGCTTCGGCGTGCCACGCGACTTGATTTGGCTGGTGGCGTAAAAAGTAATCTGCCTTAAAACGTTGCCACAGGGCATCGAGATCTTTCTCTTTCAATCCGCGGCGCAGCAGCTCTTTTTTTGCCTTGGCTTGGTATTCACGCACTCTGGCACGAATATCGACGGGTTTTTCTTTACCGCGGGCGAGCACTCTTTGGGTCGAAAAGTACAAATCGCGCAGCAGTGAGCCTTTCCAGTTGTTCCAGGTTTTTTCGTTGGTGGCGCAGATATCGGCGACGGTTAAGCAGTACAGATAGCTTAAATGCACGGCATCGCGGACTTTATTGGCAAAGTCGGCCACCACATCGGGATCGGAAATATCGCGGCGCTGGGCGGTGACAGACATCACCAGATGATTTTCAACCAGCCAAGCGACTAGACGGCCATCGTGATCGTTTAACCCGTGCAGCTTACAAAAGGCGAGGGCATCGCTTGAGCCTAGTTTACTGTGATCGCCACCGCGACCTTTGGCGATATCGTGGAAGATAGCGCCTAATACGAGTAAACCTTTTTTAGGCAGTTGGTTGATGAGAATCGAGCCTAAGGGAAATTCTTCTTTTTGTTCGGCTTGGGAAAAACGCTCGATATTGAGCAGTAATCTGTGGGTGTGTTCATCGACCGTATAGGCGTGGAACAGGTCGAACTGCATTTGGCCTTCAATATTTCGCCATGCGGGTAAATAGGCCGATAACACGCCGTGTTTATGCATTAAAGACAAAGCAACAATGCCGCGAGGGTGGCGCAGAATTTCCATAAAGGCTTGGCGACAAAGCGGGTTTTCTTGCAAGGCTTGAGATTGTGCGCGTCTTGCTCGGCGCAGCGAACGCAGCGTTGGTGCGTAAATGCCTTTGATGTTGGAGTTTTTAGCGACTAACAAAAACAGCCGGACAATTTCTTCGCCGCTATCGAAAAGATCATCGCTTAGCGCTTCAATAAAAGTGCCACGGCGCTGGTAGTGTTTATCTATCGATTGAATTTCTAAAGCTTTTGTATGGCCTAATGTTGCCCGTTTAAACAGCTGCAGCAACATTTCGTTTAGCTCCATCACTCGGCGTACCGTGCGATAGTAACGTTTCATCATTTGCTCAACAGCAAGCTGGGTGGCGTCTTCATACCCCATTAGCTCGGCAACTTGGCGCTGTACATCAAAGAGTAAGCGATTTTCATCGCGACCGACCACCATGTGCAGGGCAAAGCGTATCTTCCACAAAAAGTGCTGACATTCGAGCAGCTCTTCTAGCTCACCAGACTCTAAAAAGTCGTATTGGACTAATTCTTCGAGGCGAGCGGCGCCAAAGTGACGCATGGCTACCCAAGCAATGGTTTGAATATCCCTAAGACCACCGGGACAACTCTTGATATTGGGTTCTAAATCGAAGGCGCTGGCTCTGGCATGGCGGGCATTTTGCTCATCCCGTTTTGCGATAAAAAAATCGCTTGAAGTCCAAAAGTCACTCTGACGAATCGCATCATAAAGTTGATCGAATAAAAATTCGGGCCCTTCGAGCAATCGTGCCTCTAACAGATTGGTGGCTATGGTGATGTCTTCACGGCCGAGGATAATCGTGTCGTTTAACGTACGGACACTGTGGCCGATTTCCAGATTGGCATCCCACAGAAAGGCAATAAACTGACTGAGTGCCGCTTCGGCGGCGGGTGACAAGATATCATTAAACAGGAACAGCAAGTCGACATCTGAGTGGGGATGCAGCTCCCCACGGCCATAGCCGCCCACGGCAATCAAGGCAATATCATATTCCCTTAGACCGTGCTGTTCCCAAGCTTGCTTGACAAGGGCATCGACAAATTGACAGCGCTGCGTGACGAGCTCTTCAATCGGGGTTTTAGCCTTAAAACTGGCCAAAAGAATCTGATTCTGTTCGATTAATGATTGTTTAGCGAGCAGAGCTATATTCATCGAGTCCCTTGTTTTTATGCTTGTTAGTATGGCCTATCGCTCGTGATTGATGATACGTGGGAAATCCTCATCCTCACGCAGGGTAAGTACTTCAACCCCTTTTTCAGTCACCAGTAAGGTATGTTCCCACTGGGCTGAATTTTTACCATCGGAGGTCGTTACCGTCCACTTATCATCGCGATCGAGTATGGTCGTGTGGCGACCAGCATTGATCATAGGTTCAATGGTGAAACACATGCCTGGGCGTAATACAGTGTTATCGCCGTTACGGTAATGCATAACCTGAGGTTCCTCATGGAAACCCGAGCCAATACCGTGGCCACAATAATCTTGCACGATGGAATATTTCTCAAGGCCTGTTTTACTTGCTTTGATGAATTTTTCGATAGTATTGCCAATTTCACCCAGTTTTAAACCTGGACGCACCTTACGAATAGCCAAATACAAGCTTTCTTGCGCAATGCGGCACAGACGTTTGTCCTTCGCGCTCACTTCACCGATTAAAAACATCATCGAGGTATCGCCGTGATAACCGTCTTTAATCACTGTGATGTCGATATTGAGGATATCGCCTTCTTTCAATGGTGGGTTGTCGTTTGGAATGCCGTGGCAAATCACATGGTTTACAGAAGTACAAATGGATTTAGGAAAACCATGGTAGTTAAGCGGCGCCGAAATCGCACCTTGCTCTTCGGTATATTTGGCGCAGAGGTCATTGAGCTCATTGGTGGTCACGCCCGGTTTAACATGCGGCGCGATCATTTCTAATACCTGTGCGGCTAGTTTGCCCGCAGCACGCATTTTTTCAATTTCTTCAGCGGTCTTGATGACTATACTCATTGCGTTTTCTCTTGTGTCTTTAATGTCTGTTGGCCACGCAACCTAATGCAAAAATTTGTGCTTTAGGGCTATTTATGGTATAAAGCGCGCCGTTATGTTTAAGTCTTGATGAATTGTCCAAGCCAGCTTTTGCGCTGCTTTGATACTTGCAAGACTAAAGATGGCGGTCATTATACATGGCTATTTGTCTAAATACTAAATCACACACGTGTCGACACATTCTTCGGGGTGCCCTCAGTTGTTATATAAGGGGTCGAAGACATGGGATACGTGGAGGTCTAACCCCCTAAATTTTAAGGTAATAGAAATGACTACAGTTTCAATGCGCGATATGCTTCAGGCCGGTGTCCACTTCGGTCACCAAACCCGTTACTGGAACCCAAAAATGAAGCCATTCATTTTCGGTGCTCGCAACGGTGTTCACATCATCAACCTTGAGCATACTGTGCCAATGTTCAATGAAGCGCTAGCTTTCATCAGCAACGTAGCTTCAAAGAAAGGTAAAGTATTATTCGTTGGTACTAAACGTGCTGCTGGCGAAGCGATCAAAGAAGCTGCTCTGTCTTGTGACCAGTACTATGTTGATCACCGCTGGTTAGGCGGTATGCTGACTAACTGGAAAACCGTTCGTCAGTCAATCAAACGTCTGAAAGAACTGGAAAGCCAATCAGTAGACGGTACTTTCGACAAGCTGACCAAGAAAGAAGCGCTGATGCGTACTCGTGAGCTTGAAAAGCTGGAAAAATCTTTAGGTGGTATTAAAAACATGGGCGGCCTGCCAGACGTATTATTCGTCATTGGTGCTGACCATGAGCATATCGCTATTAAAGAAGCTAACAACCTGGGTATCCCTGTTGTTGCAGTTGTTGATACTAACTCTGCGCCAGATGGTGTTAACTACATCGTTCCTGGTAACGACGACGCTATGCGTGCTATCCGCCTGTACACTTCTTCTGTTGCTGCTGCTGCAAAAGCTGGCCGTGGTCAAGATTTGGCTGTTCAAGCTGAGCAAGACGGTTTCGTAGAAGCCGAATAATAATAAGGCGGGATGATTATCATCACCCTTATTAACCAAGATTTTTGATTGGTTAACAGGGGCCATTCGGCCCCTGTTTTATATCTGCAAATTAGTCGATTTTTTATAGAGGATTTAACAATGGCAATTACTGCTGCCCAAGTTAAAGAACTGCGCGACCGTACTGGCGCAGGCATGATGGATTGTAAAAACGCTCTGACAGAAGCTAACGGCGACATGGAGTTAGCAATTGACAACATGCGTAAGTCTGGCGCTGCTAAAGCGGCTAAAAAAGCGGGTAACATCGCTGCTGACGGTACAATTCTGATCAAGAATGGCGAAGGTTTCGCTGCGCTATTAGAAGTTAACTGTCAAACTGACTTCGTTGCTAAAGATTCAAACTTCTTAGCATTCGCGAACGCAGTATTAGATGCCGCTGCTGCATCTAAAGTGACTCTTGAAGATTTAAAAGCACAGTTTGAAGATGCACGCGTTGCATTGGTAACTAAAATCGGTGAAAACATCAACATTCGTCGTGTTGAGTACATCGATGGTGCAAACCTATCTTCATACCGTCACGGTGAGCGCATTGGCGTTGTTGTTGCCGGTGAAGCTGACGAAGAAACCTTAAAGCACATCGCAATGCACGTTGCTGCTTCTAAGCCTGAATACGTGAACCCAGAAGATGTTCCTGCAGAAATCGTTGCAAGAGAACAAGCTCTGCAAATCGAAATGTCAATGAACGAAGGCAAATCGGCAGAGATCGCTGAGAAGATGGTTCTTGGTCGTATGAAGAAGTTCACCGGTGAGATTTCTCTGACTGGTCAAGCTTACATCATGGAACCAAAGAAAACTGTTGGCGAAATTCTGAAAGAGAAAGGCGCTAAAGTCACTAACTTCATTCGTTTAGAAGTGGGTGAAGGTATTGAGAAGAAAGAAGAAGATTTCGCGGCTGAAGTTGCTGCTCAAATCGCTGCTTCTAAAAAGGCTTAATCGCCAACGCTAAATACCCCCAAGACCGCGGCAATAGCTGCGGTCTTGTTATGACCAGGATAAAAATTATGAGCACCAATCCAAAACCCGCATTTAGACGCATTCTTCTTAAATTAAGTGGCGAAGCACTGATGGGCGACGAAGGCTTCGGCATCGACCCTAAAGTATTAGATCGCATGGCTCAGGAAGTGAAAGAGCTGGTTGAGCTGGGTATTCAGGTGGGTGTGGTTATTGGTGGTGGTAATCTGTTTCGCGGTGAAGGCCTAGCAAAAGCAGGCATGAACCGTGTGGTGGGCGATCACATGGGTATGCTGGCAACGGTTATGAACGGCTTGGCAATGCGAGACGCCCTGCACCGTGCCTATGTTAATGCTCGTCTGATGTCAGCTATCCCGTTAAAGGGTGTGTGTGATGATTACAATTGGGCTGAAGCGATCAGCTTGCTAAAATCTGGCCGAGTGGTTATTTTTGCTGCCGGTACAGGTAATCCTTTCTGCACGACCGATTCTGCGGCCTGTTTACGCGGCATTGAAATCGAAGCTGAAGTCGTATTGAAAGGCACTAAAGTCGACGGTGTATACTCTGAAGACCCAATGAAGAACCCAGATGCTGTTAAGTATGATGAAGTGACTTATGCGGAAATTCTGGAAAAAGAATTAAAAGTAATGGACTTAGCCGCCTTTACTATGGCGCGTGATCACGACATGCCTATTTTAGTCTTCAACATGAATAAGCCTGGCGCTCTACGCCGCGTTATCATGGGTGAAGAAGAAGGCACGCTGATCAGAGCGAAAAAAGTTATTTAATGACCAAGAAGGACATTTAACGTGATTGAGAACATTAAGAAAGATGCGCAAGAGCGTATGGGTAAATGCGTTGACGCGACTAAAAACCAAATGGCAAAAGTGCGTACCGGTCGTGCCCACCCAAGCCTGTTGGATTCCATTCAAGTCTCTTACTACGGCACTATGACGCCACTAAACCAAGTGGCTAACGTGGGCGTTGAAGATTCACGCACTCTGTCTGTGACTGTGTTTGACCGTAGTGCTATCCAAGCCGTTGAAAAGGCTATTATGAGCTCTGATTTAGGTCTGAATCCTATGTCAGCTGGCGCGACATTACGTATTCCATTACCCGCGTTGACTGAAGAACGTCGTAAAGACTTCATCAAAGTGGTGCGTAACGAAGCTGAAAACGGTCGTATTGCTATCCGTAACGTGCGTCGTGATGCTATTTCTGAAGTGAAAAAGCTTGAAAAAGCTAAAGCTTGTACTGAAGATGATGTGCGTCGCAGTGAAGAAGAAGTGCAAAAGTTCACCGATGCTCACATTAAAAAGGTCGATGAGATTTTAGCGGCCAAAGAAATTGAGTTGATGGAAGTCTAATCTCAGTTCGATAAGCTAGAGTTGATGCGCCGTGTAGGGGTATACTACACGGCGTTTGTCTATTTTAAAGGGCTGTATTAGATGTCATCCACAGTGGAACTTGATCCGCACCCTAGGACGAGTGAGAGTGATTTATACACTCAAACGACCTTGCCGGGACAATTACCCGAACTCGTGAAACAGTCGTTACCTAAGCATGTTGCTATTATCATGGATGGCAATGGGCGTTGGGCACAAACCCAAGGTAAACCACGAGTGATGGGACATAAGGCTGGTGTTAAGGCCGTTAGAAGAGCCGTAAGCACGGCAAGCCAATTAGGCATTGAATCGCTAACCTTATTCGCATTTTCTAGCGAGAATTGGCGTAGACCCGATAAAGAAGTCAGCTTGCTGATGGAGTTGTTTTTTACCGTATTACAGCGCGAAATTAAATTGCTGGATAAGAATCAGGTTAAGCTCAACATTATTGGCGATATCAGCCGCTTTTCGGCGCGATTACAGAAACAAATTGCTGCTGCTCAAGAGAAGACATCTCGCAATACTGGCTTGGTTCTGAATGTTGCGGCTAACTATGGTGGCCGTTGGGACATACTTCAAGCAGCACAAAAATTAGCGGAAAAGGTCGAAACTGGCGAAATGACCAGCAGTCAGTTCACCGAAGAAGCCTTAAGTGCACATTTGTGCATGCAAAATCAGAGTGAAGTTGATTTAATGATCCGCACGGGCGGGGACTGTCGCATCAGCAATTTTGTGCTGTGGCAGGCGGCCTATGCAGAATTGGTGTTTACCGACACCCTTTGGCCTGATTTCGATGAACAGGCTTTTCATGAAGCGATAGCCATTTTTGCAAGTCGCCAGCGCCGTTTTGGTCTGACTGGAAGTCAGATTGATGAGATGCGTGCATTGTAAAACCTCATGAGGGATTTTTTTTGCTAAAACAACGAATAATAACAGCAATTTGGTTAGTTCCATTAGTTTTGGGGGCGATATTTTTGCTCCCTGCCAGCTACTTCGCCTGGGCCTTGGTTGCCGTCTTCCTTATTGCAGCAAAGGAATGGGGAAGAATTATCGATAATCAGTGTGATGTCACTCAGTGGAGCTTTACCTTCACAGTCGGCATTCTATTGGTGGCAATTAATCTGATTGTGCCAATTGATGCAGTTTGGTTAAGCCACCAGTTACATCCTATCTATTTGGCCATTCTCTATATTGGTGCATTCTGGTGGTTAGCATCACTATTATTAGTGGTAACTTATCCTAAAAGCGCTAAGTTCTGGCAAAAGAATCCTATGTTTAAGTCCATGTTTGGACAGTTAACCTTAGTGCCTTGCTTTGTTGCTCTTATCGCACTCAAATCCATTAGCTCACAAACTTCACCCTATTACGGCCCAGTGTTAGTACTGTTAGTGATGTTGATTGTGTGGGCCGCAGATTCTGGGGCTTACTTCGTCGGTAAAGCGATAGGTAAAACGAAACTGATGCCTGCAGTGAGCCCTGCTAAAACCTTGGAAGGCCTAGTTGGTGGTTTAGTGACGACTATGCTCGTGGTTGCAGGTGTTATGTATTATTCGCCAGAGCAAGAACTGGGTTTAGTTGTGGCAGTGACCTTATTTGTTGCTTTAGTGTCAGCGCTGGGCGATTTATCTGAGAGTATGTTTAAGCGTGCGGCCTGTATTAAAGATTCTGGCACTATTTTGCCCGGTCACGGCGGCGTGCTCGACCGCATCGACAGCCTGACTGCAGCCTTGCCGGTGTTTACCCTGATCTACATTGCATTCTGGATGTAACGCTATGCAAAATATGGTGATTTTGGGTGCTACCGGTTCAATTGGTGCTAGTACCTTAAGCGTGATTTCGGCTAATCCATTGGCTTATAGCATCTATGGATTGGTGGCCAATGCGAGCGTTGATAAGATGCTGGCTTTGTGTGTAGCCCATAAACCGAAAGTCGCGCATATGGTGGATGAAGAGGCTGCGAAACAGTTACGCGCCGTTTTACCCGCTGCGCTCAATATCCAAGTCACTACTGGCATAAACGATTTACTCGGTTTAGTGACGGCTGCCGAAGTGGATACTGTAATGGCAGCGATTGTCGGGGCGGCAGGGCTAGTACCAACCCTTGAAGCCGTGAAGGCGGGAAAGCGAGTATTACTGGCCAATAAAGAAGCTTTAGTCATGTCGGGTGAGTTGTTTATTGAGGCGACTAAGCGCTCTGGTGCTGTGCTCTTGCCCGTGGACAGTGAGCATAATGCTATCTTTCAATGTTTACCCCTAGAAGTACAGGCTAACCTCGGCCGTTGCGATTTAGCTGCGTCGGGTATATCCCATATTTTGTTAACCGGTTCTGGCGGACCTTTCCTGCGGTCGGATCTTGCGACACTTGCGGCCATGACGCCTGCCCAAGCCTGTAAACACCCTAATTGGTCCATGGGACCTAAAATCTCTGTTGACTCCGCCACTATGATGAATAAGGGTTTAGAGTTCATTGAGGCGCGGTGGTTGTTTAACACTCAGGCTGAGCAACTTAAAGTGGTTATTCATCCGCAAAGCGTGATCCACTCTATGGTGCAGTACCGTGATGGTTCGGTTATCGCCCAAATGGGTAACCCTGATATGCGCACACCGATTGCCCATTGCATGGCTTATCCGCAAAGAATTCATTCGGGCGTTGAACCTTTAGATTTTTTCAAAGTCGGACAGTTAAGCTTTTATGAACCTGATTTTGAACGTTTCCCTTGTTTGGCTTTGGCTATGGAGGCGTGTGCCCAAGGCCAAGAGGCAACAACCGTATTAAATGCTGCCAATGAGGTCGCTGTTGAAGCATTCTTGCAGGGGCAAATTGGTTTTACGCAAATTGCAAAAGTGAATGAGGCTTGTTTAGTCACTGTGCCTAAACGTCCTATGGGCAGCATAGAAGATATTTTAGCCTTAGATGCGCAAACCCGCGTCTATGCGCGTGAGACATTAGCAAGCATCGCTTAGCAATAGCTGAGTGATTAAATTTATAACGTAAGGAGTGGGATGTTAGATTTTTTATGGAACTTAGGTTCTTTCATCGTTGCACTGGGTCTGTTAATTACTGCCCACGAATACGGCCATTTCTATATCGCGCGACGTTGTGGCGTGAAAGTCGAACGTTTCTCCATTGGTTTTGGTAAGGCTATTTGGCGCCGTGTTGGTAAAGACGGCACTGAATATGTGTTAGCCATGATCCCCCTTGGTGGCTATGTCAAAATGCTCGATGAGCGTGTTGAAGACGTTCCCGATGAATTAAAAGATCAAGCGTTCAATCGTAAAACTGTATGGCAACGTATTGCGATTGTGGCCGCTGGCCCGATTGCGAATTTTATTTTTGCCATCGTTGCCCTGTATTTTATGTATCTGATTGGTGTGCCATCACTTAAGCCTGTGATTACCTCGACGACACCCGGGACTGCTGCTGCGCAAATTCAAATCACAGAGCCAATGCAAATAACGGCCATTTCCGGTCAGGCTGTGCGTAACTGGGAAGAGGTGAATTTAGCTTTAGTCGGCCACATAGGTGATGAAAGTCTGAGTGTATCGCTAACGCCATTGAATGGTTTGCAAGGTTTAGACTCTAGTGCGCGGTCTTATACCTTAGATACGCGTAATTGGCGTTTTGATCCTGAAAAAGAATCCCCGATTACGGCATTAGGGTTAGGGATTTATCGTCCCGAAATCGTTCCCACCATTGCTGCAATTAGTCCTGACAGTGCCGCTGCGAATAGTGAGCTAAAAGTCGGTGACACCTTAGTTGCTATAAATGGTAAAAATTATACCGATTGGCAGGCTTTTGTTGACATTATTCAACATTCTGCCAATGTGCCTGTGAGTTTAACTGTGCGTCGCAATGGCGAACAGTTTAATGTGGCAGTGACACCCTTAAGCAGTAAAAATGCCGATGGCCAAGAGATAGGTATGCTCGGGGTGAGCCCAACCCAAGCACAATGGCCAGACAATATGCGTTTACAACTTGAATATGGACCAATCGATTCTTTCGGTATAGCAGCGGATAAAACATGGCAACTTGTTGCTGTGAGCTTTAAGATGATTGGCAAATTATTTACCGGCGATGTGTCGGTGAAAAACCTGAGTGGACCCATTTCGATCGCACAGGGTGCGGGCAGTAGTGCAAACTATGGCTTGGTCTATTTTCTCGGGTTCCTCGCGCTCATCAGCGTCAATTTAGGCATCATTAACTTGCTGCCTTTACCTGTGCTCGATGGGGGACACCTGCTGTATTACTTTATTGAAGTAATAACTGGTAAACCTGTACCTGAAAAGGTGCAGGAAATAGGATTCAGATTTGGGGCAGCAATACTGCTGATGTTGATGAGCGTTGCGCTTTTCAATGATTTTGCCCGACTCTGAGCAAGGACAGACTAATAATTAGAAGTGCTCTATGAGATTGAATAAACTTTTTGCCTCGATGTTATTCGTCGGTGCGTCGTTTTCAGGGACTGTGTTGGCAGATACTTTCCAACCGTTTGAAGTGACCGACATCCAAGTTGAAGGTTTGCAACGAGTTGCACTCGGTGCTGCCTTGTTAAGCTTACCAGTAAAAGTAGGTGACACTGTTGACCAGTTAAGAATCCAGCAAGCGATTAAAAGCTTGTATGCATCGACTAACTTTGAAAATGTCTCCGTGAGCCGAGATGGCGGTGTATTAGTGGTGAAAGTCACTGAACGTCCAACTATTAGTGCCGTGACATTCGATGGCAACAAAGACATTAAAGACGAACAGTTACAGGAAAGTCTGGACGGTTCTGGCGTTAAAGTCGGTGAGTCGCTCGATCGCACTATGTTGACCGGTATTGAAAAGGGTCTGCAGGATTTCTACTACGGCGTGGGTAAATACGGCGCGAAAGTGGAAGCCCAAGTGATTAACTTACCCCGTAATCGGGTTGAGCTGAAATTTAAGTTTACCGAAGGTTTAGCGGCCGAAATCCGCCAAATTAACGTGGTCGGTAATCATGAGTTCACCGATGCTGAGTTGATTGGCATGCTGGAACTTAAAGATTATGTGGCTTGGTGGGATCTGTTCGGCGAACGCCGTTATCAGAAGCAAAAGCTGCAGGCCGATCTAGAGACCATCAAAACCTATTACCACAATAAAGGTTATATCCGCTTCGAAGTCACTTCGACTCAAGTGGCTATGACGCCTGACCGTAAAGGTTTATATATCACCATCAACGTAGACGAAGGTGAGAAATATAAAGTTAAAGAAGTAAACCTGACGGGTGATTTGATGGGTCGTGAAGAGTTGATGAAATCAATTCTGCCAATCAAAGCGGGTGATATGTACAACGGCGGTGATGTGACTTTCACCGAAGAAATGTACAGCAAGTATTTAGGCCGCTTCGGTTATGCTTACCCTGAAGTCAAAACCTACCCAGAAATTGATGATAAGACTAAAGAAGTCACCTTAAACATCAATGTTAAACCGGGTAAACGTGTTTACGTACGGGCGATTAACTTCACTGGTAACACAGTGACTAAAGATGAAGTGATGCGCCGTGAGCTGCGTCAGATGGAAGGGGCTTGGTTAAACTCAGCGCAAGTTGAGCAATCTAAAGCGCGTCTTAACCGTTTGGGCTTCTTCGAAACCGTTGACACTGAAACCATTCAAGTGCCGGGTACTGATGACTTAGTTGATGTTGCGGTTAAAGTGAAAGAGCAGCCATCGGGCTCATTTAACGCGGGTGTCGGTTATGGTACTGAATCAGGCCTGAGCTTGCAGTTTGGTGTACAACAAAACAACTTCTTAGGTACAGGTAATCAAGCGGGTATTAGCTTGAGCACCAACAAGTACTCTAAAAACGTTAACTTATCCTATACCGATCCGTACTGGACAAAAGACGGTGTGAGTTTAGGCGGGAGCGTTTATTGGAGTGAGTTTGACGCCAATGAAGCTAACTTAGAACGCTATAAAAACAGTTCGTATGGTGTGGCGCTTAACTCGGGTTTCCCGATTAACGAATACAACCGTATCAATGGTGGTATTGGCTATCGTCATAACACGATTTCTGAGATCTCAGCTTATGAGCAGGCGCTGCGTTTCTATAACATCTATCGTGATGACGATCCAAACGCGGACTTAAGTTTCGATAACTTTGAACTCAGTCTGGGCTGGTATCGTAGCACCTTGAACCGTGGCACTTTCCCAACAGATGGCTCGTCCCAGCGTCTGAACGGCAAAATGACTTCGCCAGGGTCTGATTTACAGTATTTTAAGACAGACTTTGACACTAACTACTATTTCCCTGTTAACCGCAGTCAGAGCGTTGTGCTCTTGGCCCGTGGTCGATTAGGTTATGGTAACGGTTATGGTCAATTTAATGATAATGACCAAATTTTACCTTTCTGGGAAAACTATTACTCAGGTGGTAGTAGTTCGCTACGTGGCTTTAAGTCGAACTCTGTAGGTCCACGTTCATTCTATCTCTATCGAGGTAGTGAGCCGTGTGCACCGGATCCATCGGGCGATGGCTGTAGCTTGCCTGGCGATCCTAATAGTATCCAAGTCAGTTCTGGCCGCTCTATCGGTGGTAATGCCCTTGCAACGGCAAGTATGGAGTTGATTGTACCAACCCCATTCCTAGATGAGGCTTACACTAACTCAGTTCGTACTAGCTTCTTCGTCGATGCGGGTAACGTCTGGGATACTGAGTTTGATTACGAGTCATATCAAACACTTCCGGCGGACGAGTTTGCTAAGTTACAAGACTATAGTGATCCAGCTCGCCTGCGCGCCTCTTGGGGCTTGAGTGTTCAATGGTTATCACCTATGGGACCTATGGTGTTCAGCTTGGCGTGGCCGCTTAAAGAATATGAAGGTGACCAAACGGAGATCTTCTCTTTCAATATTGGCAAAACTTTTTAAAAGGCATACACTCGGCAAGTTTTGCTGACAATAACAAGGTAACAAGGAGTTTATTTTGAACAAGATGGTAAATTGCGCGCTGATGACGTTAGTTTTGTTAGGCGCGCCGTTAGTGGCACATGCTGAGAAAATTGCCGTAGTGGATATGGGCGCTGTGTTTGAACAGCTCCCACAACGTGAACAGATCTCCCAATCTCTGAAGAAAGAGTTTGGTGATCGCGTAGCTGATGTCCAAAAAATGCAAGAAGAAATGCGTTCTCTGATGGAGAAGCAGCAACGTGACGGTGCGTTAATGAACGATGCACAAAAAACAGAGCTGGTTCGTAAAATGGAATCGCTAAAATCTGAATATCAGTTAAAAGGCAAAGCATTGGATGAAGACCTACGTCGTCGCCAAGGTGAAGAGCAAAATAAACTGTTAGTTAAAGTGCAAAAAGCCATCAACACTATCGCTGAAAAAGACCAATATGATTTGGTATTACAACGTGGTGCTGTCATTTATGTTAAGCCTAACGCTGACATCAGTGGCAAAGTGGTTGAAGCCTTAAGCAAAGGCAAGTAATAGATGAATAGTGTGACTTTAAAAGAGCTATGCCTGTTATTAGACGGTGATATCCAAGGCGACGAAACGCTAATTATTAATAGTGTGGCGACCTTAGAAAATGCCAAGGCGGGTCAGATCTCTTTTTTAGCCAACAGTAAATACCGCTCTCAGCTTGAGGCAACTCAAGCGAGTGCGGTGTTATTGTCAGCTAAAGATGCGCAGGATTATCAAGGTACTGCGTTAATTGTAAAAGATCCATATGTCGGTTTTGCCCGTGTTGCTCAGTATTTGGACACGACACCCAAAGCGGCGGTGGGCATCCATCCTTCGGCTCAAATTGATCCTTCAGCCCATTTAGGGGAAGGTGTCGCTATTGGCGCGAATGCTGTGATTGGTGCGAACGTCATTTTAGGTGAAAATGTGCAGATTGGTGCCGGTGTTGTGCTGGGACAAGATGTGGTTATTGGCTCAAAAACACGTTTGTGGGCTAATGTCACCGTCTATCACGATGTGCATTTAGGACAGGATTGTATTATCCATTCGGGTGCCGTATTAGGCTCAGATGGTTTTGGTTATGCTAACGAACGTGGTCAGTGGATTAAAATTCCGCAGACAGGTGGCGTGCGTATTGGCGATCGGGTTGAGATTGGTGCTAATTCAACGGTAGATCGTGGGGCATTAGGCCATACAGAGATCCACGACGGTGTGATTATTGATAACCAAGTGCAAATTGCCCATAACGATATAATCGGCGAAAATACTGCTATTGCAGGCAGTACTACTGTTGCTGGCAGTGTCACTATTGGTAAATATTGTATTATTGGTGGTAGCTGTGCCATCGCAGGTCATTTAAGCATAGCCGATGGTGTGCATGTGTCTGGTGCTACCAATATCACCACTAATATGCGTGAGCCCGGTTTATACTCTTCTGCCACCGTGGCAATGGACAATAAACTTTGGCGTAAAAATACAGTTCGTTTCCGTCAGTTAGATGAACTGTTCCAGCGTGTTAAAACGTTGGAAAAAAATTTAAAAACACCAGATTAATTGCCCCAAGGCAATTTGAGGAACTCGGTTCGTGTCTAATCAAATGAACACTATGGATATTAAAGAAATACTTAAATATCTACCCCATAGATATCCATTCCTATTGATCGATCGTGTGCTTGATTACACTCCTGGTGTTAGTCTGCAGGCGATCAAAAACGTTTCAATAAATGAGCCATTTTTTCAGGGACATTTCCCGATACAACCTGTGATGCCAGGTGTGCTTATTTTAGAAGCGATGGCGCAGGCAACTGGCCTGTTAGCCTTTAAAACGATGAGTAGTGATGTACCACCACCAGGTGTGTTGTATTACTTTGCTGGTATCGATAATGCCCGTTTTAGACGTGTGGTTGAGCCAGGAGATCAAATTCATTTTGATGTCAAAATGATTAAAGAGCGCCGCGGGATTGGCGTTTTCTACGGTGAGGCCAAAGTGGATGGTGAAGTGGTTTGTTCCGCTGAAATCATGTGTGCCCGCAGAGAGATTAGTCAGTGATAGATACATTAGCGTTTGTGCATCCCGATGCAAAAATTGGCAATAACGTCACTATTGGCCCTTGGACCTATATCGGTGCGGGCGTCGAAATTGGTGATGATTGTTGGTTGAGTTCCCATGTGGTGGTCAAAGGCCCAACGATTATCGGCAAAGGGAATCGTATTTTTCAATTCGCCTCCGTTGGTGAAGAATGCCAAGACAAAAAGTACGCAGGTGAGCCGACACGACTGATCATTGGCGACAATAACGTCATCCGTGAACACGTGACCATTCACCGCGGTACAGTTCAAGATAACAGTGAAACTCGTATTGGGTCGAATAACCTGTTTATGAACTATGTGCATATCGCCCATGACTGTGTGGTCGGCGACAATGTCATCATGGCGAATAACGCATCTATTGCAGGTCACGTGCACGTCGGTGACTGGGCGATTTTAGGCGGTATGACAGGTGTGCATCAGTTTGTGCATATTGGTGCCCATGCATTTACTGCTGGTTGTTCTTTAGTACTGCAGGATGTGCCTCCTTTTGTGATGGCAGCGGGTCAACCGACAGTGCCTCGCGGCTTAAATAGCGAGGGTATGAAGCGTCGCGGTTTTTCTAAAGAAAGCCAACTGGCGGTGCGTCGTGCTTATAAGACCTTATACCGTAGCAGCTTAACGGTAGAAGAAGCGATTGAAGCATTAGCTGAAGATGCGCAGAACGATGAGCAAGTCAAATTACTGCTTGAGTTTGTAAAGTCATCGAGTCGCGGCATTATTCGCTAACTTGATGACCACATGACAACAAAAGGGCATTTTTATGCCCTTTTGTATTATTGGTTTAAGCCTTTTTTGTGGTAGACGTAGTCGTTAAAAATGCGTTTATTCATCAATGCATTCGACCATAAATGAGCTTAGTCATTAATTGAATCATTAACTTAACATAAGTGTAGGCTTGGAACGATGCATTTTAGGTGCGGTTTACCTCTTCATCCAATGCCATTAATTCATGAGACGTGATTGGTTTATGAGCAATAAAACTCCATTAGTGTTTGCCATGGTTGCCGGAGAACTCTCAGGCGATATTTTAGGTGCAGGTTTAA
Organism: Shewanella sp. SM68; assembly: GCF_025653925.1. Classification (NCBI taxonomy): domain Bacteria; kingdom Pseudomonadati; phylum Pseudomonadota; class Gammaproteobacteria; order Alteromonadales; family Shewanellaceae; genus Shewanella; species Shewanella sp. SM68. The sequence continues at coordinate 105,375 of NZ_JAKKRU010000003.1, forward strand.
TGGCTGCGCTGCAAAAGACCCATCCCGATGCGCGCTTTGTCGGTATCGGAGGACCCCGCATGGAAGCCCTAGGCTTCAAATCCCTGTTTGCGATGGAAGAACTCGCAGTGATGGGAATCGTTGAAGTGTTATCCCGTCTACCTCGCTTATTAAAAGTGCGGTCATCCTTGATTAGAGAGATCACCGTGCTTAAGCCCGATTGTTTTATTGGTATAGATGCACCGGATTTTAATATAGGCCTCGAGCTTAAACTCAAAGCGTGCGGTATTAAAACCGTTCATTATGTGAGCCCATCCGTGTGGGCATGGCGCCCCAAACGTATATTCAAAATCGCGAAGGCGACCCATATGGTGTTGTCGCTATTGCCATTTGAGAAAGCTTTTTATGACAAGCATCAAGTACCTTGCACCTTTGTAGGTCATACCTTAGCGGATGATATTCCGTTGCGAAGCGATAAAGCGGCGGCGCGTCAGTTACTTGAACTCGATGCCGATGCAGAATATTTAGCGATTCTACCGGGATCCCGTGGTGGCGAGTTAAAGCAACTGGCCGAGCCTTTCGTGAAGGCGGCTTTACTGATTAAACAGAACTTCCCTGATATACGTTTTGTGACGCCGCTGGTCAATCAAAAACGCCGTGAGCAATTTGAGCAAGCGCTGAAGGATTTTGCACCGGATCTCGAAATTCATATGGTCGAAGGTCAGTCGCGCGAAGTCATGGCGGCTGCCGATGGCATTTTATTAGCATCAGGCACCGCGACGTTAGAAGCCATGTTGGTTAAGCGTCCAATGGTGGTGGCTTATCGTGTTAGCCCTATGACCTATTGGATTGCTAAGCGCATGATGCAGGTCGAGCGTTTCTCGTTACCGAATCTATTGGCTGGAAAAGATCTCGTCCCTGAGCTCATTCAAGAAGATTGCACGCCAGAGAAAATAGCTGCGGCGGTCACAGTCGAGTTAAATCGAGATTTTACGCCGCTCAAAGCTGAGTTTGATGCCCTGCACCAAGTGTTACGCCGTGATGCGAGCTTAAAAGCCGCTGAAGCGGTAATGGCACTGGTTGAGCCTAAACCAAGTCATGCTAAATCGCTGGAGGCTAACTAGTGGCAACTTTTAAAAGTTTAACCGACGCCGATTTGCTGGCCTTTTCGACGGGATTAATTGCTGGTGTGGATGAAGTCGGCCGTGGGCCTTTAGTTGGTGATGTGGTGACTGCGGCTGTGATTTTAGATCCAAACAAGCCCATCAGTGGTCTGAATGATTCCAAGAAACTCAGTGAGAAGCGTCGCGAAGCTTTGTTTGATGAGATTTGTGAAAAAGCCCTGTGTTATCACGTGGGCCGCGCAAGTCCTGCTGAAATCGATACGCTTAATATCTTGCATGCCACTATGTTGGCAATGCAGCGCGCGGTTGCAGGGCTTAAGATTGCGCCTGTGTTGGTGTTAGTTGATGGCAATCGCAGTCCGGCATTTGTTGCCCATAATGGCGTCTCGCTTACCAGTCACAGCATCATTAAAGGTGATGGTTTAATTGCCAGTATTAGTGCCGCATCGATTATCGCCAAAGTGACGCGGGATCGTGAGATGGATGTGCTCGATGCTGCTTATCCGCAATACGGTTTTGCTAAGCATAAGGGCTATCCGACTAAGGCGCATTTTGAGGCCATCGCCGAACATGGGGTGTTTGACCAATATCGTAAAAGTTTTAAACCCGTCAAGGCATTACTGGGGCTGTAAGCTGTGCTCCCAAGCTACCTGAAGATACGAGTTTCAGGTTGTTTGGGTATAAGTTCCCGTTATCCAGCAAAGTCACTGGCTCTGGCTGCGTGACTTTGTTAGTCTGCTTTCTAGTTATTGTTAACCTGCTATTCAAAGATAATCCTAATTATGTCCGATCCTCGTTTTGTGCATCTTCGTGTCCACAGTGACTTCTCTATGACCGATGGCGTGGCCAAGGTCAAGCCTATTTTGGCGCAGGTGGAAGCGCAGGGAATGGCCGCGGTCGCATTGACTGACCAAAATAACTTTTGTGGTTTGGTGAAGTTTTACAGTGGTTGCCATGGTGCGGGGATCAAGCCGATTATTGGTGCCGATTTTTGGATGCAAGTGCCTGGATTTGACGGTGAATTATGTGCCTTAACCATCATTGCGATGAACAATGTCGGTTATCAGAATCTGACCCAAATCATCAGCCAAGCCTATTTGCGTGGCCAAGTGGCCGGCCGTGTAGTGATAGACCAAGAGTGGTTACTCACTTATAACGAAGGCATTTTGCTGTTATCGGGCGCCAAAGAAGGCGATCTGGGTAAGGCACTGCTCAAGGGCAATGGCACACAAGTCGAATCTTTATGCGACTTTTATCAGACCCATTTCACTGACCGTTATTTCCTCGAACTTATCCGCACAGGTCGCCCCGATGAAGAGCGTTATCTGCATATGGCGGTGGCCTTAGCGCAGGAGAAGGGCATCCCTGTTGTGGCGACCAATCAGGTGGTGTTTCTTAAACCCGAAGATTTTGATGCCCATGAAATTCGGGTGGCAATTCACGATGGCTTTACCCTTGCCGATCCTCGTCGACCTAAAAAATACAGTGAACAGCAGTATTTGCGTAGCGAAGAGGAAATGTGTGAACTATTCGCCGACATTCCTGCGGCGTTGGCGAACAGTGTCGAAATCGCTAAACGCTGTAATGTCACGATTCGTTTATACGAGTATTTTCTGCCTAATTTCCCGACGGGTGATATGTCCATCGAAGACTTTCTGGTCGATTGTTCGAAGAAGGGTCTTGAAGAGCGGCTTGAGTTTTTGTTCCCCGATCCTGAAGTGCGCGCCGAGAAACGCGGTGAATACGACGAGCGCCTCGATATCGAACTCAAAGTGATCAACCAGATGGGGTTCCCCGGTTACTTCTTGATCGTGATGGAGTTCATCCAATGGGGTAAAGATAACGGTATCCCAGTAGGGCCTGGTCGTGGTTCGGGCGCGGGTTCACTTGTGGCCTATGCGCTCAAAATCACCGACTTAGATCCGCTCGAATTTGACTTACTGTTTGAACGCTTCTTGAACCCTGAGCGTGTTTCCATGCCCGACTTTGACGTCGACTTCTGCATGGATAGACGTGATGAGGTTATTGACCACGTGGCCGAGTTGTACGGCCGCGAAGCGGTATCGCAAATCATCACCTTCGGTACTATGGCGGCAAAAGCGGTTATCCGCGACGTTGGCCGTGTGCTCGGTCATCCCTATGGTTTCGTTGACCGAATTTCTAAACTCATTCCCCCTGAACCTGGCATGACACTGGCGAAAGCCTTTGAAGTCGAGCCAGCGTTGCAAGAATCCTATGATGCCGATGAAGATGTAAAAGATCTGATCGACATGTGCCGTAAGCTCGAGGGCGTAACCCGTAACGCTGGTAAGCACGCCGGTGGAGTGGTTATCGCACCGACAAAAATTACCGATTTTGCGCCGCTCTATTGCGATGCAGAAGGCAAAAACCCAGTAACACAATTCGATAAAAACGACGTTGAAACCGCAGGGCTGGTGAAGTTCGACTTCTTGGGATTAAGAACCCTGACGATTATCGACTGGGCGCTGGAGATGGTGAACAAGGTCGAAGTGAAAAACGGGCGCAAACCAATACGGATTGAGGCGATTTCACTCACGGATCCCGCCTGTTTCCGTTTGCTGCAAAAGTATGAAACTACGGCGGTATTCCAGCTCGAATCCCGTGGTATGAAGGATTTGATTAAGCGTCTGCAGCCCGACTGTTTCGAAGACATGATTGCACTGGTGGCACTATTCCGTCCGGGGCCGTTGCAATCGGGCATGGTAGATAACTTCATCGAACGTAAGCATGGGCGCGAAGAAGTATCGTATCCCGATTCTCAGTACCAGCATGAATCCCTAAAAGAACTGCTATCGCCGACCTACGGCATTATTCTGTATCAAGAGCAAGTGATGCAGATTGCACAGGTGTTATCGGGTTACACCCTTGGCGGCGCCGACATGTTGCGCCGTGCTATGGGTAAGAAAAAGCCCGAAGAGATGGCCAAGCAGCGCAGTATCTTTAAAGAGGGCGCAATCAATAACGGCGTCGACGGCGACTTGTCGATGAAGATCTTCGACTTAGTGGAAAAGTTCGCCGGCTACGGTTTTAACAAATCTCACTCAGCCGCCTATGCGCTTGTGTCTTATCAGACCTTATGGCTAAAAACCCATTATCCTTCGCAGTTTATGGCGGCGGTAATGTCGGCCGATATGGATAACACAGATAAAATTGTGACCTTGGTCGATGAATGCGAGCGTATGGGATTACCGCTCATTCCTCCGGATGTGAACAAAGGCTTGTTCAAATTTACCGTCGATGATGATTTGCGCATTGTTTATGGCATTGGCGCCATTAAAGGCGTGGGTGAAGGTCCAGTTGAATCGATTTTAGAGGCGCGTAAAGATGGCCCCTTCGTGGATTTATTCGATTTCTGTGCCCGTATCGATTTGAAAAAGCTCAATAAGCGCGTGATTGAAAAACTGATCTGCGCGGGCGCACTTGATACTCTTGGGCCGCATCGTGCGTCTATGATGGCAACCTTGCCCGAAGCGATTCGCGCCGCCGATCAACATGCCAAAGCCGAGGCGATTGGCCAACACGATATGTTTGGTTTGCTCAACAGTGAACCCGAAGACAGTAAGCAGCAGTTTGTCGAATGTACCCCATGGCCAGATAAAATTTGGCTCGAAGGCGAGCGCGAAACCCTAGGCTTGTATTTGACCGGTCATCCGATCAATCAATATTTAAAAGAGCTTAAGCATTACACGTCCGGTCGTTTGAAAGATGTGCATCCCACCGAACGCGGTAAAACCGCTAAGGCTGCGGGTTTAGTGGTGGCAACGCGAGTGATGCTGACCAAGCGCGGCTCGAAAATGGGTCTGTTGACGCTCGATGATAAGAGTGCACGTCTCGAAATCATGTTGTTTACCGAAGCCTTTGAAAAGTTTAATCATCTGCTGGAGAAAGACCGCATCCTCATTTGTGAAGGTGAGGTGAGTTACGATGATTTTGCCGGCGGCAACCGTATGACGGCGCGTAACATCATAGATATCAGTGAGGCGCGCAGCCACTTTGCCAAAGCGCTGGAAATTGATATGGATGGCAGCGAGTTAACGCCATCGGCGTTAGACACTTTCGAGCAAGCCCTAAGCCCGTGGCGTAACGGCGCTGTGCCTGTGGTGATCAATTACACTCAAGCTCAAGCCAAAGGTCAGTTTAGGTTAGCCGATGCTTGGCGAGTGAATCCGACCGATGATTTAATGCTCTCGCTCGAATCGCTCCTCGGGCCAAACAAGGTGAGAATTTTATTCTAATGTTGGTGAATGTCTTAGGTGTAAACAGATGAAGTTAACTTATGTCGGTTAAGCTTGACGAAGCGTCGACTGCTGGCGATCTCAGCGCGCATATCTGTGATTTTTTGGCTGCGCAATCCTTAGCGCCTGACAGCAAGTTAGTACTGGCTTACAGTGGTGGGGTTGATTCCGAAGTCTTGGCCTTTGGTTTAAGCCAGTTTGCACGGCAACATCCGGAGTTTAATTATCAGCTAGTGTATGTACACCATGGCCTAAGCGATAACGCTGAGGCTTGGGCACAGCATTGCCTTGAGCGGGGCCAGTATTACTACCTGCCCGTGACGGTTGAGCGAGTCGCGGTTAATCGTGGACCAAGATTGAGCCTTGAAGCCGAAGCTCGAAAAGTCCGTTATCAAGCGATTGAACGGCATTTAAGCGAAAATGATGTGTTGTTGACAGCTCACCATGAAGACGATCAGCTCGAAACTATTCTGCTGGCGCTCAAACGTGGTCAAGGCCCGAAAGGGCTGGCGGCCATGGGGCAAGTACAAGCATTAGCACAAGGCAAACAATTGCGGCCGTTATTGGATATCAGCCGTGAGCAGATTGAAGCCTACGCAAAACAGCAGGGCTTAGTGCATATTGAAGATGAAAGTAATCAAGACGATAAGTACGATCGAAATTTTTTACGCTTAGAAATTATTCCCCGCTTAAAAGCGCGTTGGCCGAGTATTGCGACAACTGCGAGTCGCAGTGCGGCATTGTGCGCCGAACAACAGGCGACGCTGGATTTACTGGTGAGTGAACGTTTACCTTTATGGTTAACCCAAGCGCCTTACCATACTCAAAGTGTATTCAAGCTCGATGGTTTTGCCGAACAGTCAGCCGACTGGCAAGCGTTACTCTTACGTGGCTTTATTGAATCCCAAGGTTTTGCTTTGCCCTCAAAGGTGCAGCTTAAGCAAATCATCACTCAGCTTCTTAACGCGAAAGACGATGCTAAAGTGCATATTCGAGTGGGTGAGTGTGAAATCCGCCGCTTTGCTAATCAAGTCTATTTATTCAAGTATCAAACTCACAAACGTCACACTCAGCCTGTGAGTTGGACGTTGCCACAGCATGACTTTATTTCTTTATTACAGGGAGATAGTACCGAATTAGTCGTGTCGCCTGCGGGCTTAGCGAATGGTGAGCAGATTAGGCTGATAGTGACAAAACAAGGTCCCAGAGTCCGTTTACCTTTGCCTGATGAAGTCGTTAGTGTGCGTTATCAACTTGCGGGGCAATTTCGCTGCCACCCGCATTCTCGGGGTAAGGGGCGAGAATTAAAGAAACTGTGGCAAGAGTTTGCCATTCCGCTTTGGGTACGCGAAAAGGTGGGGTTTGTGTTTTATGGCGAGCAACTGGTGATGGCAATTGGGCTGTGGGTTGAAAAGGGCTTTATTGTTGAGTCGAATGGACTTGGTTTACAGGTGTTTGTTGAGGGAGCAAAGGAATTCTAGTCGAGAGTTAATCTTGGAATATTGGTGTGTTCTAGGAAAGCGAGAGGAGAGTGGAACGCAGCGCGTCAGTTTGATTTAGACCTTTATGGGGTACGCGCTGCGAGTGAGTTATCGCATTTCATTTGGCATCCATGCGCGTGTTAAACTAATTGATTTTGGCTGAGTTTATAGCAGTTACGTCCGGCGGCTTTGGCTTGATAAAGCGCCTTATCGGCGAGTTCATAAAGTTGTTCGGCTTCAATGGTATCGTGTGATTCTGCCGCCCCTAAACTACAGCTCACCCCAAATTGATTGAAACTACTGTGCTGATTGATTACCGAGACAATCCGTTCACATAACAAGCCTGCCGCATGAATATTGCCTTGGACAATAATGACGAATTCATCACCACCAATCCGGAAGGCTTGATCTGTGTTGCGTATGGTTGCACGAATGATGTCACCAAATTCCTTCAGAATATAGTCACCACATTTATGGCCGAATTTATCATTAAGTTGTTTAAAGTTATCAAGATCAAGCACTATCAGAGCGACTGCTCCTTGTTTTCGATGGGCTCTTGCGGTCGCATTACTGAGACTCTGACTGTAATAATGGCGATTGCCTAAGCCTGTGAGCGAGTCAAACATAGCTTGCATCGACATTTCTTGATATTGCAACGCATTTAATAAGGGTTGCAATAACAGCGGTTCAATATCCTGTAAGTTTGAGGTTTGTGATGGCGTAAATGGCGTCACCAGTTGGTACTGAATCGTTAATGGCATTCCTGCACACATGAGCTGTCGTTTGACGCTGATACCATAACGTTTGCCCCAGCTGAATTTGTGCTCGCCATAGGTTAAGCGCACGCCTTGGATCGGCAAGTGTTGTCCCAGCACTTTGCCATAGCAGGCAAAGACTGTCCTAGGATCTAAACTGGCATGCAGTTGTTGGATCACTTGTATCAAGTCCAATGGATTATCATTGGGACTATAATGTTCTGTTTGATAGCGATATTCGTCGGGATATAGCTCGGTCGCTAGGCCAAAGTCCATAATCATCACTCCAGCAAATGTTAGTGCGATACATCTCTAACCTAGTCTAAGCAAATACCGTGCCGCAATATTTGTTAATAAAATTTGTCTTTGTTAGTCATTCAGTTAAGCTTAAAACTCAGCGTTAGATTTTTTGACACGTCAGCATTTTGACAGGAGTCATAGCCCCAATGGAACATAGCTTCTTAATCCAAATACTACTTATGCTCGTGATTGCCATTGTGGCCATTGCTGTGCTGCGCCGTTTGGGTCTACCCGCAATTCTGGCTTATTTACTCACAGGGGTAGTGAGTGGCCCGAGTGGTTTTCACTGGTTTACCCAGCATCAAATGCAATCTGTTGCCGAGCTTGGCGTTGTGCTGCTGATGTTTACCTTAGGCTTAGAGTTCTCTGTGCCGCGGCAGTGGGCTATGCGCCGGACTGTATTTGGCTTAGGCAGTGCACAGATGGTGATCACGACCCTGTTGACCATGGGCTTGGCCCTATTGTGAGGCCTGAATTGGGTTGAAGCCTTGGTTATCGGTGCTGCCATCGCGTTGTCATCTACTGCTATTGTCCTCAAATTACTCAATGAGCAAGGATGGCTGAGGCGCCGCCACGGCGAGCTCTCCGTCAGCGTGCTTTTGTTCCAAGATTTAGCGGTTGTGCCGCTGTTGATCCTATTGCCATTACTGGCCAATGGCGGCGAACCTTTGATGGTCGCGGACATCGCCTTTGCCTTGCTCAAAGGCATATTGGCCTTTTTCCTCTTAATGGCGTTTGGTAAGTGGGCGTTGCCGCGGATATTTGATGAGGTTGCGCGTTCTCGCTCCAATGAGCTGTTTGTATTATCGACCTTAGTCGTTGCGCTTGTCACAGGGGCTTTTACTCAGTGGCTAGGATTATCTATGGCGCTGGGGGCATTTATGGCGGGTATGCTGTTGGGAGAAAGCCAGTACCGCCGCCAACTTGAGGCGGATATACGACCGTTTCGTGATCTATTGATGGGGCTGTTTTTCATCTCCATTGGCATGATGCTGGACTTTACCTTAGTGATGCGTTTCTGGTGGCAGATACTGCTGATCTTAGTGGCGGTTGTGCTAGGTAAGGCGCTGATCATTCATGGCATTTTAAGATTAGTAGGCGAGCCCTTTCGAATTGCGATGAGTACGGCTATGAGCTTAGCTCAAGTGGGGGAGTTCAGTTTTGTGGTATTGGCTTTAGCGGTCAACTATCAACTTTTAAATAATGAGATCAGTACCATATTAGTCATGGTCGCCGTGCTTTCCATGGCAATAGCTCCTTGGTTAGTTCGTCATAGTGTGGATATTGCTAAGTGGGCGCTGGGGATCCGTCAGGCAAAGCATGTGGATGAAGCTGTGCCATTGATGATGGATGATCATGAGCTGGTGATGATTTTTGGTTACGGCCGAGTAGGACAAACCATTGCCCGTTTTTTAAAAACTGAAGCTGTACCTTATCTGGTATTGGATCTCGATCCAACGCGTGTCACTGAAGCGCGTCGTGCTGGCGAACCTATTTATTTCGGTGATGTGTGTAAACGGGCAATTTTAAAACAAATGGGCGTTAAACAGGCCAAGATGATCGTTATCACTTTTTGTGAGTCACGTAGTTTAGAAGAAGTCTTACCTTTATGTAAGTTATTGGCACCAGAGGCTAAAATTTTAGTTAGAACTAAAGACGACAGCGATCTAGACTTGCTTAAAAAGGCGGGAGCTAATCAAGTGATCCCTGAGTCTTTAGAGGGGAGCTTGATGTTAGTATCGCAGGTACTACACCAATGTGGTGTGCCATTGGCACGGATCCTAAAACGGCTAGAATCTGAGCGGCGCAATCATTATCAATTTTTACACGGCTTCTTTTCCGGCACAGAAACTGATTTTACTTTAGAGTCATTGCATGCGGTGGCATTACCGCGTGGGGCTGACGCGATTGGTAAAACGGTTGCCGATATCTTGTGGGAAACATTGAAAGTAGAGTTAAGGGCGATTCGTCGCAATGGCGCTGAAGTGGAACATCCTGAGCAGGACTGGGTTTTTCGTGCAGGGGATATCTTACTGATAGTGGGTAAACCACGAAGACTTGAGAAAGCCGAGGCTAAACTCTTGCACGGCTAAAGCCAAAGGCTGGCTTTTTAGATACGGTTGAATTGCAGATATAAAAATGCCGACATAGTGTCGGCATTTTTGTCTGGAACTTGTTAACTTAAATTAGACAAAGTCTAATTACAGAATAACTACGTTCGCAGCTTGAGGACCTTTTTGGCCTTGTTCGATGTCAAAAGAAACCTTTTGACCTTCAGCAAGAGTTTTAAAGCCTTCTGAAACGATTGCGCGGAAATGAACGAATGCGTCAGCGCCACCATTGTCAGGAGAAATAAAACCAAAACCTTTATCTTCGTTAAACCATTTAACTACACCAGTAGTTTTAGACATGAATGTCTCCAAAATTTTCAAACAAATAATTCGCAATTATGCGGTATGTTAGCCAGAAATAGAATTATTTACATTGATGATAAGTTATGAGTGGAAAGCTTCATGACAGCAAAAAAAATATTACAGGCGTAGCGAAGGTTTTCAAATACATAATATTGCTTATAAATAGGTCTGAATCACAGGCCGGAGTGCAGATTAACATACTCTAGGGGTTTGTATAGTTTTATTTTTAAATACCTCTCATATTGAAACTGCTTTTTTGCGACTTATTGAGTGCGAAATTAGATATAACTATTAATATTCAATCATTTATATTGTATTTTTGATTGTTGTCTAGTGTGAAAATATTTTTTATGTTTGCCACGACTGACTTGCGATTAACCTTTTAATCCGTTCCATTAGGCTTAAATGCGGCTTGTATGCTTAGGTAAGGATTCTGTCATGATTCGTTACGTTATTGAATTGTTGCTTATTTGTGGTTAATGGTATTCTCGTCATCCAATAAAAACGTGCTTGAGCTATGGATTCAGGGCGATAACTTTAGATTGAATATAATAAGAATGGAGAATGACGTTGAAAACAGTACTAAAACGGATTGGACTCGGCAGCTTAGTCTTAGTGCTGTTATTAGTGGCGCTGGCCGCCCATGAATGGTTTGCGAAAAAGCCGTTTTTCTTTCGCGCATTTCTAGACCGCAGTGTGGTCAAGATGGCTTTCGAAAGCCCTGAGACCTTAACCTCATTGGGTTTCTTAGAATCGGTAGGGATTACAGGCCATAACGCCGATTTGGATGATGATAGTCCAGAGGCGATGGATAAGACTTTCGCGCAAGTGCGAGATCTGCGTGAAACCTTATTGAGCTATTCCGATACGGATTTAGATGAAAATCAACGCATATCCAAGGATATAGCCTTATATCTTGCCGATTTCGCATTGGTCTCTGAGCCCTATCGTTACCATAACTATCCGCTGAATCAGTTGTTTGGCGTGCAAAACGGGTATCCAAGCTTTATGCAGGCGCAGCACCAAGTGCATTCTGTGGGCGATGCTGAAAACTATCTGTCGCGTTTACAAAAGGTGAAACTTAAGTTTGCGCAAACTCTCGAAGGTTTAAAAATTCGTGAGGCTAAGGGGATTATCCCGCCAAAGTTTGTGATTGAGCGTGTTCTGACCGAGATGAATGAGTTTGTCGCGATGCCAGTGCAAGACAATATTCTCTACAGTTCCTTCAAAACTAAATTGGCTGACACGGATATCAGTGCCGATGAGCAAGCACGGTTATTGGCAGCGGCGGAAGCGGACATTAAAGGTTACGTGCATCCAGCGTATCAATTATTTATCGACTACCTTACCCAGCTACAAGCCAAAGCTGGGACGGATGATGGTTATTGGGCGCTGCCTAATGGCAACCTTGCTTATGAGCAACTGCTGAAGTTCTTCACGACCACCAATTACACTGCGGATGAAATCCATGCCAAAGGGCTGGCAGAGGTAGATCGCATTCAAAATGAAATCATGACTATATTAGCCGCTGAAGGTTACGATGTGGGCCAAGGTTTCTCGGTCGCGATTGAAGCATTAGCCGCCGATCCTAAGTTTTACTACGAGGATAGCGATGCGGGTAGGGCGCAAATCCTCGTCGATTATCAAGCGATTCTTGATGAAGTGAATGCGGGACTCAGTGATGCCTTTCGTATTCGACCCGAAGCGGGCATGGAAGTGGTGCGTATTCCTGAGTTTAAAGAGAAAACAGCGCCAGGTGCCTATTATCAGCAGCCCGCGATTGACGGTAGTCGTCCAGGGCGTTTCTATGCCAATTTATATGACATCAAGGCCACGCCTAAATACGGTATGCGCACTTTAGCCTACCACGAGGGGATCCCTGGGCATCATTTCCAAATTGCAGTGGCGATGGAGTTAGAAGGTATGCCACTTATTCGTAAGATGGCGCCTTTTACGGCGTACATTGAAGGTTGGGCTTTATATAGCGAACGTTTGGCTTGGGAGCTCGGTTTTCAAAAGGATCCCTTTGATAATATCGGTCGTCTGCAGGCAGAGTTGTTCCGCGCTGTGCGTCTAGTGGTAGATACAGGTATTCATCATAGCCGTTGGACTCGCGAGCAAGCGATTGACTATATGAAGAAAAATACTGGCATGTCCGATCGTGATGTCACGGCAGAGATTGAGCGTTATATCGTTATGCCAGGCCAAGCGACGGCCTATAAAGTCGGCATGATGAAAATTCTCGAACTGCGCGAAAAAGCCAAGTTGGCCTTAGGTGATAAGTTCGATCTCAGGGATTTCCACGATGTAGTTCTGAAGAATGGTGCAGTTCCTTTGGATATCTTAGAAACATTAGTCGATCGCTACATTGCTGATAAAAAAAGTGCTGATACAAAAAAGGCTGAGGTCAAAGCCACTGACGCTAAAGCGCAAGTTTAGCATTTGGTTATAGCAGTTAACGCTCACTCATTGATAATAATTGATATTTATCAATTGCTTTTCTCTCGATAAAGCCCATACCCTGTCTGCGAATAAGTGTGTTCTCTTATCTTGCAGGCAGGGTGGGTTTATCGATAGAGGCTATCATTCTGGCTTTCGGCCAAGGCTTTCAATACAATCCCACACAACTTATTGATAAATGTCGCGCGGCAATGGCTTGCTATTGCTCGGAGTTGATATTTTTAGTTTCAAGGTTTTTACATGAATCGCTTGTCCCCCCAAGATCCTATCCAATTGACTCGAACCACGATTGAGTCATTATTCACGCCGCCAACCTTAATGCGCGCCCGTGATTATGTGATGAAGGGACGGGTGTTGAGCGCCAAAGCGAACGCCGATTTTCGTCATATTGAAGGTCGTGTCATGGGGACGGAATCCCAGCCCTATCGGCAGGATATTCGCCTTGTCAGCATGAACCATAAGTTGATCATGAATGGCTTCTGTTCATGTCCCGCCACTGGGCATTGCAAACATATTGCTGCCGTACTTTACAGTTTACTTAGCGATAGAACCGTTGAAGATCAACGTATTGCTCAGTGGTTACATCTGCTAGACGAAAGTGATGATCTCACGGTTTCAAATGTCGATTTACTCTACGACGATCGCGTGCTGTACGTGTTATCTAAAGATGATAACTGTGTCTTTCTTGAGCTAAGAAAAGGCAAGTTGGCGAAGAATGGTGGCTATAACAAAGGCTCGAAAATCGCTTTGTCTGACGTGCAATATTATATGCCCGCTTGGATTGGCGCTGAAGACGTGCTCATCATCAATCTCATCATGTCAACTCGTCGCCATGGTGCCTCTCGCCTGTATCTTAAAGCTCAGTTAGGTGCCATGGCACTGGAAAAAATGCTCGTCACTGGGCGGTGTTTTTGGGAGGAGAGTCGTTTACCGCTCACCCGAGGTGAAGCGAGCAAGCCTGAATTCATTTGGTTAGATAAGGATGCCGAGCATAAACAAATGCAGTTAATGCTGCCCAATAAGGACAATTGGGAGCTTATCCCCTGTGAGCCACCGACTTATATCGATTTAGATTATTTTAAAGTGGGCGCATTGGACACTGAGATCAGTGTTGAAAAGCTGTTATTACTCAGTCAGATGCCGCCAGTGCCTAGCTCACAGATTGAATTGGTGAGCCACAAACTGATTAAGCATTTTTCGGCGAAAACGGTACCTACGCCTGCTTTGATTGATTTTGTCGAGCTACAAGTGCCGCTTCAAGTTAGGTTGACCTTAACATCGCAGGATTTACCTGAGTTTGCTATGGCGCAGCCACTAGTGCTGCTGGAGTTTATCTATCAAGACGTGGTGCTCGGCGGTCAGTATCCCGACGAGCCCTTGTCCTTAGTCACTCATCAAGGCAAAACCTATCAAATCGCGCGTCAACTCGATGCGGAAATGGATGCGATTAATCGTTTGATGGCATTGGAACTGGTGGAGCTGGCGCCTTCTTTTATCCCTAACAGTGGTAGCTATGTCAGCATTTGGGGGTTAGGTTCACTGCCTGAAACGATTGATGTTTGGTTGCACTTTATTCAACAGGAAATCCCGGCGCTAGAGGCTTTAGGTTACCAAGTGCATTTTGCCGACAATTTCAGCTTAAATGTCATTGAGACTCCACTGGCGATTGAACTGGATGATACGCAAGAGGGGTGGTTTTCTCTGTCACTGAATGCTGACATCGATGGTCAAATAGTGCCTATGCTGCCCTTAATTGCCACTTGGCTTAAGCAGTACGGTGAGCCCGCCGATGATGCAGAACTGCTGTTGCCCAGCCCAAATGGTGATTGGTTAAAAGTCAAAGCTAGCGTGATTAAGCCGCTGATCAGCATTATTTTAGAACTGTTCGATAGCCACAAAGGCAATAGCGTGTCTTTGCCTAAATACCGTGCCCACCTATTAAATGATTTTGCCGACAGTGATATTCGTCTGCTTAATGGCGAACGGGTACGCAGTTTAGCGACTAAGCTCGAAAATTTTAACGGTGTGTTAGAGGTCGCAGTCCCAGACAACTTAAATGCTGAGTTACGTCAGTATCAACAGCAAGGGTTGAATTGGCTCTGTTTCTTAAAGGAATATCAGCTTGGCGGTATTTTGGCCGATGATATGGGGCTGGGTAAAACCATTCAAACCTTGGCTTTTTTACTTAAGCAGCAAGAACTAAAAACTACGGTAGCAAGTTGTTCACCGAGTTTAATTATTTGCCCAACGAGCTTAGTGGGTAATTGGGCTAAAGAAGCCGCGAAATTTGCGCCATCGTTAAAGCTAGTCGTTATTCATGGTGCTTTACGCAAGCCTTTGCTCGAACGCTTAAATGAGTTTGATATAGTGGTGACGACCTATCCGCTGATCGTGCGCGACAGTGACTATTATCAACAGCAGGTGTTTGAACATATCGTGCTGGATGAAGCGCAGCAGATAAAAAATGCGCAGGCGAAAGTGACTCAAGTGATTAAAGATCTTAAAGCGCCGTTTAGATTGTGCCTGTCGGGTACGCCGCTTGAAAATCATTTGGGTGAACTTAAGTCTTTGATGGATTTTTGTTTGCCCGGACTACTCGGCACGAATGCCTTCTTTAACAAATCCTTTAGGCACAAAATAGAACGTTATGGCGATATGGAGCAAGCGCAAATCTTGAGTCAGCGGATTGCGCCTTTTGTGTTGCGTCGAACCAAAGATGAAGTGGTCGGTGAATTACCCCCTAAAACCGAAATCTCCCAGAGCTTAGAGTTAGAAAAAGATCAGCGAAATCTCTACGAGAGTATTCGACTGGTGATGGAGAAAAAACTGCGGGATTTATTTGCCACTCAAGGCGTTGGTAGCAGTCATATCGAGTTTCTTGATGCCTTACTTAAGCTACGCCAAGCTTGCTGTGATCCGCGCTTGGTGAAGTTAGAGCAAGCGCAGAAAGTGAAGAATAATGCTAAGTTAGACTGGCTAAAACAGAACTTGCCCGAGATGGTGCAAGAGGGGCGTAAGATATTGATTTTCAGCCAGTTCACTAGCATGCTCAGCTTGATTGAAGCAGAGTTGGTGGACCTGGGGCTCGATTACAGTAAACTCACAGGACAAACTCGTCTGCGCCAAGCGCAGATAGATAAGTTCCAAGAGGGCAATACGCCTGTGTTCTTAATCAGCTTAAAAGCGGGCGGCACTGGGCTCAATCTCACCGCGGCGGATACTGTGATCCACTATGATCCCTGGTGGAATCCGGCGGCGGAAAAACAGGCTACGGATAGAGCCCATCGTATCGGCCAAGATAAGCCAGTGTTTGTTTATAAGCTGATTGCAGAAGGTACAGTAGAAGAAAAAATCCAAGAAATGCAGCAGCATAAGCAAAGTCTGGCGGACAGTATTCTCGAAGGTAAAGGCAAGGGCACATGGCAAGGAAGCGCCGATGAACTGTTATCGCTCTTTAGCTAAATCGTGGCCAGTTTTTCTAAATTGATTGAATCATTTGACTGAGGTGAACCATGCAGTACCAAGTCGACACTCATACCCATACTGTGGCTTCGAGCCATGCTTATAGCACGATTCATGACTACTTAGCGGTGGCAAAGCAGAAGGGGATTCGCCTATTTGCCACCACAGATCATGGGCCTGCGATGGCCGATGCGCCGCATTTTTGGCACTTTGTGAATTTAAGAGTTTTGCCACGTATGGTTGATGGCGTCGGGATTTTGCGGGGTATCGAAGCCAATATCAAAAATATCGACGGCGAGATTGATTTCTTTGGCGATTATTTAAAGCAGCTCGATATTGTGCTCGCAGGATTTCATGAGCCCGTCTATCCTCCGTCAGATAAAGCGACTCACACAGAGGCCATGATTAATGCGATTAAGAGCGGCAAGGTTGATATCATTACTCATCCAGGTAATCCAGCCTATCCAATTGATATTGAAGCTGTTGCCCGCGCCGCTGCCGAATACGGTGTGGCGCTCGAAATTAACAATTCCTCCTTTGAAGTGTCCCGTAAGGGCAGCGAAGCTAATTGCACTGCGATTGCCAAAGCGGCCAAGGAATTTGGCACGATTTTAGTTATGGGCTCTGATTCCCATGTGGCTTTTAGCTTAGGCGGTTTTGCGCGGGCGCAAGCGATTATCGATGAAGTGGCTTATCCGCCATCACGATTACTCAATCGTAGTCCTTCAGCACTCTTAGCCTTTTTAGCCGCCCGTGGCCATGAAACCGTTGCTGATTTGATCCCCTTATTCAGTGACGATGAGCCATGCTGTTGATTAGTGATGAAAATAGTGGCAACTAAAGTGACGCCATTTCAATGCGGGGTGGCTAGTGCCACAGACGCTAACACTCCTCAAGTGGTGTTAATCACTGGTGCGAAGAGTCAGCTCGCTCAGGCCTTGCTGAGAGTCGCTGCCGATATTGGTGAGCTAGCCCCAAATACCAGCACAAGTACAAGTGCAAACTCAGTCGTACCACTTAAGCTTTATGCGCTAAGTCGTAGTCAGTTAGACATTACGGATGCCGCCAATATTGCCGCCGTATTTGATCAATATCGACCAAGCTGGGTGATCAATTGTGCGGCCTATAATGCGGTCGACGCAGCTGAGCATGATGCAATCGAAGCGAATCGCGTGAATGCACTCGGCCCTGAGTTACTGGCGCAGCAATGTTGGCTGTCGGGCGCCCGCTTACTGCATGTGTCGAGCGATTATGTGTTTGGTGGTCATGCTGTTCGTGATGTTAGAGAAACTGGCGCTGAGCAGTATCAAAATCCAGACTCAGCTTTAAACCCAAACCCAAACCAAGTTCATTTACCAAGGCCATTTGTTGAACTTGATGCTCCCGAGCCGTTGTCTGCTTACGGTACGAGTAAGTTGCTCGGCGAGCAGAAGTTATTGGCTGTTCTGGGCGAGGATGCAACGATTGTGCGTACCTCATGGCTCTACGGTCAAGATGGGCATAATTTTGTCCAAACCATGCTGAACTTGATGCGCACTCAACCAAGATTGCAGGTGATAGTCGATCAAATCGGCTGTCCGACGTGGAGTGATGCACTCGCTAAGGTGATTTGGCAATTAGTCATGCAACAGTGCTCGGGCGTATTTCATTACAGCGCTCAAGGCCAATGCAGTTGGTATGAATTTGCCTGTGAAATCCAGCGACAAGCCCTAGCGCTCAATCTGTTAAGTCAACCTGTGGTTATCCAGCCGATTACCAGCGCTCACTATGCTAAACAAGCATTAAATCGCGGCGTGAGTTTGGCAAAAAGACCGAGTTATAGCGTGTTGAATAGTGGTAAATTACGCTCTACTTTGGCTACGAATAATGCACTGTCGATGCCTGAACAGATCGAGTGGCAAGATTGGCGTCAGCAACTGAATTGCATGTTGCGGCGGTTATCTTGACGATAATGAGCGTGACTCACATTTTGCTTTAGGCTGCTTTAATCAGGCGTTAAGTGTTTACGTCGTCTGAGTGATTAACGCTGTCGAAAACAATAAGCCCGCCAATAATCAGATTTAAGCGACGGCTTTAGACTATCAATATGAAAACATAGGCTGTGAATACGAATGCAGCTGGACTTAAGCCTCTTCTCAGCGCTAATGGCTTGCCTTAGTATCATAATCACTTTGTGTATCTGTGGTTTTGCGCGCCGCGGTTTAAGCCGCGAGTCTTAGTCTATTTTGCTTGATGTATGATGAATTTGTTCTAAATTCCCCTTGGATGACAATGGCATAATGCCAAGATATTTAACGCATTAAGGAAGTTTCAGTGACAGACAAGACGACAATAGCGCAGACATTGACCAAACAAGATCTACAGCAAGTGGTCGTGATTGCCAAAGCCGCAGGCGATGCCATTATGACGGTTTATGGTCAAGATGACTTTTCGGTGAGCCATAAGGGGGACGATAGCCCTGTGACGGCCGCCGATTTAGCCGCGCACCACGTGATAGTGGCGGCATTGGCAAAGCAGTTTGTCGGTATTCCTATTATGTCTGAGGAAGCGGCGGATATCGCGTGGGACGTGCGTCGTCAATGGCAAACCTATTGGTTGATTGATCCTTTAGATGGCACTAAGGAATTTATTAAGCGCAATGGCGAGTTTACCGTCAACATTGCGCTTATCCATCAAGGGGTTGCTATCGCAGGTGTAGTATATGCGCCAGTGCTCGATACCTATTATTACGGCGCTAAACATTTAGGTGCATGGCGCCAACAAGCGGGTCAAGAGAGCCCCTTATTGGGCGCCAACACGCCACGCGAAATGCCGATGATTGTCGGCAGTCGCTCGCACTTGAGCCCTGGCTTAGCGCAATATTTACAACAGTTTGGTGAGCATGACATCTTAAGCGTGGGTAGCTCGCTTAAGTTTTGTATGTTGGCAGAAGGCAGTGCCGATCTGTACCCCAGACTGGGTCCTACCAGTGAGTGGGATACCGCAGCGGCGCAAGCTGTGCTCGAAAGTGCAGGTGGCACAGTTGTCTGTTATGACTCAGGTGAACCATTAACTTATAATCAAAAACCTGACATTTTAAACCCTTACTTTATTGCCACAGCTCCTGGCTGGGTAAAATAACGATTGCCTAGAATCAATCTCACTTGATGAAAGGGCAAGCTAAACACTGGAGTAGTAATTCATGATGCGCATGGGCGTCGATTTAGGCGGAACAAAAATAGAATTAGTCGCACTGAGTGATGAGGGCAATGAGCTATTTCGCAAGCGTGTGACGACGCCACGTGACTATCAGGGCACGCTTGCTGCGGTGGTTGATTTAGTTAAGGAAGCGGAAGCGACTCTTGGCGAGAAAGGCACTGTCGGCGTGGGTATTCCAGGTGTGGTATCGCCCTATTCAGGTTTAGTCAAAAATGCTAACTCGACGTGGATCAATGGTCAGCCCCTCGATGTACATTTAGGGGAATTGTTGCAGCGTGAAGTGCGGGTTGCCAATGATGCAAACTGTTTTGCGGTATCAGAGGCGGTCGATGGGGCAGCCGCTGGCGCTTCTGTGGTGTTTGGCGTGATTATTGGTACTGGCTGCGGCGCGGGTGTGGCAATTAACGGCAAAGTTCACGGTGGTGGTAATGGTATCGGCGGTGAATGGGGTCATAATCCTCTGCCTTGGATGACTAAGGAAGAGTTCAATACCACCCGTTGCTTCTGTGGTAATCCCGATTGTATCGAGACCTTTATTTCAGGTACTGGCTTTGTGCGTGATTATAATGCGGCTTTGACTGCAGCGGGTACCGTGCGTGCTCCTGCCAAATCAGGTGCCGATATTATGTTATTAGTCGATGAAGGTGACGCCATTGCGGTTGCTGCGTTTGATCGTTATATGGATAGACTCTCACGTTCACTCGCCCATGTAATCAATATGCTCGATCCCGATGCCATAGTGTTGGGCGGCGGAATGTCGAATGTCGCGGCGATTTACCCAAGATTACCGGCATTGCTGGCCCATTATGTGGTGGGGCGTGAGTGTCATACGCCTGTTGTGCAGAATCTATACGGTTGTTCATCGGGAGTGCGCGGTGCCGCTTGGTTGTGGGAAAAGTGATCCATTATTGAGGATATAAACTCCACCAGTGAACTCATTACGCTATGAAATCAACGTCTAGTGATATCAGAGTCTTGTAAACAATAGCCCAGTAAAACGCTGGGCTAGTTTTATGTGCGATGTGTTCCCCCCGTATTTTGATGCTATGATTGCGCTCCTTTGGATTGCTTGGCATGGACATCATGTTTTGGGTTAAGAAAGTTGTTTCACAGGGGATGATGCCGATTCCCTTTATCCTATTGTTATTACTGATTTCTTTTCTAGTATGGCGCCGTCGCAGTATGGCGAAATACTTAGTATCCTGCGCTTTTTTTCTCTTACTGTTTTTAAGCAGTCAACTGAGTGTGAATACCTTAGTGCGGCCGTTAGAATCAGCTTACCCGATTAATTCCACGCCCATCGCAGGCGCTTGTTTTGTGATGGTATTAGGTTCAGGGCATGCTGATATAGTAGGAGCGACTGCGGTGCAATCCTTATCAGACGTCGCCCTTACAAGGTTAACTGAAGGAATTCGGCAACTTAAGTTGGGTCAAGAGTGTATGTTGATTGTCAGTGGCTGGGGCGGTGAACTCACTCAATTTTCCCATGCTGAAATGATGGCTAAAGCCGCGGTAGAGCTAGGTGTTGATAAAAGCCGAATTATTCAATTTCCACTGGCGCGCGATACGATAGAAGAAGCGCAATACTTAAAGTGGGAGTTAGGGGAGGAGCCCTTTCGCTTAGTCACATCGGCCACTCATATGCCAAGGGCGATGGCTATTTTCGCCGCTAAAGGCTTACACCCCGATGCTGCCCCAACGGATTTTATTGGCCGAGATGATTTTTGGTGGCGGTTAACTGCCGATAATTTAGTGGCTTCTCAACGGGCGATTCACGAATACATTGGCCGTTTGTGGTTATGGATAAAGGCCGTAAGTTAAAGGTGTGGTTTGCCAAGTTCAGTCTAAAGATAGTGAGTTTTAACAGGAAGATGAACAATGACAATTGAGTCAGAAATAGTATCTGTGCGTCCTTTATCGAAACGAAATGGGTTAACCTTAACTTGGCTGGGAGGCTTAAGTCTGGTGCTGGGTTTGGGACTGTTTCTGACGTGGCCGGCCTTGTTTGCTGTTGGTTTGATGTTTTTTAGTTTGGGCGCTATTTCACTCATTCTCGGTTTAGCCAAGGTGTATGAGCCGGAAACGACTCTAGCACTAGATGACAAGGGGCTGACCTATTTTCATCGCCGCGGCAAAGTGTCTATCGATTGGGATAATATTCAGCGGGTCGATATTCCGCGGGTGACTAATGGTTTAGATACTATAGAGTTATCTTATTTAGGCATTAAACTGAAACATTTAAATCCCATTCTCGATAATATTTCCCTGCGTCTAGCAACAGGATTATTAACTGAACAGCGACCTTTGCTGGTGACAGCCGCCTCTCAAGATGCAGACTTAGCGACTTTAGAAACTTATCTCGGCGCTGAGTTTGGCCCTTTAGTGATAGAAGGGGATCGTTATCGTGGTGTATTGGCTATGTTTGGGCATCGCTGCGTGATGTTAGATACGCGTTTAGGGTATCACTTGTATATTCCCCATGACAGTTTAGATAGGGAACCTAAGGACTTTATCAAGTTACTTAGACAACGTATCGCGCAATGTAGCCGCTCAGCTGGTTAAATCTACAATCTCAATTGAAGATCATCAGCAATAAAAAAGGGGACCCTAGGGTCCCCAATGAGTTGCAGAGATTAAAGTTTGGGTTGTGCAGGGGCAACCCAAAGGTACTAGTGTGCTACCTCTGCGTGTACCTTATCTACACCGTAGGTTTTACCTTCAGCATGACAAGTTGCGCAAGATTCTACTGGTAAGTTAGGATCTGTCATTGCGTCAGCTTCAACCACAGCACCGTTGCTTCTAAAGTGAGCGACAGCCGCTGCATCAGAGTGAGCGTGACAGCTACGGCATGATTCAGCTACTGGGCTAATGTAGTTGCTACCCACTTTGATTGAACGTTTCTCAGAGGCTAAACCACCGTCAGCCGCAAACAGTTTTGCATCATCTTTGTGACATGCAGAACATGCAGTTTCTGGTGACGGATAACCGACTAATTCACCATTGGCATCGCGGAAGATCCCTGCGATAACATCAAAGTTACCACTGTGGAAACGGTGGGCGACGGTGAATAAGTCTTTGTTATTGAAAGTGACTTCTGGATTAATGACTTTGCTACCGTCTTCACCTTTAGAAACCACTGTTTTATGGCCTGATGCACCTGTTGTATCGTTGTGACAGTTCATACATTGATCAAAAGTGTAAGTTCCGTGTCTGGTGCCCTTGATATAATCTAAGGTGCCGTGACAGGCGTTACATTTTGCTTCTTCTACGGTAATTCGAGCAGGATCTGTCATTCGAGCTTTAACTACTGCAGAAGCATCTAAGCTATAGAATTTAACAGGAGCAGTGTTACCAATTGGATTTGTTGGGCCAAATTCAAGTCCTGTGGCATTACAGCTACTCACTTTACCTGCTTTGATACAGACGTTGGCTTCTGAACTGACGTAGATAGTACCTACAGCTTGGGCATCGGGAATATCTTTTACGAAGGTTAATACACCATCGGCCAGCGTACCATTTTCAAGCTTAAGAGCGATTGCTGTTGGTTTGACATCTCTCCAAGCGTAAACAGTACCATCAGTGGTTACGTTACCCAGTAATAAGCCGTTAGCCACAAACATACCTGTAGGGTTAGTTGTCGCGTTATACACTTTTAAATCGGTTCCGTTAGGAATTGCAGCGCCATTCATGGTCACATTGGCTTTTAATGTCAATGTTTTCATTCCAGGTGTTGCTGAAGTCGCTACTGCTGCACTGGTAAAGTCAACTTTGAATAGGCTTGCATACTCAGCGCGTTTACCGACACTGTGCACAGCTTCAGGTGTTAAGCTACCGCTGCCATGGCAAGATTTACATTGAGTATCATCAGCTTGGGCTAAACCAAATTCTGAATGGTTTTCGCCAGTGGTGAAGTTCACATTGATATGACAACCCACACAAGCTTGTGCATAAATATTGGTGTTATAACTTGGTGCACCATCATGACAAGATTTACATTCTTTCAAATCAGATGGGAAACCAACTTCACCGAAATATTCTTTTGCTTCGCCACTTAAGCTGTCACTGATGTGATGACCTGCGTGGATCCTATGGATCATGGGAGCAAAATCAAAAAACCAACCTTCGGCCAGTTGTGCGTCACTTGGAACGAGATCAGGGTTATGGCAAGTTACGCAGTTTTTAACATCTTGGTAGTTATGGTGGGCTTCAATCTTCGCGATATGGCCGTCTACTTCACCGTGACAGTTTTTACATGCCGCACTAGATACTGTGTCTTTACCCGATACACCTAATTCATCTGTTGCAGGGATAAAATCAACGGGTACAGACAAAATCTTGTCAGATAGGACAACACCAGTACTATCAGCGATGTTGTAAGCACGTAAAAAGACTCTGTGTACTGCGTTTGGATTATCATTTGGATTAATGATTGGCGCTGCGCCACCATAAGTCCAAGTTGCTGTGTAAGTGCCTGGCGTCGCTGTATCTTCGGTTAAAGTACAAGCGTTTTTAGTTCCGTTCAGGCCGTTTAGAGTACAAGTTAACGAAGTGCCAGCTGCATTTGCCGTGGCATTATTTTGCCACTCAATCGGCGCGCCAGTACCTGAGGTGTTTTCATTTGCTGTTAAAGAATAAATTGCAATTTTATCCAGTCCTTTGAAAGGGACTACTTTGCCTGCATTTTTACCCGTAACAGTAAATTTAACACTGAAGCCTTCACTGCTGGTCACTTTAATGTCAGCAGGACTTAACGTGAATGCCAGATCTGTAATGGATTGAGCTGTCGTTGCGAAGGAACCCGCAGGGGCTCCGGGTGTACCTGGTGTTCCGGGAGTGCCTGGTGTTCCGGGTGTACCTGGTGTGCCAGGTGCCCCATCTTGACCATCGCTTCCGTCCCCGCAGGCGGTAAGACTTAAGGTACTGACGAGAGCCAGTGCCAGTAGAGATTTATTGTAGTTTTTCATCATCGCGTCCCTTTTTCTATCTATAAGACTGCGTGTGCAGTGCCTCTAATATAGGAGGATTCATCTACTTATAAAGTGGTATTTGCAAATTTGTATCTGATATGTGAACGATGATTTAACACCTGCGAATGGTAATTCTAAACTTTGCATTTTGATATTTTAAATAGTGAAATTAAGCTGCTAGCCTATGATGTGTATCACAATTTCAATCTTTAAACTTAGGCCGAAATGATGAATTCATTTTCGGTTAAGCAAAATGAACGATGTTAAGAGAGCCTGAATCTTAAGTCGTTATCTTAAGGTTTTGAGCATAAAAGCAATGGGATAAGAGGGCGAGGATTGGGGGAAGATATGGCATTTTAAAGTGATTTAATTGTGCCTTGGATAAATAGAAGCCATAACCCAGTAAACCCACTTAACATCCATGACGTAAGCTCATGACGTAAGCTAGGTTGATGAACTTAGTGTGTAATCTATTTTTGTATTAGTGTGCTGGTTCGAGTGCGGCAAGTAAGGAGCGCACGACGAGATCACACTGGCTTTGGCTGTAACGCCGATGAATTGCAGGTTTCTCAATCAGATAATAATGTGGCGCCATCATAGTTTCGTGGAGTCTATTAAGCTCTGTGTCGCTAAGGCGCTCGAGATGTAATCCGGGCATATGTTTAACTGTGTGCATATCAATGCTAGAACAAAAAGCCACACTCTTCATGGTTAATAGATGGGCATACCATTCCTCCCTGTCTATCACTTTCTCTACGGTAGGCAATAAGATACCTTGGCGCTGGCAAAATAATTCTAAGGGATCGATTTTACTGTTAAAGCCCTTGAGTTCTTGAAACAGAAACGGATGGCGACAAATTTGCTCTAAGGTAATATTCGTCTCAACGTCCCAAAGTGGGTGTTGCTTGGCTGCAACGATATAAATGCCATTGATTGAGCCAAGTTTGGTGTAACTTAATTCTTTATTTTCAGCACTTTCAAACGTAATCCCAAAATCAAGCGCACCTGCGTGGATCAACTCAGCGCTATTTTCCTGCCATTTATGTAAGCGTATTTGTCCTAGCTTTTGGGCAAGTTCAGGAGTGCTTAACTGAGGCGCTAAAAAGCTTAGCAGGCCATTACAAGCAGCGATATGCAGCGGTAAGTCGGTATTGATGGCCGCATTTTGTATCTGGATTGCAGATTGTTCGAGGTGATAAACCGATTCAGTAAACTGGCAAATAGCAACGTAGAGACTTTCTGCTAAAGGCGTCGGTTTAAGCCCCTGTTGACGACGATAAAATAGTTCATCGTTAAAGGTTAGGCGTAATGCATTGAGGCAGCGGCTTATTTTGGGTGCAGAAACATCTAGCGCTTTGGCCGCGCTATTTGCGTGTCCAGTGTCGAAAATACTTTTAAATACAAGCAAGGTAAAAACATCGAGTTCACAGATCTGTTTTAGTAATAAGTTGCTCATTTTGTATTTTGCCCTGTATGAGTCTTAAATGCTTTTGCGGTGCTATTAGGGGAGTTCTGTGTCCTTGCGATTACCCGAACCACCGCGATCAAATATCATAATTACTAACTGGCAAGATTAACATTCAGCATGCGGATTAACTGTGATCCCTCTCGGCAAAATAACAATTATTTAACCATTGTAAAGAGGAGAGTTGGGGGGAGTTAGGTGAGTAGGCGCTATGTTTAACATCGAGCGATAAGGAATGATTGAGCTAAAAGAGTGAGTCAAAGTCTGCTCACCTAAGGCGGCGAGCAAACGATAGTGATGCATTTTGGATTAACGAGATTCTATGACGTCGTTTTGCACGGACGGTAAGTTGAGTGAATCTGCTGTTGGTGTATGGCCTATTGCATGGGAATAAATGGTTGGTGCATCTTCTTTAATCCGCATCCCGATAAATTGGCCACCCTCAAGGATTTGCATTGAGGTACTTGCCACTTCGCCGTCGACAACACCATTACGTTGGATCACTAAACGCTCACAAATGAGTCTGCCTTTGAAGTGCCCATCGACGATAAATTCATGGCACTTTACTTCACCTTGAATTATACCGCCTTGTTCTATGGTGATATTGGCCTCAGAAAGCAGCTGACCTTGGATATCACCGCCCACAAGCACGTCGCCTGTTAATTCGATATTTCCCGTGAGTTTAGTGCCTCGAGCAATAAAGCTAAAAGAGGTACTTTTTTTAGGCGGGAAAAACAGTTTTTTTACAAACATCATCATAAATTAACTTAATTCGAGAAGGGATTAACTGAGTTCAACAGAGGCGCGATACTAGCTTAAAATCCATGAGAAGCACAGCTCTGCATGTGTTAATGCAATTACAGTGTTCTATCAAGTTGGTCGTTTTATCTCAATGGCTTTGCTAGGGCAAGGAGCTACGCAGGCACCGCATCCAGTACAAAGGTCAAGGTCTATTTTGGGGCTCGGAGCCTGACCAATACTGAGCACAAAGCTGATGGCTCTTGGTTCGCAGGCATCCTTACAACTTTGGCACCAGATCCCTTGAAAGGTTAAGCAGCTTTCTTGGATATGGGCTTGGTATTGCCAAGGTGCTTGAGTCAAATCGAAAATATTTTCAGGGCAAGCCTTAGCACACAGAGTACAAAATGTGCACTCATTGTCCTTAAAGGAGACTTCAGGAAATCCGCCATCACCTTTGATGATAATGTGAGTTTCACAAATCTCAAGACAGGCGGAACAACGAGTACACACATCGGTGAACTCGATATCATCACGCACCCAAGGCGGCCTTATCGCATTATCTTTACGCCGGCTAAAGAGGCTGCGACGGCTGTGATTAATACTTTGAGTCATGTTGCTCCTCGGGTGGTTAATGATGTAAAGCGATGGTATTTAGAGGGATAAAGAAAAATGGCTTGGGAGATTTCCACAAGCCATTCAAGTTATTAGCCGTTATAACCATTGGGATTGGTTGATTGCCAATGCCAGCTACTGTTGGCCATATCTTCTAGGGTATGAGTCGCTTGCCAGCCAAGATCTTCCCTTGCGTGGGTTGGATCGGCGTAGCAGGCGGCAATATCCCCTGGGCGACGTGGCGCAATTTGGTAGGCAATGGTGTTACCACAGGCTTTTTCAAAGGCCTTAACCATGTCTAATACACTATATCCTTGGCCTGTGCCTAAGTTATAGGTCACTAGACCAGGTTTAGTGGCCAATTTTGCGAGCGCTTTTAAATGGCCATTGGCTAAATCCACGACATGGATATAGTCACGCACGCCGGTACCGTCGTGAGTCGGATAATCATTACCAAACACGCTCAAGGCGGTGCGTTTACCCACGGCAACCTGCGCAATAAAGGGCATTAAGTTGTTAGGGATATCGTTAGGATCTTCGCCGATTAAGCCACTGGCATGGGCGCCAACCGGATTAAAATAGCGTAGACGGGCGATATTCCAGCTCGGATCGGCATTGTGTACATCTGCCAGTATATGTTCAACCATCAACTTAGACTGACCATAAGGGTTTGTTGCCCCTGTAGGGAAGTCTTCGGTGATCGGTAAACTTGCGGGATCGCCATACACAGTTGCCGATGAGCTGAATACGAGATTTTTTACCTTAAATTCTGCCATGACTTGGCAAAGGATAAGCGTACCCGTAACGTTATTCTCATAATACTTAAGGGGTTTTGCGACGGATTCTCCCACCGCTTTTAATCCTGCAAAGTGGATAACTGAATCAATAGCATGATCGTTAAACACTTTCTGCAATAAC
Organism: Shewanella sp. SM68; assembly: GCF_025653925.1. Lineage (NCBI taxonomy): Bacteria > Pseudomonadati > Pseudomonadota > Gammaproteobacteria > Alteromonadales > Shewanellaceae > Shewanella > Shewanella sp. SM68. The sequence continues at coordinate 133,507 of NZ_JAKKRU010000003.1, forward strand.
GCTTTATTGAGAATATCGCCTTGATAGAAAGTAACCGATTTACCAGTGATCCGCTCGACTCGGTTTAAGGCTTCTATGCTTGAATTAGACAAGTTGTCCAATACAATCACATCATTACCAGCATTGAGCAGTTCTACTACTGTGTGGGTGCCAATATAGCCAGCACCACCGGTCACTAAAATCGTCATTACTTAATTCCTTTTACAACGGTTTTTAAATAGTGCGCAAAATCTTCACCGATTTCGCTGTGGCGCAGGGCATATTCAACGTTAGCACGCATATAACCTTGCTTGTTACCACAGTCATGGCTCTTACCTTCCATGTAGTAAGCATTTACGGTTTCTTGCTTCATTAACATCGCAATCGCATCCGTTAATTGAATTTCATCGCCTGCGCCCGCAGGGGTTTTAGCCAGTAGCGGCCAAATGCTGGCTGGTAACACATAACGGCCTACAACGGCTAAGTTAGATGGCGCTTCATCCACGGCTGGCTTCTCAACCAGTTCGACTAATGGCTCAGATTCACCCGGTTGTAAATCATGACCATTCACATCGGCAATACCGTATTGGTTGACGACGTTATGTGGCACGCCTTCCACCATGATTTGACCGACTTGGGTTTCATCAAACAGGGCAACCATAGCGGCTAAGTTATCGCTACGAAGGTCACAGCTGGCTTCATCTATGATCACATCCGGTAGCAATACGGCAAATGGTGCATCGCCGACGACAGATTTAGCACACAAAATCGCATGACCTAAGCCTTTAGCTTGAGATTGGCGCACGCTGATCACTGTTACATCTTTAGGACAAATAGATTGTACGGCTTCAAGTAACTGACGTTTAACGCGGCGTTCTAATTGGGCTTCTAATTCGAAACTGGTATCGAAATGGTTTTCGATAGAGTTTTTACTGGCGTGGGTCACGAGTACAATTTCTTTGATCCCAGCTGCGATAGCTTCACTGACTACATATTGAATCAATGGCTTATCGACAACAGGTAACATTTCCTTTGGAATTGCTTTGGTCGCTGGAAGCATACGAGTGCCTAGGCCTGCGACAGGAATAACGGCTTTACGAATTTGATGTTGTTTCATTGCGAACCTTTTAGGTCAAGGAGATGCGGTTAATGGCCAATATTGTAAATGACCTGCACAGAAAAGCTATTTAGAAACGCTGAAAACTTAGGATATTTAAGTATTTTTACAGCGAAGTCGACGTAAGTTTTAGCAAAGGTAGCACAGTGCATCTAATCCAGCATGGGTGATGTGCACTTGCATGGCGTTTTTAATACCCTTGTAATATTTGCTTTACGTTTACGTCACAGTAGTGGTGCAAGAATAAAGTGTGAGGGAGTTAACAAATTTAAAGGCTTAGATCACTATGGTTCCATGAGCGCTAGCCACTAAGTGAAGACTATGACGAAAGGAACAGAGTACATCGCTCACAGAGCTGATGACACCGGGTTTATTAACTACCCGCAAGAAGAACATGAGATTTGGAGCCAGCTTTATGCCCGTCAAGCGATAAACCTGCCTGGCCGTGCCTGTAAGGAGTATTTGCAAGGGCTAGATGCCTTGGCTATGCCAAAGGATCGTATTCCGCAACTTACTGAAATTGATACTGTATTGCAAGCGACCACCGGCTGGAAAACGGCAGCCGTACCTGCGCTTATTTCCTTTGGCCGTTTCTTTGAACTACTGGCCAATAAAGAGTTTCCTGTGGCCACATTCATTCGCCGTAAGGAAGAGTTTGATTACCTGCAAGAGCCTGATATTTTTCATGAAATTTTTGGTCACTGCCCTTTGCTCACCAACCCTTCATTTGCCAATTTTTCACATATGTATGGCCAATTAGGTTTAAATGCCAGCAAAGAAGAAAGGGTATTTTTAGCGCGTTTATACTGGTTTACGGTTGAGTTTGGCTTGCTTCAGCCTAAAGATGGCCCCTTGCGTATCTATGGTGGCGGTATTTTAAGCTCACCTGGTGAAACTTTATATGCAATGGAAAGTGACGTGCCAGAACGTCAGCCCTTTGATTTATTGAATGTGCTACGAACTCCATATCGCATTGATATTATGCAGCCGATTTATTATGTGATTGAGCACATTGATATGCTTGATGAAATTGCCAAAATGGACATCATGAGTTATGTCACTAAGGCACGTCAGTTAGGTTTATTTGCTCCTAAATATCCTCCCAAAGCCAAGGCGAGCTAGTCTCGATTCGATGGATGGTTTGATGTGTTATTTGAGTCGCCATCTACCATCTAATTTAGTCATGTGATTTAAGTAATTAATAATTATTAATTAATAAGTAATGAGTAAAGTGCAACTGAATATCTCTATCAATGTTGCCAACAGGAGTATGTATGACTGCGTTATCGAATATGAAATGTGAAGCGTGCCAAGCCGATGCACCAAAAGTGACCGATGAAGAATTGGCAGAACTTATTCGTATGATCCCTGACTGGGGCGTGCAAGTGCGTGACGGCGTAATGCAGCTTGAGCGCGTCTACAAGTTTAAAAACTTTAAACTGGCGATGGCATTCACGAATAAGCTGGCGGATTTAGCGGAAGAAGAATTCCATCATCCCGGCATTTTCACTGAATGGGGTAAAGTGACTGTCACTTGGTGGTCACACTCCATTAAGGGGCTACATAAGAATGACTTCATCATGGCCGCCAAGACAGACCAGTTACTAGGTTAATTATTTAATCAATTTAATCAGCATCTTAACGTGTTTTATGATGCTGATTTTTTCTTCCTGTTACAATTCAACTGTAAACTAGGCTTGCCACTTTCAGTTTAACCTTCTAACGTATACGGGCTCTGCTATTTCCCCTCATCGCTGACGTTTTCGTCAAAGGTAACGATTTGCCTAGCAAGCGTTATTTTTGTTGTAAAGCCTAAGGCGAAAAATAGCTCTGCACGGTTTATCCCCAAAATTCAAATCAAAAAAGGGAATATCAGTCATTATGCGCTTGGAAGTCAGCTGTCAGGATCGTGTTGGTTTAGCCAAAGATATCTTAGTCGTGTTAGAGCGTTATGGCATTAATTTAATTGCCATTGATGCCAGTAACCAAGGATTCCTGTACTTACAATTTGCCGAAATTAGTTTTGAAACTTTGAGTGCCTTGATGCCGCAGATCCGCAAAGTGGAAAGCGTGCACGATGTGCGTACGGTGTCATTTATGCCTTCAGAGCAAGAACATTACGCCCTTAAAACCCTGCTCAAAACCTTACCCGACTCCGTTTTTTCTATCGATGCCAAGGCACGTATCCGTATCGTTAATGAGTCCGCCTTGCTCAATATCGGCATGGGTGAGCACGAAGTGCTCGAAGAGTCGCTTAATCATTGGGTGCAAGGTTTTAACTTCAGCCGTTGGTTGAGTGAAGCACAAGTATTGCCACAAGCGGCGCGAGTTCAAATCGGTCCAAACGAATATTTAGCGGAAATGCTGCCGATTTACCTACCCGATGAGGATGAAAAAACCATCTTGGTTGGTGCTGTGGTGTCGCTGAAATCCCCTGCGCGCGTTGGAAAACAGTTTAACGCGCTGCAGAACCAAACCACTGGCTTTGAAAATGTATTAGCCAGCAGTGACAAGATGAAGGAAGTGCTTAAGCAAGCGCGGCGTATGGCCCAGCTCGATGCACCTTTGTTGATCACGGGTGAAACGGGTACTGGCAAAGAATTAATGGCCAGAGCTAGCCATGATGCGGGGATGCGCCGTGAAAAACCTTTTATCGCCATCAACTGCGCCGCTCTACCCGACAGCGCTGCCGAAGAGGAATTATTCGGTTATGTCAGTCAGGGCAAAGTCGTCAAACGGGGCTTTTTTGAAGAAGCTAAGGGGGGCACAGTATTTCTCGATGAAGTGGCGGAAATGTCTAGGGCGGCTCAAGTTAAGCTGCTACGGCTATTGCAAGATGGCACTTTTAGACGCATAGGGGGCGATGAAGAAGTGCGTGCAGATGTGCGAATTATCTGCTCGACCCAGAAGAATTTAGCTGAATTATGCCAAACCGGCGAGTTTAGGGAAGATTTGTACTATCGCATCCATGTGCTGAGTTATCACATCCCGTCATTACGTGAGCGTAAAGTCGATATCATTCCACTGACGGAAATGTTCCTCGAACATTACAGTCAACAGTTGTCTAGCCCAGTGCGGCGGATTTCGGCCCAGTGCCGCGATCATTTGCTCACCTACGCTTGGCCAGGTAACGTACGCCAATTAAAGAACGCGGTATTTAGAGCCGTGTCTATGTGGGATGGCTCGGCCGAGTTGACGGTAGAACAGCTGAAATTGCCGTCATACGCCGAAGGTTTTGGTTACTTTGATAATGAGTTTGAGGGCAATCTCGACGATGCAATGAAGCAGTTTGAAGCGAGTCTGTTGCGTCGATTATATCCGGCCTATCCGAGCACTCGCCAGTTGGCGAAAAAGCTAGGTGTATCACACACAGCTATTGCTAATAAACTGCGTGAATACAAGATAGCCAAGCGCCGTTAGTCAGAGTCTCGTTGGGTTGACACAGTCAATGTAACAGTATCGTTCCACTTAGTTGCCGACTTTTCAGGCATATTGCTTACCGAGATATTGATAAGCGGTAACTAGGTTATAAACGTAATGATTAGTTTACAAAATGTGAAATAATTAACCTAAATGTGATTTTGGTCACGCTATAGGAATCTTGAGCTGCATCGGGTATTTCTACGCGCAACAAATACGTTAAAGCAAGTAACAGAGCACGCCTCGTTGGCGCGGACTGCGTAACGTGTATGCCCTTAATGAGTCAAAAAGTCCGATTTAAATCGCCGAATATAAGCTGGGTGACGACGCGCGTTTTCCAGCACAATAAAATTGTACACCTAGCCGAAGAGCACTGGAGCCAATATGAAACTTGCAAGTTATAACAATGGTCGTCGTGATGGTCAGTTGATGTTAGTCAGCCGCGATCTCACTAAAACGGTTGCCGTTCCTGCCATTGCCCACACTATGCAGCAATTACTCGATGGTTGGGATTTACTGAGACCGCAATTGCAAGAATTGTACGATGCGTTAAATGAAGGCATGTTAGATAACGCGCAAGCGTTCGACGAAGCTAAGTGCTTGTCGCCATTACCGCGTGCTTACCAATGGGCCGATGGTAGCGCTTATGTGAATCACGTTGAGTTAGTCCGTAAAGCCCGTGGCGCAGAAATGCCAGAAACCTTTTGGACAGATCCGTTGTTTTATCAAGGTGGCTCAGACAGCTTTATTGCCCCTAAAGCGGATATCCCATTGGCGAATGAAGACTGGGGTATCGATTTCGAATCTGAAATTGCGGTTATTACCGATGATGTGCCTATGGGCGTGAGCACTGACAATGCAGCTAAGCACATTAAATTGTTGATGCTAGTTAACGATGTGTCATTGCGTAACTTGATCCCTGGTGAGTTGGCGAAAGGCTTTGGTTTTTTCCAATCTAAACCATCGAGCAGTTTTTCGCCTGTGGCTGTGACACCGGATGAATTGGGTGTCCGTTGGGAAGATTCGAAAGTGCATTTACCGCTGATCACCTATTTGAATGGTGAATTATTTGGTCGTCCGAATGCAGGCGTTGATATGACCTTCAATTTCAGTCAGTTAGTTTCGCATGTTGCAAAAACCCGTCCATTGGGCGCAGGCGCGATTATTGGCTCTGGTACTATTTCTAACTATGACCGTAGCGCAGGTTCGAGCTGTTTAGCGGAAAAACGTATGTTAGAAGTGATTGCCGAAGGCAAAGCCACTACGCCATTTATGCGTTTTGGTGACACAGTGCGTATCGAAATGCTCGATGATAATGATGTAACCATTTTTGGTTCTATCGATCAAAAAGTGGTTGAATACAAAGCCTAAGGTTTTCCTTTAAAGGGCGACACCGACTCAAACTAACGGGGCTTAATTGCCCCGTTTTTATACTGACTTTTATAAGGACATGAAAATATGAAACTTTACGGTTATTGGCGTTCCAGTGCAGCCTATCGGGTTCGTATTGCCCTTAATCTCAAGGGGATTTCAGCCGAACAGTTTTCAGTGCATCTCGTGCGTGATGGCGGCGAGCAACATAAAGCGGCCTACATTGCACTTAATCCTTTAGAGTTAGTGCCAACCTTAGTGGTGGATGATGAGCTGGATGTGGATGCCTTGTCGCAATCTTTAGCGATTATCGAATATCTTGATGAGATACATCCACAGTCGCCATTATTGCCTGCATCGGCTCTTGAACGTGCCCACGTGCGCGCTATGGCACTTACGGTCGCCTGTGAGATCCATCCATTAAACAACTTGCGGGTATTGCAATATTTAACGCAAACCTTAGGTGCTGATGACACCGCCAAAAATACTTGGTATCACCATTGGGTCGCAAGTGGTTTTACGGCCTTAGAAACCTTGTTAACACGGCATAGCGGTCGTTATTGCTTTGGAAATGCAGTGACATTAGCTGATTTGTGTTTAGTACCGCAGGTGTATAACGCCCAGCGTTTTAATGTGGATTTAACGCCTTATCCCAATATCATGCGCGTGTGGGCTGAGTGTAATCAGCTTGAAGCCTTTGCCAATGCTGCGCCAGAGCGCCAAGCGGATGCGGTGTAACGAATTGCGTGGATACGGTTTTTACGAATAGAAAGAATGGATGATGAGGCTTGCTTTACAAGTCTAATCTCAGCGATGGAGTTTAAATGCTTTTCAGTAAAAAATGTCCGTATTGCAAAGGTAAACTCGGCGCTAAGGAAGTGCCGATTAAGGAAGGACGCTGCTGTCATTGTGATAAGCCGATACTGTACAAATTCAATATAATAAAATGGATGGTCCTGTTCGTGCCTATCTATATTGTTAGCGTTAATCTGCTAGACAAAGATGTACATGGTTTTTGGATTTGTGTTGCGGTGATGGCACCTATTTATAGTCTCGTTTCTCTGCTCTGTCATGAGGTCGTAAAGTGCTCAGAAACCGATGGCGAAGTGGAGTAAGCTTAATGTCTTTCCCGTGTTTTTATCTGATATTGAAGCGGGCGATACTGCTATGAGTGGTGCTAGGGGTAATGTCATGAGTGTTGCTACGAATAATGTTATGAATGATGCAATGAGGGAAGCAGCGCTAGAGCATCAATTACTCGAATGGATAGCTCAAGACTGTGAGCGGGTGAGGGCGCTTGAACTCGTGCTTCAATGCGCCAAAGTACACTCAATGCCGCAGTGGTGTCTGGCGGCGGGATTTGTCCGTAATTTAGTCTGGGATCGCTTGCACGAATTTGAGTTGAGTCCACTGAACGATATCGATCTGATCTATTTTTGCCCTTTAGATATTAGCCCTGAGCGGGATCTGGCGATTGAAACCTATCTTCATCAGCTTGCCCCTGAGTTACCTTGGTCGGTTAAGAATCAGGCGCGCATGCATAGTCGCAATCAAGACATGGCTTACACATCTTGTATTGATGCTATGGCTCATTGGCCAGAGTTAGAAACCGCGGTTGGGGTGGGTTTAAAATCTCATGTTGAGACAGATACTCAGGTAGATGCAGAGACTGATCATCATTCCACACATTACGGTATTGAGCTGGTGATTCCCTTTGGGCTGAACTCCCTGTTTGCCCTCAAATTGAGCGCCAATCCAAAGCGATCATTACCCGTGTTTCATCACAGAGTTGCGACTAAGGGGTGGCTAACTCGCTATCCTTTGCTTACGTGTTGCTACTCAAGCTAATCTTCTCACTTTCTTATTCGTTCAGTCTAAAACTGACTTAACCGCCTCACACTATCATTCCATGCAATCTAGTTATCTAACATGATAGGTATCATCCTCAAGCCGTTTTTATTTGTCCATTTTTTGTTTTTATCCTAATACCAATCGTATTAAATATCTGTTCATTCAGCGGGAGTTCAACGCGCTTTAGACAAGGCTAAGGCTTGAAGGCATAGTGGTGCTCTGTCGAAAGCCTTAAACGCAGTATAAAGCGCGTTGAAACCCACCCTTCGGGAGCCACACAGGCATCCCACTTCGGTGTTGCATTGACTTAAAAGGGAATAACCATTTTTGCGTCAATGCGCCTTGGATTGAGATGCCTGTGAGGCTCTGAACTGATTAGATATTTAATGTGATTGGTATCATTTAACTCGTCTCAATAATTTGAACTTAATGTTCAAATAACCTCTTAGTTAAGTGCTTTTTATTGTTACTAAAATGTTTATGGTGTTATTGGTCACTACCACTTGCGGTAGTCATTAGTGATGGCTAATACAACACTTAGCTCACAGAAAACAAAGGGGTATTATCAATAAATGTTTGAATTTCGTGATTCAGCTCCCATGTGTAGTACCTATAAGTGAGTATTGCTCACTCACTTTGATTTGGATCAATAAATTAGCCGCATATCTCTGGCAGTGTAGGCGTCAATTGTTAAGGATGTAATACAAAACAAAAACCTATGTTGTACATATGGAGTATGATGATGAATAAAAACACTGTTTCTACACTGGTCGCTGCCACCCTTTTAGCTGCTGGTTTTTCTGCCTCTGTATCGGCTCACCAAGCGGGTGACATTATCGTTCGTGCGGGTGCTGTAGTTGTTGCGCCAAATGAATCAAGTGATGATGTTGCGGGTAACGGCGAGTTCCAAATCAGCAATAACACTCAAGTGGGTTTAAACTTTGGCTACATGCTGACAGATAACTTTGGGGTTGAGTTATTAGCTGCCACACCTTTTAGCCACGATGTTTCTTTGGGTGGCACTAAGATTGCCGAAACTAAACATTTGCCACCCACTTTAGTAGCGCAGTACTACTTTGGTGATGCGCAGTCTAAATTACGTCCATACGTGGGTGTCGGTGTTAACTATACTAATTTCTTCGACAATGAGTTCACCAACGATTTAAATGGTGCGTTAACTGACTTGAGCATGAGCACTTCGTGGGGCTTAGCGGCACAAGCAGGTGTTGATTATCAAGTTAACAAAAACTGGTTAGTGAACGCTTCAGTGTGGTACGCGCAAATTAGCAGTGACGTGAAGTTTAAATTAGCGGGCGACACTGTAGTTATCGACACTGATATCAACCCATGGGTTTATATGGTCAGCGTGGGTTACACTTTCTAATCCACTGATTAGATAAGCGTAAAAAGGAGCCTTAGGCTCCTTTTTCGTTTCTGCACTTTTTATCGTAATATTTTCTACTTTGGCTAAGCCGATTTAGCGCTTTGGCTTTTTAGCTTTCCAGTGGCGAGTGTTATAGATAAATTCGGGTAATAATACGGTGAGCCAAGCGACGAGGCGCCAGCGTTTGGTCACATAGACGCGGCGTTTGCCTTGTTTCATTGCCTTGATGATTTGTGCTGCGACTTGTGGCAATGGTGCAAGCCACATCGCACTTTGCTGCATAGCGGCTTTATCGAGCAAACCAAGTTGGATATCGGTAATCGTAATCGGTAGCTTAAGGCGCTGAGCATGCATACTTAAGCCCTCAAGGTAATTCTGCCCAAAGGCTTTTGAGGCGTGATAGGCCACACTCGGCCCGCCGCGTAGGCCCGCAATCGAGTTGATTGCCGCCAGTTGTCCATAACCTTGCTCGCGAAATAGTCTAAATGCCGTATTGCAGATGGCAGCAAAACCTCGCACATTGACATCGATAATGTCTTGCTCCGGTAGCCAAGGCAACTCGGGGTCATAGCTATTGAGGCCAGTATTGACTAAGACTAAGTGCGCGCCGCCAAGAGTTTGCCAGACTGATTCAAGTTGATTGATGATGGCTTGAGGTTGTTCAATTTGAAGTGCAAAAACTTGTACTTTTGTTGGCAAGGATAAGGCAAAATCGCGCAGTGATTCTGGATCTTGGGCGAATAAGACTAATTCAACATGTTGATCTGCCAATTGCTTTGCAAGTTCACGACTTAATTGTGAGCTAGCTCCCACAATGATTGCAGTTGCTTGGGTCATAGATTTTTCGGCAACGAAATGGTGGCTTATGATAGAAAGTTATGTTCACCAAGACAAGATTTATAGCTTGGTCGTGTGGACATCTAGAAGTCTTTATGTATGATTAGGAGAAACAAAATGAACAAATGGTTGCGTTTAAGCGCGTTGAGATTAACAGCCTTAGCATTAATGGCCGTAATGGGGGTGTTATCGGGTTGTGCGACACCGAATGCTATCGTTGAGATAAAAGGCGAGACCTTATATCGCGAACGGATAGCCTTACCTGCCGATGCTAAGGTCATAGTGCAACTGCTTGATGTCTCAAAAATGGATGTGCCAGCCATAGTGATGGCGGAGCGCGTGCAACAAGGTGCTGCGACACCGGCGCCATTCAGTTTTGCGATTGGTAGCGATCAGTTCCAACCCGGTCACACTTATGCCATAGGTGCCCGGATTATGTTGGGTGATAAGTTATTGTTTATTAATACTCAAGCCTATCATATTGATCTCAATTCCACTGAGCCAATGACGATACTGCTAGAGAAAGTCGGTGGCTAGTTAGCTCGCTCAGAAGTGAGCTGACATACGCGCCGAATCCGTTAGTATTTACGAACAGAAGAGGCGCGGTATGCCGGTTAGAATTCCAGATCATCTGCCCGCAGCAGGGGTGTTAGAGTCAGAAAATATTTTCGTTATGTCCGAGACGCGGGCGGCGAATCAAGATATCAGGCCGATGAAGGTGCTGATTTTGAACTTGATGCCGAACAAAATCGAGACTGAAACCCAGTTATTGCGCTTACTGGGCAACACGCCTTTACAAGTCGATGTGGATTTACTGCGCATTCACGACAAAGAGTCCAAGCATACTTCCATCGACCACATGAATACTTTTTACCGTGACTTTGAAGCTGTGCGCCATAAAAATTATGACGGTCTTATCATCACAGGCGCGCCGCTTGGGCAAATCGATTTCGAAGATGTGGTTTATTGGGATCATATCCGTGAAATCATCGACTGGTCCCAAGAGCATGTCACCTCAGTGTTGTTTTTATGCTGGGCAGCTCATGCGGGCTTGTATCATCTCTATGGTTTAAATCGAAAAATATTGCAACAGAAGCGTTCTGGCGTATTTGTACATAGGCGCACTTGTCAGCATTTCCCACTGTTACGTGGTTTTGATGATGAGTTCTTTGCACCCCATTCGCGTTTTGCCGAGATGGATGTGGAAGAAATTAGACAACACCCGCAGTTGCAAGTGTTAGCGCAGTCCGATGAGGCCGGGGCCTATTTAGTATTAAGTCGCAATAACCGTAACTTGTTTGTAATGGGGCACCCTGAATATCAAAAATCGACCTTAAACGATGAATACCATAGGGATTTAGCCCAAGGCTTAACGCCAAATGTGCCACAAAACTATTATCGAAATAATAATCCAGAAGCCGAAGCCATTGCCCGCTGGCACAGCCACGGTAGTTTGTTGGTCAGTAATTGGCTCAATTATTACGTTTACCAGTTAACGCCTTATGACTTAAGTGATATGACGGCGATGACGCCGTGGGAATCGCGCTAGCCTTTTATGGTGATGTGGTCACATGGATGTGACCTAAGCTGATACCCAAAAGCTCTTAATTTATCTCTCCCTTCGATTCTGTTGTCCACGCTTGACTGCGCTTAATCCCTGCCTCGCTGTAAATCCTTACTGACAATTTTTACCCGATAAAATCGACACATTAGACCAAGGAATACTTGCTTTACGTTCGCGTAAACGTCAGAGTGGTTTTATTGTCGATTTTATTAAACGTCCCAAGGTTAGCACTAGGCCTTGTGGTCAATTTGGGTTGGAGCCTGCATGAGTACTGAACCGTTAAATCAAGATATTGTTATTGTTGCCGCTAAACGCACCCCTATGGGTGGTTTTCAAGGCAGTTTGTCATCTGTTGCATCACCGACTTTAGCCGCGACAGCCATTAAGGGCTTGTTGGCGGAGACTCAATTAGCGGGTGAGCATGTTGATGAAGTCTTGATGGGCTGCGTATTACCCGCTGGTTTAGGTCAAGCGCCTGCACGTCAAGCCACTTTAGGTGCGGGATTACCCTTATCCGTTGGTGCGACCACAGTGAACAAAGTCTGTGGCTCAGGCATGAAGACGGTAATGTTAGCCCACGATTTGATTAAAGCGGGCAGTGCAAAAGTCGTGATCGCTGGCGGTATGGAAAGTATGAGCCAAGCGCCGTATCTTTTGGATAAAGCTCGCGGCGGCATGCGCATGGGCCACGGCAAAGTGCTCGATCATATGTTTTTAGATGGTCTTGAGGATGCTTATACTGGCGGCGCCATGGGAACGTTTGCCCAGAAAACCGCCGATGAATTTGGTATCACCCGCGAGCAGATGGACGCCTTTGCGCTAAGTTCGCTCGAAAAAGCCAATGCCGCGATTAACTCGGGCGCCTTTAAGGCCGAAATCACGCCTGTCACAGTCAGTGATCGTCGCGGTGATGTGACTATCGACACCGACGAGCAACCCGGTAATGCCCGCCCTGAAAAAATTCCTACGCTGCGACCAGCCTTTACCAAAGATGGCACTATCACAGCGGCTAACTCTAGCTCTATTTCCGATGGCGCAGCGGCATTGATGCTGACCTCTCGCGGCGAAGCTGAGCGTTTAGGCTTAACAGTATTAGCCACCATTAAAGGCCACACGACCCACGCCCAAGAGCCTTCACTCTTTACCACTGCACCTGTCGGCGCTATGGCGAAATTACTTGCCAATGTGGGTTGGTCAACGGATGAAGTCGATTTATTCGAAATCAACGAAGCCTTCGCCATGGTGACTATGCTTGCCGTGTCTGAACTGGGTTTAGATGTGGCTAAAGTTAACGTCAATGGCGGCGCCTGCGCTTTAGGTCATCCTATTGGTTGCTCGGGTTCTCGTTTGCTGGTGACCTTAATCCATGCATTAAAAGCCCGCGGCCTTAAACGCGGTGTTGCCTCGCTGTGTATCGGCGGTGGTGAAGCAACAGCGATGGCGATTGAGGTCTAATCGCAAAGGTTTTTGTCAAATCAGGTTTTAGTTAAATCAACAAGACGGGGCTGGCAAGGGCAATCACTTCCCTTGAGGATAATCATAATATCGCACCGCCAGCCCATCACTCTACAAGGAAAGGATTGCAACATGACCACACAAGTAAAACATTACATTGACGGCGAGTTTATCCAAGGTACGGGCACATCACAGATTATTGTCACCAATCCCGCGAATAACTCGCCGATTGCTGTGATTAATGCTGCCACTAGCGAAGAAGTTCACGCCGCGATTGCCAGCGCCAAAGTGGCCTTTAAAACCTGGAAAGAAGTGCCAGTGTCTGAACGTGCACGCGTTATGTTGCGTTATCAACATCTGCTAAAAGAACATCACGACGAACTGGCGACCATTCTTGCCAAGGAAACCGGTAAAACCTTCGAAGATGCCAAGGGCGATGTATGGCGCGGTATCGAAGTCGCTGAACATGCTTGTAATGTGGCGTCATTATTGATGGGCGAAACCGTCGAGAACGTCGCGCGTTCAATCGATACTTACAGCTACACTCAACCACTCGGTGTGTGTGCCGGTATTACGCCATTTAACTTCCCTGCGATGATCCCGTTATGGATGTTCCCACTGTCGATTGCCTGCGGTAACACTTTCATTTTAAAGCCTTCAGAACAAGATCCTATGACGCCGCAGCGTCTGGTTGAGCTGTTTGTTGAGGCGGGCGCACCTAAGGGCGTATTGCAATTAGTGCATGGCGATAAAACCGCCGTAGATATCCTGCTGGCAGACCCTGCGATTAAAGCCATTTCTTTCGTCGGTTCTGTGGCTGTGGGTCAATATATTTATAAAACGGGTACCGATAACTTAAAACGCGTGCAAGCCTTTGCGGGCGCGAAAAACCACTGCGTGATTATGCCTGATGCAAACAAACAGCAAGTGATCAACAACTTAGTCGGCGCTTCTGTGGGCGCGGCGGGTCAGCGTTGTATGGCGATTTCGGTTGCCGTGTTTGTTGGTGCCGCTAAAGAGTGGATCCCAGAATTAAAAGAAGCCTTAGCCAAAGTTCGCCCAGGTTTATGGGACGACAAAGAAGCGGGTTATGGTCCGGTTATCAGCCCAGCCGCTAAGGCGCGGGTGCTTAAACTTATCGCCCAAGGTAAAGCCGAAGGCGCCGAGTGTTTACTCGATGGTAGCGATTTTACCGTGGAAGGTTATGAATCCGGTAATTGGATTGGCCCAACCATGTTCGATAAAGTCACCACTGAGATGAGCATCTACAAGGAAGAAATCTTTGGCCCTGTACTGTGTTGTATGGAATCAGACTCCTTAGAAGCCGCCATCGAATTAGTCAACGCTAGCCCTTATGGCAACGGCACATCTATCTTTACCGCTAGCGGCGCCGCGGCCCGTAAATATCAACATGAAATAGAAGTCGGCCAAGTCGGCATTAACGTGCCTATTCCTGTGCCATTGCCATTCTTCTCATTCACGGGTTGGAAGGGCAGTTTCTACGGCGACCAACATGCCTACGGTAAGCAAGCGGTGCGTTTCTATACCGAGACTAAAACCATCACTTCCCGCTGGTTTGAGTCCGATATCGCCGTAGCTTCTACGCCAAATATGAGCATTAACCTACGTTAAGCTCGGTGATTAATCGATAAACCACGGCGTCTTTACGGCGCCCAATTTATTCAATAAAGAAGTGACCACAGAGTCATAGGAGAGCCAGATGGATTTTAATTTCAACGATGACCAACGCCAGTTTGCCGATCTGGCGCGCCAATTTGCCGCAGATGAGTTAGCCCCTTTTGCGGCTAAGTGGGATGAAGAACATCATTTCCCCAAAGACGTGATCCAAAAAGCCGGCGAGCTGGGTTTTTGCTCACTCTATTCGCCAGAATCTGAAGGCGGCATGGGCCTATCGCGCCTCGATGCCTCGATTATTTTTGAAGAACTCGCCAAGGGCTGCACCGCGACCACGGCCATGCTGACCATTCACAATATGGCCACTTGGATGGTGACGACTTGGGGCACTGAAACCCTGCGTCAGACTTGGTCTGAGCCGTTAACCACAGGGCAGATGTTAGCGTCATATTGCTTAACTGAGCCGGGCGCGGGTTCGGACGCTGCATCTTTGCAAACCAAAGCGGTGCGCGACGGCGATGAATATGTGATTTCAGGTTCGAAAATGTTTATCTCAGGTGCGGGCGCCACTGAGCTTTTAGTCGTGATGTGCCGTACAGGTCAAGCTGGGCCTAAGGGAATTTCGGCCATTGCCATTCCGGCGGATGCCGCTGGTGTTATCTACGGTAAAGCCGAAGATAAAATGGGCTGGAATGCACAGCCGACCCGTCAAATCACCTTTGAAAACGTGCGCGTGCCAGTAGCGAATTTGCTCGGTGAAGAAGGCCAAGGTTTTGCGTTCGCGATGAAAGGCTTAGATGGCGGTCGCATCAATATCGCTACCTGTTCTGTGGGTACGGCGCAGTCGGCTTTAGAGCGCGCAACTCAATATATGAATGAGCGTCAGCAATTTGGTAAACCTTTAGCGGCTTTCCAAGCGCTGCAATTTAAGCTTGCCGATATGGCGACAGAATTAGTCGCAGCCCGCCAAATGGTGCGCCTTGCGGCCTTTAAACTCGACAGCGGCGATCCTGAAGCCACGGCTTATTGCGCCATGGCGAAACGTTTTGCCACTGATGTGGGGTTTCAAGTCTGCGATGCGGCGCTGCAAATTCATGGTGGATATGGTTATATAAGGGAGTACCCGCTGGAACGTCATTTCCGTGATGTGCGTGTGCATCAGATTTTAGAAGGCACTAACGAAATTATGCGCTTAATTATCGCCCGTCGTTTACTCGATGAAAATGCAGGACAAATCCTGTAAGTCAACGCGCAATATGCGTGACTTACAGGTCGGCGATAACTGAAAAGGAGTCTATAAAGATGGAATATTTAGTTGAACGTATCGAAGGCCACACGGCGATTCTGACCATGAACAATCCGCCAGCCAACACTTGGACCGCCGAGAGTTTGCAGGCGCTTAAAGCCAAAGTGCTTGAGCTAAATGCCAATAAAGAGATTTACGCCTTAGTGTTAACGGGCCAAGGGCAAAAGTTCTTCTCCGCTGGTGCCGATTTAAAACTGTTTAGCGATGGTGACAAAGGCAAAGCGGCAACGATGGCAAAGCATTTTGGTGAAGCTTTTGAAACCTTAAGCCAATTCCGTGGTGTGTCGATTGCCGCGATTAACGGCTATGCCATGGGCGGCGGCTTAGAAGTCGCGTTGGCCTGCGATATTCGTATCGCCGAAATTCAAGCTGTGATGGCATTGCCCGAAGCGACGGTCGGTTTATTACCCTGCGCGGGTGGCACTCAAAATCTGACTGCATTAGTCGGTGAAGGGTGGGCTAAACGGATGATTTTATGCGGCGAGCGTATCGATGCGACTCAGGCATTGAATCTACGTTTAGTGGAAGAAGTGGTCGATACTGGCGAAGCGCTTAATGCGGCAATCGCCTTAGCCGTCAAAGTGGCGAATCAAAGCCCAAGCAGCGTGACAGCGTGTAAGACGCTTATTCAAGCGGGGCGCACTATGGCGCGTAGCCAAGCGTTACCGATTGAGCGTGAGTTATTTGTCGGATTATTTGATACTGAAGATCAGGCCGAAGGCGTGAATGCGTTTTTAGGGAAACGTAAAGCTGAGTGGAGAAACCGCTAATGACGAATGTAGTAGATAATGACGTGGTCGAGCATGTCGCAAATCAGGTCACGACCACACAAAATGTGGTGTTTCAAACCTTAGCCACAGCTTCTGGCAAATTGGTTGGAGTAGTCACACTCAATGTGGAAAAAGCCCTCAACGCCTTAGATTTAGGCATGGTGCGCGCTATGACGGCGCAGCTTAATCTGTGGAAGAAAGATCCCCTTATCGCTTGCATCGTATTAGATGGCAGCGGTGAGAAGGCATTTTGTGCCGGGGGTGATGTGCGCGCTTTATACCATGCTTCCATTGCCACTAATGGACAAGTGACTGAGGAAGCAAAGGTTTTCTTCGAAGAGGAATATCGCCTCGATTATCTACTGCATACCTTTGGCAAACCTGTGTTGGTGTGGGGCGATGGCATTGTCATGGGCGGCGGTCTCGGTTTGATGGCGGGCGCAAGCCACAGAGTCGTTACCGAAACCTCGCGTATCGCTATGCCAGAGGTGACTATCGGCCTGTATCCTGATGTGGGTGGCAGTTATTTCCTTAATCGTATGCAGGGCAAGATGGGATTGTTTTTGGGATTGACCGCCTATCAACTCAATGCCGCCGATGCCTGTTATGTGGGCCTTGCGGATCATTACCTGAACCGCGACGACAAAGAGCTGATGTTTGATGCCATGGCAACCTTAGATTGGAGTGATACGCCAGCTCTTAATCATCAACGTTTAGATAGCATGATCAACGAGCTGTCTAATCAAGTGGATATTCCTAAGTGCGACAGTGTATTAGCCGAAAGCCAAGACATAATTGACAGGCTTATGGCGGGCAGTCTGCAGGATATTGCAGCACGCATGTCAACTCTGGTATCGGAAGAAAAGTGGTTAATGAAAGCGCGGGACACCTTCCTTGCGGGTAGCCCTATCAGCTGGCACTTGGTCTATATCCAAGGGCAGTTAGGGACTAAGCTTAGCTTAGCTCAATGTTTCAAATGGGAGTTAACCGCAAGTGTTAACGTGTGTGCCCACGGTGATTTCTGCGAAGGCGTTCGTGCACTCTTGATTGATAAAGACAAGAAACCGCAATGGCGTTTTAAGGATGTTAACTCAGTACCCACAGCGGTACTTGAGCAAATATTGGCTTCCCCATGGGGCGAGGCGCATCCCTTTAACCAACTGAGTTAAGCGTTTAAGGGCCGAGTTGGCTAAGCGCTGTGTTTATTTGCTTAGCCAAGCTCGCTTTACTCTGTGATAAAGTCAGCATAATCAATTTGATAGCATTATCACAACACTAAAAAGAACAACACAGGAGTGATGGCATGAGTACAGTAGCCTTTATCGGTTTAGGTAATATGGGCGGCCCAATGGCGGCCAATTTATTAAAAGCAGGCATGACGGTTCGCGTCTTTGATTTAGTCCCCGAGGCTATGCAGCAATTGGCCGAAAAAGGCGCCTTAGTATCAAGTACCGCCTGCGGCGCAGCAGCGGGCGCAAGTGTGGTGATTACTATGCTGCCTGCGGGCAAGCATGTGAAAAGTTTATATTTAGGCAATGGAACAGACAAAGGTCTGCTTGAAGTGGTTGCGGGTGATACCTTGCTCATCGATTGTTCAACCATCGATGCACAAAGCGCACAATTAGTGGCGGCCGAAGCGGCTAAAAGCGGCATCGAATTTATGGATGCACCAGTTTCTGGCGGCACGGCAGGCGCGGCAGCGGGTACTTTAACTTTTATTTGTGGTGGCTCGGATAACGCTTTTGAACGTGCGCAGCCCGTACTTAAGGCTATGGGTGTGAATATCTTCCACGCAGGCGGTCCAGGTGCGGGGCAAGTCGCAAAAATCTGCAATAACATGCTGTTATCTGTGTTGATGGTCGGTACTTCCGAAGCGCTGCAAATGGGCGTCGATCATGGTCTCGATCCCAAAGTGTTATCCGACATTATGAAGGTCAGCAGTGGCGGAAACTGGACGCTAGAGAAGTACAATCCCTGCCCAGGCGTGATGGAAACAGTGCCTTCTTCTAAGGGCTATCAGGGTGGCTTTATGGTAGATTTGATGGTCAAAGATCTCGGTCTGTCACAAGAAGCTGCATTATTGAGCAACTCTAGCACGCCAATGGGCGCTTTAGCCCGCAGCTTGTATGTTAATCATGCAAGACAAGGCAATGGTCGCCGAGATTTTTCCAGTATATTTGAACAATTTGCACCACTTAAAAAATAGACACAGATAACAAGGGATCACCAGATGGATTTAAAAGATAAGGTTGTCGTCATTACTGGCGGCGCGGGTGGCTTAGGCTTAGCAATGGCGCAAAATTTTGCGCAGGCGGGTGCTAAGATAGCGCTTATCGATGTGGACCAAGAAAAACTCGAGCGAGCCTGCGCTGAGCTTGGATCGGACACTGAAGTTCAAGGTTATGCCTTAGACATTACCGACGAAGAAGATGTCGTCGCGGGTTTTGCCTATATTCTCGAAGATTTTGGTCAAGTGAACGTGTTAGTGAACAACGCCGGTATTCTGCGTGATGGCATGTTAGTCAAAGCCAAAGACGGCAAAGTCACTGATCGTATGTCTTACGAGCAATTCCAATCGGTGATCAATGTGAACCTGACCGGCAGTTTCCTCTGTGGCCGTGAGGCCGCAGCGGCTATGATTGAATCGGGTCAAGCGGGGGTGATTGTTAACATCTCTAGCCTTGCTAAGGCGGGTAATATGGGCCAATCAAATTACGCGGCCTCAAAAGCGGGTGTTGCGGCTATGTCTGTTGGCTGGGCGAAGGAGTTAGCGCGCTACAATATCCGTAGTGCAGCCGTGGCACCTGGTGTGATTGCGACCGAGATGACGGCGGCAATGAAGCCAGAAGCGTTGGAGCGTTTAGAGAAACTCGTGCCTGTTGGCCGCTTAGGTCATGCCGACGAGATAGCTTCTACCGTACGTTTTATTATTGAAAACGATTATGTTAACGGTCGTGTGTTTGAAATCGATGGTGGTATCCGTCTTTAGAGCGATATCTTATTGATTTTTATAAAAACCGAGCTTAGGCTCGGTTTTTTTATAGGTTAAATAAAGATAATGGTTCTTATGCTCTAGCTTTCGGATTTATTTAGATTTCACTGTTGGAGTTGACATTTAGTTGTTAACCTTCAACAATCGCTCTCCCGTTTTTTTACATAACTTTACAAACATGTTGATCACATGTAATGGAGCTTGAAATCCGGATGTCTTGGCAGGAAAAAGCCCACTGGCTTGAGAAAATCACTAAGCGCATGATGTTGATCGTGGGTATCTTAGGGTTGGTTGTGATTTATTGCGGTTTCTTTTTTCTGCTCTTTAGTGGCCGCTCTGTGGCCGTGATCCCATGGTTTTTTCTTATCTCACCTTGGGTGTGTATTTATTTTGGTTTAACGCAAGTACAACAAGTGCAAGTGGTAAATTGGTTCTTAAAAAAATTTAAAAAATAACTAATTTACACATAACTCATTTCTGCAAGTTCATATTTTGTTTCGGTTTGTGCAGTTGGCAAACATTGGGGAGAAACAATGAAGCTACATGGATATTTATGGATGCTGGGGGGCTTATTTTGTTTAGGTGCTTGCGAGCGCTCGAACAAAGAGACGCCGCATCTTAGTGATAATGGCGCGCGCATAGTTGCGCCCTATGGTAGTTGGCAGTCTCCACTATCGGCGACTGAAGTTTTTGAGCAGGCCGATAATGTGGCTGAGTTGCAAAGTGTTGATGGTGCTATTTATTTCTCTGAATCTGATGGTGAAAAACAAGGCCAAGTCGGCATTAAACGCCTCGACCAACGGGGAAAAATTACCGACATAGTGCCGCCTGCGTTTAATGTTAAATCCGCCGTTCATGAATACGGTGGTGCCGCCTTTTTGGGGATTGGTCAGAGTCTGTTTGCCACTAAGGCACAGGACCAACTGTTTTATCGTTTTGCCCCTAATCAACCCCCTTTGCCTTTAACGCCAAATGGTACTCGCCATGCAGATTGTATTGCTTACCCCAAAGGGTCGAGGATTATCTGTGTGCGCGAAGATCATCGTCAAGCGGGTGAGCCTAAGGCGAGTCTTGTTACCATTAATCTTAATTTTGCCGGTGAAGGCGATACCTTTGTTTCGGGCCATGACTTTATTTCTTCGCCAGCCATCTCGCCCGATAACAGCCAACTGGCGTGGATCACGTGGGAACATCCCTATATGCCATGGGATAATAGTGTGCTCTGGCTTGGGGATCTAGACCGTAAAGGGCAATTACACAATATTCGTAAGGTAAACACGCCCGCAGATTCTTCGGTGTCGCAGCCGTTATTTAGCCCCGATGGACAATTGTATGTCGTATCGGATATCAGTAACTGGTGGAATATCTATCGAGTCACGGCACAAAATACCTTAGACCCAGTGCTAAAGAAAAAGGCCGAGTTTGCGGTGGCTGATTGGTATTTAGGCAATCATAACTATGCCTTTGAATCCGAAAAAACGATTATTGCCAGTTATATGCTTGGTAGTCAGGCCGTTTTAATTAGACTGCATCTAGATTCAGGCCTGACCGAATCTTTGGCCGTCGACTTTGGTGAAATCACCCAAGTGATCCGAGGGGAAGATGCTGTTTATTTTGTCGGCGCTAAGGCGACGCCAGAGAAGGGCATTTATAAAGTGATCGGTCGTGGTACTGAGTTGGTGTATACCCCTAACTTACCAAAACTTAATCCCAATTATATCTCCCGTGCTAAAAATATTACTTTTAAAACAGGTGCTAACCAGCAAGCTTACGGTTATTTTTATGGTCCGGTTAACCCCAACTATACTGCGCCTAATGATACCCGTCCGCCCTTGATTGTAATGTTACACGGCGGTCCTACGGCGCGTGCGAGTCTGGCTTATCGCAGTGACATTCAATTTTGGACCAGCCGAGGCTTTGCGGTTCTCGATGTTAATTTCCGTGGTAGCAGTGGTTTTGGCCGTGCTTATCGTCAAAGTATCTACGGAAAATGGGGCCAAGTTGATGTGGAGGATGCGGTCAATGCGGCCCGTTATTTAGTCGATAAGGGCTGGGTTGATGGACAAAAGCTGGCTATTCGAGGTGTTAGCGCTGGTGGGTTAACTGTGATGTCGTCATTGGCATTTTATGATGTATTTCAAGCGGGGGTGAGCTATGCGGGGATAAGTGACTTTGAACAGCTCGCCAAGAGTACCCATAAATTCGAGACTGGCTACTTAGATCTGCTCATCGGCCCCTATGGTGAAAATCAAGCCCGCTATAGGGAACTGTCGCCCCTGCATCACCTTGAAGGATTGAATGAGCCTTTATTAATTTTTCAAGGATTACGTGACCAAATCGTGCCACCACAGCAGTCGCGGCAGATTTATGAGGCGTTGAAAGTGAGAGGCGTACCCACGGCTTATATCGCTTATCAGGATGAACCCCACGGCGGTTGGAAACCTGAGCACAAGGCCGCAGGATTAGAAACTGAGCTGGCATTTTATGGGCAAGTGTTTAACTTTACCCCTGCGGGTAAGCTTGCAACACTGGTACTGGATAACGCCGCAGCGCTAAAGCCAACTATAGTGAGAAGTCAATAACGTGGTATTTACCGTTATTGATCTTGGCCATCGCTATTGCGATTGGCTTTACCGCAACACTCAGAGCCAGCATTTTGCTGGCTCTTGTGATTTTCGAGGCTGCCATGAGTCTCGTGACTTAGGCTGTCGATAATGGCGCAGTGGGGCTGATCGCCGCCTTGGCATTGGGTCACCATGTGCTGTAATTGCGCCCTAAGCTGCTGTAGCTTATTGATTTGCTGCTCGACATAGGCAAGGTGCGTTTGGGTAAGCTGCTTAACGTCCTCGGCATTACGGCTTTCATTACCCTTAAGACCAAGCAAGGATTTGCAATCCTCTAGGCTAAAACCTAAGTCGCGACATTGATGCACAAACTTAAGTGCTTCAATATCTTGATGGCGATAAACTCGATAACCCGCCTCATTGCGCTCGCCGCACACTAAGCCAATATCATGGTAATAACGGATACTCTTAACACTTAAGCCCGTTTGTTTCGCCACTTCACCTATCTTCATTTTGACCTCTATTTTTCCAACTGAATGGTATCACCCATTTCGCCCAGCAATTAATTGTCGATGTGATCACGTTGAGCAAATTCATCCTTGACTCTCCAGTGATGGGAGACTTTATCTTAGACCTATAGTGTGAAACA
This sequence comes from Shewanella sp. SM68, assembly GCF_025653925.1. Taxonomy (NCBI): domain Bacteria; kingdom Pseudomonadati; phylum Pseudomonadota; class Gammaproteobacteria; order Alteromonadales; family Shewanellaceae; genus Shewanella; species Shewanella sp. SM68. The sequence continues at coordinate 156,401 of NZ_JAKKRU010000003.1, forward strand.
TCAAGTGAGGGATCTCCTATGTCTATGACCAGACTCTATGTCGCCAATATGAATTGCGCTGGTTGCGTCGCAAAAATTGAAAAGGCGTTTGCCGCCCAAGCGGGCGTTGAAGCGCGTGTGAATCTCGCCGATAAGCAAGTGACGGTAGAAGGCAAGATGAGCGCTGATACCGCCTTGGCTGTGATGGCAAATGCGGGTTATCCGGCGCAGGTCGTTATTGATGCTAAAGTCGCCGCCGAAGAAAAACGCCTTGAAGATGCCGCCGAGTATCGACTGCGGATGCGCCAAGCTATAGCCGCGCTCGTTGTGGGTGTTCCCATGATGCTGTGGGGATTACTGGGCGGTGAAATGATGATCAACAGCCCAAATTTGCAGCTAGGTTGGGGCATCATGGGACTGGTCACTTTGGCTTTACTCATCACCACAGGCGGCCATTTTTATCAAGGTATGTGGCGGGCGCTCAAAGCCAAAACCACCAACATGGATACGTTGATTGTGCTGGGCACCAGTACCGCGTGGGCCTATTCCATGTTGGTAGTCATTATGCCGAGCGCATTCCCTATGGATACCCGCCATGTGTACTTTGAGGCGAGTGTGATGATCTTAGGTTTGATTAACTTAGGTCATGGACTCGAACTCAAAGCGCGGGGCAAAACCAGCGAAGCGGTGCAGCGACTGCTCGGGTTGCAATCCACTACTGCGATTCGTATCACGGATAAGGGGGATGAAAAGGTTGAGATAAGTCAGTTGAAACTGGGCGATAAGCTGCGTTTGCGCCCCGGTGACCGAGTTGCCCTTGATGGTGAGGTCGAAACGGGACAATCCCTATTAGATGAAGCCATGCTCACAGGTGAACCTATGCCAGTCCTTAAAAATCGGGGAGATAGTCTGAGCGCGGGCACAGTCAATGGCAATGGCAGCTTAGTTTACCGAGTTACGGCTGGGCAACAAGATACTAAGCTCGCCAAAATCATTGCACTGGTGCAACAGGCACAAACGTCAAAATTACCCATAGGTCGATTGGCCGATAAGATCTCCGCGGTATTTGTCCCTACTGTGGTGGCGATAGCACTACTGGCGGCGGCTATTTGGTATTTTGCAGGTCCAGCGCCCGCCTTAAGCCATGCGTTAGTGGTGCTGACGAGTGTGCTCATCATAGCTTGTCCCTGTGCGTTGGGGCTGGCTACGCCTATGTCTATCATGGTGGCTGTGGGCCGCGCCGCCCAAATGGGCGTGTTAGTCAAAAATGGCGAAGCGTTGCAAACCGCCAGTAAAGTTGATTGTGTGGTGCTGGATAAAACTGGCACTGTCACCTTAGGTAAGCCGCAAGTCACTGACTTTGTATTAGTACAAACACTGAGTGATGCCGACAAAGAAACCTTGCTGGGCGAAATTGCAAGCCTTGAGCAGCACTCTGAGCATCCGTTAGCGGGGGCGATTGTCAGTTATGCCAAGGAATCACTGACGCAATTGCCCGACACACAGGCATTTACGAACCATCAAGGTAAGGGGATTGAGGGCAAGGTCGATGGCGTATCGCTGGCGATTGGTAATTTCGCCTTGATGACGGCATTGAATATTGTCAATTCCGATGGCAGTGCCTTAGATCCTAACGCGATATTAAGTTTTGCGCACCAAGGTAAAACCCCGATTTATATCGCTAAAGCGGGCAAGTTAGTGGCCACTATCGCGCTGGCTGATCCGATTAAACCCGATGCCAAAGAAGCCATCGCGGCCATGCTGCAAAGGGGTATTCGCGTGGTGTTGTTAACGGGGGATAACCCACAAACGGCGCAGGCGGTGGCCGACCAAGTGGGCATCACCGAAGTGATTGCCGGCGTACTGCCCGAGCAAAAACAACAACATGTGCTGGATTTACAAAAGCAAGGGCATGTGGTGGCTATGGTTGGGGATGGCATTAATGATGCGCCAGCTCTAATGAGCGCGGATGTGGGAATCGCGATGGGATCGGGCACTGAGGTGGCGATTGAAAGTGCGGACATCACCTTGTTGTCGCAGCAATTTATAGTGATTGCTAACTTATTGGCATTGTCGCGGGCGACAATTACCAATATTAAGCAGAATCTGTTCGGCGCCTTTGTGTATAACAGTTTGGGTATTCCGATTGCGGCGGGCGTGCTTTATCCACTTACGGGCATGTTATTAAGTCCTGTGATCGCGGGTGCGGCCATGGCTTTGTCTTCACTTACTGTCGTCACGAACGCCAACCGCTTAAGACGGCAGAAGTTATAAGCTGTCGGTACCTAAGCTAACTCAAAATGTTGAAACGGATATCTTGAGTTAGCTTAGGGCTATGTCCACATTCACACTACCACATAAGTCTTTAGCAGATAGCCCCTAAGCAGATAGCCCCTTAGCGTCGGCAAGCTTTACGACGCTAAGGGTCATCAGATTGTCATTCTGCTCGAATACATTGAAAGCTAAGCCAATAGGGTAAAATCAATTACGCTTCTCACGCAGGCATAGTGCGGCGATTTCGGCATTCCCTCTGGCTTTCTAGCCGCCTTTTTAGTTGATAATTTAGCCCAAACTGCTATAGTGCCACGTTTATTTTTACCCCTTCGGCATAGCGTTATTTGGTTTATGCTTATTTAAAGCGGCGCCAGCGGGCTCGGCCAACATTACTCGATTTGGAAGTTCATTTTGATCACAACAGCAAATATCACCATGCAGTTCGGCGCTAAGCCACTGTTTGAAAACATCTCAGTTAAATTTGGCGGTGGTAACCGTTACGGTCTTATCGGCGCGAATGGCTGTGGTAAATCGACCTTCATGAAGATCCTGTGTGGTGATCTAGACCCTAGCAGCGGTAACGTCTCGTTAGATGTGAATGAGCGTCTGGGTAAATTAAGCCAGAACCAGTTCGGTTATGAGGAATTCAACCTGATCGATACCGTGATCATGGGCCACCGCGAACTGTGGAAGGTAAAGCAAGAACGTGACCGTATTTATTCTTTACCCGAAATGAGTGAAGAAGATGGCATTACCGTCGCCAACCTAGAGATGGATTTTGCTGAGATGGACGGTTATACCGCCGAATCCCGTGCAGGCGAATTACTGTTAGGTGTAGGTATCGGTATTGAAAGCCATTTTGGTTTGATGTCTGAAATCGCACCGGGTTTAAAACTGCGTGTATTGTTAGCACAAGCTCTGTTCTCTGATCCAGACGTGCTGCTGCTTGACGAACCTACCAACAACTTGGACATCGACACTATCCGTTGGTTACAAGACATGTTGAACCAACGTAGCAGTACTATGGTTATCATTTCGCACGATAGATATTTCTTAAACTCAGTCTGTACTCACATGGCTGACTTAGACTACGGCGAACTGCGCGTTTACCCAGGTAACTACGACGAATACATGCAAGCGGCGACTCAAGCTCGCGAGCGTTTATTGTCTGATAATGCGAAGAAAAAAGCCCAGATCTCTGAACTGCAAACCTTCGTAGCACGCTTCTCGGCTAACGCTTCTAAGGCGAAACAAGCCACATCTCGTGCTCGTCAAATCGACAAGATTAAGTTAGATGAAGTAAAAGCCTCTAGCCGTGTGAACCCCTTCATTCGTTTCGAGCAAGAGAAGAAATTGTTCCGTAATGCCTTAGTGATTGAAAACCTAACTAAAGGCTACGACACTCCGTTATTCAAAGACTTAAACTTGATTGTTGAAGTGGGCGAGCGCATTGCGGTATTGGGTGAAAACGGCGTCGGTAAAACAACCCTGTTACGTACCCTGATCCATGATATCCCGCAGGATGCCGGTACTATCCAATGGTCTGAAAACGCTAACATTGGTTACTATGCACAGGACCATGAGTCTGATTTCGCTAACGAAATGACGCTGTTCGAGTGGATGAGCCAATGGCGCAAGCCAGAAGATGACGACCAATCGGTACGTGGCATCTTAGGCCGTATGTTGTTTGGCTCTGACGACATTAAAAAGTCAGTCAAAGTGCTGTCTGGTGGTGAGAAAGGTCGTATGTTATTCGGCAAGCTCATCATGCAAAAAGCCAACATTTTAGTGCTCGACGAACCGACCAACCACATGGATATGGAATCAATTGAATCACTGAACAACGCGCTGGAAATGTACGAAGGGACCTTGATTTTCGTGAGTCATGACCGTGCATTCGTATCGTCTCTGGCAAACCGTATCCTTGAAGTCACTCACTCAGGCGTGAATGATTTCAGAGGCACTTATGATGAGTTCCTTGCCAGCAAAGGCATTGAAGTCTAACGCTATTTGTTATTTCGCTGCATGTGTAAATACATGCATTTAAATACAGTGCAGCTAAATGCAGCATCAATAAAAACGCCGCGATTCATTGCGGCGTTTTTGTATCCATTTGCTGTCTTTTATCTAGCGATTAGCTTTCGCGCACTCGATTTTAGCGCATTGGCGGCACTCGTTAGGGCGCTGACACTTGCTGCACATAAATCAAATTGTCGGTATCAAAGCCGCGGGCTTTAGACATTTCAACAAACTTTTGCAGCACCTCGGATGGCACAGTCGGGGTTTTAGCCAATAGCCACAAATAACCTGTGTCGGGTCCCGATATAAAAGCGTATTGATAGTTTTCATGATCTAATTCGAAGACCACATACGATCCATAAAATGGCCCAAAGAAGGAGACTTTCAAATAGCCTTCTGAATCACCATTCACAAAATAGGCCTTTCCTTCGGCTTCTTTCCATTCATTTTTAGCCGCGGAAAATCCACGGTTAATGACCCTAACACCACTATCCTCTTTCAGGCTGTATTCTGCGCTAACTTGGCTTAAGCCTCTTTCGAATGAATGATCTAATCGTGCAATTTCGTACCATTTACCTAAGTATTTATTTAGCTCAAAATCATTCACGGGTTGAACCAGTTTAGGCATGCCTAAGCAACCGCTGAGCAAAAATATACTAATGACTAACAGTAGCTTTCTCAATTTGACCTCCTGATCTTAAGTCTTAGTCGCACGTCTTAAGTGCAATGTTCAATCAATCCGCTATCGAGCTTACACTATTTTCTTCACATTATTTCAGCTACTTGGCAAAGTGTTGTTGGTTAGCCGCTCGTAATCAATACTTTGCGCTGACTGATAAAGCCTTGGCTAATGCCGGCCAGAATAATCAAGCCGACACCGCTTAATTGCATGGGACTCAAGGTTTCACCAAATATCCACCATGCTAGCGTCACTACGATAACCGGTTCCGCATAGGCGAGGGTGCCAAAGGTGACTGCTGGCAATTGGCGTAGGGCTTTTACCGCCAGCAAAATAGCTAAAAATCCGGGGAAGAATCCAATCGCAATTAACCAGCCCATTTGCGGCAAACTTGGCGTCAGCGGTGCATTTATCACTAAGGGCAGTAGGCACAAAGCGCCGACACAAAGCTGCACTAAAGTGCTTTGATAGGGCGAACTCAGGCTCAGTTTTCGGTTGATTAACATAAACCCACTGTAGGTTAATAAGGCGAGTAGGGAATAAAAATAGCCTAATAATTCAGTGTGATTGCTCGCTTGCTGCGGCCCTGTTGGGATCATTAACATAAAGCCCATCAGCGCGACTACCACGCTTGCCATGCTTAAGCGGGTGAGTTTCTCGGCAAAGAAATAATGGGCGAAAATAGCCGACACCACAGGGGCTAAGTAAATAATCATGATCACATTGGCCATTTGGGTGTACTGAATGGCTTCAATGTAAAACGCCATAAAACCCGCGAGCATAGCGCCGTTATATACCCAAGCTACCTCAAGATACGAGTTTCAGAGCGCCTAGGGTGCTTCAATTCAAGGCGCATCAATGACAGAATGTCGGCTACCTTTTGAATTGATGCAACACGGAAGTGGAGTGCCCTAGGCGCTCCGTCCCGGCGGTTTTTAACGCACTTTATGCTGTGTTGGTTATTTTTAACTTAGTCCACTAGGTCCGCAAATAACCGCCTTGCCTAAAGTGCGTTAAATTTCCGCTGAATCCTGCATCTTGAGGTTGTTTGGGTATAAGTTGCGTTTGCTGGGTTTATGGCGAATCTGATGGCCTTTACCTGTGAGCAGCATATAAGCCAATAGAAATAGGGCACCGAGCAGTAAGCGGTAGAAGGTAATGTGTTCGGCGGGCAGGGCGGCAAAGCGCGCTAATACACCGATTGTACCCATAAGAATGGCCGCCAATAGGGCAAAAATGATAGCTAAAGTTGAGCTTGGCATAGATAACCTACAACAGAGTGAACAGAGAGTTAAGGGGCGACACCGTCCTGTGGACGGCGTCGATTTTGCCTTAAAAACTCACCCTAGGCTATGCCGATGTATTAACTTAGATAATGCTTTTACGTGAGCGGAAATGGTTAAAGCTATCTTGGCTGTAGGCCGCCTTAATCCGTTTTAACGCAGCGTAATTGTGGTCAAAGTACACATCTGTAGGGATGGCCTTATCTTTGAAACTGATAAAAGCGCCCGAGGTGTTGGGGATGTCATTATTTCGGCTGGCATCAATCCAATCGAGTGCACGATTAATGCGGGTAACCACTTGGCTATCCTGCAATTGTTGTTTCTCTTGCAGGGCGTTATTCCACCAAGTTTGATATTGAATCGTGTATTGTCTGTCCTTGTAGGGGAAGGCGCTGCGACTCTTTTGCTCTTCGCCCATAGTGCGATAATAATCACCTGCAATGGCGCCAAGGGTAACATAGGTAAATAGCCCCAATTGACGATTGCCTTCAAGCACATAGCGAGAGGTTAAGCTTTCAAGCAGTGGCTTATAACCGTCCCTCAGGCCCGTTTGATTCACTAAGCGCGAGGTGACTTTATGGGGCGCGGGTTCATCTACATCCGCTGGATTAGGTGAGCGGTTTATGCCTTGTAAGTCAGCTTGCAGATGATGAAAAGATTCCCTTTCCCAACTGGGCATTAAGTTTTCACCGTAGGCTTTGGTGAGTCCGCCCATACCCTCGATGCGAATATCATTGGGGATTAGGCCAAATTCATTAAATTGTTTCTGGATAAAGTGGTTTAGGCTGGCGGAATTGCCCTCCCAAAAACCATACATCAAGCAGTTATGCGTAATTGAGTCAGTGTCTATGTCGAGTGTTTTGTGTTGTTCTACGGGTAAATGTTTGGCATTAATCTTGAGATTAGTGCCAATCAAACAGCCAGTGCTGTCGGCATTTATGATGGCTTCCCAGCGCTGTAAAATGTCTTTAGTTGGGGTGTGCTCAATGAGTTCATGGGTTTGTTTATTGTAGCAATTCCATTCTAATTCAAACTTGATAAGGCAAGGTGGTAGTGGAAAGGTTTGCACAAAAAAGCGGGTCACTATGCCGTAACTTAACCCACCGCCACCCTTGAGCGCCCAGAGTAACTCAGGTTTATTGGCAACAGAGACGACTTGAGTTTCACCAACGCCGAGGACGATTTCTGCCTGTAATAGGGATTCGCAGCACATGCCGTGTTTGCGGGTCCAAGGTCCTGAGCCGCCGCCCATAATAAATCCCGCTATGGCAACACTGCCACAGGAGCTATGGGGGAGCATCACGCCTTGTTTGGCAAGGGCTGTGGTGAGATTGATAAAACGATTACCTGGGCCAATGGCCGCAATACCTGTAATGGGATCTAAAGTGAGGCTATCCATCTTCAGCAGATCTAACACTACGGTATTCGTTTCAGTGCTTTCACCTTCGTGATCATTCCCACCCGAGCGTACGCTGATTGGCAAGTTATAATCGATGGCCGCTTTATAGGCGATTTTGACTTCTTCAGTTGACGTGCATTTGATGATCGCCAGTGGTTTTTTTTGTAATCTGCGGTTGAACAGTTGGCAAGCCTGTTGATAGGCAATCATTTGCTTACCTGTGCTGACCGAGAGTTGCTGCTCACTATAATAATGGCCACCGGTAATAATATTATCGGCCGGAATGTGTGCGCGAACTTCATTGATGAAATTAACAAAGTTTTTGGCTTGAGTGATCACTAAGTTTTCACTAATACGCACTTCAGCACTTAATTCTTCTTCGGTCGATTGAATAATCAAACAATCCCGTTCCAGTTCATTTGCGACGGTGACTTTAATATTAGAGCGATAGGCCGTCAGCGATTTAAACACTTCAATATTGAGTGTAATATCCGCTTGATTACTCGCCGTGTAATTCACTAAATAACTAAAATTTGGCCAAGTGTTATAGTTACATTCAATAATGTAGGCTCGGCGTTCGTGGGGCGGAATAATTTTAGGTAATTGTTGATTATAGGTGTTGCTATCCGTAGTGGTTTTTATGAATTGATATTCAGTGTCATTAAATATGACCAGCAGCACTTTTTGTCTTTTAAGTGGGATAAAGTTTTCACCACGAATATTATGTGCATCTTGATGCTGGTAAATGTAAAGGTTATTTTCGCTAATCGATCTTTGTTGCGCTGGATTACGGTAATAGTCAACGATTTCAGTTCGCGTTAATAATCGATTGAGCAAGGTGATGCCAAATATTTCACCATCGAAATGTGTATCGCGATGATTCGGTAAAGACACGTTTTCAATTAAAAATTCATTGTCGGCAACCAGTGACAGATTATTGAGTTGTGTATGGGTAATTTCACCATCCACATAACAACTGATTTCATGGTATTCATGGCAGATGGACAATAAGTGCCACTGACCGTCGTTGAGTCCACCTAAGGTTGATATTGCCTCAACCCGCAGTAAGGTGGTATTAATCACGCATTCAATATGCCCCAGTGAATTTATATCCACCGCAAAATAGGTATCTTCCCTATCAGTTTTATAATGGAACACACGCCCACCTGCGCTGGTTTTCAACCAACACTGGTATGTGAATATGGCAAGGGGTGACGTGCTCACGGGTAAGCTTTTTTCAATCACTGCCCGTATATTTCTTGATGCCTCAAGCTTATTCATATTCGTGCGTCCTTTCGTGTGCTTTGCGTGTTTTACCTCAGTGCGCTAAAGCGCTACTGGGGTAATTCATCCCGTGGTTAATCCATCGCGGGTAACTAAGTCGCGGGTAACTATGTTTTGGGTCAATCAGTTTTGGGTAAATCAGTTGCGGGCAAACAAGTCGCCAATTAATAGGTATTAAAGCGACGTATTGATCCTGTCACGGCCATCGGCTTTGGCGCGATACAATGCGGTATCGGCGGCGCACAGCATGGCGAGTGAGGTACGGAATTGGCCATTGATTTCACTCGCAATCCCTTGGCTCGCGCTCACAGAGACATAGTCGCGCAGGCCTTGCTCAGTAAAGCGCAGGTCATTAATCCCTTGCTGCACTTTTTGGGCAATCGTCAGTGCCATTTTGGCATTGTGGCTTGGCAGTATTAGCGCGAATTCTTCACCGCCGTAACGCGCTGCCAGGCCAATTTCTATTGGCACTATGTCAGCAATCACTTTGGCAATCTTTCGTAGACATTCGTCCCCTTGGATATGGCCGAATTGGTCGTTGAACACTTTGAAGTAATCCACATCGATAATCACCACGCTGATCGGGCGCAACTTACCTGTGCATTCTTCCCAATAGTGATGCAGCATTTCATCAAAATATCGGCGGTTCGCCAGTCCTGTCAGTGAATCTGTGGCGGCCAATTTACGTAGCTTTTGATTTTCCGCTTTGTGCTGCGTTAAATCGTGCATCATCATCACAAACAGAGGTTCATGGCTGGGGATGTAGGAAATGGAAAGCTCAACATCTTTTGCTTTGCCTGAGGCGGTAATGAGGGTGATTTCTTCGGCGCAGTGCTGCACTGGGATACCGCAATTTTTGCCTAATTTAATATCATTGCTCAGCAGATTGTCATAGCGAGCTTGGTGGTGTTCGGTCAAAAAGTTGCGCCAATCTTGTCCCTTCAAACTGGCCTGCGGGCATGTCAGTAAGTCAGCACCTTTGCTATTGCTAAAGTAAATGTAACCTTGGGCATTGACGATAATCACCGGCTCTGTCAGATGCTGAATAAACTGTTGAATCGTTTCAATCGAGGCATGTTCGAAGAAGGTTAACGGCAACGAGGGTTCGACCAAGCCTTGCTGCGCAGTGCACTGTGAGCCATTGCCTTCACCCACAAGTGATAATGGATGTTGTGAGCGAGTCTGTTTAGGTGAGCTTGTCATTGTTATCATTCTCCGTGAACCTAATGTCATCTGCGCTAAGCGCTTTTCTGATGATGACTTTATTCTTCGCAAAGAAAAGATACCTTCTGCTTACCTTCCGATTTAATCTATTGTTTATAAAGGTTTTAAATTTACTCTTCTCACGGTAAATTCTCAGGTTTAGCTGAAACGTGCGAGGTTTTTGGGCATGGCTAAGTTGAAAGAGCGGTACCCATGAGTGGATTTTTGGCTATTAAGCGGCAAGCGCAAAGGATTTTAGTGTCTAAAGATGGTGGATAATGCTTTGATTTTATCGACAATCCAGTCACGTCTATGCTCATAACTGCGGCCTGTGAGTTTATCCTCACCGCACAGAAAAGCCCTTCTGACACAGCGATTTATCACATGATAGAAGGGCGTTGTATTAGCATCGATAAGCATTCTTCTGGCCGGGGTCATCATCTGCTCCAAACAGACGCAATCAAGATAATGTAAAGGCTAGTATAAGAGGGGACAAAGCACAAAAAGACATGGCTGTCCCCGCTTTTCCCCTTTTCTTCGGGTGTAGAAACTGCCCAGCCCGATTAAAGGTTGGGCATTTCGATTAGTTTTGAGGACGATTGATAATTTCTGGATCAGGACTTAATATCAGTAAGGTATTAGTAGTATTGCTCAATACAAATTGGAACTTAGTAGTTCCCGACGTTCTATCTAGATCGACGAGTTGTACTAACATACCATCGCTGCTGATGGTTACCGCATCGACAATATCATCGAATGGGGTAACAAAGCCGACCCCAACAAATTTTAAACCTTTTCCTGTTTGATCATTTAGCAAGTAGGTAACAGTACCAGCTTGGGTGATAGTCACATCCCCTTGGCATTGTTCACCATTAGCATCTGTATAAATAAATACAGGTTCGCCATTTTCTAGATTAACATTGACTTTAATAAATTGAGCCGAGCCTTGTGGTGCGAACATATTAACTTCCTTTCTTTTGGTTAAAATTTGGTATTGGTTATATGAGATTTTAATAGTAAATGTTTAAGATTGTCATCGCTTATAATTTCGCCAAGGCAGTCAAGGGCTTTAACATAATGAATGGTGAAATTTGGTGATTTATCTTTTTCTACTATAGGTAATAGTAAATATTTTGAAGTGTTGCATAATTCATGCTTGGCTTTATAATTTTTGACCGTTTTAGCTTCAAATAGAATACTTTCCGATAAGTTTGAAATGAAGTTAATATTTTGATTGAATTTTTTTGATAACTTAAGAAATTCATTTTTTGCTAGCACAGCATATTCTATACTTTTATCAAACTTACCTTGTCGTTGTAAGTGTTGTGCTGATGCAAGAAAATAGCTTGCATACACTTCGTCTCTCTTCGATGAAGAATTCAAATCAATATCTGAATCTAGTAAAGATTTTAATCTTGTAATCTCATTAGAATCAGTGCGTGCAAATGCTAGAAGATTGAAGTGTAAATAGTAATTTTGTCTTGTCCAAATATCGTTTTTAGGATCTTGTTCTAGCGCTTTTGATATTGCTTCCAAACCAAGTCGGGTTTGTCTTAGGGCTTGTTCTGGTAGATCTTGATAATCGTATAACTTAGCAAGAATTTGATGGCTGGCTGCTAGTCTATCTAATATATATGGCTGTTTAATGTTATTGCTTAGTTCTTGTTGGAGTTGAGTGTGGATCTGTATGGCTGAAAGTACATCACCTTGTGACACTGCCGCACTCGCTAACCAAGAACGTGCATTGGCCACATCCGCAATTAGCTGACTATCCTCAGGCGCTTTTGCCAAGGCGAGCAATTTAAGCCTTAGCGACTCTTCAAAATCTTGTTGTGCTTTGGCAAATTCCTGTTGCTTCATCGAAACTGAGCCCAAAGTGTTATGGGCGTAAGAAAGTTCCATGAGCGCATCTTTATCTTCGGGCGCAAGGGCGTACATAGTTTGGCTATAGGCTAAGTACTGCTCGAAGAAGGGGCGCGATGCCGCCCAATCACTCACATCATACTTAAGCTGTCCTAACCAAAAGGCATTGGCACCTAAGGTTTTCAGTAGGGCTAAGTTTTCCGGCTGCAATTCGAGCAGTGGCAACATTTTTTCTTGCGCCGCGAGTAATGCGCTGCGGGCTTCATCGATTTTATTGCGCGAATAGGCGACTTCCCCCATGGCCTCTAAGGTTTGGCCGTGTTGGAAGCGGGCGTCAAAACTTAAGTGTGCATCATCCTCTTTATTGGAAAAATCAGTGAAATATTCCAGTGCCTTATTGCTGATCCCGTCGAGTAAGTCCATACGGCCGATGCCGCGCATCTTGTCGGCGAAGTCACCCACCATAAAGCCGAGCAAATCTTCGGCGGCGAGGCGTTTTTGCAGGGCAAGTTTTTCGGCCTCTATGCTGCGCACGCTCATAATGACGGAGGTTAAGGTGAGGACGCACAGCAGGGCGACGGTTAGGCGCCTCGTCCAGCGCAGCATATTGGCGCGTTTGCTGGAGGCTGCGATAAAGGCGGTTTCGGGATCGTCTAAATCGAATAACGGATTTTGGCTGAGGCTTTGGGCCTCTTTCAACGGCTTGCCGTCGGCGAGCAGATAAGCGCTGTGTTTGGCTTCGCTGAGCCAACGCTTAGATAAATGCTGTAGGCGACTCTTAATGCTTAAGCTGTCGTTATGCTCGCTAATCCAAGCGGTTGCCCGCGGCCAACGGCGTAAAAGTGCTTCGTGGGCGATGCTAAAACAGGGTTCACCATTTTGCAGATGCGACACGAATAAGCGGCTATCGACCATGGCTTGCACTAGGGCGGTTTCAGCGGTGCTTTGTAGTTGTGACCAGCGAGCGGTGCGGCTGGTGATGGACTTTTCATCTTCACGCAGAGTCACTAGCAGGGATAAAATCCGCGGTAGGCTGGCTTTTTCGGCATCGCTTAAATGGGAAATCGCTTGCTCGGCATTTTTGCCAATCGCCCCTTCAATACCGCCAAGTGCATGATAAACCGAGACTAATAACTTATCGTCGGCGCTGCGTTGCAAATACAAGGCTTGCAGCGTGTATTGCAACATAGGCAACGCATCTGGGTTACTGGCGGCATCGCTGCAGAGCATTTCGTCGAGCGGCATCGCGGTGTCGCTGTCAACTTCCCAGCTTAAGTTGGCAGCCACCGCGGGCAGGCGGATCATTTGTAATAGCTCAGTGCGTGTTGGCGGCGCTAAGTCAAAGTGGGCGCCGCGGGCTTTACCCGCCATTAAGCTTGGGTAATTGACCAATAAAGGATAAAAATCGTTGCGACAGGCACTGATGATAATCACGGCTTTTGAGGTGGCGAGTTGTTCCAATAATTCTATGAACTGGGTTCGTTCGGTATCGCTAAATAGCGGTGATGAGAGCAACACTTCTAATCGGTCGATAAACAAGGCAAAAAACGGATTGGAAAAGGGTTTAGCCTTGAGCGCTTGGGTACACTGATTGATCACGCTTTGGATATCTTCGACGAGTTGAATCGCCAGAGTCTCAGCGCTCATGCCTTCGAATACTGGGATGTCGTTGATTTCCCAGTCGAGCATTGCACTGGCAAGATCGGTGAGTAGTTGCCCTTTACTCACATCGGCAAAATCTAAGCTGCTGAATGACGCGACACCAATGCCGTTATAGCCGTCGCCCTTCATTAAATTGGGCACAACACCCGCATTAATCAGGGAGGATTTACCGCTGCCACTTGGACCTAAGATCAGGCAGAAGGCACGGCCAAACAGGATTTGTTGGCTTATCCGGTTAAGCAAAGTGCTGATTTGTTCACTGCGGCCAAAAAACACCTCGGCATAGTTAGCGCTATAGGCTTGCAGCCCCGGAAAGGGCGAGCCGCCTTGCCAACTCTGTGGGCTGGCGGTGGCTTGGTGTCCGATAGGAAAACGCACTTCGGCTAAGGTGCGATAGCCGCGTTTGCGTATGGTTTCTATATAGGTAGGTTCTGTGGCGCTGTCGCCTAATGCTCGACGTAACTGATTGATAATCTTATGTAGTGGATTGTCGCCAGTATCAACACCCGGCCAGCAGTGGCTGACTATTTCATCACTGCTGATGACTTCGCCCGCCCGTTGGCAGAGAAACAACAGCACATCCATCGCCTTGGGCTCAAGTTGTTTGACTTGTTTGCCAAGGAGCAGACTATTGGCGCTGGGATTGATTTGCCATTCACCAAAGAAAAATGTGCTGTCACTCATAACGATGTCCATTTATTGAGTATTGACCATGGCACGGTAAAAACTTGCGCTGTGAGTCACTCTTATTGTTATACGTATTGTTATAAAGATCTGTGCTTGTCATTCAAAGGTCTGACGTCAAGACCTTGACATTATGCCGTTGATGATTGTTATTTAAAAGGAATAACCCTTGATAATCAATGTAAATTTTATCAGGGTGATGTGTGGTGAATAGTCTTTAGCTTGTCATTTTTCTGTCAACAGTTTGTGCTTTGCGATAGATGTTAAATAAGGTGATGGCTTTTAGGTGTAGGTTGCAAAAGATCAACAATAAAAAAGTGCCCGTGATTGGGCACTTTGTATTAGAGAGGAACTTAAGGCTAACAAGCCTGACTTATCAGCACGTTAAGCTAAGTATCTTAACGTTAGCCCCTTAACATTGGTCCCTTTGAATTAGCGCGTTAAGGTTAGTGCTTTGGCTTGATAGCTTAATCTGGCCATTTGACCTTGATCTTGCAGTTCTAATTCATTGAGTTCGAAGGGCGGCTGTAAACCTGAGGCTTGGATAAGCTTAGGATCTAACATCAGCTTTAACTTCGGCGACTCTGGGGTCAGCCAATTGGCCGCTTGGGTGCGTAGAATCGCTACCTTTTGACCTTCGGCATTGGTGCCCGTTAACGTGCCACTTAAGCCAAAACGTCCCGCCTCGGCGACAGTTAACTCAAAGTTGATTTGGTTAGGCAAGCCTTTATCCCAAACCGTGAGCACTTCGGGCTTGATGCTCGCCGAATTGACATAGGACTTAAAGACAGATTTGACCGTGCGCTGCACAGGTCGGCCATCGACTTGGGTTTGCACTGTGATTTCAATTTCACTGAAACCTGCATTGCTGCTCGAAAGTGCGACGCCCGCGGGGATCACCGCTTGCCATGTCTCCCCTTGTTTTACCATCGCCAGTGGTTGCATATTGCCATCGGCTTGCTTGAGTTTTGCCTGTGGCACAAAGGCGTTATCACTTTGGCTGAGTGCGAGTTCAAGCCCAAGGGTTTGCGCATCCGCCGCGATAGCGGAGGAGGCTTTGACGCTCAGTTGATAGGGCGAGCCTTTTTCCTTCACGTTGACTAAGTAGCTGGCGCTCGGTGTTAACGGCTGGCTGACCTGCAGGCGATATTCGCCCGGTGTGGCCTTCGCCGACATTTGCAGCGCACTGGAATCATCGGTTAACCCTGCGCTAGCCAAAGCATCGGCGTTGACCATCGATTTAACCAGTGACTCATTGGTGTTTATCCCACTGCTGTCGGCTGCTTTGCCTTGGGGTGACTGATTAGGGGTAACGCGCTGAATTTGTACGCGCTCAGGGGCAATAGCCTCTGCATGCATTAAGGCGCCAGAGCGGGTATCGCCCCGAGGTGCAATTCGCACTAAGCTCGACGCTTGGCTCATGGTGAGGCCCACGCCCGCATTAAGCTGTGCGCCTGTTACATTGACCCAATACTCGTCACTTTGGCTGGCTTGCTCAAGCTTAAGCATACTCGCTTGATACTCACCGTACAGCGGGGTGATAAAGCTAATGTAATCCGTACTGGTGTTGATGGGCGTGAGTGTTGGGCTGGCAATATTGCTATCGACGAGATCGGTATCGCTCGGCGCGGTTAGGGTTAACCCTTTGGCGTACATTGGGCTGGCATTGGTTTTGGGATCTATGGGTGTGGCTTCATCTTGGCAGGCTGTAAGCAGTCCGCTTAGCGCCAAGACACTGGCAAGTTTGCTGAGTGTGTGCATCTTAGTGCTCCTTAAATGTGGTTGCGGATCAGCGTGTCTAAATTGAAACACGTACGACGGCTCTGCTGATGGCTTAAGGGCTCTTGGCCACGGGTCTTTTGTTTATCAGTAAACCAGACAGTGCCAGCCGCCTTTTGTGAGCTGCAATTTAAGAAGCCGTCGGAGCAGCTATCGAGCCAGTTTTGGGTGGTTTCGAGCGCGACTTGGTATTGATAACCCGCGCAGTAACTGTCGCTGTCCCAAATGGCGGAATCAACATCTGAGCCCACCACGACTTCGAAGGGTTTACCCAGCGATGGGCGACCCGTTGTGCCATTAAGCCAAGCGTTGTTGTAGTTTGCCATCCAACCGACTTGCTGTTGTTTCACTGCATTGCTGCCATAGCCTAAGAGCCAGCCTAAGCTGGTTTCGAACACATTACCTTGGTTCACCGCATCGGCCAGCGGCGTACCAGCACTGGAAGGCGCGATGGCGATAACCTTTGAGGTGGCGTTGATCACTGCAGGATAACGGCTGTCCCACGTTGGATTAGATAAAATCCACCGCACTACGTTGCCACCATTGGAGTGGGTCAGCAGAATTAAGTCGTCGATATTTTTGGCTTGGATAAAGCTATTGAGCTGCGTTGCCAGACAACCTGCGGCGCTTTCTTCCCACATATATTGGTCAAAGTCGCAGTTGATCACTGTGTAATTGTTTGGTACTGGGATGCCTTGGCGCACTGAGTTAACAAATTCGGGCGTCCAGTAATCGGCTAAGGCATTGGTCTGGTGACCCGTACCATGGATAAAGGCGACTCCGGTTGCGGCTAACGTTACTGGGCTGACAGCGAACAGACCCAAGAGCATGAGGTTTTTTTTGATCTTCATGGCTATATCTCGTGTTGTTGGTCTTGTTGATTGTGGCCGCCAGTCCGTTGCGACAGTTTAGGGCAAGTCAGTTAATGCAGGATTTGCCGTAAATAAGCTTGAAATCGGCTGGCATGGCTCGGTTTATAGGCGCTCAAGCGCGGGTTACTCATTTTGGGTAAAACATGACTTAAGGCCTGAATACGACGGGATAGCGTGAATGCGCTAGTTTACGTTGGCATCAAATGTGATTGCCGTAACTTAGCCATTATCAACAGGACTTAACTCAAGCTTATTAACCTAGACGCAACATTTTAAGCTGGCAAGTAAAACAATCATTATAAAATGCAATCGCAGGGTCGCATTTTGAACGGTTCGTTTTAATGTCAAACTAAAGGCTGATAACCTGATGATAAGTAATACCTAATAAACTAAATTGTGTTTTATCGTGTTTGAAATGTCGATTTGCTTACACAAAAGAATTTTCTGTGACACCCGCTTAGTGTTTGAGTTAATCGGTTTATCATTCTGTATATAAAGGTTTTTTGTGATAAATAATTCAAACTCGCCCATTTACTCTGGGATATGGGTATCACTTTAGTGCATTTAAAGACTAAACCGATTAGGCTGAGCTGAGGTAAAGTGGGATAAACGGAATAAAAACCAACATTGCCGAGATGACATTCTTCTTATCTGAATCAGTCATCTGAGCCATGGATTGACTGGGAGTAGAAAAAGTAGCGCGATATGGGCAGGTTTAATCTAAATAGACAACAAACATGGGAGAATAAGTTTGGCGATAGAACATAATAAGATGGTGAGCTGCTTAAGTGGACTGCAATGTCGCACTAACTTCACCATAAAAAACGTTACAGAATACATGCTCCCAGAAACCAAAGAGGCTTTCTATTTACACCTCGACGGTAAATCACCAAACTTGATTATTCGTCCCGCATTCGAAGTCTTTTCTGGCGAACTTGCCACTATTGCAGGCGTGCATGCCAAATACGACTATTTCCACAATGCCGAGATGACACGTTTCCCCAAACGTTTACATAAGAGTTTGACCGAAACCCACTATGGCCTTGCCTTTAGTTTTGACACAGTTGAAGCCGTACAGCAATTCATTACCCGTTTGAGTGCGATAGTGAAAGGCGCATAAGCTTTGACTGTATAAATCTTTAATAGAAGGCCGCTTAATTTTTCGATTGAACGGTATCTAAATTTTAACCATGCAGTCCGTGGGTTAAATTCCTCAATATCAATGAAAATGAGGAATTTAACTGCTGCCTTTTTACGCGGCTTTTCAGTATATTCATCAATAGATGAATTTTGCTGGAGCTTGCCATGTCGCTTATTCCCGGTCGCCCAAAGGGGGTTGTGCCATTTACCGCCCAAACTGAATCACAGCCGCAGACTCCTGGTCGTCCGAAAGGGGATTCCGATGCCCGCCAACGCTTAATTATCGCAGCCCTAAATCTCTTCAGTCATCGCAGTTATCCCAGCGTTTCTACCCGTGAAATTGCCCGTGAAGCCGAGGTTGATGCCGCGCTTATTCGTTATTATTTTGGTTCAAAAGCGGGCCTGTTCGAACAAATGGTGCGGGAAACCCTTGAGCCAGTATTAGCGCGTTTTCGCGAAATATCCGCTGCGGATGCCCCTAATAACTTGGGTGAACTTATGCAGACATATTATCGCGTTATGGCACCTAACCTGGGATTGCCACGGTTGATTATACGGGTGTTACAGGAAGGCGATGGCTCAGAACCCTATCGCATTATGTTGTCTGTTTTTGAGCAAATTTTATCCCTCTCGCGGCAATGGCTCGAATCCACATTAGTCAATGCGGGGCTATTGAAGGAGGGATTAGATCCCGATTTAGTACGCCTCAGTTTCGTGAGTCTGATGGTTTTTCCGCTTATTGCGCCCCCGGTGTTAATGCGTCAGTTCGGCTTTTTTAGTGCTGATGCTGATGGTTTACAGCGTCTAGCACTGCACAATATGCAGGTTTTTACCCAAGGTGTACTGCGTGAACCGAGGAAGTCGTAATGAGTGTGAATTTTAAAATTCTTACGCACGTGAGTGTGGGTTGTGTGATCTTGCTATTAGTCGGCTGCACTGAAGCGCCGCCCAGAGTGCTTGGCACTGTCGAGCGGGACAGGCTGACACTTACCGCGCCCGTAGGTGAGTTGATTACTCAAGTGAATGTGGTTGAAGGTCAACAGGTTAAGGCGGGTGAGGTGTTAATTCAGCTCGATACAACCTCTGCTAATGCGCGCCTCGCCCTGCGCCAAGCCGAGCTTGAACAGGCTAAAGCTAAACTTTCTGAGGCGGTCACAGGTGCGCGTTTAGAGGATATAGAACGCGCCAAGGCCGTGCTCGACGGGGCAAATGCCAGCGTGAAAGAGGCTCAGCGAGCCTTTGAACGAACAAACCGTTTATTTGCCACGAAAGTACTTAGCCAAGCGGATTTAGATACGGCCCGTGCGGCGCGGGATACCAGTTTCGCTAAGCAAGCCGAGGCGCAGCAAAGCCTGCGACTACTAGAAAATGGCACCCGTAGTGAGCAGCTAGAGCAGGCCAAAGCGGCGGTGGCCGCAGCTCGCGCCAGTGTAGCCATCGAACAAAAAGCCTTAGCAGACTTGAGCTTAGTGGCGGCGCGTGATGCCGTTGTCGATACGTTGCCTTGGCGAGTCGGCGATCGCATTGCCGCAGGCACCCAGTTGATTGGTTTGCTGGCGAGCGAGGATCCCTATGTGCGGGTTTACCTGCCCGCGACTTGGTTAGACAGAGTGAAGGCGGGTGATAGCGTCAATATTCTTGTGGATGGCCGCGAGATACCGATTGCTGGCACTGTGCGCAATATCCGCAGTCAACCTGCTTACACGCCATTTTATGCGCTAAATGAACGTGATCGAGCGCGGCTGATGTATTTGACCGATATTACTATTTCCGCCACAGATCAGAACCTACCTACTGGCATGGCTTTAGAAGTTGAACTCGATGTGCTGCAACTCGATGTGCTGCAAGGAGTGCAGCAAAAAGTGGAGCAGCCATGAAAAGCGCTGATTTTGCTATCGAGACCCAAGGGATGACCCGCGCCTTTGGTGGTGTTAATGCGGTAGAAAACCTCGACCTCACCATTCCCAAGGGAACCATTTATGGATTTCTCGGCCCCAATGGCTGCGGAAAATCGACTTCAATTCGTATGTTGACTGGGTTACTGAGTCCCACATCGGGGAATATCCGCGTATTGGGTGAAACCTTACCCGGCGCCGAGGAAAAACTGCGCCGCCGCATTGGCTATATGACGCAAAAATTCTCCCTGTACGACAATCTTTCGGTGCGGGAAAACTTAGAGTTTGTCGCGCAAATTTATGGGCTTAACCGCCGAGCCTCAAAGCTGCGGATAGCCGATTTAGTCATGCTATACGATTTAGTCGGCCGCGAGAAACAAATGGCGGGCTCCATGAGTGGCGGCCAGAAACAGCGTTTGGCCTTAGCGGCAGCGACCTTACATCACCCCGAATTATTGTTTCTCGATGAGCCGACATCGGCGGTCGATCCTGAAAATCGACGCGAGTTTTGGGAGCGCTTATTCGATCTCTGTGCCCAAGGCACCACGATACTTGTGTCGACTCACTATATGGATGAGGCCGAGCGTTGCCATGGTCTGGCGATTTTAGAGCGCGGGATAAAACGCGCCGACGGTTCACCCCAGCAGCTGATGGCGGCGATGGGGGCTCGGGTGGTTGAGATCTCAGGGGACGACTTACGCACTTTAAAACAATCATTGATCAGCGAGTCCGCGGTATTGTCGGCGGCGCAAATTGGCAGTCGTTTGCGGGTGTTAGTGCGCAGCGATATTGAAGATCCGCTCGCTTGGCTTAAACCAAGAGTTGCCAGCCGGACGATGGAAGAAGTGCGCGCTAGCTTAGAAGATGTGTTTGTCACTTGCACCGGCGAGCGCTTGGCTGGGGTTTCCAAGGGAGAGACTGACCATGTGGCGTAGGATTTTTGCGATTGTGGTCAAAGAGCTGCGGCAGTTGTCGCGGGATCGCATGACCTTTGGCATGATAGTCATGATCCCGTTAGTGCAACTGATGTTGTTTGGTTATGCCATCAATACCGATGCTCGCCATCTGCCTGCTGGGTTAGTTAATTTGAGTGATTCTGCCTACAGTCGCGCACTGGTTAAGGCGGTGGAAGCAACGCAGGTCGTAGATTTTAAACAGCGTTATTTAAGTGCCGCCGAGGCTGAGGCGGCGATCACTCGCGGCGAAGTCAAAGCCGTGCTGTATTTGCCCGCCGATCTTGATGAGCGCTTAGTGCGTCACCCAAGCTTTGTGGGTCAGCAATATTTAGCCCAGTCCTATATCGCACAACCCGCTGGCCAATGGCTGGTGGATGGTTCAGATACGGTTGTCGCTTCAACTATTCGTAGCCTAAGGCAAATGCCACTGGATGAAGTCGCAGGAAGAGCACTAAAAACGGCGATACCGAGTTTTGAAGTGGTGCAATATTTCAACCCAGAACAACGTTCTGTGGTCAACATAGTGCCCGGCCTGTTGGGGGTGATTTTGACTATGACCATGGTGATGTTTACTTCCGCCGCCATAGTGCGTGAGCGCGAGCAGGGCAATATGGAGTTTTTGATCACTACGCCTGTGCGGCCACTGGAGTTGATGCTGGGTAAAATCGTGCCCTATGTGATGGTTGGCTTTGTGCAAGTGACCATTATCCTGAGCGCAGGGCATCTGTTGTTCGATGTGCCCATTCGCGGCGGGCTTGATTCCATCGCCCTTGCTGCTATGTTGTTCATTTGCGCCAGTTTAACCTTAGGATTAGTGATTTCGACCATAGCGAAAACCCAGTTGCAATCGATGCAGATGACGGTATTTATCCTGCTGCCATCGATTCTCTTGTCGGGATTTATGTTCCCCTACGAAGCCATGCCTATCGCGGCGCAGTGGATTGCCGAAGCCTTACCTGCAACCCATTTTATGCGCATGTCACGGGCCATAGTGCTGCGCGATGCCCAAGTGATGGATCTGCAATTTGATGCCCTGTGGATGATAGGTTTTACTTGTATTGGGTTATTGATTGCCAGTATGAGATTTTCGAAGCGCTTGGATTAACCCTGTACTGAGTTTCATAATCAAGGGCAAAGTGCCGAGTTTTGATATAGCGCAAATTATCAGTAAACAGTCGCGCTAAGCCATTGAAATCGATGTTGCTTAATTAGGATATCCCTTACACTGCCGCTAGGGCGATTTCCGCCATCATGCTTAGCGAAGGGAATTCATTATGCCTCCAATCATTTGTCATAGCGCGCTCGATGCGGTTGCTTTAATTCAAAGCGGCGAGACGCTGTGGACTCATTCCATGGGCGCCACTCCGTGCATTTTATTAGATGCGTTGGCGCAACATGCACTCACCAAAGAAAATCTCACCCTGTTACAGTTACATACTGAAGGCGCCGAATCCTTAAGCCATCCCAGTTTACAGGGGCATTTACGCCATCGATGTTTTTTCGGTGGGCTGCCAACGCGGGCATTACTGCAAAGTGGTGACGCGGATTATGTGCCGATTTTCCTGTCTGAAGTGCCTAAGTTATTTCGTTCCGGTGAGCAAAAAATTGATACCGCAATTATCCAAGTGTCGCCACCCGATAAGCATGGCATGTGTTCCTTAGGCATTTCGGTTGAAGCAACGCTCGCAGCTTGCCAAGTCGCGGGTAAGATCATCGCTCATATTAATCCACAAATGCCGCGAACCCATGGCGACAGCTTTATCCATATCGACCGTTTTGCCGCTGTGTATGAGCAGAGCGCGGCGTTACCTATTCATTCCTTCGCGACGGGGGATGCGGTGAGTTTGGCGATCGGTAAAAATGTTGCCCAACTGGTGCGTAATGGCGATTGTTTGCAAATGGGTATAGGTGCGATCCCCGATGCCGTGTTGTCTTGCTTAACCGAACATAAAGACTTAGGCGTCCACACTGAGCTATTTTCTGACGGTATATTGCAACTGGTTGAAAAGGGTGTGATTAACAACAGCAAGAAGCGTTTTTATCCGGGAAAACTCGTCACAGGTTTCGCCCTGGGTAGCCAGAAATTATACGACTATGTTGATGATAATCCTGCGGTCATCTTTATGGACATAGAACAAGTTAACGACACGGCCATTATCCGTAAAAATCCCAATGTGATGGCGATTAACTCGGCGTTGCAGGTCGACCTTTCAGGCCAAGTGTGTGCCGATTCCATTGGCACTAAAATCTATTCCGGTGTTGGCGGCCAGATGGATTTCATCCGCGGAGCAGGGTTATCTGAAGGTGGTCGTTCTGTGATTGCGCTGCCCAGCACGGCTGCGGGCGGCACGCTTTCTCGCATTGCCAGCGTGTTATCACCTGGCGCAGGGGTTGTCACCACTCGGGCCCATGTGCATTACATTGTGACCGAATATGGCGCAGCTAATCTACGCGGCCGTTCACTGCGCGAACGGGCACAAGCGCTGATCGCCATCGCTCACCCAGATTTTAGGGAACAATTAAGTCGTGATGCCTTTGAGGTGTGGGGATTAAATCTATAGACTTGTAAATCATGGTGTTATGGCTTGCTGCCGAGTTTGCAGTGGTGCAAGCTCGTTTGAGCGTAAAGGGTTGGTTTTAATACGTCGTTTAATCGCGGTAAAGAGTCATTCGTCTGTCCCGATATGGTATAAACTCTTGGCGGTTTTGACCGACAGACTTATAAAGAAAGGAGTCAATGATTTAAATGGATGAGATTGAATTAAAAGCATATTTAACAGAGAGGGTGTTATCTTTTTGTACGCGCTGGAACAGTATCGAAAATACCCTCTATACCGAAAGAACTGCCGAAGAAGATAAGCTACGGCAGGAATTGCCAGTGGCTGAATTCCATTATGCGAAGCAAACCGATTGGTTTGCTTTACTGAGTGAGCAAATAGCGCCATTATTTGACGATTTTTGCACCGATAAGCCCCGTGTTTACGGCGGAAAAGTGCGTAATTCCTTCGGGTTTCCTTCAAAATTTAATGGTTGCGATCATCCTCTTGAAGTGCAAATTACTTTAAAAAATAAAAGCAGAGCCGAAATTTATATTAAAACCAACACTAACTTCGAAGATGAGTATTTGTTTATTGCTCTCAAAAAAGCCGATGAATGGCGTATCGATAGCTATAAAAATCGTCGCTATGGCAATGAGAAATGGAGCGTACAAATCCTTTAATTCAGCTTAATCTCAATGCTTGACGTCAGTATAAAATGACTAAAGCATTGAGTTTAGTAACGTCGGTTTAATTTAAGTGATGCACTGAGACACAAAAAATATTGTATAAATGGAACATTTTATGCCATTAGATAATGCTCTTATTGCTCGAATCAAAGCCGAGACATTGCGGTTTACAACGGTTGAGGTTGAGCAATTTTTATTAGCTCATCCTGATAAAACCTTTTATGCCTTTGCTTTTGACACCCATGCCGAATACGCAGAATTAAATCTTTGTTTTAATACAGAGGCAGATTTTCAGCAGCGATTGGCCTATTACCAGTCTGGGGAATGGGCTGAGTCATACCAAAGCCCTGAGGCCATCCAAGAACTTAAATTCAATACAGGTGACTGGGAGTATCAATGTTTTAGTACATGTTACCTGCTTTCAGAGGATGAGTTGCAGACGATTCAACAGAGCTTACCCGAGGATGACTTTAGTGAGTGGGAGGAGATAGCACGGCAAATACGCGCAGTGTTTAACGAATGCCTAGTGCAGTTTACCCAAACTGAAGTCTATCAAGCGATTCCTAAAACCGATGGTTTTATGGCCTTTAGTATCGACCATGATGAAGATGTTGCTGATATGCTGGCTGATAGATTTTTATAAAAATTGATTTTAAACACTTTAAAATCATTAACATCCACGTTAATTAGTAGGCCCTGATTTCCAATTGCTCAATTATCTGGTTGCCTTGTTCAAGCCCTACATAGTTAACAATCATCGTTTTAATCAGCTCAACATAGGTTGGTTGGATATTGACGTTATTATCGAAAAGGGCTTCATCCGCTTCAGTGATAAGGGCCGCAATTTCATTAAAGCTGCCGTATTTGGGCTGTTATGAGGATTTCCCCATGCACTCTGCTAACAGTTTGACGAAAAAGTCGCTGCCTTTGCGTTCGCAAAAGGCGATGTTACGTTCTGGGATGGTTTCGGGATCTGTGTAACTGGCGAGAGCGAGCTCCATGCTGGCTTCGCGGATGATGTGCAGGGTTGGGTAGGGCGCGCGGTTGGTGAAGTTGGCTGCCCCGTCCTGTGGTTCGCCATCGAAACAATAGTCTGGGTGAAAGGTGGCGAGTTGATAAGTGCCTTCGTACTCGTGTTCGATAAGCGTATCGGTTGCCATGTCGATGAGGTCGAGATAAGCATAAAACCCCTCAAAACCACGGGGTAGAATAAACAGTGTGGTTTCGGCTTCGGGGTGGGCGTCGAGGTATTGGCATTCTTCGATCAATGCCTTAAGCACTTGTTTGACTTTAGTTTGTTCCACCACCAGATACCGAATACTACCGCGTTCGACTTCTTGTCTGGCGAAGGGGCAAATATTGTATTTCATGATCACTTTTTTCACCCAGTCGTCGGTTTGTTGAGTGATCATGTCAATTTCGTTCATGGCGGTCGTTTGCTCGTGCTTAAAAATTAGGGGGCGATCATAGGGATGATAGACACCACAAGCAAGAGCGCCATGCTGATATTAAAAATCTTCTGTTGGCGCTCATTTTTCAAAATGCGTTTAAGGGCTACGCCAAAGCCGAGCCAGACGATAGCGCAGGGAAAGGCGACGCACAAAAATACCGTTGCGATAGTGATAACCTGCGGGGTCAAATCCTGCTGTACTGACGTGAACGTCGCAATCGCGCCCACGGCCATGATCCAGCCCTTAGGGTTGACCCATTGAAAGGCTGCGGCTTGGATAAAACTAAAGGGTTTAGCAATGGCTTTGCCTTCCATCTTGCTACTGCTGTTGGCAATCAACCAAGACAGATACAAAAGGTAACCTATGCCGACGACTTTAATCACTTGATGGATGATAGGATAGCTTTGGAATAGGGCGCTCAAGCCCAAACCTATCGCGAGGATCATAGTCGGGAAGCCAAGGCTTATTCCCATAAGATGCGGAATACTGCGTTTTACGCCAAAGTTTACCCCTGAGGTCATCAGCATAATATTGTTAGGCCCTGGGGTGATCCCCGATGAAAAGGCAAACAACGCGATAGCGAGTATTAACTCCATAGATAGATCCACACCTTTTATTTTAGTTTTATGGCATTGTGATTATTTGCCGCATTGAGCCTGCGATTTACTCATCGGAGGGTACGCAATACTGTGTTGCAATTATTTATAATTGCGACATTTGATTGCAACGCAGGCGAGGCATTCTAGCGATTAAATGTTGCCGCGCCTATACGACATAGCGAGTTTATAAACTAAAAAGAATAACAAAATATGTACATGCCTCGATGGGATTAATGGCGTGAGAATAGGGCTAGCGCAGTTTGATGGTTTTCTGTGTTAGTACGAATATCAAGATATATTGGAATATGCTGATTTAACACTATGATGGATATCAGCTTTCAGTTTTAGTAATAGCAACTATCCTTAGACAGCATTTTATAGATTGAGGTAACAGGGCATGATGAATCCATCATTACATAGTGAGCTAAGTGGAGTGCAAAATCGACAGCTCAGTCGAGTTCCTTGTTGGGTTCCCGACCGAGTGTTAAGTCGGTATTTGAGAGTGTTAATACTGCTTTTTAGCAGCGTTTTAGGTCTTGCTGGGTGCGTAACTGTGACGGATAACGCGGCGCAGCCGTTGCGAACCACAATCGTGATGTCTGGCGATCTCAGTGAATTACCGTCAACGGCAATGACATTCACTTGGCATCCTAAATTTCAAAAAATCATCACAGATAAACGCTTAGATCCGCAGCCAGTGTTGCAACACATGCAAGCCGTATTAAAGCAAACTTTGCAGAGTAAGGGATATCGCTGGGTTGAAGATCCACTACTGGCGGATTTTCAGGTTGGCTTTGGCGTCGCTATGGGAACTGAAATGAGCGATGAACAAATTTTGGCGGTAACAGGCTTGGTTGCAGGGCTGTCAACCGACCCAAAAGTATGACAAAGGTACCGTGGTGATAGCGCTCTTTAAACCCACTAAAATACAGGGCGTTGATGAGCCAATTTGGCGAGTGCTTGCCCAAGGTTTTGGCAACATTAAAAAGATGGATGAGCTAACCGAAAATTTCGACAGTCTCATTGCCAGTATGTTGGCCAATATGCCGTCGGTTAATGTGGCTCCTTAGTCAGCGTTTGAGCTTTAGTTCAGTTCTAAGTGAATTGAGTCAGCATTTTTGGTTGGAGCATTCGCCAGATAAACGGGATTAGTGCTTAATTGAGGTGTCTTGGTCCCATGTTTGTGGTGCTAGCTCCCATTTTTGAACTGTGGGACATGGTACTTTAGTGACAGCCATCTCAATAAAGGGCGCGACAGTGAAAACTGCCGCGCTTTTTCATTTTAATGGATGGAAGTTCCATTTTGATTTCAGACTGTTTCAGTCGTGCTCGACTGTGATCTCGTAGGATGAAAACTTACGAATGTTAATCACGCCCGTATCAAACATTAAATACTGCCCCTTGATCCCCTGCAAAATTCCGCTGACGACCACATCTTTATCGAAATTGTGCGAAGTGATCTTCTTCGGAAAGGTGTCAATTGGATAATGAATTGGCTGAATCGTTTCGTGCAAACGCTCGATACTGTAATCGCCTTTTTGCATGCCGATTTCGTGCAACTTAGCCTCAATTTGTGGGATCAGTTCCGCAGCCTTAGCATTTAAATCGATATCGTCGGCATGGCCTTTTAACATGGCTTGCCAATGGGTTTTATCATTAACCAGTTTTGCCAATTCTACTTCGACTAAGCCTGAGAGCTGTCTTGTTGAGACTTTAAAAATCGGTAAACCTTGGGTAGCACCTTGGTCAATCCAACGGGTGGGCAGTTGAGTGTGGCGGGTAATGCCGACTTTAACGCCCGAAGTATTCGACAGATATACATAATGCGGCACAAAACAGTGGCTCTGGGCCCACTCTGGTTCGCGGCAAGTGCCTTGGTCGTAATGACAAGTTTCCGGCTTCATGATGCACATATCGCAACTCGCCAGCTTTTGCATACAGACAAAACAATGGCCCTGCGAGTAACTCTTCTTGCTCTTTTTACCGCAGTTGCAGCAGAAGATATTACCCGTATGGGTCAAGGTTAATTGCTTGCCTATCAATGGATTGAGCGGGAGTAACTCATCACCAACAACGAGTTGATATTGCACTTGTTGCGCGTCATCTAACTGCACGCGCATCTTTTTTAGCGTTCCTAACATGGTCATCCTAATGTGTTGCGTTCTGGTGCAGCTTAGTCGCTCATCATGCGTTCTAGTGCACGCTTTCGTTATATCGTCATTGCGTGGCCGTCAGTATACAAGATTATCCAAGCCAGTTTAGATAGGAATTTTTGCTAAGTGAGTCGATTGAATGAGTGCACCTAAACCTCTTTTGTTTTACTTAACCATTTGTACACTAAGGCAATAATACCGAAAGTTAGCAAGGCTACTGGCAAGTAAATGATTATGCTCATAAATTGTGTTTGGTATTTTGTTGCTAATTGGGTATGGCTAATGAGATACCCAAAACCAACAACGGAAAAAATCCACACCATTGAGCTGATGAAGTTAATGAGTAAAAAACGACGGGAAGAAATACCCGTTGCACCTAAAATATAGGGGTAAACGGTACGAACAAAAGGAATATAACGTGCGAGTAGCAGGGTTATCACTCCATAGTTATCAATTAGGTGGGTCGCTTTTTCCTGATGTTTGATATCAATATTCGACAGCAGTTTTTGGTAAATTTGGGTATGCCCTAAAAATCGACCCTGTAAATAACCTATAGCTGTACCTGTAAAGGTTGCTAGAACCAATAACGGCATAATACCGATATGAAGAATATCTTGATAAATCAGCACTCCAGTGAGAAAGAGTAGGCTATCTCCGGGTAAAAATGCGGTGGGAATAAAGCCATTTTCTAACACTAAAAAGCCACAAATTAATGCGCTGACCATAAGGGCGATTTTAGGATTGGCTAAAACCGCCAGATCATTGTGTATCATGGCTTGGGCCAGTTCGTATAACTGCTCCATACGTACTACTCCCTAAAATAATTGATAAAACATAAAGATGGAAAAGCTCGAAAGCGGCAATTTTGAACCGGAGCTATGGTGTTTCGTGGGTTATTCTACCAAGGGAGCATGAATCGAAAGGCAGTTACAACATTAAATTTTGTTGGTGTTAGTGTGTTTATGGTTCAGTAATCGGGTTTTGTGGGCTTTTTATAGTAAAAATATTAAGCATTATTATAGGGTTAATAAATTTTAAATGATGACATCAACTTACAAACCCACTTGCCTGATTCCTATGCGCATTCTAACGATTCCAACTATCCAGTATTGATTGCACTGGCTTAACTTAATTTGAACACCTTGCCGCGAATGTCGGTTTTTAAGCATTGCTTTAAGCGCTCTTAAAGTGCTTTTTGAAAGTGCCATTGCGAGTGCACTCTCTAAATATATTGGTGTGCTAAGTGTTAGCTCGCCGTAAAAGTAAACAAGATTAACGGCTTAATCTATCGAGCACGAGATCATCCCCAAGAGCATAGAGGGATTCTACCAGTTGATCTTCTTGGGCGAGATCTGTGAGTCCAAGGCCGATGGTCGCCCGAAACAAAGCTATACCTGTGTGGCCTGCGGTTTCATATTGACTACTAAACTGCTCGATATTGATGCCAATTGCATTGATTTTATTAGATATATCGAGCACAAGTCCGGGTCTGTCATAGGCCACTAGGTTGTAACTTAAGCGTTTGATGGGCTTAAGGGCGACCGAGGTTTTGGAGTAGGTGAGGGACAGGCTATCGATGCATTCTAGGGCCTCAATAAGCTCGTCCATGCGCAGTGACGGCACTTCGAGTAACAATATCGCGGCAAAGACACCGTCAATATGGCGTAATTCTGAGTCGAGCCAGTTGCCGCCATGACGACTCACAGCATGGGCGATTTGTTCTACTAATCCTTTTCTATCAGGTGCTTGTAGTGTGATTAAGTATCGTAGCATAGTGACTGACTCCTATTTTTTGTAAAAGGCACCTGTTTTAAAACGGGGTGTAACACAACTGTCATCTTTGCGTCATATAATCCAACGCACTTAGAATAAAGGATGTTGTTATTGCTCAGTTTACGTTCAAACAGTGTAAGCATAGCACTCGGCAAATCCTAGCGAAAAAACTCGCTAGCTATTAATAATAGAGGTTCTTAATGGAAAGTCAGGTCACTCAACCTGGTTCTGCATCGCACAGTATGCTTAAAGGCGGACGCTCGAATCGCAGGGCATTTAAGGATAAAGCGGCGCAAATCAGCGTCACTATCGGCGGCACTATGGTATTTGTCGCCTTATTGTTGATCTTCTTTTATCTGTTGTATGTGATTAAACCCATTTTCGACAGTGCTGATGTCACACCCGTTAAGAGTGTGAGCTATCAACACGCGGATGTGCCGACCTTAATGGTGGGTGCTGAAGAGCAAAATGAGGTGATGTACCGTGTGAGCGTTCATGGTCAAGTGGACTTCTATACTGTTGCCGACGGTAGCTTACTTTCTAGCTTTACCCCGACGTTACCTGCGGGTGTTACCGTCACCAGCGCCGCCGTTGCTGTACCGAGCGAACAACGTTTTGCGCTGGGATTAAGTAATGGTCAGGTCATAGTGGCGGGCCTAGAGTTTGGTTTAACGTACCCCAATAACAAACGTTTAATCACACCTAAACTGCGTTATCCCGCAGGTGAAACCCCCATAACAGTCGATGAGACAGGCAGCGCGATTCATAAGCTGACCTTTACTTATAGCTCAGACAAAATGAGTTTTGCTTATCAAGATGAGAGTAGTGTTTGGCGCCTCACTCGTCTCGAAGGGCAAGAGAACATGATGACTGAAGAAGTGGAGTGGGTTTCTACGACGTCACAAATTCAAGATGCGCCGAAGAAAGTCTCCCACGAGCTGATGACGCCTGATCAACGTCAATTGATGTTGCAAACTGGCAATAAAATTTTCGTGTACGACATCCGTGATACTGACAGTTTAGATCTGCTGCAGGTGATTGATGTTGAACGTGCGAAGGCACAAGTCAATAACGTGGCTTTGCTGGCGGGAGCGAGTTCATTACTGGTCAGTTATGACACAGGTATTGTGGCGCAGTACTTCCAAGTTAATGGTGAAAAAGGGCGTTTATATCAAGAGATTCGTCAGTTTGATGACTTACCGCCCATCAGCTCGATTACCTCTGAGTTTTATCGTAAGAGTTTCGCGACAGTGAGCCCTGAGGGTGAGCTAACCCTACTCTATACTACGAGTCATCGTGAACTGTTTGATGCAAAGTTTGACCTTAAAAACCCAGGTAAAATGGGCTTTACCCCACGCTCAAACGGCATAGTCGTTGAGGCGGACAAAAAGCTGCATATCTTCAGTGTGGAAAACTCCCACCCAGAAGTGTCATGGAGCGCCATGTGGGACAAGGTGTGGTATGAAGGTTATCCAGAGCCACAATATGTATGGCAATCGACCTCAGGTTCTGATGATTTTGAAGCTAAGTTGAGCTTAATGCCATTGGCCTACGGCACAATGAAAGCGGCATTTTATGCCATGTTATTTGCCGTGCCTTTATCCGTTGCTGGTGCGATTTACACGGCTTACTTTATGTCGCCTAAGGTACGCGGTTTCGTGAAACCGACCATTGAAATCATGGAAGCTTTACCAACGGTGATTTTAGGTTTCTTGGCGGGTCTGTGGTTAGCGCCATTGATTGAAGAGCATCTCCCCGGCATTTTAATTCTACTGATCTTATTGCCGACCTCGATACTCACGTCTGCCTATGGCTGGAGCAGGTTGCCGGGTAAGTGGAAACAACGTTTACCCGAAGTGTACCAAGAGCTGATGTTAATCCCTGTGGTCTGTTTCGTGGGGTGGTTCTCTTTTGCGGTCAGCCCAATCATCGAAGTGGCGCTGTTTGATGGTAATACCCGTCAATTCATCACTAACGAACTGGGGATCACCTTCGACCAACGTAACGCGCTGGTGGTCGGTATTGCCATGGGTTTTGCGGTGATCCCAACGATTTTCTCCATCGCTGAAGATGCTATTTTCTCTGTACCGCGTCATTTATCTAACGGCAGCTTAGCCTTAGGTGCGACGCCTTGGC
This sequence comes from Shewanella sp. SM68, assembly GCF_025653925.1. Lineage (NCBI taxonomy): Bacteria > Pseudomonadati > Pseudomonadota > Gammaproteobacteria > Alteromonadales > Shewanellaceae > Shewanella > Shewanella sp. SM68. Next base: position 188,710 of record NZ_JAKKRU010000003.1, read on the forward strand.
AGACATTGACACGCGTAGTGTTGTTAACCGCCAGTCCGGGTATTTTCTCGGCCATTATGATGGGCCTTGGCCGTGCCGTTGGCGAGACCATGATTGTACTGATGGCCACCGGTAACACTGCCATCATGGAATGGAGCGTGTTCGAAGGGATGCGAACCTTGGCGGCAAACATTGCGGTTGAAATGCCTGAATCGGCTATCGGTAGCTCGCATTATCGTGTGCTCTTCCTTGCTGCGTTCGTACTATTCATCTTTACATTCTTCTTTAACACCATTGCAGAAGTGGTGAGACAGCGTCTACGTGAACGCTATAGCTCGCTGTAACGGGGATAAGACAATGACATTAAATACTATTTCGCCAGTGACCTTGAGAGGTTTGTGCAATGGGTAAGTGGGTAAAATCAGGCTCGCCATGGATATGGATGACGGGCGGTGCCGTGAGCATCAGTTTGATTGCCGTCTTAGGCTTATTATTGTTAATCGCATGGCGTGGCTTAAGTTACTTTTGGCCTGCAACCGTTTACCAGTGGGAGCTTGAAGATAACACGGGTGTACGTTCGACCTTAATTGGTGAGGTTTACGATAGGGAAGAAGTACCGACTGAGCGTTTGATTGCTGCTGGCCATGTGTTTAAGCAACACCCGGGCGAGTTTGTGACCCGTTACTTAGTGAAAACCGGTAACCGTGAATTTGTGGGTTTGGATTTCCGCTGGATATTAGGTACGGACATTGTTAGCCGTTCTGTGCCAAGCGAGGTCGCACTGATCGAGCGGGCTAAAAACGGTAACTTCTACGGTTATCCGATAGCCGTGATTGAAAATGGCAAGCGTCTTGATTTAGTGAATGATGCGATTGAATCCTCCTTAATGGAGCATATCGAACGCGCTGTTGCCTTATCGGACAAAGCGGTTGATTTGCAGAAGCAAGATATTGGCTCGATTAACTACGCCATTGAAAAATTGCGTTTGCAGGAGCGTCGTTTCGAGCTGGATGGGGAACTGACCAACAGTGTTAAAGCTGAGTTGGTCGCCAAGAGAGCTCAACTGCAAGAAGATTACTTAGTGCTTGAAAAGGCGTTATTTGCCCTGCGTGATGATGCGGCGCGTGACTCAGTTATTGTCCGAGATATGCGCGGCGAAGAAGTTGAACTGAAGCTCGATACCGTTCTTGATGTGACCTATGTGAATCACTTAGGACTCATAGGCAAAATTGGTAAGTGGTTTGTCGGTATTGGACGCTTTATGAGTGACGATCCGCGTGAAGCCAACACTGAGGGCGGCGTGTTCCCCGCGATTTTCGGCACTGTATTTATGGTGATGTTGATGGCGGTTATCGTGACGCCATTTGGCGTGGTTGCGGCAGTTTATCTACATGAATATGCTAAGAAAGGCCCTATTACTAAGATGATCCGTATTGCGGTAATCAACTTAGCGGGTGTGCCCTCGATTGTGTATGGTGTATTCGGTTTAGGTTTCTTCGTGTACATGATGGGCGGTTCCATCGACCAATTGTTTTACGCTGAAGCTTTGCCTGCTCCTACCTTTGGTTCGCCAGGGGTGATTTGGTCGGCATTAACCCTCGCGATTTTGACGCTGCCTGTGGTTATTGTGTCGACTGAAGAAGGGTTAAGTCGTATTCCAAGCGCAGTACGTCAAGGTAGTTTGGCATTGGGCGCGACTAAGGCTGAAACCCTGTGGCGGATTGTGATCCCGATGGCGAGTCCAGCGATCATGACAGGTTTGATTTTAGCGGTCGCTCGTGCTGCCGGTGAAGTGGCACCGCTGATGTTGGTGGGTGTCGTGAAATTAGCGCCAACATTACCACTGGACTTTAACTTCCCGTTTGTGCATTTAGAACGTAAGTTCATGCACTTAGGGTTCCATATATATGATGTGGGCTTCCAGAGTCCTAACGTTGAAGCGGCACGTCCTCTGGTGTATGCGACCTCTTTCTTGCTGGTGTCTGTGATTGTGGCACTCAACTTGACGGCCATTAGCGTGCGTAACCACTTACGTGAAAAATATCGTTCGCTTGAGCACTAATCAGCGATTATCCTGAAAGTATTAGGACTAAATATGATTTCTATAGATTCGACAGCAATGAAAACCAATAACTTTGATTTAGCTAACTTAAGCCAGAACGACACCGCGCTGGAGATCCGTAACTTAGATTTGCGCTATGGTGATAAGCAAGCGCTGTTTAATGTATCGATGAAGATCCCCAAGAAGCAAGTTACTGCCTTTATCGGCCCCAGTGGTTGTGGTAAATCGACACTATTGCGCTGTATTAACCGCATGAATGACTTAGTTGATAATTGTCATATCGGCGGCGAGATATTGCTGCACGGCCAGAATATTTACGACAAAAAGATTGACGTCGCGGCCCTGCGCCGTAATGTCGGTATGGTGTTCCAACGCCCAAATCCTTTCCCTAAGTCGATTTACGAAAACGTTGTTTATGGCTTGAGATTGCAAGGGCTGAATAACCGTCGTGAACTCGACGAAGCGGCTGAGCGTTCATTGCGCGGCGCGGCGATTTGGGACGAAGTTAAAGACAGATTGCACGATAACGCCTTTGGTTTATCTGGCGGTCAACAGCAACGTCTGGTGATTGCCCGTGCGATAGCCATTGAGCCAGAAGTGTTATTACTCGACGAACCAACATCGGCACTCGATCCGATTTCGACGCTGACGATTGAAGAGTTAATCACTGAGCTTAAGACGAAATACACTGTGGTTATCGTGACTCACAACATGCAACAGGCGGCGCGGGTATCGGATCAAACGGCCTTTATGTATATGGGTGAATTAGTTGAATATGCTGATACTAATACGATTTTCACCACGCCGAAAAAACGTAAGACTGAAGATTACATCACAGGACGTTACGGTTAATCGCTTGAGTATCGGATAAGGCCACCACGGCTTGGTATGGGTCAACAGTTAAGTAACAGGTTGGAACGCAATGGAAAACATGAATTTAAGTAAGCACATTTCGGGTCAGTTCACCGCTGAGCTGGATGATATCCGTAATCGAGTGCTCGCCATGGGTGGCTTGGTTGAACGTCAGCTGGAGCAAGCGATTGATGCCTTAAGTGCCCTCGATGCCGAGTTAGCCCAGCGGGTGATTGCAGGCGATCATAAGGTCAATGCGATGGAAGTTTCCATTGACGAAGAATGCACGCGTATTATTGCTAAGCGTCAACCTGCTGCCAGTGATTTACGCTTGATTATCGCTATTTCAAAAACTATCGCCGATCTTGAGCGTATTGGTGATGCCTGTGTGCGGATTGCAAAAGCGGCATTAGATAAACGTTTGAATAATCAGCAGCCTTTGTTAGTTAGCATTGAAAATATGGGGCGTCATGCGACTCGGATGTTGCATGCGACTTTAGATGCCTTGGCCCGTATGGATGCCGATACCGCGTTAGAGCTGCATAAAGAAGATGCTAAGCTTGACCGTGAATATGAAGGCATTATTCGCCAGTTAATGACCTATATGATGGAAGATCCGCGTTCAATCCCAGACATACTCGACGTATTATGGGCTGCACGTGCAGTTGAGCGTGTCGGTGACCGCTGTAAAAATATCTGTGAATACATCATCTACTACGTGAAAGGCAAAGACGTTCGCCATACTTCCTACGAAGATATGGAAAAAGACATGAAAGGCTAACACACGCATTAATCTGCTGTTGTAATGCCATTCGCTGAATACAACGCTCCACAGTCTCTGTGGAGCGTTTTGCTTTTAGGGCTTTTAAATGTGGTTTAATAAATGCTGACTGCTTTTATAGACTGCTTTTATAGACTGCTTTTATAGACTGCTTTTATAGACTGCTTTTATAGACTGCTTTTATAGACTGCTTTTATAGACTGATTTGACAGGACTAATAGCAATAATGAGTCAATTCGATTTGGTAAAAACGCATTGGAAAATTCTGCAGGGCTATTATAGCTGAGTGAGCTGTAATTTTAGTTGCTAGGCGTTGGCTGGTATCCACACATATAGGCTTGCCATGGTACTTACTCACCGACACGCAGCAAGTCCATCTTTGGATGCTCGACCGCCACGTCCATGGGGCGGACGGTCGTCTCGCTAATCACCATGGCTCACCTTTTGTGCATTCGTGTAATCTGTAGATTTAAAAGACATACGCAACACACTTTTGGACATTTTTGAGTTAAAGCCTTAACTCGAACTCGTCAGTTCCGGATTAAAATTTCTATGGATAACGCCTCGCTAACGGGTGCTAAATTGTTTGCTAAAATTAGCGCAAGCCAACTGTTTTGCGTCCATTTTAAGCGACTTGTTATAAGCCATTTGCCACTTTAAGGTAGGACTTAGTACCAATACCAACCTGTGCCCAAACTTTACGTTTGTGATCGCCAAGGTTATCGTATTGTTCGTCCATGTCCCAGAGAGTAACTATTTGTTCAGGGAAAATATACTCCGACTCATTAAACGAGTGACTCTCCGATTCATTAGCGGAAATTGCATTAAACAAAGTTATGCCTTCAACATCAAATGCGTCGATACCACCAAACATAAGTTGGTAATTATCGTTTTGAGATACACCGATAAAGTCTACTAAATCGTTTTCAAATTCAATTTGAAGGCAACTATCAAAATAGAAATCGCTAGCCCCATCGGACAAAGTAAAAAAAGCAGCGAATAGCACTTTGACTTGTTTTCTAGACATTCCAAGTTTGATGGGCCCAATTCCATCATGAGGCTTAATTAAAAACTCCATACCTTCCTATGGCTTATAACGCCTAAAACACTAGCTTGGTGAAGTTGGCGGCTTTTGGGGAACAAAAAAGGTGACTGCTTTACCAAGTCCGAGTGCTTTGACTTGTTATGAGCTTGACTAACGCACACGAATATTGTCTAGCTCTGATTTATAAAGTTCTTTGCCATTTTCTATTAGTGACAGCTCAATACTCAAATCGGATAAACCCTCCTCAGAGGTGTAGATTGGTGCAACTACACTCCATTCTCTTGGGCTACTATTTTTTACTTCTACGATGTTTAGTTTCAGGTTGTCTGGATACGAAACCAGCTGATAACCGTATTCTAAAATCGCCTCACAAATTTCATTTGAAGACATACGAGATCCGTTGGTAAACCGCTCTAATTCATCATAATTTTCACTTAATAGAAGTGAGTAGATATGTCTAATAGTTTGCTCAATCATGCTTACTGATGGCTCATAACGTCTTAGTATTTATGCGCTGTGCTGTTTGCAGGGCATAAATCGCTTGTTGGACTTGGCCGCTGCCACATCCGAGTCAATTGGTAAAATTATGCTATAGGAATTTGCTTTTTTGCGGTAGCAGTTTTTTATACAGTTTGATGGGTAATTACTTGATATCGTTTTAGCTTTATTATTTCTCTCGCTTATTTTTTGCTGATGAATTGTGATCTAATGACTCAAAATTCTAAGGAATACGCCATCCCCTCGGAGTTGCCGCAGGGCGAATAGAGCTCTTGATTTAATAAAGAGTGCGTGAGTTCGGTCATGGATGACCGACTAGCTTTAGCTGGTGCAGGGACGCATCCTTCGGAAGCGATAGCTATTTGGGCTATGAGCACAAGGGGCTTTCAACTCCGTTAGGGGCGTCTTGGAGCATCCAAGGAGGATATGACGAGCAGTCCTCCTTGGTCGGGTGTGGGGTGAAGCCCCACGACTTTGACTTTGATTAAAAAATTCAAATGAAGTTTTTAACTTCGCTTATCCTGTGCAGGCGGGCAGATATTCTGATAACTCAAGCAGGTTATAATCTGGGTCGCGGATATAGACAGAGTTTATCCGGCCTGTGGCGCCGGTTCGTAGCACTGGGCCTTCAATGATTTCAATCTGAAGTGCGTTTAAATGGGCGATCACTTCTTCTATGTTGTGGCTGACCACAAAACACAGATCGGCACTGCCGGGCGTGGCTGCTGCGGCTTTAGGTTCAAATTCTGCGCCCGTTTGGTGCAGGTTAATCTTTTGGTCGCCAAAACTTAACGCTATACGTTGATTGCCAAATACCACTTTCTTCATCCCGAGCACGGTTTGATAAAATTCGACGCTGACGGCGATGTCTTTTACGGTCAACACCAAATGATCTAAGCGGGTTACGCGCATTTTACTTTCCTTAGAATGGCTCAGAGTGGGCCCTGAATTTGAACGCTGTCTCTATGCTCGAGACTATTACTGCCAGATACCTTACATCATGTGCTGGTGCAAAAGTGACTCTGTGGTAGCATTTGTGGCGTTTTTTGCGTAAATATTTTATGCCTTCTGTATCCCTATGACTGAATGAGAGTGTGATGAAAAAAACCTTAGCCCGCGGCTTAATGAATCTATTACCTATGGCCTTGAGTTTGTGGCTGTTTTGGTCGTTGTTTGTATCGTTAGATGGTTTAGGAATTGTAATTTTAGAGTTGGTAGGGATAAACCAACACTTTGTCGGCGCGGGATTTATGCTGGTGGTGGCATTAGTTTTTGCCGTGGGCCTGTTGTTTTCTGTCAGTCCTATTGTGTGGCTTTATGGTTGGCTTGAGCGCCAGTTGATGCGTTTCCCATTGTTTAAATCGGTTTATGGCAGTATCCGTGATATCGCCTCTTTGATGAATCGTGATGGTAAGCCAACAAGCCAAAAGACAGTGTTAGTGAAACAGGCGAATGGCAGTTTTGTGGTGGGCTTTATTATGACGGATACGCCGCCACAGCCATTGTTAGATGCGCTACCAGAGGGCGATTGGGTGCCTGTGTTGTTCCAATTGAGTTATCAAATGGCGGGCGTGACGAGCTTAGTTAAGCGGGATGATTTAATTATGGTTGATTGGTCGTTTGAGGAGGCGATGCGCTTCAATTTAACTGCTGGTATCTCGCAGTCACCGACTAAGTAATCCGATGAAGGTTTGTGCGTTTTAGCGTTTAAAATTAAATTTGATGATTTTTGTGGTATAATTTTTTGGCGACCAATATGGTCGCCATTTTTTATGCTGAATATTCTAGTAATATATTTGTTTTATGCTAAAGGCGGGTGTTAGCTGCCTTAGTGGTGTTAATTCTGTTTATCCATCAATCATTGGCTTAAAAAAGTCGAGTGTTGTTAATCCCGTTGTTCAGATCCTGTCGCGTTTAGCCATAGCGAGTCGTTGCCATGATCTTTGGGATTTCCCCCATACTGGTCATAGATGAGCCACGCAGTATTAACCAAACTTTAAGTATAAGTTTTGTCCTATCTCGCCGTTGGTATGTTGAGATATTTGGAGTGTGAACCCGCTAGAAATAGGGAGAGTCAATGTCCATCAAGTCTAGTATTAATCCGCCGGTATTTTATTCGTCGGTCTTTTTCATCATCTTGATGGTGATGATTTGCGCAGTATGGCCCACAGAGGCAAACACCTTTTTTAGATCAATGCAGTCATGGATAGAAATGAAAGCCGGTTGGCTTTACATTCTAAGTGTGGCGTTTTTCCTGATTTTTATCATATTTGTCATGGTCAGTCGCTTCGGCGATATCAAACTAGGACCAGATCATTCAGTGCCAGACTACAGCTATAAAAGCTGGATCGCCATGTTGTTTTCGGCGGGTATGGGCATAGGTTTGATGTTTTTTGGGGTAGCCGAACCTGTGATGCACTATCTGGCGCCGCCGGATGCAACCCCTGAGAGTCTTATTGCCGCAAAAGAGGCGATGAAGATCACTTTCTTCCATTGGGGACTGCATGCTTGGGCGATTTACGCTGTGGTGGCATTGAGTCTGGCCTATTTCTCTTATCGACATAAGTTACCGCTACTGCCGCGAAGTGCGCTTTATCCCTTAATTGGTGAACGCATTTATGGTCCTATTGGCCATACAGTGGATACCTTTGCTGTGCTTGGCACTATGTTTGGGGTGGCGACATCACTGGGCTTTGGGGTGTTGCAGGTCAATTCTGGGTTGAGTTATTTATTCGAAGGCTTACCCAATAATGCTGTAGTGCAGGTGTGTTTGATTATCGGCATTACTTTATTGGCGACATTATCGGTATTTTCTGGTCTCGATAAAGGCGTGAAACGCTTAAGCGAACTCAATCTGGGTCTCGCGATTATTTTATTGCTTATCGTCTTGATCCTTGGCCCTACGGTTATGCTGTTGCAGGCTTTTGTGCAGAATACCGGTAGTTACTTAAGTGATTTAGTGGGCAAAACCTTTAACTTGTACGCTTATGAACATAAGGAAGATTGGCTCGGAGGCTGGACCTTGCTCTATTGGGGCTGGTGGATTTCCTGGTCTCCTTTTGTCGGTACTTTTATTGCGCGTGTGAGTCGCGGCCGTACCATCCGTGAGTTTTTGATAGGTGTGTTATTTGTGCCATCGGCGCTGACCTTTCTGTGGATGACGGTATTTGGTAATACGGCGATTGATTCGATTATGAATCACGGCGCGACCTATCTTGCCGAGGCGGTGAATACCGATGTGTCAGTGGCCTTGTTTGTGTTTTTCGAGCACATGCCGTTTCCTACGTTACTTTCTGGAATTGCGATTTGTTTAGTTGTCACTTTCTTTGTGACCTCGTCGGATTCGGGATCCTTAGTGATTGATAATCTAACCTCGGGAGGTGATAACAATGCCCCCGTATGGCAGAGGATTTTCTGGGCCCTGTTGCAAGGGGTTGTGGCATCGGTATTGTTGTTAGCGGGTGGGTTACAGGCGCTGCAAACGGCGGCAATCGCCAGTGCTATGCCGTTCTTAGTGGTGATGCTATTCATGTGTCTGGGCCTATTTAAAGCCCTGAAAAATGATTGGCTGAAGATTAATAGCGTGCAGTTACACAATACTAGTGTGCAATACGCCAAAACTAATATGAGCTGGGAAGAGCGTATTGGGGTTTTAGTCTCGCATCCTACCCATGAAGAAGCGCAAGTGTTCTTGAATAATGTGGCTACGCCCGCTTTATCTAAGGTGTGTCAACACTTTATGGCTAAAGGCATAGTGGCCGATCTTGAATACTTAGATGGCCGCGTGCGATTAGTGATCAGCAATGAGGTGAATTTACCCTTTGTTTACGGTGTACGAACGCGTTGTTTTGACATCACTAACCCAATAGGGACTGAAATCGAGCAGGGAAATACCTTGTATTACCGCGCCGAAGTGTACCTTGAACAAGGTGGTCAGCATTACGATGTGATGGGTTATACCGAAGAGCAAATCCTCGCGGATGTGGTGACTCAGTATGAAAAATACTTACACTATTTGCATCTGTCGAATGCCGATCATGCCCACGTAAGTTAAGTAACGTAAGCTTGTAACGTAAGTCGGCTTAGCCATTTACGTCTACAAATCGTGCACCATTAACCCGCAAAGTGCGGGATATATTGCCCCAAGTGATAACTCGGATTATCCTTGGGGCAATTTTTTTAGGGTTTGTTTTAGGGATTACACTATGTCATCAGTGCCAGGCCAGAGTAAGTTAGATAAAGTATTAGCCGATGCGCGGGAGTACAAAGCTAAGCGTGAGAGCGGTTACCGTGAGCAAGCGTTAAAACTCTATCCTTGGGTGTGTGGCCGCTGTACCCGCGAATTTACCCCAAAAAACTTAAGTGAACTGACTGTACATCACAGGGATCATAACCACGATAACAACCCGTCAGACGGTTCAAACTGGGAATTATTATGTCTTTATTGCCACGATAACGAACATTCCCGTTTTGAAGAATTGATCCGCTACGGTAGCACTACTGAGACCAAACAAGCCGCGGCGACCTACAATCCCTTTGCTGACTTGAAATCAATGCTGAAAAAATAGTCTTGTGGGCTGTTAGCAGGATGAGCTTGCGCAGAGGGTGGCGTTAGCGGATGGGGTTTAGTCCTTGTCGGTTAAACGCGCCTCGGCAGCTAACCATTTATCACGGCTTAAAATATGCTGATTTTCACTGCCTTCAAATAAAGCTTTACGGGCGGGAAGTTGCTGACAAATGGCTGCTTGTTGTGCTTCGCTGCTCGTACGCCAACTGACGATTTCATCGATATGTCGAAAGCAGCCCATGCAGTAGTCTTCGTCATTTAAACCGCAGCGTGCGACGCAAGGTGAAAGCATAGGTGTCCTCTTCAGGGTATTGCTGACTGCGGTTTGCAGTTAACAGTCAGGTTGAGTGCTTTTAATGGGCGCGATACTAACATTTTTTCGCATAAAGTCATCCGTAGGGCAGATTTGCTCAGCCTAATACGAGACAAGTATTTTTTACACTGGGCATGACGTGAACCAAGATAATCTGCAGCAACAATTCACTTACTCACAGCAATTTAACAAGCTTAATCAGTTGCTTGAGCTGAGTGCTGCCCTGTGGCAAGTGCGTGCGTTTGAAGTGAACGCTTTACCTTGGGCACAGGATTTTCCGCAGTTGGCCGAAGCTGTGTGGGCGCTGGCTGATGATGGGCTTGATGGACTCGACGCCGAGCAATCTTTGCTGGTTAAGGTGCTGTCACCGGCATTAAACCGCGATCTTATGGCATTAGGCCAAGATTGGGACTTGTCATTGCTCACCACTGCCATTGCTGATATTGCAATAACCGATACCACAAAGGTAGATAAAGCGCAGGACCGCGGTTTGTCCTTTGATGATGAGGCGCACTTTAGTGCCCACATTAAAGGCCGAAAATGGCAGCAAATTACCGCCTTTGTACAGCATTTACCCCAGCTTAATTTACCCGTATTGGAATGGTGTGCGGGTAAAGGGCATTTGGGCCGCTTGATTGCTAAAGCTCGCGGCGCTGATGTGGTGAGCTTAGAGTGGCAGGCGCCGCTGTGTGAAGCAGGGCAGACCTTTGCCGATAAGTGGCAGTTATCGCAGACTTTTATTTGCGCCGATGCCTTTGCTATTGGCGCAGAACATGCTGTGACAAACACATCTACAACTACAGTTGAAGCACAAGCTGAACATGCCTCAAATGCCAATCCGTTAACTGCACGGCAGCAAGCGGTTGCTTTGCATGCCTGCGGAGATTTGCATGTTCGGCTGTTAACGCTGGCGGCCGAGGTGGGCACGCAGGCATTGGCGATTTCTCCCTGTTGCTATCATTTAATTCAAGCGAGCCATTATCAGCCGTTATCGACTCTTGCTCAGCAGGGCAGCCTAAAGCTCAGTCGCCATGATTTACAGTTACCGTTGCAGCAGAGTGTGATCGCTAATCCCAAACAGCAGGCGCTACGCCATCAAGAAATCGCGTGGCGCTTAGGCTTTGATGCACTGCAACGTGAATGTCGACAAATCGACGAATATTTGCCTTTACCCTCGTTAAAACAGAGCCAGTTGAGCGGCAGTTTTACGGATTTTTGCCTGTGGGCGGCCGAGACGAAGGCAGTTAATTTAGCGAAAAACAGGGATTTTGAAGCTTGGCTTGACGTTGGGCGACAAAGACAACAATTAACTCGCCGTATTGATTTAGTCGCGCATTTATTCCGCAGCGCACTGGAGCAGTGGTTAATCTTAGATCGCGCTTGTTTTTTGCAGGAACAAGGATATGGTGTTTGCGTGGGTGAATTTTGTGCAAACAGCGTCACACCAAGAAATACGCTGATTTTAGCGCAAAAAATGGCGGTATAATTTTGCGCGTCTAAAAATATACTGTACTGTGATGTTTTTTATGAATTATTTCTATATTAGCGCATTTAAGTTTAGTGATAGTGAATTCAGGGCCGTCGTGTTTGGAACCTGCGCTGTGAGACAAGTCTTACACTCAAGATGGTTTTTTATTGAATCATCGGGCTTTTCTTGTTCAAATGTCGCATTAATGACGAATAACAACTGAAAGCTGACCTGCTGGTCAGTCATTCTAGTGAGCGAATAAAACAGTTTCATGAAATATTCCCGCGTATTTATTAATAGCCTGGCCTATGAACTGGCGCCTGTTGTGGTTTCCAGTAGTGAGCTAGAGTCTCGTCTTGCTCCTTTGTATCAAAAGTTCCGTATTCCTATGGGACAGCTTGCCGCATTGACTGGGATTACCGAACGCCGCTGGTGGCCAAAAGGACATCAATTGTCCGACGGTGCGATTAAAGCTGCCCGTAAAGCCATGGTTGAAACTGGGATTGATGTCGCCGATTTAGGTGCTGTTGTCTATACCGGCGTGTGCCGAGATCAACATGAGCCCGCGACCGCGTGTCGTATTGCTGCCGAATTGGGGGTGTCAAAAGACACTGCGATTTACGATATCAGCAATGCTTGCCTTGGGGTGTTATCGGGCATTTTAGATATCGCAAACCGTATTGAGTTGGGTCAAATCAAGGCGGGTATGGTGGTGTCCTGTGAGTCGGCGCGGGATATTGTCGATGTCACTATCGATAACATGTTGGCCGATCCGACCATGCAGAATTTTGCCCAGTCACTGGCGACCTTAACCGGTGGCTCTGGTGCCGTGGCGGTGATCCTTACCGATGGCAGCTTGCCGCTGACAAATGTGCGTCAGCATCAATTGCTGGGTGCATCGCACTTATCGGCGCCTGAGCATCACCAGTTGTGTCAATGGGGTCTGCAGGAAGTGGGGCACAATCTGTACCGCGAGTTTATGCGTACCGATGCCGTTACCTTGCTTAAAGAAGGCGTTGAATTGGCGAAGCACACTTGGGAGCATTTCCTTGAGCAGCGTAATTGGCTGGTTGAGCAAGTGGACAAAGTGATTTGCCATCAAGTGGGTGCCTCAAACCGTAAGCAAGTGCTTAGCGCGTTAAATATTCCCCCCGAAAAAGAATTTCCTACGTATCAGCTGCTGGGCAATATGGGCACAGTGTCGTTACCTGTGACCGCTGCGATGGCGCACGATCAAGGCTTTTTACAAGCGGGCGATCAAGTGAGCTTTTTAGGCATAGGCAGTGGATTGAATTGCATGATGTTAGGTATTAAGTGGTAGGGTGCAGTGCACCTTTTCACGCCTTTGCTTGATGGCTGGCATACATTCGAGTCAACCCAGTAAGTCCATGATTCAGTTGATAGCTCAGTCTTTAGTTCTGTCGATAAGTTAAGCCAGCTGTACATAACCCGTTATTCGCTCTCATAAAGAATCAAGATAGGAAGCGTCATGTTAGACACTCTGTTGCCTTTTAAACGTCATTTTCTTAGCCGTAATGGCAACAAGCTACATTATATCAACGAGGGTCAAGGCGAGCCTGTGGTGATGGTTCACGGTAATCCTAGCTGGTCGTTTTACTACCGCAATCTTGTTAGCGCCTTAAAAGACACTCACCAATGCATAGTGCCGGATCATATCGGCTGTGGCCTGTCGGATAAGCCAGACGACAGTGGTTATGACTATACCCTTAAGAACCGTATCGATGATCTCGAAGCCCTGCTCGATAGCCTGAATGTGAAAGAAAACATTACCTTAGTCGTACACGACTGGGGCGGCATGATAGGTATGGGTTATGCGGCGCGTTATCCTGAGCGCATTAAACGCCTAGTGATATTGAACACGGGCGCTTTCCATTTGCCCGAGACTAAACCATTCCCTTGGCCGCTGTGGATTTGTCGTAATACCCTGTTAGGCACAGTGTTGGTACGCGGTTTCAATGCTTTTTCGTCTATTGCTTCCTATGTGGGTGTTAAGCGCCAGCCGATGTCGAAATACATTCGTGAGGCGTATGTCGCGCCGTTTAACTCTTGGGCCAATCGCATTTCGACGCTGCGTTTTGTGCAGGATATTCCACTGCGTGAAGGCGATAGAAATTATCAATTAGTCTCTGATATTGCTGCGAGTTTACCTAAATTTGCTAAAGTGCCGACCCTGATTTGCTGGGGTCTCAAGGACTTTGTATTCGATAAGCACTTTTTAGCGAAATGGCGCCAACACATGCCCCATGCGACCGTGCATGAATTTGCCGATTGTGGTCACTACATTTTGGAAGATGCCAGCGATGAAGTGATTGCCCATATCAAAGGCTTTATGGCTGACGACCACGTAGAAGCGGCGCCGTCCGAACAGGCCGCAGGTTAATGTCGACCTTGCTTGAGACTGAAGTGGCTCCTTTAGTGACGCCGTTGGAAACGCCGCTTTTAACGGGCACTTCTGCGTCAGCAATAATTAATGATGCCAATATTTGTCGCCATCTCAAGCAAGCCGCCCATGCCATTCCCCATCATCTTGCGGTAGCAGTACAAAGCGCTCAGGGCGCTTCTGTGGCGAATTTGCGTTACAGCGAGTTGGACTTTCTCAATCTAGACAGACAAAGCGATGCGATAGCCTTTGCGCTTAATGCCCATGGCATTGAGCGCGGCATGAAGGCTGTGCTTATGGTCACGCCGAGTTTGGATTTTTTTGCACTTACTTTTGCGCTGTTTAAAGCGGGGGTTATTCCTATCCTAGTTGATCCCGGCATGGGGATCCGCAATCTTAAACAGTGTTTTGCTGAAGCCGCGCCCGATGCCTTTATCGGTATTCCCAAGGCTCATATTGCTAGACGTCTATTTGGTTGGGGTAAGGGCAGTATTAAGTCATTACTCAATGTTGATGACGGCAAAACAGGCTTAGCGGCAAAGTTAATCCGTATCGCTACTGGCGCCATCAGTTTATCGACTCTGCTGCAAAGCACCTCAGTGCAATCTTCTGCTTCAAAGTCTGAATATCCCATGGTGATGCTCAAATCTGATGAGATAGCGGCGATTTTATTTACCAGTGGCAGCACTGGCACGCCTAAGGGGGTGGTGTATAGCCATGGTATGTTTGAGGCACAAATTCAAGCGCTAAAAAACGATTATGGCATTTGCCATGGCGAGCGCGATTTAGCCACTTTTCCGCTGTTTTCACTCTTTGGCCCCGCACTTGGCATGGCGTCTATCGTTCCAGAAATGGATGCCAGCAAACCTATTACTGCTAATCCTGAATTTCTATTTGCCGCGATTGAGAAATATCAATGCAGTAATATTTTTGTTAATCCTGCTTTGCTCGAACGTTTAGGCCGCGCAGGTGAACAAAAACAGCATAAACTGCCCAGCGTACAGCGGGTGATTTCCGCGGGTGCGCCAGCCACCATTGCCTCCATCGCCCGTTTTAGTAAGATGCTGAGCCAAGGTGTGCCGATTTTAAATTCCTACGGCGCAACCGAATCTTTGCCTATTAGTATGATTGCCAGCGATGCGTTATTTGCCACGACTGACACCACAGATAACGGCGGTGGTATCTGTGTCGGTCGCGCTATCGATGGCGTGACGATTCGCATTATTGCTATCAGCGAAGAGGTTATTCCCGAGTGGGATGATGCCTTACAGCTAAATAACGGTGAAATCGGCGAGATAGTCGTGCAGGGGCCTATGGTGAGTCAGTCCTATTATCTAAACAATAGTCAGCATGATAGCCAAAACGAAAGCCAAGGCAAACGCGCGACTGCGGCGGCCAAGATTTGGGACTCAGCAACCAATACCGTTAGACACCGCATGGGCGATTTGGGGTATCTTGATGATCAAGGTCTTCTGTGGATGTGTGGTCGTAAGGCCCACAGAGTCGACGCTACTGGATTGTTTGTTAAACGTTATTATTCCATTCCCTGCGAGCGCATTTTTAATACGCATCCCAATGTGAAGCGCTCCGCTTTAGTGGGAGTGAAAGTGGCGAACGAGATAGAGCCGTTAATTTGTATCGAACTCGACCAGTCATTGGTGTGCAATAAGAGTCAGCAGTTGTACCAAGATTTGATCGCCATCGCTGAGCAATTTACGCAGACTCAGGGCATAAGGCGGTTTCTTATCCATCCTGATTTCCCTGTGGATGTGCGGCATAATGCCAAGATTTTTAGAGAAAAATTAGCCGTTTGGGCGCAATCGCAAACGAAAGGTTGATTTGAAACTCCACGGCTTTTCTCCTGCATTTTTTACGTTATATTCTGTGTTCATTTGAACAAACTCGCTTATTTTTAAGCCCTTGTGCTTATTTTAAACTTATTACACCGACTTTAAGTTCATGTAAATGTGCTGAAATGGATACCCTTAATGACGAAAGACCCAATCAAGAGCACGACGCTTGCCCAATTTGATGCGGCTGAACAAACGGCACTCGCGCAGCTCGCGCTTAAGGTGCAACACGCCTTTGTCACGGGGGCGGGGGGATTTTTAGGTAAAGCGATTTGCCTGAGATTGTTAGCCGCGGGCATTAAGGTCACAGGTTTTGCGCGTGGGCATTATCCCGAACTTGAAGCACTGGGCGTAGTCATGCTGCAAGGGGATTTAGTCAATAAAGATCGGCTGCAACAGGCGATGCAAGGCTGCGATATTGTATTTCATGTGGCGTCTAAAGCGGGTGTTTGGGGTGACAGAGACAGCTATTTTTGTCCGAATGTAAAGGGCGCTGCTAATGTAATTGCCGCTTGTAAGGCATTAAAAATAGATAAGTTAGTCTACACCAGTACCCCGAGTGTGACCTTTGCAGGGCAGGATGAATCGGGTATTGATGAGTCAACTCCCTATGCCACCAGATTCTTGAATCATTATGCCCACTCTAAAGCCATCGCTGAAAAGATGATGCTCGACGCCAATCAAGTAGGTGACATGCCACTTGAAAATCCTGATGTGACTCAAGTATCTAGCCAAGTGACGACTCAAGCCACTGCACCCTATGCGTTAAAAACCGTCGCACTCAGGCCGCATTTGATATGGGGGCCTGGCGATCCCCATCTAGTGCCTCGGGTATTGTCGCGCGGGCGTTTAGGTAAGCTTAAACTGGTTGGCCGCGAAGATAAGCTGGTCGATACCATCTACATAGACAACGCTGCCTATGCTCATATGCTGGCGGCACTGGAACTTTGCCAAGCAAAGCCTAAGTGTCAAGGGAAAGCTTATTTTCTGAGTAATGATGAACCCATCACTATGGCCGAGATGATCAATTTGATTTTGGCCTGCGATGCTTTACCGCCAGTGACTAAGCGTGTGCCTCAATCTGTGGCCTATGTAGCAGGCGCAGTATTGGAAAGTGTACATTACCTCCTAAAGAAGCAAGAAGAGCCCATGATGACGCGTTTTGTCGCACGGCAGTTATCCTGCAGCCATTATTTTGATATCAGCGCAGCTAAACGAGATTTAGGTTATCGTGCGCTCGTCTCTATTAATCAAGGGATGGCAAGGCTTAAAGCTTCTCTTTGAGGAAATGAGGACTCAATGAGGCCTCATTCCAAGCAATTTTTAGGTATTTTCAGATACGATGGGCAATAATTTATTTGCTAGCCATGTGTAATACATTGAGTTGCCATGGATCCAATCATGTTGGCCGTCTGGATAACAAATATCTGAGGCGTATGCCATAGGAGTGTCAATTTCTTCATCGAAGGTTTTTGCCGCATTAAAAAACAAAATATTCAGCTGTGAGCAAATGTATTCAAGCGCGTCAAAATAAGAATAGACAAGCCACGTCATTGACTGTGATTCTTTGAAGTAACGGCAGAAAGGTGGATCAGAAACAACGATGACAGTATGTCCTCTTTCTTTCATCGTTAATAATATAGACAGTTGTTTTGATTGGTCCTCATGGAAGAAATCAACATAATTCTTCAAGGTAATATCTTTAATGTCAGCATCTTTTTGTTTTTGTAGCCATGTAAAAAAACGAGCAACAGTCTGATGTGTTTGTAGGCCAATATTGGAAATAATCACAGATTTTTTTTCAAACTTAGATTGCTCGTGAGCCTGTAAATTTTTCAATATTGGTGCGAAAAGTTGACGTGATGCGGCGTTTTCAAGTGGTACGAAATATTCTGTTTCGCATATTGAAAATTTGCCTTGGGCAAATCCTGAGCCGTTCATTACCATGCCACCCATAAACGGGATTTCCATTTCCTTTAGTGCTTTTGCTAACTTACCCATATGGCTATCACCGAGTAATGTTAGTTGGCTCACAGTGGTGTCATTTGAATGATGTAATAATTTGTTCAACGCGTCTAAACGTTCTTCATCACAAACCGTTTCTTGGTGATTTTTCTCACCGTTATTTTGTGCTTTGGTGATTTTATTGTCAGAAAATGCCGATTTGAAGTGGCTCATTACATACTCAACAGCTTGATTTGAGACCGTTCTTCTATTCTCATTAAATCTAAAATCATTGACATTATTGACTGTGATAATTTCAAATGATGGGAAATAGTCAAATACTTCATCATTATCCGCTAAATAACCCGCGACAGCGCGTAGAACAGACTTCGAATATTGGCTTGCAACAAGGATATGTTTATTTGATGCGGTTGCTGTAAGAGGGACTGGGGATACGGTTAAGATCACTTTTATCTGTGGGTTGATACCTTGAATGATGTCTTTTATAAGCAATAAATCAGATTTAATTTCATTGTAATTAAACTGATGGAAAGTAAATATTTCATCATTGAACTCACCGGCAATAACCCCAGGACAATTTGGGTAGAAAACATCATCAATATCTTTCCAGGCCTCTGTTAAACCTAGGGTAAAAATAAGCACATTCGTTGCTCTTAGCGTATCGAATAGTTCGTTTTTTGCAGATATCCGTGCCTCTCGTAACGCTTCTTCAGAGCTAAACCCATCAGGGTGTACATTGGGTCTCAATAGATCGATATAGCGTTCTGCATTCTTGTCATAAAAAATATCAAATCTGTGGGAATGAGCAGGATCTAAGGTTAACCATTGAAGAAAGCATCTAGGGGTATATACATTGCCAAAGGCAAAGCTGGATATTTGTCGACTGTCGAGTTTGCTGCGATTAAATGGATAATTATTATCGATCATCCATTTACCCACATGTTGAGCAAAGCATGAACCAACAGATGAAATGCTGCTATTGTCTTTTGATATGAGCAAATTATGAATTGATTGAAAAGGCACTTTGCCTAAATCAATTTCCGCAACGCCAGTTTTCCAAAAATATTGTTCTGCTTGTTCACTGTAAGGAGTAAGAAACTGTGTGTTCATGATTAAATTCCATTTTAATGAGTTTTATATAAATAACTGGAAATGATAAAAGCAAACAAAAGCATGAGTAAGATGCTAAAAAGTGATCGGTGCGTTACGAAATGGTTAGTATGCCAATGGCTTTCAACCTGAATACTGATTTACTAAATAAATGATTCTAAATTAGTTATTAACTCATTACATGTATACTTGACCACAATAGATTTAAATTTATTTAATACCCTATAGATTCATACTTTAGGTTTACGCTAGTGTATATAAAATGAACTTGTTCAAGTCTATTTTATTAGCTGTATTTAATAATAAATCTAATTTTAAAAAGGTATCGTATGGGCTGTAGGGATTGTAATGATACAGATTTAAACTGGGCGCTTTTCAGGCAAAAGATTGGTCGCTGCAAACGCTGTATGTGGCAGCTTACGGCTTTATCGACCATCGGCTGGCCGCTGTGGTGGTGGCTTTATCGTGATGCGCCTAGGGATGTAAACTCGATTGCATTACTGTTTTTCTGCGCGGCTTTTACGGGGTTACTTGCTTTGCACCTTATCGTCTTGGCTTACCGTCGCCTCAGAGGGCGAAAGTAAGCCAACCGACTTTCTGTTTGTATGCTTAAACTGAGTTAGTCGCCATTTTCTCATGCATCATTTTTTTCATTAATGGCGCAAGGGCAAAGAAGACTAATGCCATTACCACGCCAATTTGCGCCGAGAAGATAAACAGTTGCTCGTATAGCGCCATCGCACTCGGTACGTCACTTATCACGCCGCCTTGGGTATCAATCGCGGCGAGTTTGTTTAATTCGGCGGCTAAGATTTCAGAGTATGAAGTGCCGAGGAACCAAGCACCCATCATCAGGCTGACTACGCGTTTGACCGAAAGCTGAGTCACGGCAGATAAGCCTATGGGCGACAACAATAACTCCCCGATTTCTAATACAAAATAAGCCGCGACTAAGAACCAAATACTCACTAAGCCACTGCTTAGCGGCATCTGGATCCCGAGCACAAGCACCATAAAGGATAAACCCGCGAACAAAATACCGAGTGCGGTTTTAACCGGTTTACTCGGGTCACAATTTTTACGGGCGAGAGCAGGCCACAGCCAAGCGAAGATAGGCGACAAACTGATCACAAAGAAGGCACCGAGGAAGGTTAGCTGTCCCGCACTCCATTCGAGGCCGAGCATGTTACGGTCCATCACACGGTCCGAAAATGCTACCCAAGAGCCATAGGTCTGCTCATATAAGCCAAAGAAGACCAAACCCGCAACGATGAAAAGCAGCAAAGCCGACATCTGTTGACGTTCAATCGGATTACAATGTTTCACCATGAACCAGCCAATACCAAGGGCAAGCACTAGTGATACTGAGTGCAAGAACCAAATCACTGGGCTCACAGCGGGTAATAAACTGCTAATCGAAAGTACGAGGGAGTGGGTTTGAATCAACCCCCAGACTATGATTACGCTGCCAATTGCGCTTAAGTAAATCCATTGTTCTGTCGTTATGCCGGCGGTTTTCTTTAAAATCCGCGCAGGATCTCTGGGTTCGGCGAAGCCTTGCAGATGTTTCTTGCCACGAATAAACACCAACAAACCCGCTAACATCCCCAAACCTGCCAAACCAAAACCGTATTTCCAGCCATAGGTTTCACCTAAATAAGCGCAAATTAGCGGGGCTAAGGTGGCGCCTAAGTTGATGCCCGCGTAGAAAATGGTAAAACCAGAATCTCGCTTAGCGGATGATTTAGGATAAAGCTGACCGACTATGGTGGAAATATTGGGTTTTAAAAAGCCCACTCCGACAATGATTAAGGCAAGGGATAAATAGAATACTTGCAGCGCTTGTTCATCCCGTTGAACTTCACCTGCAACGATAACCGCTTGATGGCCTTCAAAGGCCATACCTAAGTGGCCGAGCACCAATAAAACACCGCCAAAGATCACCGCTTTGCGCATGCCGATATAGCGGTCGGCCAATAAGCCACCCACTACGGGCATGGCATACACTAAGGCACCGTAAGCACCAATCACGTTGTAACCAAATTCATCAGTAAATAGATGATATTTAATCAGGTAAAGAAACAGTAATGCTTTCATACCGTAGAAAGAGAAGCGTTCCCACATTTCGGTAAAAAAGCAGACAAATAAGCCCTTAGGATGCCCAAATAGCATTTCAGCTGGGGGCGAGCCTTGTGGGCCCTGCATTGCGTGCGACGGGTTTTGTTCTATTGACACTTAAGACTCCCATTGCTGGCACTTTATGCGCCGAGCAGCTAATGATTCATTTTATCGTAATGAATTTTATTAATTATTTTTCATTATTTGTGATTATCGCGGCGCTTTTGATCACTAAAAGACGGCACTGTTGCAGCAGTTAATCACACTCGGATGATATGGAACAGCCAAGGGTCTTGAAAGTGATGAATATTTTGTATAACTAACATTTTTAGCCGTTCTTTAAGGCTCGCTATAGCAATACTAAGCGGTTAAATTAATTCATTTTCAGTTAAGAAATGAGTGCTAAATAGTGGCCATAATTCAACTGTGGCAGTTTTATCTTAGCGGCTTTAGCCTTGATTTAGCTGTAGTTCGTCGTTTAATGGATAGTGTAAGTTTTATGATTGATAGCAATTTTGCATTATTGGTAGAGCATCTACGCGCTTGTTCGAGGCTGCTATCTAAAGGAATGTCACGAATGGGTGGGTTAGATGATTTTCTCAGGGAAGCGCTGTGATTGAGAAGTGAACTTATTCGAGGCATAAGTATAAATAAGCACCATAATTATATTGATTGTAAAAGAATTTTAATCTTGATAGTTGCATTTTTCATATAAGATTTCACAGTTTATATTTCTACAATGAGTCAATGTCTATCTGCTCAACTTTACTGATTTAGATCAGTCGTTATGTGTTACTAAGGAGACTTATGGAGTTTTTTACCACCCTATTTGTGGGTTACCCGCTTTGGGTTTGGTTAATGTTTTTCGGTTTTGTGCTGGCGTTATTAGCCTTTGACCTTGGCGTATTGCACAAGGATCAGCATGAAATTACCGTGGCTGAAAGTTTAAAGCTTTCAGCCTTTTATATCTGTATGGGCTTATTGTTTGGGGTCTGGCTCTGGTGGTACAAGGGTTCAACCGCCGGTATGGAATACCTAACGGGCTATCTGATTGAAAAATCACTGTCTATGGATAACGTATTTGTTATTGCGTTAATCTTCAGTAGCTTAGGTATCCCACGTTTATACCAACATAGAGTGCTCTTCTGGGGCATTATGGGCGTAATAGTGTTGCGCGCCATTATGATCGGTCTTGGTGCTGTGCTTGTTGCCCAGTATCAAGGTGTACTTGTGTTATTTGGACTCTTCTTGATTTTCACTGGCGTGAAAATGCTCTTCTCAAACGATGAGCACGGTGATATCCAAGACAATAAGTTTTATAAATGGTTACGCACTAAGATGCGTTTTACGCCAACGCTGCATAAAGAAAAATTCTGGGTACGTGGCGAAGATCATCAGTTAACAAAAGGATGGTGGGCGACGCCGTTATTCTTGGCGTTGATCTTAGTGGAAACCGCGGATTTGGTGTTTGCAGTCGACAGTATTCCCGCTATTTTTGCGATTACCCAAGATCCTTTCATCGTTTATACCTCGAATATCTTCGCGATTCTGGGGCTACGTGCTTTGTATTTTGCCTTGGCTGCTATGGTGCACCGTTTCGAATACCTTAAATATGCGCTGTCAGTGGTATTAGTATTTATTGGGGTGAAAGTGGGTTTAGTGTATTTCAATCACGAGGGAATAGTGGACTTTACTATCCCAACAGCAGTGTCCCTTGGTGTGACTTTTGGTCTGTTAGTCTTAGGTGTCTTGTATTCGCTGTGGAAGACGCGTGGGCAAGAAGTTGAGAAATAGCTTGGACGGCTAGTCCAATAAGTAATATGTTTCGGCCGTTTAGTCATACTAAACGGCCTTTTTTATATCCTTAATATGTGAATCGTTAAGCTTTACAGAAGATGTTAAAAATTAGTCTATGCTTAATTCGAGCCGTTGTTAGTTTTGGGCTCACAAAGGGAGTTTTTAGGACTAATACTCTTCAAGGACGATATTATGAAACTCAACATTACCGCCATACTTCTGCTCACCGTTTGTTCATTGACCACAGTCAACGCAAAAGCTGCAGATAAGCAATCGCCCAACACTAGATCTAACGCAAATTCAACCTGTACTGGAGCCTATCCAAGTTACTTCCAAGATCCTGCTTTTACAAAAACAGGTATGTGGGACAATCAAGTCATTATCAACCAAGCTTATTCTGGCTGGAAGGGGCCTATTTTTAGCCTCAGTGATGCTTATTCGAGTGCTAAACCAGATAGCGCTGCACCTTGGCTTAAATTCAATCCCTTCGATAAAAATCTGAGTGAAAGTGATAAAAATACCCAAGCTGAGCAATACCTCTGGGCTGTGATGAAGTACATCCAAGAGGGAAACATCGACAAAGGCGATGTCAGTAAAGACTGGGATCTGTGTAACAACAAGGTGCGCTCTTGGTACCATATTCCCTATCAGACCTATGATCCCATGAGTGGGCGGGAATTTATCCATGGCTTGACCCGAGAAGCCCCCGTTACTATGGAGATAAAAGGCCAAGGCTCCCTTAAAACCACTATGTGGGCGGTGGGTTTTTATAATCCTCAGGCGGCAAACAGCATTGGCAAGGTATGGACGGGGGCACCATCACCTGTGATGCCCCAGCAAAATTTTGCATTTAATGAAGGCAGTGTGATTGGCAAGTTACTGTTCACTACCGCAACGCCTAATAACTATCCTTTCCTTGAAAATGTACCTGTTTGGCAAGCCAATATCAGTGCCAGTGATTTCTGTGTATGTAAAAACGCCGATGGCAGTGCCTGTAGTTTCCAACAGGAAACAGAGCAATGCCCGCGCTCTGTCGCCGATGTGTACTTGTTGCAGTTTGATATTGCAGTGCGCGACAGCCGTTCACCCGTGGGCTGGGCCTATGGCACTTTTGTCGCCGATGGTCAGTTTAAAGCGAAAGAGAAAAATCCTTGGGATCGTATCTCACCTCTGGGATTAATGTGGGGGAATGACACGCCGCCAGCAACAGTGGGAGCGGCAGCATTCCCTCAAAACCCAATCACAGGGCTTAAGGATAGCGCGGTATTTCAAGAGGTCGTTGGCCGTTTGAATGAGCACACCAATGCGGGACACTTAGGGTGTAATGGGCGTTTAAATGGCCCTGCGGATAATGCATTAAGTAGCTGTTTATCTTGCCATCAAACTGCTTCAGTTCCTGATAGTACCAATAATACACCGGCAATCCTGTACCAATTTGCCTCGTATCAAGAGCCGGGCAGTGGCCAATGTTTAATATCGCCCAGCGCCCTCGATTTATCGATTGACCAAGTGTATTTCAAAACCTTTATGTGTTCTGCATCCTTCGTTGGACCCAGTAATATAGTCCCTGCACCTAAATATACTCAAGGGCAAAAACAGTGGATTTCTACTGATTTTTCGTTGCAGCTCAGTATTAGTCTCACCCAGTGGCATGAATGGCAACAAGACCAAGATAACCTGAAAAAGAATATCAAAGTACGTGTATTTGATGGCACTTTACCCTCGCGCTAATGTTGGCGTTTATGTAACTAATTGTATTTAGTACGCCATATTTTAATTCGCAGCATATTTTTACTTTTATATTGTATTTCAATAGCAAGGGACTCAAATAGAGTCCCTTTTGCTATTTTAGGGATTAAGAATATGTAGTTTGTTTTGCTGGCTAGCATTCTGTAAGTACATGAATATCTTGATAACTACTGTAAAGGTTAATTTTATGTGATAGTTTGTCGGTATTTTGAACTCACAGACGCAAGAGGGAAGCATGCTGACTATTTCTAATCTCACTAAAACCTATGATAACGGTGTTAAAGCACTCGATGGTGTTGATTTAACGATTTCCAAAGGGATGTTTGGTTTACTCGGACCCAATGGCGCGGGAAAGTCATCACTCATGCGTACCATTGCCGCCCTGCAAAGTGCCGATAGTGGCAGCATAGTGTTTGATGGTATTGATGTATTAGCCGATCCTCAAGCGCTGCGTAAAACCTTAGGCTATTTACCCCAGGATTTTAATGTTTATCCGCGTATTAGCGCCTATGACCTGTTAGATCATTTAGCCATTCTTAAGGGCATTAATCAGAGCAAGCTGCGTAAAGAAGCGGTTGAAGGATTGTTGGCACACACCAATCTTTATCAGCATAAAAATAAAGCCGTGAGTGGTTTCTCTGGCGGTATGCGTCAGCGCTTTGGTATTGCTCAGGCCTTGCTTGGTGATCCTAAGTTATTGATTGTGGATGAGCCTACCGCGGGTCTCGATCCCGAAGAACGTAACCGTTTCCATAACTTGCTGGTGAGTTTAGGCGAGGAAAAAGTGGTAATCCTCTCGACTCACATTGTCGAAGATGTGTCTGAACTCTGCGCTAATATGGCGGTTTTGGCATCGGGTAAAATTCTGCTTCAAGGCAATCCACATCAATTGGTGGGTGAATTAACGGAAAAAATTTGGACTAAGACTGTGAGTCAAGCACAGGCGCAGGAGCTTGAAGCGCAATTACCTGTGATTTCTAAGCGTTTATTAGCGGGACGCACAGTCCTTAATGTGATGGCTGAAACTTGTCCTGAAGGATTTACCTCTGCGACTGCTGGGCTTGAAGATCTGTATTTTTCGACTTTGCTCAGTCACCGCCGTCAGGCTGCCTAAGGAGATATCAATATGTTGTTATCAATGCTTAGGTTTGAGTGGCGTTATTATTTGCGTCAGCCATCCTTTTATGTTGTTTCTTTTCTATTGTTTTTAATGAGTTTTCTATCAGTCGTCTCTAACAATATTCAAATTGGTAGCGGCGGTGAGGTGATGAAAAACAGCCCATTTGGGATTACTCAAACCATGTTGATCATGGGACTTATTTCCATGTTTGCCGTGGTGAATTTTGTGGGTAGCACGGCTATTCGCAATCATCAGCATTTGATGGAAGAGCTGATTTATAGCAAACCCCTATCACCATTTGCATACCAATTTGGTCGATTTCTCGGCAGTTTTGTTGTGGTGATGATGGTATTTGCCTTTATCCCCATAGGGTTAATGCTCGGCTCTTTTATGCCATGGGTCGATGCTAGCCGTTTTGGGCCTTTTGCGTTATCGAATTATCTTGTGCCGTATTTTTTACTCGCCATGCCGACTTTGCTGCTGATCTCGACTCTATTCTATGCGATGGCAAGTCATTTTCGTTCCTTAATGGCGCTCTATCTGACCGCTGTAGCCATGTTGGTGCTGTATACCTTGACGGGCGAAATGGCGAGTCAGCCACAATATCGTACTATTGCTGCTTTGCTTGATCCCTTTGCGCTGCGCACCTTTGCCGAAGTGACCCGTTACTGGACCATTAGCGAGAAGAATAGCCAGTTAATTGAATTCTCAGGACTCGTACTGCAAAACCGGGCGATATGGTTTGGAATTGTCTGCGTGTTACTGGCCGTTTCAGGGATTTTCCGTCAGCCGAGTTTGACTAAGAAACGTGAGAAAAAATCCGATAAAGCAGGAAAAGTTCCTAGCTTAGTGCCTTTGGCACAATTGGCTATGGCAACTGAGCCTAATGGTCGCCAGCAATTTTGGACGCGGGTTAAATTTGAAGTACGGCAAGTACTATTTACCGCGCCATTTGTGGTGTTAGGTGTGCTGACTATTTTCAATTTAGTCGGCCCCATGTTCGATGATTTTGGTTGGTACGGCACATCTAATTGGCCATTAACCCAAGATATGGTGAATAACATTGCCGGCGCGACTGGGTTATTGATGGTGATAGTGCTGATTTATTACAGCGCAGAAATCGTCTGGCGTGAACGCAGTTCAGGAATGGGAGATATCGTCGATAGCGTTCCTGTATCAAACTTAAGCTTTTGGGGCTCAAAGTTAGTGTCTGTGGTCATAGTGATGACCTTGCTCTATGTGCTCGCAATGTGTACCACAATTGTATTTCAATTGATAAAAGGTCAAACCAATCTTGAGATTGCTCAGTACCTTATTCGACTGGGATTTTATTACCTCCTTCCGCTGTTGATGACCGCTGTGCTGGCGTTTTTCCTGCAAGTGCTTAGCCCAAATAAGTACGCAGGTATGGGACTATTTGTTGCTTATTATCTAACGACATTTGTTATGGCAAGCTGGGGATTTGGCCATAGCTTATATAACTTTGGTCAATCACCGACCTTAATTTACTCGGATATGAACGGCTACGGTTGGGGCTTATTAAGTCATGCACTCTATATGATTTACTGGGGGGCTTTTAGCCTTATCCTGTTTGTTTTAGGCTATGGCTTGTACCATCGCGGACCGCAGCAAAGCCTTAAAACCCGTATGGGATTACTGAGTTATCAGCTCGGTTTTAGTGGCAAAGCCATTGTAAGCGTTGCTTTGGTAGTGTTTTTGGGCATGGGCAGTTATTTGTTCTACCAAACAAAAGTGTTGAATCATTATTTAACCCAAGATGAAACCACAGATCTGCAAGCTGATTATGAGAAGGCCTTCAAACAATACCAAAACATGCCGATTTTAGTGGCTACTAAGGTCAATGCAAATATTGATATTTTCCCTGAAGAGCGAAAAATTGTTGCTAAGGTGATATTCGAATGGCAAAACAAGTCAGATAAACCAATCGAAAGGATGTTAGTGCAGTGGCCCGAGCATACTGAGGCCGAAACGGTAAAAATCAATATCCCGAATACAAACTTAGGTGAGTTAGATAGCCGCTATCGCAATGCTTGGTTGACCTTTTCGACACCTGTGCAGCCTGGGCAGGTGGTGCAAGGGGACATTCAATTAGTACGTCAGTCTGTGGGTATTGCTGAAGCTGGCTTTGATATGTCAGTGGTTGAAAATGGGACCTTCATCAACAACTTCGAACTATTGCCCCTTTTGGGTTATCAAGATGGCTATGAGCTGATGGATCGCCACGAGCGCGAAAAGCGCGATTTAGCCGAAAAAGCTCGAGCGAACAAGCTTGAAGACAGCCGTTACTACACGCAAAACTTCTTTGGCGTCGATGGTGATTTCATTCAGTTTGAAGCCACTATTTCGACAAGTGCAGATCAAATTGCATTAGCGCCAGGGTATTTGCAAAAACAGTGGCAGCAGGATGGGCGTGAGTATTTCCATTATTCAATGGATAGCCCTATGGTGAATTTCTACGCGATTATTTCGGGCCGTTATCAGGTGGAAAAAACTGAGCACAATGGTGTTGCGGTTGAGGTTTACTACCATGCGGAGCATCCTTGGAACGTTGCGCGCATGATAGAGTCCGTTAAAGATTCTATCGATTACTACACACAAGCATTTGGGCCTTATCAGCATAAGCAAATGCGAATTATGGAGTTTCCGGGGTACCGTAGTTTTGCACAAAGTTTTGCTAATACAGTGCCTTACTCAGAGCGTATTGGTTTTATTACTGATTTACGCAATGAGGATAATATCGATCCTGTGTATTACGTCACAGCCCATGAAGTGGCACATCAATGGTGGGGACACCAAGTGGGCGCTGCGAATGTGCAGGGCAGTGCTGTGATATCCGAAAGCTTGTCGCAGTATTCGGCGCTGATGGTGTTGGAGAAAAAGTACGGCGATAAAATGATCCGTAAATTCTTGAAATATGAATTAGATAGATATTTACGTGGCCGTTCATCCGAATCCATAAAAGAAATGCCTTTGCTGCGCAGTGAAAATCAGCAGTACATTCATTATCAGAAAGGCTCAGTGGTGATGATGGCGATTAAAGATGTGTTGGGTGAAGAGAAACTCAACGCTAATTTGAAGGCATTCTTAGCGCGTTATCAGTATCGTAACGATCCTTTCCCAACCACATTGGATTTAGTGAGTTACCTTGAGCAAGGTACGGATGAAGCGCAAGCTCGCTTTATCGATGAATCTTTTAATGAGATCACACTCTACGACCTCAGGTTAACCAATGCGGTAATGACCACTCTGCCTGATGGTAAGACGCAAGTTGACTTGAGCATTTATGCCAGTCGCAAAGTCGCGAGTGGTAAAGGTGAAGAAGCCGAACAACCTTTAGATGCCATCATCGATATAGGTGCCTTTAGTGCCGATCCCGATAAGCTAAAGGATGACAAACAGGTGTTATTGATTGAGAAGCACAGGCTGGTCAGTGGTGAAAACAAGCTGACGATCACTTTGGCTGAAAAACCCAGTTATGTGGGGGTCGATCCCTTTGTGAAGCTCATCGACAGAGATACGAAGGATAATATCTTTAAACTCTAAATCCGTTTTGAAACCAGTTTGTTAAAACCAACGCACTATCTGGCATGACCTGTTAGATAGTGCGTTTTTTATGGCAATACCCATGGCTCATTTTGAAATTAATGCAAATTAGCTTGTTCTTCTACGTGCTTTTTCCTAAGGTGATTGCAAATGATTTTCAATGAGGCGTGATATGAATACCCATCTGCAGTTACAGGTAAACCATTGGCTTGAAAATGATCCTGACCCTCGCACTCAAGCCCAGTTACAAACCCTAATTGATAGCGGCAATGAAGCTGAACTCGCAGCGCGCTTTGCGGGTCGCTTGGAATTTGGCACCGCAGGATTACGCGGTGTCGTCGGTGCTGGGCCTATGGGGATGAACCGTTTGGTGATCCGCCAAACCTCTGCTGGTCTTGGTGCTTATCTACTTGATCAGATTAAAGATGCCGCCGAGCGCGGCGTGGTGATTGGTTATGATGGCCGCCACGATTCATTTAATTTTGCCCATGATGCAGCGAGTGTGCTCACCGCTATGGGGATTAAGGTACGCTTAACGTCCAAAGTAGCGCCAACGCCGTTGGTGGCCTTTGGGGTAAAACATTTTAATGCGGCAGCGGGCATTGTGGTGACCGCGAGTCATAACCCGCCGCAATACAATGGCTATAAAGTCTATTGGGAGAATGGCGCGCAGATTATTCCGCCCCACGACTCTGGCATTGCCGCGCAAATTGAGCGCGCCGCAAATCAAGCGATTCCGTTTTTAGAGCATGATGACGCGGTAACACAAGGTAAGTTAATTATCCTGCAGGACGATTTTTACCAAAGCTATCGTCATGGCGTGCAGCAAGCTGAGGTGCTGCAAAACCATACCGCTCCTGAAAAGGTCAGTTTAGCCTATACCGCCATGCACGGTGTGGGTGCCGAAATGGCTGAAACGGTATTGAAAGATGCAGGTTTCACCCAAGTGTATTCGGTTGCCTCCCAGCGTGAACCCGATGGGGATTTCCCGACGGTGAACTTCCCAAACCCTGAAGAAAAGGGTGCGATGGATTTAGTGATTGCCGAGGCGAAAAAACACGGCGCTATGCTCGCCTGTGCTAACGATCCCGATGCCGACCGTTTTGCGGTTGCAGTGCGTAAAGAGGATGGCGAGTATCAGATGCTGACGGGCGATCAAGTCGGTGTGCTCTTTGGGCATTACTTGTTATCTCACGCCAAAGATAATCAACGACTTACGGGCACAACGATAGTGTCATCGAGCCTGTTATCTAAAATTGCTCAATGGTTTGGCACGCAAAGCTTTACCACGCTCACCGGCTTTAAGTGGCTGATGAATGTAGGGATTGCAAAAACTTCGCCTGAGGATCAATTCCTGTTTGCCTATGAAGAAGCCCTTGGCTATACGGTGGGCAGTATGGTGTGGGATAAAGATGGCTTGTCGGCGCTGGTGGCATTTGCCCAATTAACTGCCGAGCTGGTGGCGAAGGGGCAAACGATTTGGGACAGACTCGAGCAAATTTACCGTGAGCATGGCTTCCATCTCAATGCGCAGGTGAGCATTGCGCTAAAACCTGACACGCCCAATATTGGCGCCTATTTGCGCGAGCATCCACCGGTGAAGATTGGTGAGTTAGATGTGCTCTCAACCGATGATTTAAAGGCGCTTGAGCGTCGTTTTGCCGATGGAAATATTGAGAAAATCGACTTACCACCGAGCGATGTATTGACTTACTGCTTAGCGGGCGGGGCTCGGGTGATCGTCAGACCATCTGGCACTGAACCTAAAATTAAGTGCTACTACGAAGTGGTAGAAACTATGGTTGATACAGATACCTTAGCCAGCGTCCAAGCGAGGGCGAGCAAAGCCATGGATGATTTTATTCAGGCACATCAAACCAGTTTGCCAAAATAATCTTGGTTGCTGGTTAAGTTAAAACGCCAAAATTCACTTTTATTAAAAGGCTACTGACATCATGCTGTCAGTAGCCTTGTTTTATTCTTGTTGTCGCCCGTTAATGATTCTGTCCTGAATTGTACGAATAAGGTTTTGAATCATTGATATTTTTTCAACAAGGAGAAAGTGAAAATGTTATCTATTGCACCGTTAGTTTGGGGTGAAATTCCTGTCAGTGACATGAACCGTGCCATTGCTTTTTATCAACAGCATTTTGGGGTTGAGTTTAAACGTGACGATATGGAAGACATGGAATATGCGAGCATAGTCACTGAGGATGCGAGTGCGGCGAGCATAGGGCTAGTCAAGTGCAGTATGAGTCAGCCGTCAATGCAGGGCAGCACAGTGTATTTGCATTTCAGCACCCACTTACAACCGCTAGTGGATAAACTCGCTGCCGCCAATGTGAATATTTTGCTGCCAGTGACGCCGATTAATGGTGGAGAGTGTGGTTACATCGCGTTATTTGCCGATAGTGAAGGCAATAAAGTCGGTCTGTGGTCTAAGGATAAGTAGTTTCGAGTGTTAAATTGTTAGCGTCGTGCCCTTAGGCACGACGCTAACATTAACCTATTGGTTTAGATTTCTATGGAAGAAACAAAGATGGATGTGGTTTATATTGATGCTCGACCGTTACTTGGACTAAGCACCCGCACGAATAATCGGGCAGAAATGTCTGTCGATAGCGCGAGAATAGGTAGTCTGTGGCAAGCCTTTTTTAAATCATCCCAGCTCACCGCTATGCTCAATTCGCCCATGTATGGCGTGTATTATGACTATGAGTCAGACATGAATGGCGAGTTTTCTGTGCTGGTGGGTAAGGCAATTGATGCCCCTGTTGATGCAAGTCATTTTACGCCATTGGAGCTTAACGCGGGCAAGTACCTAAAATTCACCGCTCAGGGTGATATGCCCCAGTGTGTTATCGATCTTTGGGGGCAAGTGTGGGGTTATTTTAGCGCGGCTGATTGCTCTCATCAGCGACGCTATCAAACGGATTTTGAAGTCTATCTTAGTGCTACTGAGGTTGAGATCTATATCGGGATTTTATGATTCAAATCGTAAAAACACTCAAGTGTGTATTCAAAGACATACCAGCGATTGATCTAGGATAATAATACTTAATCAACTGATTGATAGATAAAGGGTTAAACCAGAGCTAATGCGCCGCGCTGACCGCCTATTTCAAATAGTGCAAATTCTCAAACATAAACGCTTAACCACAGCCCAAGAGTTGGCTGAACGGTTAGAGGTTTCTACACGCACGATTTACCGTGATGTGCAGGACCTGTGTTTAAGTGGCATTCCTATTGAAGGGGAAGCGGGTGTCGGCTATTTGTTGCGCCACGAGGTTAATGTTCCGCCCTTGATGTTTAACGAAGCCGAACTCGAAGCGATTCAAGTTGGCATGCGTATGGTGCAAACTTGGGGTGGTAAGGAGCTTGGTAGCGCCGCGAGGCAGGCGATGATTAAAGTCGAAGCTGTGTTGCCTAAACGATTACAAGCCTATCAATCCTTAATGTTTTCACCGGATTTTTACCTCGATTCCAATGAGTTTCAATTCCTCGATCCCTTGCGTAATGCGGCTCAGCGCCGCGAATACGTCAAACTCTTCTATCAAGACGTCAAACTGGATGTCACCGAGCGGGAAGTTAGGCCGCTCGCCATCTATTTTTGGCGTGGTACTTGGACCTTACTGACATGGTGTGAGCTACGTGCTGATTTTCGTAATTTCAGGGTCGATCGCATCACAGGTCTTGTGCGGTTAAACCGTCATTTTGATCTCACTCTCGGGCAAGAGCTTGAAGATTATATTTGCCTGATGGATGAGCAATCAAAGGCGCGAGCAGAAGCGAAAGAAAAGCCACTCGAATGAGTGGCTTTGTATTACATTTTTAATTTGCTAGTAACGGGCTAGTTGTATCGAGATCTCTCTGATACTAGTGTCATCGCTGTTATTGAGAGTCTAAGCTCACCGTTTTTAATTGTTTAACATGACTTCGCTTGATTGCGAAATATTCAGTTTTTTGATTAAACCATCTTCATCATTGTTTTGGATCTCGCCGACGGCAACCTGAATATTGCGACTCAGTCCTAATTTTTGAGCGCTTTTAGGACGATTAGCAATGTCTTCATCCGTTAGTGGATAGGATTCACTGGCATCGATATTAAATTGACTTGAATCTATTGCAGTAAATTTACCGCTGATAGGTGCGCCATGTTGTCTAACAATATTCGCCAATTGCCACTCAAACCCACTTTTTGACTGTGCCGAATTAATCGCAGCAGGCCAATCCCATACACCATAACCGTTTATATCTTGATGAAGATATTGATCGACTAAGGCTTCTGGTCCATTCAGATTATTCGCATTCGCTCCGCCAAAGGTGTAAGGGAAGTTAGGTCTATTTGTCGGATGATTAATATGCGCATTACCACCCCATTTTAAGAAGTTCTCATATTTTATATCGTACATCATATATAAACTTGAGGTGTATGGGACATCTGCCTTTTGTTTAAATAGGGTGATTGAGATATAACGTTTGCTGCGAGGCGGCATAATTGCGCGGTACTGCGCCTGACTCGAAATCGTTGTACTTTTGCCGTCGGTTTCACTCCAACCTTGGCTGGCAGAAAATTCGGCGCTGATTTCAGAACTCGCTCCACCTATTCCTGGAATACCCACTTCATATTTATTGGTTACGCCAATTTTCTCGGAGAAAGAGAAATTATCGGTTTTGGCCCAGCTAGTGGTGTAATCATAGTTTAGGGTGGCTACACCGGTATCTTCGGTATCGCCCCAGTTATAGATAACCACAGGAGCAGTATAAATAGCCTCACGATCATAAACTTGAGGTGAACCTAACTTTAGACTTTGAGGATTAGTGACGAAATGAATATTTTGTAAATTTACCTTCAAACGTTCATTCGCTCTGTAGCCGCTTGCATAAGGATCATTGCCGTTATAGCGGGCTTTAAGACTATATTCGTTGCTCGATTCTCTTCTGACTTCGATGTCTTCACCAACATACTGGGATGCTGTACCGCCAGCCCATGCATATCCAAGATGGTGCCCTAAGGAGAATAACGAGCTGATAAACGAGGGGTCGTTAATTGCATCATTTTTAAGCGAATCAAGATCAGGGGCTGCGTGTTCTACCATTGACAGTTTTGGAATAGTATTCGGAATAGCAGCTTCGGCCAACAAAGAAACAGTTCCAAGTGCGGTTAAACAGGATAACGTTAATATACCCAGGCTAGATTTTTTTCTCATGATTGTTCCTTTATTTTAATAAAATACGTCCTTTCATTGAGAGCGCCGATGGCAATTATATGTAGTTCTAAATCATATAAATAATCATTACTGCTAGGCACATCTAAAACTAGCACTTTTATTTTTATTAAACAAAATAAAAATGAATTAATTTAAGGTGTGTTTTAATCTGGTTAAAAATGTTAATTACTTTATTTTTAAACGGTATTTATAACTTTATAATATAGTGTATTTACTTTAATTTTTAGTGGGTTGGTTTTTGAATGTGGATTAATATTTATGCGGCATTTTATTATGTAAAAATTTTAAATGGACTCTTCATTCCGAGAACTATACCTAGAAAAATACTGAGATTAGTGCCGTAATAGATGCAGTAAATAACATTTCTGAATGGACGTTTTTAGAGACTAAATAGTTTGAATATGGTTAGGTTAAGTATTTTGTTTTTATTGTTTGAGCCTTTGTTATTGCTGATAAATATCATCACCCTTCCATTATCGTCGATGTGTGAAATACCGTTAAAGCCGATACTGTTAGTTGCACAGACATAAGAATCTAAGTACATGAAGATTGTGGAAAATCAAGATAACGTGTCAGTAATTTTCTAGGGGGGATGTCTCAGAGAGGATTAGGCTGTGTAAAAGAGTGGTAGGGGCGGTGTAAATGATTGATGCAAGAGTCAGTGCCGTTGCTGAGCACTGACTCTTTGTTGACTTAGTGGATAAAGAAAAACAGTCCCATACTCAGTACTGTGGTCAGCAAGGTATTACGGGTGACGAGCGCCAACACTGTAGCGACTACGGCGCAGATGAGATAGCTGTTGTCTAGGCTCAGACCGAGCTGACCTTCCTGCACAAACACTATGGGCGCAAAGATCGCAGTGAGTACCGCAGGGGCCGAGTAACTTAAAAAGGTTTGGGTGCCCTTACTTAATCGCAGCGGTAGTTTAGGCTCAAGTAGTAAATGACGACTGATAAACACAACCGCCGCCATTGAAAAGATCATTAACCAAATCATGCTTTCTCTCCTGACAATGTTTTTGTCTTAATGTCAGTCCCTGTTCCTGTATCCACTTCTGTTTTGGTCTGTGCGCTTGCTAACTGATTTGCGGATTGTTCTGCGCGTTCCGCTTCCTTGGTCACTTTGGCGTAAAGTACACCTGCCGTCATTCCCGCAATGGCGGCAATGAGCAGTCCCGCTTGAATTTTAAAAACGGCGCATATCACTGCTAGGGTAAGCGAGACTAATACACAGACGAGAATCGATGGTTTTTTTATGGTAGGAACGACCAGAGCGATAAAGGTGGCTGCGATTGCAAAATCTAATCCCATCTCATCTAAATTCTCAATCGCATTGCCCGCCACTATGCCAAGTAGTGTGGCTATATTCCAACCGATATAGAAACTCAAACCGCCGCCAAGGGCGTACCAAGGGTCGAACTTATATAACTTGCCTTGATTGGCGATGGCAAACAGTTCATCTGTGAGCAAAAAGCCCAATGTTAGGCGCCACTTTAATGGCAACGGACTGATTTGACTGCGCATCGCCATTGCATATAACAGATGGCGTGAGGTGATGAGTAACGTCGTAATTAAGATACTCCACAGACCAATACCGGCTTTCACCATGCCGAGCACCACTAATTGAGCCGCGCCCGCAAAGATAATCGCCGACATGGCTTGGCTCTCAATGGGCGTTAGCCCAACCTCAATGGCGAAGGAGCCCGCTAAAATGCCCCAAGGTACAACCGCTATCGTCAACGGCATCATGGCTAATGTACCTTTTAAAAATGCCTTGGATTTCGATGGATGCACAGGATAAACATCAGGTTCTATAAGCTTGTCGGTTGTCACTTTGGCTCCTAAAAATAGCGGCGACGGGGTTGCCGTTAAACAATAAATGCTTGGATAAGGTTGCTTGCTTAGTCAATAGAGGAGAAAGCAAGAATGAGCATGGCAGATTAACTTAAAGTGGTTGTTTAGGCTTGGATAATATTGCGGCCTATTTCTTTGGCAAATTGCCCCGGTGTTACGCCGACTGTCTTCTTAAAATGTCGATTCAAGTGACTTTGATCGTGAAAACCACAATCGAGGGCGACATCAAGCAGCCGTGTGCCTTGTTTGATTTTTCCTTTGGCGAGTCTCACTCTTGCCTGAATTTGGTAAGCGTGGGGCGGTAAGCCGTAATAACGCTGAAATTGGTTCAGCAAATAATAGGGGCTTAATCCCGCGAGTGTTGCCAGCTCTTCAAGGGAGATGTCGGCTGCAGGATGATCGTCGATAAAGGATTTCACCAGTGCTAACGCAGGCTTAGCGATTACAGCGAGGTTATCGCTTGGGCGATTCTTGCCATGGCGTGTCATCAACTGTGTCAAGCTGGAATAGACCAAGCTTTCGCGCAGTAAGCGATTGTCCGATGTATCTAAAGTCGTAAAGGTGAAGCGCAGTAATTCGGCTAATTCAGGATCGTACACTACGGGCTCAGGGAAATAGGGCGCACCGCGGTTTGATGCTAGCTCACTGTTAATATTGGCAAACTGCGCGGGTACTGGATACATGGCACGATAGGACCAACCGCCCTCGGTGGCGCTACAACCATTATGGACTTCGTCGGCGTTGACGAGAATGATGCTGTGCTTTGGCGCCACATGGTTGCCACCCGTGCGATAAAAACGCTGCGCCCCCGTTTCAATCACGCCGACTGTGTAACCTTCGTGGGTGTGCCGACTAAAGTTTTGTTTATGGTAGTGGGCATTGAGTAACTCGAGGCCACCTAATTCACCGGCAATCTGGTAGGCCGCATGTTCTGTGTTCACACTAGGCCTCCGTGTTTAGTGTATGAATGGGCGGGTTGTGCCTGATAGTAACCCAGAAACCCTCAGTGCTTTTGTACAAAATTGCGCATATAGGATTTTGTTTGCGTTTAATGGCGTTTTTTTAATGTGTGTTGCTTAATGCTTGTCGCTTAAGATTTTTTGTTCAGTCTTGCTCGCGATAGGCGTTATTTAGGTTGCCTGCTGTAATGTTGTGAGTTCTGCCCCCGCGATAGCCTCAAGGTGTTGAGTTATTTTCTCTATCGGCCAATCCCACCAAGCGATGGTAACAAGCTCATCTATCACAGTTTGCTCGAATCTCAGCTTGATCACTGTGGCAGGATTACCACCAACCACAGCGTAGGGTGGCACATCTTTTGTTACTACGGATTGACTGGCAACAATGGCGCCGTGGCCAATTTTCACCCCAGGCATGATAGTGGCGTTATAACCAATCCATACGTCGTTACCGATACAGGTGTCGCCCTTAAAAGGTAAATCTTCGGGCTTGGGCGCCGCTTTCTCCCAGCCATTGCCGAAGATATAAAAAGGATAAGTCGAGAAGCCAGATACTTGATGATTGGCGCCATTCATAATGAATTTCACGTCTTTCGCAATGGCACAGAATTTACCGATATTCAGTTTATCGCCAATAAAGTCAAAGTGATAAAGTACATTCGACTCGAACCTCTCAGGACCTGCTGGATCGTCATAATAAGTGTAATCACCGACAATAATGTTCTCGCGGGAAATAAATTTTTTAAGAAAGCCAACCTGAGGAAAGCCTTTCATCGGCGCTTTATCGTTGGGATTTGGACCTAACTGCGGGTGAGTGTGGGTACTTGGCATGAATACCTCCGTGCTTAAAAGAGTTGTTTACTAGGGTAATGCATTGTCTTTTTTGAATCGTCGTACTTTGGTACGCATATTCTTCATCGGGGAGTAAGTATTGAACTGGATCATACGGCCCAGAGTCCATTTATCGTACCAAGTTATGCCGTATAGTTGCTGATTACTGAGACTAGCAATCAGCGTTGACAATTTTTCCATTGTCATTTCATATTCATCAAGTAAATCAGTATATTGCCATTGGCTATATTCATGATGAAATCGCTCTGCTAATAATCCCAGTTGATTCCATTTATAACCCGTATCGGGAAAATCAACGGGGAGTGCTTGCGATGTTAACTCGTACCATTTGAGCACTAATTTACCCCAACCAATAAGGTAAGCGACGGTATCACTTACACTCATTTGTGTACCTTTGATGTTTCCTTCTAAGCTGCACACACGGGACATTTGGGTTGTGATTGAACGATAGTCAGCCATCAATTTGGGGAAAACTGAGTAAATAGCCAATTCAAGTTCTTGTTTTGATTGGGGTACAGATGTCATCACTACCTCGTCTACATTAGATGCTTAGGCTGAGTTTAACATCATCTATTGGGCTGTTTAGTATTCACCTGTCACAATAAGCTCTTGTTCAATAGACTCAACTACTAAGGCAAGCGTAGTTTTTTCTCGCATAAAGCCGACAGAGCAAATCGCCATCGCGCCGCTACCACAGGTTATTTCAGGGTAATCTTCTGTCATTGGCGTTTCATCTTCTGCTACGGGTGCTAATACCCAGCCAGCAGCCAATAAACTCGATTTCACCTCAGCGTATTTTTTACCCCATAACGCGCTGCTGTCCTGTGCTGGAGCATATAGAGGCAATGCGCCAAGACTTAGCATGACCAGTGGGAGAATGTTTTTTCGCATGGAAAACATCTTAGTTCCTATGTGATTTCGGGGATGATTGATGGTTATTTTTTTAAAGGCTAAATCAACGTCGTGAGGCTTCATCCCACACCTGAATCCCATTAAGCCTTTGGTATGGCTGATAGTCTGTTACTCACAATTAGTGCATTCAAACTATTTATTAATGAGTGTCTCGTTAAATATTTTTTCGTTAAATAATTTAAAAGCAAAGTCAAAGTCGTGGGGCTTCACCCCACACCCGACCAAGGAGGACTGCTCGTCCTATCCTCCTTAGATGCTCCAAGACGCCCCAACGGAGTTGAAAGCCCCTTGTGCTCATTACCAAAATTGCTATCGCTTCCGAAGGATGCGTCCCTGCACCTGCGAAAGCTAGTCGGTCATCCATGACCGAACTCACGCAATTTGTCTATTCGCCCTGCGGCAACTCCGAGGGGAAGTGTATTCTGTTACTTCGGAGTTAACTGTGAATTCTAAAAGATTCAAGCCAGTCCTGTCTTTCTTATTTTGTCATAGACGGTCACTATCATAGCAGTGCTTGATCATTAAGGTATTGATAGTAAAGATGGTTTGTTATTTACAATTAGGGCATTCCAAGAATTTAATAATGGGTGTCTTGTTAAGCTGTTGGTGTTTAAGGGGAATATTGGTTGTAAATGAACTTAATCAATCCATCCAATAAAGTAAACAAGATGTTGCCTTGCGGTCTTCAAAGTTGTAATGTCATTGGCGTCAATGGGTTATGAGGTTCTGGTGATGGATAAAAGTAGTGGTAGCGAAGTTAAAGACAGAATGGTTTGGCCTAAAGTAGTATATGAGATTTTCGTAAACAAGAGTGGTATTCATTTTTTCTATATAGCATCTATTTTAATTGCATTGTTGGTTGTGGTTATTAGTTATAAATTCTCTGAAAATAATAATCTTGTTGCTTATATCTCATTTGCAGCAACAATCTCATCATTGATTTTAGCGACTTTTGCTATTTTTTATGCCGTTTATACAAACGGTGAGTTAGCTAAATCACTTTCAAATGTTAATGATGGGGCTGAAATCATTGATAAGTCTTCAAAAGAGCTGAGGTCTTCAAGTGAAAATTTAAATGTGACCTCAAAAAACATTGGCGATTCAATGAATGATTTAATTAGGCGGATAGACGATATCCCCAGATTTATTCATGAAAAAATTGAATTGGTAAACTCAAATGTCGAGAAAATCAGTAATAATCTAGAGTCATTTCAAGCTCCAAAATCTAATGTTGGCTCAAATAAAATAAATCTAGATAGTAATACTTCAGAATTCATCAGATCTTTGTCTGTTATCGTAAAAATTTACTCACTGGTTATATTGTTAAGTAATAAGTCAGGGAAATTTATTACTGAAGATATTGGTAATATTGATGTTTTAGATGGAATTCTTGGTCTATTGACCACATCTTCTATTTTTAGCAGTTTAGGTTTAGCCGATGTCATTGTGAATAAAAGAAGAGAAAAGAATACGCTAGTAGTTAGTAAGGTTTTGCCTGACTTTGAAAAAGCTGTTTTTGATGAGATTGAAAGGCGTTTCTTTACTGAGTCCGATGACATACAAAAGCTGCCTGACGTATATATACAAGATATTGTTGAAATTTTTAATTATTTTGATGAAGAGCCGCCGCAGCAATATAGTGCAATGTATAATTACTATATTGTTACACTTACTGAAAATGTTGAGTAATCATCATATTAGTACCCGTTAATGGGTACGCTTTTATCCCGCTCCAAATCCCCGAATACCTACTAAGCGCACTTAGCCAACGCTGTGAAGTGTTAACCCGCCGCAGCGTATCCCAAGGGGAAAACCATGCTTAAAAAATACCTGCCTTTTGTGGCGATTGCTGTCGGCGTTGTCTATGTCGCGAATCGCGTCCTGTCTATTCGCCGTTTAATTGGTTAAGGGGAGAACATGCGTACAACAGTTGAACTCCCATCTTTTCAAATGTTGCCGCAGATTACACCTAGATTTGCGAAGGCGAATTCTATTGCGGACGTGACCTTCGATGACATGGATGTCATCGCAGAGCCGCCATGGATGGCTTCGTGGCGTGTCACGGAAGCAATGGAATTTGTCGTATCAACTACGTGAATAGAAGCTCTTTATCTTTGTTATTTCACCAAGTTTTCCGCAAATTTAGCTCTGCCAATAAAAACAGCCGCAAAAAATTTGCGGCTGTTTGCGATTAACACACTGTATTTAAACTGGGATTGAAAGCTTACATCAAACCACTTGCTAATCAGCCACCATCGCCATGAGTGCGGGTAAAAACTCTTTATCTAGTGCGGCGATTTCGCTTTGTTCGACCAGCACTTGATTGAGAATGTCATGGCTGGTGAGGGGGTTGGCTAGTACCACACGGAATACCACGGTCGCTTGTCTAAAATAGCGAGCTGGCTGAATGCGAGTGCGGGAGACGAAAGACTTACCCTGTTCGCGTTGGTGCTTTTGAATAAACTGAGTAAGACCATCGAGCAGCTCGTTAAAGCGAGCGAGTTTTACTGTGTCTGCTTGCTCACAGGCAAGCTGCATGGCGGCTTGGATGCGGGCTGGCACATAACGGTAAGTCAGCAGACAAAGTTCTGGCTCAGTGATTAGCTCAAAATCCTCATGGGCTTTGATTTGTTCGGCAAAATAGCGGGCTTTTTCAAGGCTGTTATTGATTAATATTTCATAACCATCGCGGCCGATGATCTGTAAGCAAGCGTGCACTAACATCGCCATGCCGGGGCGTGAGCCTTCGAGCGTTTGGCTGCCTAAGTCCTTTGAACCACGGCGCAGAATATATTCGGCGTGGTGGGCAATGGCGTGGGCAAACTCTGGGTCTTTAAATAACACCATGCCTGCGCCCATAGGCACGTACATTTGTTTGTGGGCATCGATAGTGACTGAGTCAGCAAGTTCGATACCTGCGAGTAAGTGGCGGTATTTATTGGATAATAAACTCGCGCCGCCCCAAGCAGCATCCACATGGAAATGGCAGTTTAACTCTTTTGCCAGCGCAGCTAATTCTGTCAGTGGGTCAACATTACCGGTTTCTGTGGTGCCAGCCACGCCAACAATCGCCAACACTTTGATGTTTTTATTGGCAAGTTCAAGGGCGGCTTGGCGCATTTTCGCGACATCGACTTTGTTATCGCTGCCAGTGGGAATGCTGATGATATTGTCGCGACCGATACCAAGCAGATCGACGGCTTTACCCAGCGAATAGTGGCCTCGCTCCGACACTAAAATCGCTAAATCATCATAGCCATAGTGGCGCAGCGCCTTGAATAAGCCTTCGCGGCTGACGCCTTTAAACTCACCCTCGGCTTTCAATAATTGGTTACGGGCAATCCACAGCGCCGTGATGTTGGCAACCGTGCCGCCAGAGCAAAATGCCCCGAGAGAATGATTGGCGCTGTGCATCCAGCTTTGATAAAAATCCGTATCTTGGGCATAAATCAAATGGTGCATCATGCCGAGCACTTGGCGTTCAAGCGGCGTAAATGCCTTTGAGGTTTCGATTTTGACCAGATTTTGATTGAGTCCCACCATCATTTTTGACAGCGGCAACACAAAGTAGGGCAGTGCCGAAGTCATGTGGCCGATAAAACTCGGTGCCGCTGTGTGTACCGAATGCGCCACCAGATTTTGCATAATTTCGTCGGTGTAATCGGAGACAAAACGCGGCTGAGTTGGGATCTCAAAGGCTTGAAAATCGGTTTCGATTTCAGACAAGGGTTTTTCGAGCGCGGCGATACTGTCACCCAAAAAGCCTGCTAAGTCCTCGGAGAGCTTTTGCTCGATAATACTCAGCGTTGAGCTTGCATCTTCCGGTGCAGTAAAAATGCGGAGCAAACTTGCTTCGGATGCGGTGGCTTGGCGAGGGAGTTTCTGGGTCATGGGGCTTGCCGTCTATTAATTTTTATAGTGAAACCGCAAATTAGCTCGAAGAGTATAACGGACCAGTGATTCTCGACCAGTGATGCGCGATCAGTGACTCTCAAATGTTCAATCAGCGGAATACCAAAAAGGGAGCTCACTTTACTGCAAGGCCTTTTAGGCATCAAGCACTAAAATTTTGTGTATACCAATCACGTTAAATATCTAATCAGTTCAGAGCCTCATAGGCATCTCAATCCAAGGCGCATTGACGCAGAAATGGTTATTCCCTTTTAAGGCAATGCAACACCGGAGTGGGATGCCTGTGTGGTTCCCGAAGGGCGGCTGATGTTCACTACATGGCAACGCGCTTTATACTGCGTTCAAGGCTTTCGACAGAACACCACTATGCCTTCAAGCCTTCGCCTTGTCTAAAACGCGTTGAACTCCCGCTGAATGAACAAATATTTAATACGATTGGTATTGCCAAAGCGTTGCGGCCTAAATAAGCAAAGGCGCCGTTATGGCGCCTTTCTTCAAATCATTAAACAGAGGGAATTACTTAAGTATTAGTTCCAGTATTAGCGCTGGCCTAACATGAGTACCGCGCCGATATTTCGAGCGGTATTGCAAAGGTTTAGCTTGGCATTGGCTAGCACATCATCAAGTGGACTTAAGTGCGGGATGATAGGGAAGATAGCCGCCATACCGTGATCCAATATGGCATTGGCGTTTTCACCGAGGCAGCCCGCGATACCGATAGTGGGAATGCCCTGCAGTTTGGCTTGCTTTAACACGCCCATTGGGGTTTTACCAAACACGGTTTGACCATCGATGCGGCCTTCACCTGTGATCACTAAATCGGCGCCACGGATTTTGTCCGCAAGGCCAACGGTTTGCATCACAATCTCAACCCCGGGTTTAAGCTCGGCATTTAAAAAAGCCATCACGCCAAGACCCATACCGCCAGCAGCGCCAGCCCCCGCATGATCGCGGTGATCGCTAATGCCATTGCGGGCAATCACATCGGCATAATGGGCAAGAGCGGCATCTAGCTGCTTAACCATCTCGGGCGTCGCACCTTTTTGCGGACCAAAAATTGCCGATGCACCGCGTTCACCGCACAGTGGATTATCAACATCGCAGGCAACTTCGAAGCTGCACTCACGTAAAAGTGGATGAGCGTTTGATACATCGATTTGAGCAAGGTTCGCCAGCGCTGCGCCGCCAGAAGGTAGCGTTTTACCTTGGCCATCGAGCAATAAAATATCCAGCGCTTGGGCCATACCCGCGCCGCCATCGTTGGTGGCACTGCCGCCTAGGCCCAAAATGATGTGCTTTATCCCCCGATTAAGCGCATCACAAATCAGCTCGCCCGTGCCATAACTTGTGGTAAGCAGCGGGTTACGTTGCTCCCTCGGCACATGGTGCAAACCTGAGGCTGAGGCCATTTCAATCACGGCAATCGCGCCTCGATGTGGCGATTTGTTCGTTGGATCTGCACGTGAAATTGAAGCAGAACTTGTATTGATCGCAGCGCTGAGAATACCTTCACCAAGGATGCCATAGTGTGCTTGCACTCTATGCCCCAGTGGCCCCATGACTTCTAAGCTGACAATACTGCCGCCCGTGGCGTCCACCATAGATTGCACTGTGCCTTCGCCACCATCGGCAACGGGTATTTTGACTATGTCGCAGTCGGGGATCACTTGTCTTAAGCCTTGCTCGATTGCGTTGGCCACTTCGAGCGCGCTTAAGCTTTCTTTAAATGAGTCGGGGGCGATAACTATTTTCATTAAAAATCCTACAGCTAAATGGGATAAAACAGGGCTCAATGTTGAACACTAAACCCAAGGCCACTTACGTTGGGCGCAACAACATCCCTGTGCTAAAACTGAGGTGATATAAGGGCATTTATATCCATCACTGGCACATTAATCTGTTGCA
This sequence comes from Shewanella sp. SM68, assembly GCF_025653925.1. NCBI lineage: Bacteria > Pseudomonadati > Pseudomonadota > Gammaproteobacteria > Alteromonadales > Shewanellaceae > Shewanella > Shewanella sp. SM68. The sequence goes on from NZ_JAKKRU010000003.1 coordinate 233,570, forward strand.
ATTATTAGGGCGTATAACAGAGATATATCTTGGGCACGGTATGTGCCCAAGGGACAATATTGAATCAAGAACTCATTAATATTAGAGCAACACTAGGCTTAGCACATACACAGTTACCATGGACGTTACACCTTGGATTAGGGTCGCCATAGTTTGGGCTTTATAGGCTTGTTTGACGCTCATGCGGCTAAATTGGGTGACGACCCAAAAGAAGCTGTCATTGGCGTGGGAAACGGTCATCGCACCTGCGCCAATTGCCATTACTGTTAACACTCGGCCCATATCACTACCAAGACCAATATCGCCAAGCATAGGCGCAACCAGTGCAGAGGTTGCGACTAACGCTACCGTCGATGAACCCTGCGCTGACTTAAGCGCTGCAGCGACGATAAATGGCATGAAGATACCGATACCCAGTGCCGACAGTGATGTGCCCAAAAAGTCACCTATAGGCGTGGCTTTTAATACCGCACCAAAAGCACCACCTGCACCTGTGATTAAAATAATCGGCGCGGCAGTGACGAGCCCTTGGCTGATGCGTTCGCTAAATTCGCTGATCTTATTCTCACCCTTTAACAGCAGCAGGGATAAAAACAGGCCAATCATCAGGGCATTAACAGGCTGACCAAGGAACACGAGCGCATCAAACACAGCTTCTTTACCCAAAGGCGCTGAAGGGAAGTTAGCGATAGAACCTAAACAAATTAATACGATAGGCACAAAAATCGGTGCGAAAGCTTTTAATGGACTTGGTAACGTGCCATAGCTTTTTTTCAGCGTTTCATAGTCACTGGCCTGCGCTTTAAGTTCTTCTGCGCCTTCACCATCGGGCTCAACATCGGCAAAGCGGTTTGCCCATAACATACCCGCGAGTGCCGCAACGGCGGCCACAAAGAGACCCACACCGATCACTAAGCCTAAGTTGGACTCTAAGCCTAAGTTGCCTGCGGCGGCGATAGGGCCTGGCGTTGGCGGTACAAAGGTGTGAGTGGCGTACAGACCTGTGGCTAAGGCAACGCTCATGGAGACACTAGAGACCTTCATGCGGTTCGCCATCGATTGTTTCAGTGAGTTTAAGATCACAAAACCCGAGTCACAAAAGACCGGAATAGACACGAGATAACCGATAATTGACATAGTGAGTGTCGGGAAGCGTTTACCTAATATCTTGATCACCACATCGGCCATGGTGATGGCGGCGCCGCTTTTTTCCAGAATAATCCCTATGATAGTGCCTAAGACGATCACTAAGCCGATATAGCCTAAAATATTGCCAAACCCTGTAGTAATGGTTTTAGCGATTTCTCCGCTCGGCAAGCCATAGGCGAAGGCTGCGATAAAGGCGGCCAGAATTAAGGTTAAAAAGGGGTGGAGTTTAAATTTTGAGGTCGCGATAACAATAAATGCAATCACGCCGATGAGAATAAGCACTAAGTTCATAGTTTGTCCCGTTCAGTTCTTGGCTGAAGTTTTTGAGTAAGTTTTTTGACTTATAGTGTAGGGCGCAGTGCTTATTTGGGCCTGAGTCCAAATGAGGGCTGCTTTAAGGTCATCCTATTATTGTGCAGGTATGTTTGAATAGCTTTGGCTAAATCCACGGAATTACCGCGTTATGTTTCGCCATTTTTGTGCTCATGCACAAAAATGCTTAGGTGAATTCGAATGCAGGAGGAGGCGTTTTGTCGGTAAGGGAGGCGCTTGTCGATAAGGATTGGCAAATAGGGCTATTTGCCAATCCTAAACAGGAGGGACTTAACTCGACTCTTTATTGACGACGAATAAAGGATTCTACATAGGCTGCGGTGCGGGCATTGAGTATCGGATCAGCAGATGCAGTAATGCCCTTAGGCAATAACAGTGGGTTAAATATGCCTTTATCACACTGTTGCACTTGGGGATCGCTGTCTCGCTCACCGTTAATCATCACTTGGCCTACCAGTAAACGCTGGCGAGTTTCAGGCCAGATCACAGTTGGGTCATTAATCTCATCCCCCATTTCGGCGAGTTGAATATAAAGGTTCCATTGTGCTGGCTGGGTTTTAATGCGCTCGAGTAATTCCGCCTTTAAAAAATCATCACTGAGATTGGCAAGTTCACTGGCTGACAGCCCGGCAGTACCAGCGACAGGTTCAAAAATCCATTTACCCGCGACCGTTTCACCTTGTTGAACACTGTTTTTTGGCGTGCTGAACAGGAAACTATTTACACCGAAGTAGCGGCTGTTGGCAAAACTTGGGCTGGGAGGCAACTGTTTAACATAGTCGAAAAAAGCTTTGGCGCTGGGTTGATTATCAATAAGCCACTGTTTACCTTCAGGACCTTGTTTCACTTTGGTCTGAAAGTTAAAAAACTCTTCGAGATTTTTGGCAAAGAAAACGGGAACGTTAGTGGTGACAAAGTTAAGATTTTCTTTATCGCCGTCAATTTTGAGTGACATAAAGCGCCCAGCGGTTTTATCTGAGATCTGCGGATTTGTACCGCCGAGGGAAAAGCGGGCTGTGACCTTGATACTATCTTGATTAAAAAATGGAATTGCCAACGTTTGTTGTAATTGTGGATTCGGTTTAAAACTGCCCGAGGTACAAAATCCCTTAGTGTGATTACGCAGTTTGACTTTTTTACCCGCCTCGCGACTTACCGCATCGGGTGTGCCGTTCACGGCATCGACCAGTTCGGGAATGGTTTTCTCGGCCGCGATTAACGAAGGTGAAGTCAGCGCTAAGCCGCTAATGAGACAAGCTTTGGCGAGTAAAGTCAGTTTGATTGAGGTCATTATCATTCCTTTCAATGGACTAAGTAGAGAGCGCTAGCATATCGACGCGATACTATATGAAAGGATAGGAAAGGGGATACGGTATAAATCTTTCAATTAATTTTTTAGTACAGGCCAAGTTTTACTCAATTGATCTGGTCATCAGGTCGGCGCCGTCATCTGCGGGCTTTTTCCTGGCTAATCTGTTGAGTTGCTCAGTCATTTGAGCGTTAAGTTAAGCGAGTCGAAGTATCAATTAATTGCCCAAGATACAGGCTTAATAATCCATGCAGGGATTGAATGTCGGCTTGGGTGATTTGCTGAATTTTATCAAGGCGATATCTCAGTGTATTGCGATGAATAAACAGGGCATTCGCGCATTGCTGTGCATCGCCAAAGTGGGTGATGTAAGCCGCTAAGGTTTTTCGTAATTGGCCGTTTTTATCCGCCTTGGCGAGTTGCTGATAGGGCGTTGCCAGCGCCTGACCGCGCCAGTCATGTTTTAGCCCTGCAAGTAACACTTGTAGAGAATAATCTTCAAATAGGTATTTATTCCCTTCTGCATTGAGCTGCTTACCGAGTGCCAAGGTTTCTTGAGCCGTTTGATAGGAGCGCGCTATCCCACCTTTTTCCGGGAAGAAATGGCCGAGGGCAATCTTAAAGTTTAAATCCATCTGGGCGGGTAAGCGCTGCAATAGCTTATCGATGCGCTGATTTTCAAGCTCAGGATCCCATTGTTTTCCATCTAAAAAAGCTGGCTTTAGGATCACCAACTGCGACATTGAGGTCATGGCAATCAAGTTACCACGGTCAGGGTATTGCAATAGATGTAGCACTTGCTTGAGGGTTTCACTGACTCTGGGGCTACGTTCATCGGCGGGCAGAGTGGATGCCTCTGCTAAGAACAAGGTCGATGGGGTGGTGTCGGTTTTTAAATGGTGTTTCTGGATGTTTTTCTCGCTGATCTCAATAATGGCCGCGACTCTTGGCAGGCTGATATCAATGTCGAGCTGTTTTGCCCAGCGGTGCAACTGTGCATCATCGGTTTCAGCTTTTATCAGTTGCAGAATAAACTCTTCACGCTGGCGATTCTCCCATTGCAATTTATCCTGCAGGTTGGCTTGTTCAACAATCATTTCGGCAGTCATTTTAAGTAACTCACCATAATGGGTGAGCTCACGTGGATCACCGGTAATGCCGACAACGCCGATAATTTGTCCTTGATAATGCAAGGGTAAATTGATGCCTGGCTTAACGCCATGCAGCCCTGAGGCGACTTCTTGACTGATCTCCACATTGCGATTTTGGGCTATCGCCAGCAGCGCGCCTTCGTGGGTTGACCCTATACGCTTAGGGTCGCCTGAGCCTAAAATCACCCCTTGGCCGTTCATCACATTGATATTGTGGCCAATGATTTTCATTGTGCGACTCACAATTTGCTTAGCGATGACAGAGTCAAGTAGATACATACAGGCGCCTAGTGGGGTTGAAGGTTTAACAGGGATGTAATACGCATTCTTAATCTGGGTAGCATATCGCGTTCAAACTCAGGATGCTGCTTAAGCCAAAGATTATTACGCGGGCTTGGGTGCGGCAAGACAAGATACTTAGGCCAATATTGCTGCCATTGCGCGCATGCTTGGGTCACTGTTATTGGTTTCAGTTTGGGGATGGCTGTTACTTTAGCGCTGGTCGAAATTTTACTGCTGGTTGTTTGAGGCTCAGTGATCGGTGAAGTGGGGTTTACGGCCTCGGACGATTCGCGCGGTAGATGATAGTCGATGGCATATTGGCCGAGGATCACAATTAGCTCTATTTGCGGCATTAGGGCGAGCAAGGCCTGATGCCAAGTGGCAGCACATTCGGGGCGCGGTGGTTTATCACCCTGCTTTTTACCGTTTTTTTCGATACTGCCCGGAAAACAAAATCCCATAGGGATAATGGCAAAAAGATTGGGGTCGTAGAATTGCTCCCGCGTGACATTTAACCAAGTGCGCAGCCGTTCACCGCTGGCATCGTCAAAAGGTATGCCTTTATGGTGGGTTTTCACGCCCGGAGCTTGGCCTGCAATCAAAATTCGCGCTTGGGTACTGGCCTGTAATATCGGCTTGGGCGCTAAGGGTAAATGGGCCTGACATAAAGTACAGGCGCTGATTTTTGCCAGCAGTTTGGCCATTGATGCCGTGCATGATGGCGATACAGTTACGCACAGTGGCGATGGCGCTTTAGTGAGATTTGTCTTAGTCAATTTAATCGCTAATTTTATCGTTGCTCATTCATTTTCAATCAGGATTGGAGCATCATCACTGTTTGATATACCCAGTAGCCAAAAAGAGAATAGCCAAGGATTAAACCGATATAACTTAATATCTTAGGAATTTGATTTGTGCTTGAAGCCAAACAAATGTGGGCCAGCACAATCGTAAAGAGGGCTAATGGCGCAATCACATAGCTCAAAGCTAAGATGAATAATGCCCCTAGGCTGATGATCCAATCTGCATTGCGATTGGTGGGTTTATCGATTTGGCAAAGCTGTAGTGGCAATAAAATCAGTCCAATACCGACACAGATAATACCTAAGTTAAGGGCGAAATCACTCCAACCTCTATGATCATAAATGGCTAACGCAATGGCAATTAATGGTACTATTAGTGCGCTTAATACATGGCGTTTAGCAAAAGTGGCGCTGTGATACTGACCCGCAAAAAAGAATAAGCCCTGTAGAAACAGATTGATTAAGGTAAAACCACCGAGGCCTAAAATGATAAATAGGCTCGCTGCGCCACCCGATGGGTCGAACGCCATAGCGGGTAAGGGTAATAGGCTTAGCCCCAATAGTGCAGAAAGTGATAACAGCCACTGAGATTGGGAGATTGAAGAATAAAGGCGCATGGGCTCAGAGGATTAACTAAAAGATTGAATTAAGATCCGCTAAAGTGAGCCAAAACTCAAGGATTAAGGTTTTTATGGGCGGACTTTCGCGCCAGAGTCTGATCTTATTCAAGATTTTTACTGTTATCTGCCATGATGTTATCGCTTTAAAAGATCCTGCTTCGCTTAAACAAAAGCCCGCAACATGCGGGCTTTTCGTGTTATGAACAGTATCGATTAGAGTTTGTAACTCATGCTCAGCATGATCATTTGCGCTGTGTAGTCATGGCTATTGCTGCCAAAGCCTACGACGTTCCAGATCCCATCGACGGCGATATCATTGGCGGCATCATTGTCTTTATAATTCTCAATTTTATAATCCAAGCGCAGCGCCATTTTCTCGGTGGCTTGATATTGAGCATATAAGTTAATGTTGTGCACTTTGGCAAAATAATCGCCATAGTCGCCTGTGATACCTTGTCTGACTTGAGTGTTACTGTCGGAGTTTGAATAAGTGTAATCCAATCCCATGCGTAACTTGTTCTCAAGCAAGTTGTTGTAGCTCAGGCCCGCCCCGACCACATCTACATTATCTTCAATGAATCCTGTCCATGTTGGGGTGCTGTAATTACTGCTTCCCGCTTGTTCAGACTCAATGATTTGATAGTTGTAGAAGGCTGTCGCCAGTAAATCATCGGTGATCATATAGCTGATTTTGGCATCATAGCTGGTGTCTTTTGACTCAGTTAAGCCAATAACTGTGTCAGAGTAGTCATCTAATGCGTAACGGGCACCGAAATCTATGGTCAAGCTGTCGATTGGCGAGTGGGTGACTCGAGCTTCAATCTGGGTTCTGTCGCGGTTAGCCAGATTGTACTTACGTAACAGGCTGTTGGTTTCAGAAGATGTCCATTCAGAAGCTTGATATTGCGAGCCATCACGCTGACCGTAACTGCCCTTAACCCACATATCCCAAGTTTCAAAGCTGTTAACGCGCAAACGTGCCCAAACAGTATTTTCATCCGTGGTTTCACGGTCTTGATAATTACGGTCGTCACGTTTGAAGTCATAGCCGCCATCAAGCTTCAGTCCATGGGTAATACGATAATCCGCCGCCACTTTGAAGCGTTGGCTAGTGTTATCGTAAGGGGTGTTATAGGCCACCTTACCATTGACATTGTTGATGCTGACTTGGGTCCACTCTTCAATTTGAGTATTGTTATCACGGTCGCTATAGTCGTAGCTACCACTTAAGCGCAGTGAGTTAGTCACTTTACTGACGACTTTTAAGTTCAACCCTATGAGGTCAACTTTGGCATCAACGGCCTCTGTTGGCACTTGATAGCCATAGCCTGAAGTGACTAATGCTTGGTCTTGACTCATTTGTCCCGCAAGCACACGACCTGTCAACACATTGGTATTGTCGTTGTATTGACCCATGAGCGACACTGTGTGTGACTGGTTGTCAGGGTCAAGGGCGAGTGTGCCAGAGGTTTGAGCACCAAAAGTTGGATTGAAGGCACTGTCGAAGTTTAACTGGTTGTACTCGTTCTTAAAAATTGAGCCATTGTAGTTAAGTGCAGTGAACCAACGATCGCCTTTGAGTTTAATGCCGGCTTCAATGGAGTCAGTGGTGTAATCAACTGGCTCAGCTAACATCATGGATTGGTTAAAGAATCCACCTGATGTTTTTTTCAAGCCGGTTTTTTCTTCACGCATGTAGCTCACATGCGTACTCCACAGCGATTCACCTTGATAGTCAAAACCTAACCCTGTGCGCTCACGTTTGAGCGACAGTTCTAAGGCATTTAGGTTATCCATCAGTAACGGCATCTGGTTGCTTGAACCCGCAGTTACCCAGTTGTCTGGCAAGGTTAAATTATCGCTGCCGACACCAGAGTAGGGCGTTAAGGCGCTATTACTGTTGTAAGTGGCGATTTGGCGATAGTTTACATTGACATTATACTGGCCCTGTTTGCCCGCATTGACATCTAAACGGCCACCATCCATGCCCAGTTGATAAGCTTCAACGCTGGCTTGATAGCCTTTCTCACCACGGAAGGTGACATCGGCATCAAATTTACCCGCAACTTCGTTTGAAGTCCCAAAGGCATTCGCCGAGCGAATATCCTCTTCGCTGTTGTAACCCACGCCCACACCCACAGTGCCAGACGTACCCGTTTCAACAACGCAGCCTTTACAGCTCCAAGCGGACATTTTGACTTTTTCTGTATTGGCATTGGCTAAGCCATACCCGTCGGCCGCTATTGCAAAACCTGTGTTTGCTAGTAACGCCAGAGTGATCAAATTGAGTTTAAATTTCATTTTCTCGTCTCCTTAGCGCTGTAATAGCTTGCCAGATGGATGGTTTGAACCATGGACCTGACTGTGGCAATTTAAACAGCTTCTTCCACCCGTAAAGGCATTGTCGCCGACGTTTGAACCTAAACCAGTGTTACCTAAGTAAGCATTGCTGGCGTGGCCATCGCTGGCGTGACATTGCTGACACAGCTGCGGTGCGCGGGTTTTCAACATGGCATCATTCACACTGCCATGAGGATTGTGGCAAGTCACACAGTTCTCAGTGACGGGTGCATGTTCCCACAGTTTTGGGCCGCGTTTCTCGGCGTGGCAGGAGTAACAGGTTTCGTTAATGCTAGGCTTGTTTAGATCGGAATCTGTCATGCTCCCATGGGGATTATGACAATCGCTACAGGTCATTTGAGCCCATTTTAGTGGGTGACTCGAGCGTTTATTCATATCTGCTTTTTGCTTCGTGTGACAGCTAGTACAGACTTCCATTTCGGTGTTTTTTGATAACACAGGATCTTTTGCGACATGCACTTGGTGGCATGAGGCACAAGCGACATCGGCATTGTCATGGTGACTACCGTTCCAAGATACGCGTTTATCATCTTGGTGACAGCTCATACAGACACTGTTTTGTTTTTCTGCACTTAAGGTCGATTGCTTACCAAAAGTGATCATCGGCTCGTTGCCGCCTTTATTGTGTTGACCCATAGGACCATGACAGGCTTCACATTGCAGGCCAGCCATTGGGCTCTTTGATGAATCAATGGCGCCATGGACACCTTTGAAAAGGTCCATCACTTTTTCAGATTTTTTGTGGCACATCAAACAAGAATCGGCACCTTTAGGGGAGTAGCTGCCTTCGGCAAACTTCTTATCTAAGGTGGCTTCGACTTGTTCTGGAGTCATTTTGTCATCCCACTTTGAGGCGTGTGCACTCGGTGTGATGCATAAAGACATCACTGCAGACATTGCCATGGAGATGACAAGTGCCGGCAGTAGGTTTTTCATTTTTAGGCTGTTCTTCATAATAGGCTTCCCAATTTGTCCCAACAAAATTCAAGAAAGGGGGAGCGAACTCCCCCTGCTTGGGCAAATTACATCTTCACCTGAGTGTGATCTGTTGGTGTGGGTTTGTGACAGTAGAAACAGGTTTCTGACTGCGCCGCTTGATTGGCTTGAACATAATCACCGTTCACAATCGCGCCCATATTTTCTAAGCCGTGGCCAATAGATTCTGGCGCGTGGCATGAAGTACAAGTGGCAGTGATTGGCGTGGTGTATTTACCAGCAGTTGTTGCCAGAGCGCCTTTGACCTTGAATGCATCTAGGTTGAAGTCGTTATGACATTGGGTACATTCTTTGATGACACCTTGTTTACCATGAACAACGTGTAATTTCATCTCCAACGCACCTTTGTTAGCACCACTTGCATAGGTACCATCAGGGGTATGACAAGCGACACACGCATCCACACCGACGATTGGCTTACCGCTGGCATCTTTTGCATGTGATAGCTGTTCTGTCATCACAAAACCCGCATGGTGGCCTTTGTGAATTTCGAAGCTATCACCGTGACAACCTTGACAGGTACCAAACTCAACTGAGTTAACATGACGCATGCTCGGTGCTTTACCAGACTTAGTGCCAAAAGCTAGTTCAGCTTTCATGCTCGTTGTTGCGCTGTCTGCGGTACATGCGGTTAAGCTTGTACCAGTGCTACACACTTCTAAACCGATAATGGTAAAGGCGGTATCAGTATCGCCTGCACCGAAAGGTAGAGCGGGTGTTGTAAAGACCAATTTACCGTCAACTAAGGTTACACCTTCTTGCAGTGCGCCATCTTTGACTAAGTCTTTCGCTATTTTCGCTTTACCGCTACCTGGACTTGGATTGTAGCCCATGATCGGGAAGTTAGGGCCAACGTTGGTAACAGACTCTAAACGTTTAATCTTATCTTGAACGGTTGCCGCATCAATTGCGTTACCATCTTTGTCTAAGATAGACACGGTTAATACTGCAGTATCATCAGCTTGACCAGCAAGTGCTGCTGACATACCTAACTGAGCGATAACGGCTTTTTTGTCTGCAGTCTTACCTGTGTGCAGTTCTGCAGTCCAATCGCTGTTATGACAGGCGATACAGTTGGAGTTATCTAGTTGTTGTGAGTGGCCTTTACCAGCAGCAAAGTCCACTGCGCTATGGCAGCTTCCACATGAGGCAGCAGTTGGGATACGTGACCAATTACTCCAATCAGGCGTAGCCTCATTTGCTGCGTGACAGCTTTGACAGCTTTCTAATGAGCCTAAGGTGAGGTCTTTGTGTTTAGCGTGAACGAGAACATTGAACTCTTTACCTACACCGACTTTTCCGGCCGTGTGGCAAGTTGCACAGTAATTAACGTCGGAATACGCGCCGCCATGTTTAACATTGGCTAAATCTTGGTGACAAGTATTACAGCTTTCTGTGGCGACAATTTTGCGACTGTATGTTGGCAGTGCACCAGTATCGGCAGTGAAGTCGACAAAGGCGTTACTGTTTGGTACTTGAGTACCATCGGGAAGCGGAGTGTTATAAGCGCGGATTAATACTCGTTGAGCTAACTGTTCGTTATAAGTGACTTTAGTGTTAGCGGTCAGGTTCATACTAAAAGTATAACTGTAGTGACCGTTTTTCTTGTCAACGAAAGTCCCTGGGCATGTTGCAGCTACATCACAGGTTTCATCACCAAAGTATTGCCATTGTGACGCATTACCTGCACCAGTTGCGCCTTGTGGGATTAATTGTGCTGCGGCAAAACGCATTTTTTGTAGGCCAACAACGGGTAAATCATTTTCGTTAGTGACGGTAAACTCAACACTCGGAATACCGTTAGTGACGACAGATTTGTCAAAGGCGAAATTAAGGGTTTGAATCGCTGGAGCAGGTTCGCCACCAGGTTCACCGGGATTACCATCATTACCATCGCTGCCACCACAGCCCGCTAAGGCCATAGTGACTGCACTTGCTGCTAACAGCAGTGCGATTTTAGTTGTTTGTGCGTTCATCATTTTTTTCCCTGCATAGGTTTGGCATTGCTTAAACGCTATGTTCTAGAGCCAACAGATTCTATGTCTGTGTTTTTGGTCACTAGAAGCGACTTAAGTGGATGCTGGAAATAGAATTCCCCAAGGAAAGGCTAACCTAACATGACCTTAAAATCTCCAAGGCCTTTGCTAATGTGTGACTTGGATCTTTCTATTTCTAAAGAGGTATTTAAAGCGAGAGGTAAAAATGATTCTAGAACAAAAAAACAGCGGATTTTATCTGGGTAATGTGCGTTGACTTTATACTATAAAAGCAAGGTTTGAATGGGATTGCTGTTATGTAAATAAAATCCCCCGCAGTGCGAGGGATTTTGCTGAATTTAATGTGAGTAACGACTGATTTGCGATTCGTTACTCGGTTCCATATTAGTATTTCACTGGGTGAACTTTATCCACACCAAATGATTTACCTTCACCATGGCAGGTCGCACAGGTTTCGCTACCAGGAGTATAAGTGCCAGCAGCAGCGTTATATACACCACCATTGGTTTCGAAGTGACCTATCACTGCGCTGTCAGTTGCGGTCGTTGCATGGCAAGATGCACAAGCTGCAACGGTTGGTGAGTATTCACCAGTACTTGCTAAGAACGCAGGTTTATCGCCTAGTGTAGCTAAGCTAAGTTGACCTTTATCATGACAAGCCGCGCAGTTCGCTGGGTTTTCAGGGAAGGTTGCTGCATCTGTTGTTAAACGGCGAACACTGCGAGTATCAGCGTGAATTTGGTGGATCATGACTTTAAAGTCAAAACCACGTTCAAATGGCTTTTTACTGTGAGCAGGAGCGCCATTGTGACAAGCCACACAACTACCATCGGCTAAAGCTACCGCGGTATTAGGTACAGCAGAGTGACAAGTACCACAGCTGTTATCAGGCTTGTCTGCCGCATGGGTCAGCGCATGAGAGGCTGAAAAGTCAGCTTTCTCACCATGACAGTTAGCACATTTTGCTTCAGAGATGACTATGCTACGTGCGGTAACATTACTTGCATCGGCAGAGAATGAAGCTTTATTACTGCCAACAATCACTTCGTAGATTGGTGCTTCAGTGTTACTACAATCAATCGCAGCATCCATCGTTGGATCGAGTTCTGCAGAGTTTGCACAGATCAGCAATTTGCCGTCCATGAAGCCTTTACCAATACTAACAATTTGTTTGTATGGAACAGAACTTGTGCCAATAACAGCTTTAATGCCTGTTAATGTGTATGTTACTTTTGAGCCATTTGGTACCGCTGTTAAGTTAGCGTTAGTCTCAACTTTGGCCAAATTTACAGAAATACGGTTTTCGCTACGACCTAAAGTACCATTAGATGGACGTGGGCCCATGGTGTATTCAGTGCCATTGAATGCCGTTAAGCTGACCCAAAACTCTTTCACTTTAGGATCTTGATGTGGAGCAACATCACTGTGCCAATCGACTGTGAATGTTAACTCTCCTTTAGCCACATCAAATGTGCCATTTTCTAACTTATAGGCATATTCAGTTCGCAGTAACTTAGTGGCATTAGCTTTTGCTAAGTGATATTTAGCGCTGCCTTCTTCACCTTGTTCGGCGTGACAAGAAGCGCAGCCTCCATTTTGGAATACATTGACTAGGTTTGCACCTGGAATACCGTCAATTTCAGGTGTTGCATAGTAATGGAAATAGTTACCAACGAAACCACGGTCTTTTTGACCTTCAGGTGGCGTTAACCATTCACTGTTATCTACTGGATTAAAACCTGACATGTGACAAGATGCGCAGGCTAAACCTTTGTGATGTTTAAAGCTCGCGGCATCAACGGGTCCTTTGTCATCTGTGCTATGGCAAGACTGGCAGTTCCCGATAGAGACAGGCAGAGTGACTCGTTCAGAAACGTCTTTACCTTCACGGTATTGTGGGTAGCCACTTTCAGCCGCAGCTTTAGCCATAGTACCGCTAAAGTCATAAGCCGTTCCGCTGTAACCCACCATAGCGTAAGTACCTTTGTGAATGGCATGAACCATGGCGCCCATATCCAAAGGTGATCCTGTTTCTGGATCTTTACTGTAGCTGGTATGACAAACTTGACAGTTTGCTATTCCGATCCGTCTTCCGCCATGTAGTGCTAATGGCTTAGCAGTAGAAGATGTATCGCTATAATTTGTGCTGTGACACTTGATACAGTTTGCTTCTAAATCGACAACCGTACGCGTTTCCGTCTCTTTAGCTACTCTAAAGTTATCGCTTGGTAAGAAGTCGATATGGCTGTTGACTAACTTGGCATCTTTACTGCCATCGGTTTGAAGTTCTAAAGTAATGCGATGTATTAATGTTGGGTCGTAGGTTAAATCGAGACCTTCAATAGCGGGCAAAGTACTTAAATTGGTTTGGAAGGTATAGCGGTAAACGCCACTATCAACCACTGTTAAACAAGTGGTTTTACAACTAGATTCGATGTTCGCTTGAATAGCATCACCAGGTGTAAATTTCATTTCTTTAGTAATAGGATTGCCAGCGCTATCTTTACCATCGGTATAGCTATAATTTGCAAGACTGCGTGCAGGATCAGCTGCTTTCACTGAGTTGATATAGCTGACCCATTGAGGTGTTTTGTAACCTTTGCCACTTTCAGGGGTAAGTTTTGCAATACCCAATCCGATAGCATTGATTTGAGCGTATTGCTCTAGGCCCGTCACAGGAACGCCATTCGCATTCGTTAGTACTATGTCTACGCTGACAGTGCCGTTGTCAATTTTTACATCTTCAAGTGTGGCTTTGAGTGTGGTGGCTTGACTTATGTCTAAGCCTACCGGACCCGGTTTTCCGTCTTCACCATCTTTACCGTCACTACCACCGCAACCGGCGAGTAGTAGAGAGAGTAAACCGGCACCCAACATCGCTTTTGTTGCGGTATTGAAATTGAACCGTTTCATCATGATATTTCCCTGCAATAGTTGTAATCATCATCAAACGCCTGGCAAATAAGAATAAATCTCATTACCCGCATAAGATGTGTGGAATTAGTTTTCCATCTGTAAGGCTAACTAAGTCACTGGTATTTATCAGTCACTTTAGGCGGGTAATGTGACTGAGATCTGACTATTTCTTTAGGAGTAGATGACTGCATCGTATGAGTTCCTTTTATATCTGCAGTTGCTGGCCTTTTTAGGCCAGCATCATAGGGTTAGTTTATTGGATGCACTTTCAACACGTCCGCGACTCCGCCCTGTCCATGACAGAAAGCACAGGTTTCAGTTCCTGCGGTTGCATCGGATTTTGTACCTGCAAAAACAGCACCTTGCTGAGCCATGTGGTTATGAGTGCTGGTATCTGAATGGCAGTTGCTACACACAGCGGCAATTGGGCTGGTAAAAGTGCCGTTATCGAGGGCAAGGGGTTGTACCGCTGAATTTAAGGGGAGGGCGACGGTAGAAATCCCCGCAGTATCGTTAACGTGACATTGGGCACAGTTACCGATTTTTCCTGGGTAGTTTAGGCTTTCAAACCCCGTGAATTGACTGGTGTGAATACCGTGGATCAGCTGCTTAAAGTCAAATGACGTGATTGAAGGATTGGCTGCCGTCGCATCGGCCAGCATATTGGCGTTATGGCATAGCTGGCATTGACCATCGAGATCGTTACGTGAGCCGTGAATATTCAGTTTTTGATCACCATGGCAATTACCGCAGCTTGCATTGCTCACAACGCTACGGCGACCTTCATTGCTCAATGCTGCCATATCAAAATAACTGTGGCTGGATTTAATCACTAACACTTCCGCCAGTTCAGTCGTGCAATCAACCAGTACTTTATCTTTGGCACAGACTCTGCCTTGAATCGCAAGTCCGCCATGATCCGTTTCAGTGCCTGCTGGCACAGTAAGGCCCGCTATCGTATAGATATAAATGCCATTAGAGCCTGATATGGGTGTGGATTCCGGCAGTTTAATCGAGCGAGCTGAACGGGTCGCATAATCAAAACTGGTTCCCCAGTTGGCATATACCCTTAAATCATTGATAAATTTTAGTTTATCGGCACTTTCGCTATACACAGTTCCTGTGGCTGGATTCATCAGCTTAACCGCAACAGTGACCGTACCATTGGCATCCATACTGGCGCTGGTGATGCTTGGGCTAAATTGCATCACTGCCGCGTTTTTAGCTTCATCACTGTGTACGCTTGCGGTCCAGTCGGCATTATGACACGCCACGCAGTTACTGTTATCTGTTTGCACTGGGTGTCCTTCGCCTGCGGGGAAATTGATCTGTGTATGACAGGCACCACAGGCTTGCATGGTCGGGACTCTGCGCCAGTTTTGCTGTTCGGTTAACTCAGCCTTATCGACGTGACAGGTTTGGCAGTCACTAATGGGTTGCGGGAAGCCAGTTAAATGTTTGCTGTGGATCATTTGTGGGAAAATATCCGCAGGGTTACTGACTTTTTTGCTGTTATGGCAGGTGACGCAGGTTTCGATTTGATTATATCTACTGCCATGGAAAGCTAGATTACTGTGGCAACTATTACAGGTCTCTATTGTGACTAAGTTGCGGGTGTAAGCGACATTACTACCTGAAGATTGCCAGTCATAATGCTGATTGGTTATAGGTAAGGGCGTATTATCGGCAAGTTTATCGCCGCCAATTTTGACCACCATTCTTTGGGTCGCTTCTGGCATAAACGTCACTCCATTCATGCCATTAAATGCGGCGCTGAAGGTGTAACTGTAGTGACCGTTTTTATGATCTGTGAGACTGCCAGGGCAAGTTGCCGCGCAGGTTTCAGCGGTAAAGTGCTGCCATTCACTGCTATTCCCCGCGCCTGTATAACCTTTGGGGAGAAGCTGCGCTGCAATAAATGTCGCCGATGGGATACCAATCACGGCTTCATCATCTTGATTGCTTACTTGAAAATCCACTTGAGCAATGCCATCTGTCATCGCGACTTTATCGACCATGATGTTAAGGTTAGTTATCGTTAATGCAGGCGGTTTCGCAGGCTCACCGGGATTACCATCTTGGCCGTTATCACCGCCACAGGCGCTTAATAGCGAAACTAAGGCCAGTATAAGACTGAATTGAGTGCGAATTTTTGCAAACTTGTTCATATTTCTATCCTTGGAATGCGCTGTCAGTCCCTAAGTTACATTTGGTAGCTTAAGGTTAAGCCTAAATAGTGAGCGTTGTAGTCGTGGCCCATATCACCAAAACTGAGGACGTTGGGAATCGTGTCCCAGCTTGTGCCTTGGTTTTGCCAATTAGCATCTTGATATTTTTCGAATAACCAATCGACGCGCAGCGACATACTGTCGGCAAACTTATATTTGGCGTAGGCATTAATATTGTGTTTGCGGGCGTAAAAATCGCCATAGGGACTGGTGATGCCGTAGGTCACTTCTGTATCACTCTGTCCGTCGGAATAGCTGTAATCCAAACCAATATCGAGGTGATGATCGAACAGGTTTTGATAACTAAGCCCTGCACCAATCAAGGTCGATTTTTCCTCGGCAGTGCTGTACCAATCGGGTGTCGAGAAGGAATTACTGCCCGCTTGGTCTGAATCGCGCCAATCTTGGTTAACAAAGGCGGTTAAATTGAGGTCACTGCTCAGCACATATTGGGCTGACAAGTCGTAACCGAGATAGGACATCTGAGTTAGACCAACGAAGGTATGATGATAGTCGTCATTAATACTGTGTAAGCTGGCACCAAGAGATAGACCAATATCGCTCTGATAATCCGTGTGTAAGGTGACTTTCTGTCTTTTTCTATCGGCAAGGTAGGATTTACGTAGCCAAGGATTACTTGAACTTTGAGTGGTTGCGACGGGATGATATTCACTGCCATCTCGCTCTAGTGCTTCTCCTTTCAACCAAGCTGACCATGCGGGCGAATAGCGATAACTTAGTTTAGCAAACACGCCGGACTCGTCGACGGATTGGCGGTCGAGTTCGGCATAATCGTTTTCATTATGGCTGTAACCCGCTTCGGCATAAGCCGCTGAGGTAAAACGGTATTTGCTTTTAAGTTCGAGTTTTTTGGTGCGCTTATCATAAAGGCTATTTTGGGCTGTGCCTTGATTAATACTGTCGGTGACGATCTGCGGAAAGTCTAATTGAGCCGTTTTGTTATCTCTGTCTTGATAGTTGTAACTTGCCTGCATGCTTAAATCTTGGCTGATCCGTCCTGAATATTTAAGGTCCATCTCTACAATATCGACTTGGCCATTTAAGGTATCCGCAGGCAGGACGGGCGATGGGCCATTGATGGTGGCAGGAATAAAGGTGTCATCTTGGGTCATGCGGCTAAAGCCTGCGTGCATCAATACATTTTGACCATTTGCCCCCCCTGAGGCTTCTGCGGCAACTCGGTAGGCTTTATTGTCGGGGTCGACCGCATTCTGACCTAGGTATGCTGCACCAAAGGTGGGAGTGTAGGCAGACTGCCACAGCATGGCTTGGTGATCATTTTTATATTGGCTGATTTGGCTATTGATGCCTGCTTGCCAGCCTGAACCGTTAAAATAAACTCTCGCATCGACTTCATCAGTACTGTCATCAATTGGTTGGGCTAGCATAACGCTATTGGTGAGTATATTGGCACTGGTCTTTTTTGCGCCACTGCGGTCTTCATGCTGATAGTTTAGCGAGGCTTTGTAGTGACTGTTATTGTCACCTTCAGGTGATATTTTGCCAGCGTAGTAACCACCGATACTAAAGCGATCACGTTGAATACTTAAATCTTGGCTAACAAGGCTGCTCTGTAACATAGGCATAGATTGCGTTGTGCCGCCTGTTATCCAGTTATCGGGCAATAACATTTTATCTTGCACTGAGGTATAGGGGCTTTTGAGTTGATTATGGTTATAGTTTGCTAAGCCTCTATAACCTAAGTTGATTTGATAGTTTCCCGGCCTTCCTGTTGTGAGCTTGGCTGAGCCCGCATCAAAACCTAACTTATCCGCGACCAGCTCGGTTTGATAACCCGACGGTGTTTTGTACACCATATCCGCACCGACGGCACCAACGAGACCATCATTATCTGTTCCAGTACTGTTACCGAAACGGCTGTCCTCACTATCGTTGTAAGCGAGGCTGGCACTGACATTGCCAATATGCCCTGTCTTAGGTTGGCATTGCTTACAGCTCCATGCCTCTGTCTTTATGCTACTTCGATTCGCTTCTTGCAGCTCATAACCTTCGGCGTGTGCTTGAGTCAAAACACCGTTTATCGCCCAAGTCAGCAAAGTGAGGGAGAAATAAGCGCTAGGGTGAGACATTTTAGCTGTTCGCATGATCATTCCCTTGTTATCTCTGTAGTAATTTGCCAGAAGGATGGTTAGAGCCATGCACTTGTCCATGACAATTCATACAGGAATTACCAGAAGTGAAGGCATTGGTTTGATTGCCAAAATAGGCATTACTGCTATGGCCATCCGAAGCGTGGCACTGCTGACACAGTTGTGGCGGTTTGCTGATCAGCATGGCTTCGTTCACGCTGCCGTGGGGATTATGGCAATTAGCGCAGTTGTCGGTGACGGGGGCATGTTCCCACAGTTTAGGGCCGCGTTTTTCGGCATGACAGCTATAGCAATTTTCATTAACACTCATTTGCTTCAAGCTTGAATCGTTTAAACTGCCGTGGGGATTATGGCAGTCACTGCACACCATTTGTTGCCACTGTAATGGATGCGCCGAGCGCTTGTGCATATCGGCTTTTTGTTGGGTATGGCACTGGGTACAAATGGTGACTTCATTGGCTTTATCGCTGATAGGATCTTTTGCGGTATGCACTTGATGGCAGCTGCTACAGGCGACATCGGCGTTATCGTGGTGATTGCCTTTCCATGCGGTACGTTGACTGTCATTGTGGCAACTCATACAGACACTGTTTTGCTTTTGCGCGGGAACAGGGGAGTTTGCGCCAAAGGTGATCATCGGCTCTTTGCCACCTTTATTATGATTCCCTAACGGGCCGTGGCAGGCTTCGCACTGCAAATCGGCCATAGGCGAATCTTTCACATTGGGGTTGCCATGAACCCCCTCAAATATTGCCATCACCATGGCACTTTTTTTGTGGCACATCAGGCAAGTATCAGCGCCTTTAGCGGAATACTTACCTTCGGCGAATTTTTTGTCTAATGTCGCAACAACTTCTTCTGGTTTTTTGTTATCCCAAGGGGTCGCTGAGGCCGAAACGCTCGCGATTGATAACAAAATACATAGCATAGCCTTAGCTATGCTTCTGAACTTTAGCCCTATTTCCATGGTTATGTTTTCCCGAGTGCATTTATATTTGTTATTTTTACGCTTTCGACATTGCTAATTTAGCTTATTGAGCTTGGTTAATATTAGAACAAGTGTGTGACACGTGCTTAACATTGCGTGGTCTTTTCACTGTAAAGAAGGATGATTTTACAGGCGATATAGATTAAGTGTGATTTTGATCACACTTGCTTCGGGTGGGATTTGTTTACAGCGTTTTGACTTCTGTGCATCGCTTGATAGTCACTAATGCTAAGGTGCGGATTTTTATTTTCGGTTGGTCGTTTATTCATTGGAATTTTTATCACATAATACCCAACACAATTGAAAACTATTATCGTTACCAATCAAAAATCTTGATCTAGGTAAAGTTATTAGTGTCATCGCTCGGTTACAATGGGCGCAGTTTTTCGAGCTGAACCTGTTGCAAGGTGGAATACGTAATGAAGTTAAGCGAACTCAGTCCCGGCGATCGCGGTCTTATTTCTGAAGTGGGGCGTTTGGCGCTGCCACAAACCGTGAAGCGCAAGTTGTTGTCCATGGGGATCACGCCAAATACGCGTTTTTTATTGATCCGATACGCACCTATGGGCTCTGGTCTCGAACTGGATATTCGTGGTAGTAAACTTTGTATGCGCAGAGATTTGGCAGACATCATTGAGGTGGAAAAGACGAATGGCTAAGCAGTTTCATTGCGTCACAGTAGGAAACCCTAACGCGGGTAAATCTACACTCTTTAACGCGCTAACAGGCGCAAATCAACAAGTGGGTAACTGGTCTGGTGTTACGGTCGAAAAAAAGACTGGTCATTTCACCTTAAACGGTGCTGACGTCTATCTGACAGACTTACCGGGTATTTACGACCTTCTTCCTGCGGGTAATAGTTGCGATTGTTCACTTGATGAGCAAATTGCGCAGCAATACCTTGCCGAGCAACGTGTCGATGGCATTATCAATTTAGTCGATGCCACTAATATCGAACGTCACTTATATCTCACAGCCCAATTACGTGAACTCGCTATCCCTATGGTAGTGGTGCTGAATAAAATTGATTCGGCTGTCAAACGTGGGATTAAAGTCGATTTAAAGAAAATGAGCCAAGAGCTGGGTTGCCCTGTGATTGGCGTGTGTTCGCGAGATCCTGCCGATGTCGCTAAAGTGCAGGCACAGGTACTCGATTTACTTCAAGGCCGAGTCTCAGAAGCCCCATTAGTGCTTCACTATGATGAACAAATTGAAGCGGGCGTGCAGTTACTCTGCAGTAAAGATGCCCAATTAAGTCGCGGCCGCGCTTTGGCTATGCTAGGTAATGGTTCAGGTTGTGGTAGCTGTAAAAATGCTGAACTGCAGGATGAAGTGAATTCCTGTACTCAGATTATCGCTCAGCAAGGCCATGATATTGAAGTGATGGTGGCGACCACGCGCTTTAATTTCGTTGAACAAGTTTTTCAAGGTTCAGTGAAAGAGTCAGGGTTCCTCACCCTCAGTGACAAATTAGATAAACTCGTTTTACATCCTGTGCTTGGCATTCCTGTGTTCTTGTTTGTGATGTATTTGATGTTTATGTTCAGCATTAATATTGGCAGTGCTTTTATTGATTTCTTTGATGTTTTTGCTGGCGCATTGTTTGTCGATCACTTCGGTTCATTCTTGACGAGCATGGGCTCTCCGGCTTGGTTGGTCACTATCTTAGCGGGCGGTGTCGGCCAAGGCATTCAAACCGTATCAACCTTTATTCCTGTTATTGCGGCGCTTTTCCTCGGTTTGTCGATCCTCGAAAGTTCTGGCTACATGGCGCGCGCTGCATTTGTGGTTGACGGTTTAATGCGTCGTATTGGCCTGCCTGGTAAAGCATTCGTTCCTATGATTGTCGGTTTTGGTTGTTCTGTGCCTGCAATTATGGCGACGCGAACCTTAGGCAGTGAGCGTGAGCGTATTGTGACAGGGATGATGGCACCATTTATGTCCTGTGGTGCACGTCTTCCGGTTTATGCACTATTTGCGGCTGCTTTCTTCCCCGATTCAGGTCAGAATTTAGTCTTCTTGCTGTATATTATTGGTATCTTTGCCGCTATCGGTACGGGTTTATTACTCAGAAGCACTTTATTACCCGGCAGCAGTAGTGCAGTGGTGATGGAGCTACCAAGTTATGAACTACCTAAGCTGAAAGCTGTTATGGTTCGTACAGGTAAACGCACTAAGAGTTTTATATTAGGCGCAGGTAAAACGATTGTTCTAGTCGTGACCTTATTGAACTTCATTAATGCTATTGGTGTTGATGGTACATTTGGCCATGAAGATAGCCAAGCATCTTTGCTGAGTGTCGCGAGTCAAAAAATCACGCCTATCTTCTCGCCTATGGGCATAGAGCAGGATAACTGGCCTGCAACCGTCGGTATTATCACGGGTATTTTCGCTAAAGAAGCGGTTGTTGGTACCTTAAATAGTCTATACAGCAGCGCGGCGCCGACAGATGAAGAGCTTGCACCATTGAGCGAAAGCTTTAATGCGGCTCTGGCAACGATTCCAGCTAACTTGTTTGGTTTAGATCTTGAAGATCCGCTTAAACTGTCGGTCGGTGATTTAACCAATAAAGAAACCGTTGCTGAAGAACAAGGTGTTGCGACATCGACTTTCGGTGCTTTACAAGCAGGTTTTAGTGGTAAAGTTGCGGCTTTCTCCTACTTGCTGTTTATCTTACTTTATACTCCTTGTGTTGCGGCAATGGGCGCCTTAGTGCATGAGTTTGGTTCTCGGTGGGCGACGTTTGCTGCAACGTGGACTTTCTCACTGGCTTATGGTTCTGCAACGGTAGTTTATCAAGCTGCTACCTTTACGCAGCACCCAGTTCAATCAAGTCTGTGGATTGGTTTCTTCTTGTTTGCATTAGCCGCTTTTTATCTGTGGTTGAAACGTAAAGGTAAAAGAAGCCAGCAGATTATTCCTGGGATCCGCATTATCACCGAGTAAGATTTACTGAGTCGGCGTGACTGAATAATAAATGTCAGCTTAGTTAGGTCAAAGATAAAAGCAGCTTTCATGGCTGCTTTTATTGTTTTACTATCGCGGTTATAACCCCAGACAGTCAAAAACCAGAGTTTTTAACCCTAGGCATTGTAACTAGTGGTGATCTGTAGGATCATGCTGGTTTTCTTAAAATTGCCATTGTTCGCAAAGAGGAATTCCATGAGTCATGTGGACACTGAAGTACGTCCGAGTAACTTTATTCGTAATATCATAGATGAAGATTTACAAAGCGGTAAGCACACGAGTGTACAGACTCGTTTCCCGCCGGAACCGAATGGCTATCTTCATATTGGTCATGCTAAATCTATCTGCTTAAATTTTGGGATAGCGCGAGACTATAACGGTCTGTGTAATTTACGTTTTGACGATACTAATCCTGAAAAAGAAGACATTGATTATGTAAATTCTATTCAGGCGGATGTGCGTTGGCTTGGATTCCAGTGGGATGGGGATGTTCGCTATTCATCAAACTATTTTGATCAGTTACATCAATATGCGGTTGAACTGATCAATAAAGGTTTGGCTTATGTGTGTTTCTTAAATGCTGATGAAACCCGCGAATACCGTGGTACGTTAAAAGAGCCAGGTAAAAACAGTCCTTTCCGCGACACATCTGTCGAAGAAAACCTCGCCTTATTCGCTAAGATGCGCGACGGTGGTTTTAAAGAAGGCGAGTGCGCATTGCGTGCCAAAATTGATATGGCATCGCCATTCATGTGTATGCGCGATCCTATCATCTACCGTATTCGTTTTGCCCATCATCATCAAACAGGTGACAAGTGGTGCATTTACCCAATGTACGACTTCACGCACTGTATTTCTGATGCGTTAGAACATATTACCCACTCTTTATGTACATTAGAGTTCCAAGACAACCGTCGTTTATATGATTGGGTGTTGGATAATTTGAACGATTTTCAAGCGCCGAATCGTACTCGTCAATACGAGTTTTCCCGCTTAAATCTCGAATATACCTTGATGTCTAAACGTAAGCTGAACGACCTTGTGACCCGTAAACTCGTGTCAGGTTGGGATGACCCACGTATGCCAACGATTGCAGGCTTACGTCGCCGTGGTTACACACCGGCTTCAATTCGTGAGTTCTGCCAACGTATCGGCGTGACTAAGCAAGAGAATATGATTGAAGTCGGCATGTTAGATGCGTGTATTCGTGAAGAATTGAACGAACATGCACCGCGTGCGATGGCCGTATTACGTCCATTGAAAGTCATCATTGAAAACTATGCTGAAGGTGAACTTGAGTACATTCAAGCGGCCGCTCATCCAAATGATGAGAGCATGGGGACGCGTGAATTAGCCTTTGGCCGAGAAATATTGATCGATGTGGCTGACTTTAAAGAAGAAGCCAACAAACAATACAAACGCTTAGTTACAGGCAAAGAAGTGCGTTTACGTAATGCCTATGTGATTAAAGCTGAACGTTGTGACAAAGACAGCGAAGGTAATATCACGACGGTTTACTGTACTTATGATCCTGAAACTTTAGGTAAAAACCCTGCAGATGGCCGTAAAGTCAAAGGCGTGATCCATTGGGTTGAGGCATCTACAGCCAAGCCTGCTGAATTCCGTCTCTATCAGCGTTTATTTACCGATCCTAATCCTGCTGCGGCAGAGACTGTGGATGAAGTGTTAAACCCTGAATCATTGATCGTTGTACAAGGTTTTGCAGAAGCAAGCTTAGTGAATGCACCTGCGGAACAAGCCTATCAGTTTGAGCGTGAAGGCTATTTCTGCGCTGACAGCAAAGATTCATCGTCGGATAATTTAGTGTTTAACTTAACCGTAGCGCTGCGTGATTCTTTCGAGTGATTTTGCTTAAGTGGATCTGTTTGACTGAATGAGTCAAACAGATCTGCTAAATCGCTCAGAGCGTTAATTCAACTCAAAAAAGAAGGCCTTGACGGCCTTCTTTTTTATTTTCTGCTACAAATCAATTGCGACGCAGAGCTTGAGTTGCTGTTGATTAAATTTGTGATGAATTAAAATGGTTATTGGTACATAGGACCAAAGCCTAAGCTCCATAAAATGACACTAGTTGCCATTAGCCCCACCAAGAGTACTAAGCCTGCAGTCACCATAGAGCTGGCGTAGATAAAACCTTTCTCTTCAGGGATATTCATAATGATAGGCACCCCCGCGTACAGTAAATACACTGAGTAGGCTAAACCAATCAACCCCACTATCATGATAAACCATAGCACTGGATATAATGCGGCTAAACCGACCATAAACAATGGGGTTGCAGTGTAGGACGCGAGCTCTAATGCTTGGGTGTAAGTTGGGTTAGCATCGAAGGTTTTTGCCATCCAATAGGCTAAATAGGCAAGGGCGAATACACCTGCAATCAGGCCTAAATACATGCCTGCGGACATAAACAGGGCGCTTTGTGGTGTAAGGTAAATAGGATCGCCAGCGCCAGGATTCCAGCCAATGTAAGCTGTAGCTATATAGCTGCACACCGCCGGAATTAAGGCGATAAGTACTACATGGCTCAAGCTACTTTTCAGTGCCTCATGGTTTTTTTCAATTGTTTGCCACTCTTGTTTTGGATGAGTGTATAGCCCCATTAAGTGATTCAGTATCATTATAATTATCCTTGTTCAGCATTGATGAATGGCTCGCCAAACGTCAGACGAGCTGATAACAGCTCTACAATCGAGGTTAAAATAGTGTCCTGTCTCTTTATCCATCGATTGGTTACACATAGAGAAGTGAGAGGCTGTGTGATCAGGATCTCAGTTCTTTAGAGTGTAGATTATTTATTGAACAAAAAGTTCAGCGCGTCAAGTTTACTTAAGCCTAATGCTATAGCTTATGAGTAAATATGCGTAAAATAGTGCGATATTCAGAATGATATTGAGTGAGTCCATGCTGCAACTTCTTGCCCCCATCCACGCATTTCTTCACTGTGAAACACCGCAAACTTGGATTGATGTTGCGATAAAATCAGATTCCTTGGATGAGTTGCTGATCGACCATTGTAACTGTGAGTTAAAAGCCGCTCAGACAGCGATTTTTTTGCTACGAAAATATGCGTTAGATAAAGATAGTGGTCGAGCTCTGTTGGCGTGGGCTAAACCCTATGAAGAGTTTATTTATTCGCAAGAACATGATGTGGAAAGTTTTTTAGCCCGTGATGTGAAAAAGAATGAGTTGGTAACTGACCTTATACCTAAGCCCAACTTTAAGTTTGCTGCGAATTTAGTTTCACCTTTAATCCGCTTGATTAAAGAAGAGTTTCATCATTTTGAACAAGTATTGGATTTAATGCACAAGCGCAGTATTGATTACCGCAATATTCGCGCGGGTCGTTATGCCAAGGGGATGATGAGTCATGTGACAACCCATGAGAAAGATATTTTGCGGGATAAGTTGATTGTAGGGGCATATATTGAGGCTCGCTCGTGCGAGCGCTTCGCTAAACTCGCGCCTTATTTAGACGGTGAGCTGAGTAAGTTTTATGTGTCACTGCTGCGCTCTGAAGCGCGACATTATCAAGATTATCTTGCGTTAGCTCAGTTGGTTTCACCTGAGGATATTAGTGAGCGAGTGAAGTACTTTGGCGAGTTAGAAGCGGAGTTGATTTTGGCGCAGGATGATGAGTTTCGTTTCCACAGTGGGTCGCCTCTATTAAATTAATTTGAACGGTTTTGCTTCCCCAAACGAGTAGAGTTAAGTCCATATAGCTGAAACGATTAACGGTTCTAAAAAACCGTTAATCACAGTATTTTCAAGCTATTAAAGCTAAAAATTTAAGCTATTTAAGCTTAAGTAACACTAAATGAGGCCTACTTAAGCCAATGCCTTTAGGTCATCATAGGGTCGAAGGGTAAGGACTGTAAATTAATCCCTTCAGCGCTCACACTGAGCACACTGCCTTGTTCATACCAATCGCCAACCACTATACGCTTACAGCCATTAGCAAGTTGATGAATGGCTGGTCTGTGGGTATGACCGTGGATCATATGCTTAGTGTGTGTCTTGGCAAATAACACATCGACCGCATTGGGCTCTACATCCATGATAGTGTAGCTTTTTTGCTTATTGCTGTTCTTGCTCTTGCTGCGAATTTTATCAGCAATGCCCTGACGGGTTTTCTTGGATAAACAACCATACAGCCAACGAGACAGCGATAAACTGCGCAGTTTTCGAAAGCGTTGGTAGGCCTTATCTAAAGTACATAAGCTGTCGCCGTGCAAAATTACAGTGTCGACACCGTATAAATTGAGGCGAGTGACTTCGGGTAAAATTTGCATGCCTGCGGCGCGCGCAAATTGTTTGCCTAGCATGAAGTCACGGTTGCCATGGATAAAATACACGGGTAACTTTTGTGATACTTGCTTGAGTTTTTCGGCGATGTCTAGGGCAAAAGGCAAGGCAATATCATCACCAACCCAGACTTCAAACAAATCGCCTAGGATATAAAGGGCGTCAGCATCATCGAGTTCAGTGTCGAGAAAGCGAGTGAACGCTTGGGTGATATCAAGGCGATCTGCACTCAGGTGCAGATCGCCTATAAATAGAGTTCGCATTCGCCGTATTATGCCGCGACGCTGACTTTTTCAATCACAATGGCTTCTAATGGCACATCTTGATGCATACCACGGTTGCCAGTGCTAACGGCCTTGATTTTTTCGATAATGTCCATGCCTTCAACGATTTCGCCGAATACGCAGTAGCCCCAGCCCTGTGAGGTTTCTGATTTAAAATCGAGGAAAGTGTTGTCGTTCACGTTAATGAAGAACTGCGCAGTAGCTGAATGTGGATCTGAAGTACGCGCCATAGCGACAGTACCAGTACGGTTTGATAAACCGTTATTGGCTTCGTTCTTCACTGGCTCGTTACAACGCTTTTGGCTCATGTCTTCGTTGAAGCCACCACCTTGGATCATGAAACCGTCTATCACACGGTGGAAGATAGTGCCGTCGAAGAAACCTTCGTCAACATATTTCATGAAGTTTGCTACTGTTAACGGCGCTTTCTCAGCGTTCAGTTGCAGTTTAATGTCGCCCAAATTAGTGTGTAATGTGATCATGTTTTCATACTCAGTGTAAATAGTGGCGCGATTCTAACTTATCTCGGATTGCGCGCAAAGTGCAGTATTCAAAACCTGTCAGGCCGTGATAGACTGACTCCTTGATTTTACACCTGAATGTATCATTGAAGAGAATATCGATGTTGAAGATTTACAACAGTATTACCCGCCAAAAACAGGAATTTAAGCCAATTAATCCCGGGAAAATTGGGATGTACGTGTGTGGTGTGACCATATACGATCTCTGTCATATTGGTCATGGCCGTACTTTTGTTTCCTTCGACATGATAGTGCGCTACCTGCGTTACGCGGGTTATGAAGTGAATTTTCAGCGCAATATTACTGATGTTGATGACAAAATCATCAAGCGCGCTAACGAGAATAACGAAAGCTGTGAAGCCTTAACCGAGCGTCTTATTGGTGAAATGCACCAAGACTTCGATGCCTTAAATATGTTGCGCCCCGATTTTGAACCGCGCGCGACCCTTCACATTGCTGAAATCATCGACATGGTTGAGTTATTACTCGCCCGTGGTCATGCCTATGTGGCGAGCGATGGTGATGTGCTTTTCAGCGTGGCCTCATATCCTGATTATGGCCGTTTATCGGGCCAGAATTTAGATCAACTGCAAGCCGGTGCTCGGGTTGAAGTGGACGAAACCAAGCAAAATCCAATGGATTTTGTGTTGTGGAAAATGTCTAAACCTGGCGAACCAACGTGGGAATCTCCATGGGGACCGGGTCGTCCTGGCTGGCATATCGAATGTTCGGCCATGAACAGCAAACATTTAGGTTTGCATTTTGATATCCATGGCGGCGGCTCTGACTTACAGTTCCCACATCATGAGAATGAAATCGCCCAGTCTTGCTGTGCCCATGACACACCATACGTCAACTATTGGATGCACACTGGCATGGTGATGGTTGACCGTGAAAAGATGTCTAAGTCCTTAGGCAACTTCTTCACCATTCGAGATGTGCTTGGTCACTATGATGCTGAAACTGTGCGTTATTTCTTATTATCGGGCCATTATCGTAGCCAACTGAACTATTCAGAAGATAACTTGAAACAAGCGCGTTCAGCCTTAGAGCGTTTGTATACGGCGATTAAAGATGTCGACTTAACTGTCGTTGCGGCGCCTGCAGAAGAGTTTGTCGCTAAGTTTAAAGCGGCGATGGATGATGACTTTAATACACCTGAAGCCTATTCAGTCCTTTTTGACATGGTGCGTGAGATCAATCGTTTAAAACTGACCGATATGGCACAGGCATCTGCGTTAGCGGTCACCTTGAAGCAATTAGCGGATGTGTTAGGTCTATTAAGCCAAGAGCCAGAGGCCTTCTTTCAAGGCGGCGGTAGTGACGATGAAGTGGCCGAAATCGAAGCCTTAATCGTTGAGCGTAACCGTGCTCGTACCGAAAAGGATTGGGCTGCTGCGGATGTGGCGCGTAATCGTTTAGATATTTTGGGCGTTGTGCTTGAAGATGGTCCAAGTGGCACCACTTGGCGTAAGAAATAAGCTTATTCGCTATATTTTTAATTCAAGAAAATCTTCAGTAAATAAAAAACCTGCATCATGCAGGTTTTTTTATGCTTGCTAGAACCTAGAACCTAGAACCTAGAACCTAGAACCTAGAACCTAGAACCTAGAACCTAGAACCTAGAACCTAGTCATGATACTGCTCGGCAGCATATAAGGTGTTTTCTAATAGGCTTGCAATCGTCATCGGGCCAACACCGCCGGGGACTGGAGTGATAAAGCTGGCATTTTGCGCTGCAATGTTATATTGCACATCGCCGACTAAGGTGCCGTTATCTAAACGGTTAATGCCTACGTCAATGACGATAGCGCCGGGCTTGATCCACTCGCCAGGAATAAAGCCAGGTTTACCCACAGCAACGACCACGAGATCTGCCTGACGGATTTTTTGCTCGAGATTCTTAGTGAAGCGGTGGCAAGTAGTGGTGGTACAGCCAGCCAGCAGCAACTCTAAGGTCATTGGGCGGCCGACAATATTCGATGCGCCAACCACAACAGCATCTAAACCATAGGTATCAACGCCGGTGGATTTGATGAGTGTCATTATTCCCATTGGGGTACAAGAGCGCAGCACCGGAATACGCTGGGCTAAACGACCGACGTTGTACGGGTGAAATCCATCGACATCTTTATCTGGGCGGATACGCTCGATGACTTTTGAGTCTTCGATATGCGTGGGTAATGGCAGTTGCACTAAGATGCCATCGATGGTCGGATCATCATTCAGACTATCAATCAGGTTGAGTAATTCATCTTCAGTGCAGTTTGTTTCTAAATCGTATGAACGAGAAAGAAATCCAACTTCTTCACAAGCCTTACGTTTACTGCCAACATAAACTTGTGATGCCGGATCGGCTCCCACTAATATTACGGCTAAACCCGGTACGCGTTGTCCAGCCTCTTTGCGGGCGGTGACTTTTTCGCTGAGCTTAGTGCGGATGGATTGAGCAATCGCCTTGCCGTCGATTATTTGGGCTGTCATGGGTGTAGGATATCCTTTATATGGGCGATGGTGAAAACAGTAGTTAACACAGAGATTGGCAATCGTGGCTATTTTAACAGGGCACAGCTACTGTGTCATGGTTAAAGCCGTTGCCAAGTGGATAAAAAAAACCAGATTAGCCTGATAATTCAGCACCTAGAGTCGAACGATAAAAAAATCGTTGACGGGTGTAAAGTGAGGGGATAAGATGCGCTCCGTTCTCAGGCAGATGTGTTCATCTTGCGCTGAAACTGTCATGTAAGACCTTAGGTAATTAGCGCAGTCCGATAGTGCATCCAGATTTTGGATGAGAGTGGACCAGAGGAAACCCTCTGAGTTGATACCAAGTAAAATGTAAGACCTTCGGTGATTAGCGCAGTCCGGTAGCGCATCTGGTTTGGGACCAGAGGGTCAGAGGTTCGAATCCTCTATCACCGACCACTTTATTATCGTTTGCTTCAATGAATTCAAAGATAATTTGGACTCAAATAGGCGAGTGATAGGGTTAGCATAAATGCTTTCCAAATCGGTTAGGATACAGAAAATTCTGTAAACCATGCGCCCGTAGCTCAGTTGGATAGAGCACCCGCCTTCTAAGCGGGTGGTCGCAGGTTCGAATCCTGCCGGGCGTACCAGTTTCAGTGGTGATTGTAGCTCAGTTGGTAGAGTCCCGGATTGTGATTCCGGTTGTCGTGGGTTCGAGCCCCATCAGTCACCCCATTTTTAGTACTTTGAGTACAAATTAAAAAAAGCGACCTTGTGTCGCTTTTTTTATACCCCAGATTCGGCTGTTGAGGCTCGACTCTGCAGAAAACGGTGGCTATAATGTCGCGTCTTGATAGATATCAACTATGAGCGACCTGTGCCTAAAGCCAGTTGTGGTGGGCATTGTAGTCAAATTTAATGATCAAGAAACGAATACCTGAATAGTTGATGAATCGGCTATTACAAAGGACGTTAGACAAATTTCGAGGTAAAACAATGCAAGTTTCTGTTGAAGCAACCCAAGGCCTAGAGCGTCGCCTGACCATTTCTGTTCCTGCTGAACAAATTGAAAAGCTGGTTAAAGACAGTTTACAACGTGAAGCTAAGCGTGCTCGTATCCCAGGTTTCCGTCCTGGTAAAGTGCCTGTTACTGTTATAAACAAACGTTACGGCGCAGCGATTCGTCAAGACATCATGGGTGAAGTGATGCAACGTAACTTCATCGAAGCAATTATTGCTGAGAAGTTAAACCCAGCGGGTGCACCGACTTTTGTTCCTGGTTCTACTGATGGCGAAAAATTCGAATTTATCGCTACCTTTGAAATCTATCCAGAAGTTGAGCTGAAAGGCTTAGATGCAATCGAAGTTGAACAGCCAAAAGCTGAAGTGACTGACGCTGACGTTGACACTATGATTGAAACCTTACGTAAACAACACGCGACTTTCGCTGCTGTTGAGCGTGAAGCTGCTGATGGCGACAAAGTGAAAATGAACTTTGTTGGCTCAGTTGACGGTGAAGAATTTGAAGGCGGCAAAGCTGATGATTTCGAACTGCAATTAGGTAGCGGCCGTATGATCCCTGGTTTTGAAGCGGGTATCTTAGGTCACAAAGCGGGCGAAGAATTTGTTATCGACGTGAACTTCCCTGAAGAATATCACGCTGAAAACCTGAAAGGTAAAGCGGCTAAGTTTGCGATTACGCTGACTGAAGTGCAAGCGGCTAACCTGCCAGAAGTAAACGATGAGTTTGCTGCTCTGTTCGGTATCAGCGAAGGTGGCTTAGAAGCCCTTAAGACTGAAATCCGTAAAAACATGAACCGTGAACTTGAGCAAGCGTTAAAAGCTAACGTGAAAGAGCAAGTGATCAATGGCCTGTTAGCTAACAACGATATCACTTTGCCAAAAGCATTGATCGATGGCGAAGTTAACGTTCTGCGTCAACAAGCCATGCAACGTTTTGGCGGCCAATCGGCTAACATGCCAGAACTGCCAGCTGAATTGTTCACTGAACAAGCTGCACGTCGTGTTAAAATCGGTCTGCTATTAGGCGAAGTCATCAAGACTAACGAACTGAAAGCGGAAGATGAACGCGTACAAGGCTTGATCGCTTCTATGGCGTCTGCCTACGAAGATCCAAGTGAAGTGGTTGCTTATTACAACAGCAACAAAGAGCTGATGCAAAACATGCGCAACGTTGCTTTAGAAGAGCAAGCGGTTGAAGCACTGTTGAAATCTGCCAAAGTGACCGAAAAACAAGTCGCTTTTGAAGAATTTATGAACAAGGCTACCGGTCGCGCATAAGCTAAGCTTGACTTGATTAGCTGTTCGCCATTTATAATGGCTCGTATGAGGCTCCTCATGCGAGCCATTTTTATTTAGGGAAGTGAATAATGCATAATGCGTCAGACATACAAAGTGCTTTAGTGCCTATGGTGATCGAACAGACTGCTAAGGGTGAACGCTCATACGATATTTATTCTCGTTTGTTGAAAGAGCGGATTATCTTTTTGGTAGGTCAAGTTGAAGAACACATGGCAAACCTTATCGTGGCGCAATTATTATTCTTAGAATCAGAAAGCCCAGATAAAGATATCTTTTTATACATTAACTCTCCTGGTGGCTCAGTCACCGCAGGCATGGCGATTTATGATACCATGCAGTTTATCAAACCGAATGTTAGCACTGTCTGTATCGGCCAAGCCGCTAGTATGGGCGCTTTCTTGTTAGCCGGTGGTGAGAAGGGTAAGCGTCACTGTTTACCAAACTCTCGCGTGATGATCCATCAACCGCTGGGTGGTTTCCAAGGTCAAGCATCAGATATTGCTATTCATGCCAAAGAAATCTTAGGCATTAAAAATAAGCTTAACCTAATGCTCGCTGAACACACAGGTCAACCACTCGAAGTGATTGAACGCGATACCGATCGTGACAACTTCATGAGTGCAACTCAAGCCGTCGAATATGGCTTAGTTGACTCTGTGATGACGAAACGCGGCTGATTTTTGCTTTTGACTGAGCTATGCTTTGTAAAAGTTAAGCAAATTTAAGACAGGCAGTAGAGCAGACTGCAAATGAGGTAATTAATGGGCGACAACAAAAATAATGGTGACAGCGGTAAATTGCTGTACTGCTCTTTTTGCGGAAAGAGCCAGCATGAAGTCAGAAAACTCATTGCTGGCCCATCAGTGTATGTATGCGACGAATGTGTTGAGTTATGTAACGACATCATTCGTGAAGAGATTAAAGAAATCTCTCCAAAGCGTGATAGCGATAAATTACCGACACCACATGAGTTGCGTGCACATTTAGACGATTATGTTATTGGCCAAGACAGAGCGAAAAAAGTGCTTTCTGTGGCAGTGTATAACCACTATAAGCGTTTAAAAAATGCATCGCCTAAAGATGGTATCGAGCTGGGCAAGAGTAATATTTTGCTTATCGGTCCAACGGGTAGCGGTAAAACCCTACTGGCTGAAACCCTTGCGCGCTCACTCAATGTGCCTTTCACTATGGCAGATGCTACTACGCTGACTGAAGCGGGTTATGTGGGTGAAGACGTTGAAAACATCATTCAAAAGTTGCTGCAAAAGTGCGACTACGATGTTGAGAAGGCGCAGCGTGGTATCGTTTATATCGATGAAATCGATAAAATTAGCCGTAAGTCAGACAATCCATCAATCACCCGTGACGTATCGGGTGAGGGTGTACAGCAAGCGCTGCTTAAGCTGATTGAAGGTACTGTTGCCGCGGTTCCACCACAAGGTGGCCGTAAGCATCCACAGCAAGAATTCTTACAAGTCGATACTTCTAAGATCCTGTTTATCTGTGGTGGTGCGTTTGCAGGGCTTGAGAAAGTGATTGAGCAACGTGCGCACGTTGGCTCGGGTATTGGTTTTGGTGCACAGGTGAAAGGCGAGAAAGAGAAGGCGACGATCTCTGAAACCTTATCACAAGTAGAACCTGGCGATTTAGTCAAATACGGTTTAATCCCTGAGTTTATCGGTCGTCTACCAGTGGTTGCGACTCTGACTGAGCTGGATGAAGAAGCTTTAGTACAAATTCTATCTCAACCTAAAAATGCCCTAACTAAGCAATACAGTGCGTTATTTGAGATGGAAGGGGTTGAGCTTGAGTTCCGCGAAGATGCGCTTAAAGCGATTGCTCACAAAGCCATGTCTCGCAAGACAGGTGCCCGTGGCCTACGCTCCATCGTTGAAAGTATTCTGCTGGATACTATGTACGATATCCCATCCGTTGACGGTGTGGTGAAGGCCGTTGTGGATGAATCAGTCGTGAAAGGGGAATCTGCCCCAATCTTGATTTACGAGCACAATGAGGCCCAAGTGGCATCAGGCGAACAATAATTGTACTGATCGCTAATAAACTGAAAAACAAGGAGTCCAATGGACTCCTTTTTTCGTATTAGCCATTGAAACTCCATAAAGCGTCCCAATATACTCCAGTATTAATCCATTTCACCAAAACGGAATCGAACTATGACCCAAGAGCGTGAAGCGCATATCGAACTCCCCGTGCTGCCACTGCGAGATGTGGTGGTCTATCCCCATATGGTAATTCCGTTATTTGTCGGACGAGAAAAATCTATTCGATGTCTCGAAACGGCAATGGCGCAGGATAAGCAAATTATTTTAGTGGCGCAGCGTGATGCCGAGCTCGATGAACCATCAAAAGATGACATCTTCGAAGTGGGTACGGTTGCCTCTATTTTACAGTTACTTAAGCTGCCAGACGGTACAGTCAAAGTGCTGGTTGAAGGCGGTCGTCGCGCCCGTATTACCCGTTATACCCAAGAAACAGAATTTTTTGTGGCTAAGGCTAAGTATCTGGAATCAGAACCGCTGGAAGACAAAGAAGAAGAAGTGTTAGTGCGCAGTGCAATTGGTCAGTTTGAAGGTTATATCAAGCTGAACAAAAAGATACCGCCAGAAGTCTTGACCTCTTTATCGGGTATCGATGAAGCGGCGCGTCTGGCCGATACTATGGCCGCACACATGCCACTTAAGCTTGAAGATAAGCAATCTGTGCTTGAGATGGTCAACGTCGGCGAACGTCTGGAATATCTAATGGCGATGATGGAATCGGAGATCGACCTATTACAGGTTGAGAAACGTATCCGGACTCGCGTTAAAAAACAGATGGAAAAGAGTCAGCGTGAGTACTATCTGAACGAACAGATGAAAGCCATCCAGAAAGAACTGGGTGACCTAGATGAAGGCCATGACGAATTTGAAGCCTTAAATCGTAAGATTGAAGAGGCTAACATGCCCGCTGAGGCGAAAGAGAAAGCCCTCGCCGAACTTAACAAGTTACGCATGATGTCACCAATGTCGGCTGAAGCGACGGTTGTTCGCAGTTATGTCGATTGGATGACGGCTGTGCCTTGGAGCCAACGCTCTAAAATCAAACGTGATTTAGCCAAAGCCCAAGAAGTACTCGACACCGATCATTTTGGTCTTGAAAAAGTCAAAGAACGTATCTTGGAATATTTGGCAGTCCAAAGCCGAGTGCGTCAGCTTAAAGGGCCAATCCTGTGTTTAGTGGGGCCACCAGGTGTGGGTAAAACCTCGCTAGGTCAATCGATCGCTAAGGCGACCGGTCGTAAGTATGTGCGTGTTGCCCTCGGTGGCGTGCGTGATGAAGCGGAAATCCGTGGTCACCGCCGTACTTACATTGGGTCTATGCCGGGTAAAGTCATTCAAAAGATGGCTAAAGTCGGCGTGAAAAACCCGTTATTCTTGCTCGATGAAATCGACAAGATGAGTTCTGATATGCGCGGAGATCCGGCTTCTGCTTTATTAGAAGTGTTAGATCCTGAGCAAAATGCGACCTTTAACGATCATTACCTCGAAGTCGATTACGACCTATCCGATGTGATGTTTGTTGCAACGTCAAACTCCATGGATATTCCTGGGCCACTACTTGACCGTATGGAAGTCATTCGTTTATCGGGTTACACCGAAGACGAGAAGCTGAATATTGCTAAGCAACATTTGCTGAATAAGCAAATCGAGCGCAATGGTTTAAAAGCCACTGAAATTAAAGTCGATGATAGTGCTATCGTTGGCATTATCCGTTATTACACCCGTGAAGCGGGTGTGCGTTCACTCGAGCGTGAATTGTCTAAGATTTGCCGTAAAGTCGTGAAAATGATTTTGCTCGATAAGTCGGTCAAGTCTGTGACTGTTAACCAAGAGAATCTCAAGTCTTTCCTTGGCGTGCAGCGCTTTGATTACGGCAAAGCCGAGTCTAAGAACCAAATCGGTCAAGTGACTGGCTTAGCTTGGACTCAAGTGGGCGGTGACTTACTGACGATTGAAGCAACCTCAGTACCAGGTAAAGGGAAGTTAACCTATACTGGTTCTCTTGGTGACGTGATGCAAGAGTCGATTCAAGCAGCGATGACAGTTGTTCGCGCCCGTGCGGAACAATTAGGTATCAATGCGGATTTCTACGAGAAGCGTGATATCCACGTGCATGTGCCAGAAGGTGCGACACCCAAAGATGGTCCATCTGCTGGTGCGGCTATGTGTACCGCGTTAGTATCCAGCTTAACGGGTAACCCAGTGCGTGCCGATGTGGCCATGACTGGTGAAATAACCTTACGTGGTGAAGTGTTACCTATCGGTGGTTTGAAAGAAAAACTGCTAGCAGCTCACCGCGGCGGCATAAAATTGGTGCTTATTCCAAAAGAAAATGAGCGCGATTTGGAAGAAATTCCTGCCAATGTGATTGCCGATTTAGAAATTCGTCCCG
The DNA here is from genome assembly GCF_025653925.1 of Shewanella sp. SM68. Lineage (NCBI taxonomy): Bacteria > Pseudomonadati > Pseudomonadota > Gammaproteobacteria > Alteromonadales > Shewanellaceae > Shewanella > Shewanella sp. SM68. The sequence goes on from NZ_JAKKRU010000003.1 coordinate 270,176, forward strand.
TGCGTTGGGTCGATGAAGTGTTAAAACTGGCCCTAGAAAGACCAGTTGAAGGCTTCGAAGTGGTTAAAAACTTGGCATAACGCAAGAAATTGCGCTATCACGTTAAAAAAAATGAAAAAAGGGGCTTAACAAAGCGCAGACCTGTGGTAGCCTAGGTCTGTGGAGAGCCAGCTGCTCCAAGCCCTTGGCGCAACTGGCTTTGAGCTGTATCCAGTTTTAATTCTTTGGTTTTCGAACTCAGCTTGAACTTTGAATTCAAGCTTGTTATAAAAGCCTCCGCAGACCGCTCTAGAGACGGATTTGGTTGCGGCGCAAAAAAATTACATTCAAGGGGATGACATGAACAAATCTGAACTAATCGAGAAAATCGCATCTGGTGCTGACATTTCTAAAGCCGCTGCTGGCCGAGCACTGGATTCTTTTATCGCTGCTGTGACCGAAGGTCTGAAAGAAGGTGATAAAATTTCTCTTGTTGGTTTTGGTACTTTTGAAGTGCGTGAACGCGCTGAGCGTACTGGTCGCAACCCACAAACGGGTGAAGAAATCAAAATCGCAGCAGCTAAAATTCCTGCATTCAAAGCTGGTAAAGCACTGAAAGACGCTGTTAATTAATCATTAATATCGTAGCCTTTGTAAGGCGTTCGTAATGACAAGCACTGTTTATCAGTGCTTTTTACGAATTGAAAGTAATGGAATATGAAGCTTAATTTCTACCATTACTCGGGGTTTTAGAATTTACCAGTGGTAGCGTCTGAATATTCCCCATAAATTACAGAAAGGCGCATCTCAACCTGATGCGCCTTTTTATTTTGTTAATCGCAACAAGCGAGAAATCTGATGTTAGAAAAGATCCGCGATGGTTCGCAAGGCGTGATTGCTAAAGGCATTCTCGTACTTGTGATTTTATCTTTTGCATTTGCAGGAGTCAGTAGTTACTTAGGTTCAACAACTGATGTGCCTGCGGCAGAAGTGAACGGTGACAAGATCACTAAAGCCGAGCTAGAGCAGGCGTACCAGAGCGAGCGCTCTCGCATGGAGCAACAGCTAGGTGAAATGTTTGCTGCGTTATCTGCTGACGAAAAATACTTACAAAGCATTAAGCAGAGCGTATTAGAACGCTTAGTGGCTGACAAGTTGATAGATCAAGCTGCTAAGGCTATGGGTCTACGTGTATCTGACGAGCAAATTGTTGCTGCAATGAGAGCTGAACCAGCATTTCAAACTGATGGCAAATTTGATAACGATCGTTATCAGGCGATTCTGCGTCAGTTAGGTTATCAGCCACAGACTTTCAGAGACATGATGCGTGTCGATATGACCCGTCGTCAGTTAACTGCAGCCCTTGTGGGTACTGAATTTGTGTTACCTGGCGAAGCTAAGCAATTGGCTGAGTTACAAGGCCAAACCCGTGATGTGCGCTATGTTATTGTCGATTCTGCACCATTCTTAGCGACAGCGGTTGTGACTGACGAGCAAGTGAAAAACTATTATGACGCAAACCAAGGGCAGTTTATGAGCCCTGAGATGGTGAGCTTAGAATATGTTGAACTGAATGCTGCTGATTTTGCAAAAAATAATCCAGTTTCTGATGAAGAAGCACAAACGTATTACGAAGAGCATAAAGCACAATATGTTTCTAACGAGAAGCGTCTTGCCGCGCATATTTTGGTTATGCCAGGTAACGATGAAGCGGCAGCAAAAGCCAAGGCTGAAGATCTCGCTAAGCAATTAGATAGCGGTGCCGATTTTGCTGATCTGGCTAAAGCTAACTCTGATGATACTTTGAGTGCAGAGCAGGGCGGTAAACTGGATTGGTTTGAACCTGGTGTAATGGACCCCGCATTTGATGCCGCTTTATTTGCATTAAATAAAGGCCAACATTCTGCGGTGGTTAAAACAGACTTTGGTTTCCACATTATCAAACTATTAGATGTGCAATCTGGCGCGACTGTACCGTTTGCTGATGTGAAAGCTAAGATAGTGGCTCAATTGCAAGATAAGAAAGCGGTTGACCAGTTCTATAGCTTACAAAGTAAATTAGCGGATACCAGCTATGAAGTGCCAGATACACTATCTGAAACCTCAAAAGCTGTTGGCGTTGATGTTAAGACTACAGCACTGTTTTCTCGCGATAACGCACCTGCTGAGCTAAACAAGCCTGACTTAGTTAAAGCAGCCTTCTCTGAAACTGTGATGCTGAAAGGTTTAAACAGTGAAGTGATTGAGCTTGAACCTAACCATGTGGTTGTTATCCGAGTGAAAGAACATCACGATGCGGGTACTTTGGCCTTAGCTGAAGTGAAAGCCAACATCACTGAGCGCTTGAAGCAAGATCAAGCAAACGAAGCCGCCCGTGCAAAAGCACAGGAACTGATGGCACAAGTTAAAGCGGGTGCAACTGATCTTGGTTTAGTGTCTAAAGCGAAACTAGGCCGTGGCGCGCAAGATGTTGATGCTGCGATTGTAGGCAAAGCGTTCCAAATGCCAACACCAAGTACAACTCCTGTTGTCGATACCGTTGGTTTAGCAAACGGTTATGCTGTGGTTGCACTGGATAAAGTCAACGCTGCAGAAGGCGTGAGTGATGAGCTAGTTAATGCACTTAAACAACGTCTGAACGCACAATACAGTGAAGCAGACTACCGTGGCTTGATCGATTCGCTTAAAGCCAATGCCAAGGTGCTTTACCCTGTAGAAGAATAATTTCAGTGAGGATAGTGAATTAAATTTGCTATCCGACTGATTAAATAGAAAAGGCCAAGTGAGTTCACTTGGCCTTTTTGTTTTTTAATTCGATAAAGTTTACCAATGAAGTTCGAAGGATATCCGCTATAGCAACACTGTCAGACTCCATATTCCATTACTTCAATCGCCACGTTACTGAATTGAATGGTTAATCATCAACGCCAATCATTACGCTGCTGGCTTTGATGAGGGCATAAGCCGAATCACCCACTTTGAGCCCTAGGCGCTCACAGGAAGCTTTAGTCACCACAGAGGTCAGTACGACACCGGGTGCAAGTTCTATTGTCACTTCATTGTTTACAGCGCCCATTTCTATGGATTTGATTGTACCGCTGAGGGTGTTTCTTGCGCTAATTTTCATTGATTTTCCTTATTGAGGGATTATTAGGGGTCAACTGCAGCTAGTGTAGCGCATCTTAATCTGGGAGTTATAAATAAAAACGCCACTAAAAAGTGGCGTTTAACGTTTGTGATAAGCAGTGATTCGCTATCGAGTTGATTAGAGTTCGATAACGTCAAATTCAACGTATGGGTTAACGTCGGCATCGTAATCAATGTCTTCGATACCAAAACCAAATAACTTAATAAATTCAGCTTTGTATTCACGGTAATCAGCCAATTCTGATAAGTTTTCTGTGGTCACTTGTGGCCACAAATTACGGCAGTGTTGCTGAATATCTTCACGCAGTTCCCAGTCATCTAAACGTAAGCGATTATCACTGTCGGTCTCAGGTTTTGCACCATCGGCACGGAATAGGCGCTCACTGAATAAGCGATAGATTTGCTCCATACAACCTTCATGGAGACCTTCCTGACGCATTTTCTTGAATACCATAGCGATATATAAAGGCATGACAGGAATGGCCGAACTCGCTTGAGTCACAACGCTCTTTAGCACTGCAACATTTGCGCTGCCGCCAGTGGCTGACAGTTGTTCATTTAACGCTTTTGCTGCGCGGTCCAGATCCATCTTGGCCTTGCCAAGGGCGCCGTGCCAGTAAATTGGCCACGTCAGTTCTGTACCTATATAGCTATAGGCTACGGTTTTGCAGTTATCGGCTAATACACCGGCTTCAGATAAGGCTTTGATCCACAGTTCCCAATCTTCGCCGCCCATAACGGTTACAGTATCAGCAATTTCTTGCTCAGTTGCTGGCTCAACGGTGGCTTCAATGATGCAGTCTTTATTGGTATCAACGGCAGTTGCTGTGTAAGTTTCTCCAATAGGTTTTAAAGCTGATCGGATAAGCTCACCTGAATCAGGGAGTTTGCGCACTGGTGATGCCAGTGAGTAAACAACCATGTCAATTTCACCAAGATCTTGCTTGATAAGCTCGATGACTTTTTGTTTAGCTTCATGGCTAAAGGCATCGCCGTTAATGCTTTTAGAATATAAACCTTCCGCTTTAGCAAATTTGTCGAAAGCGGCAGAGTTGTACCAACCTGCAGTACCTGGTTTCGCTTCAGTACCTGGCTTTTCGAAGAACACGCCAATCGTTGCGGCATCGCTACCAAAAGCGGCTGCGATACGTGAAGACAGACCATAACCACTTGATGAACCGACTACTAATACCTTTTTCGGGCCGTTAGCGATCTTGCCTTTTGCTTTAGTTAAGGTGATTTGTTCTTGAACGTTTACTTCACAACCGACAGGATGTGTAGTGGTACAAATGAATCCACGAATTTTTGGTTTGATAATCATATTTAAGCTTCTTCTATCAAAATGACCAATAGGATAAATATTTCGGCGGGTAAATGGCACCTATTTTTAGCCAATTCACCTGATTATTTAAGTGGTTGGAGCAGTTTAGCGTTTGTGAACAAACAGACTCTGCTCTTGGACCAACCTCTGGGTGTATTCATGTTTTGGTGAGTTAAATATTTGTTCTGTATCAGCTTTTTCAACCATTACACCTTTGTGCAGTACCATGATTTTATCGCTGACATGGCGAATAATATTGAGATTATGGGACACGAAGATATAAGACAAGCCGAGATCTTTTTGCAGTTTTAACAGCAAATTAAGAATTTGCGAACGCACCGAAAGGTCCAATGCGGTTAAGGCTTCATCGGCAATGATAATTTTAGGATTGAGCATTAAGGCTCGTGCTACTGCGACTCGTTGTTTTTGCCCTTCGGAAATCATGTGCGGATAAAACTCCGCATGCTCGGGTAATAAACCTACTTTTCGTAAGGTATCGACCACTTGGGTGTGTCGCGATTGCGCTGACATTTGGGTGTTGAAACGCAGCGGCTCATCGAGTAATTGACCAATCGTTAGGCGCGGGTTCAGTGAAGTATTCGGATCTTGGAAAATCATCCGAATTAAGCGGCATCTTTGCTTCACATTGCGGCTGTCTAAGGCTTCACCTTCGAAAAATATTTCACCACCGCTGCGGGGCTCTGCACCGACTAAAATGCGGGCGAGGGTACTTTTACCTGAACCCGCCTCACCCACTATCGCTAAGGTTTCACCGCGTTCGAGTTCAAAGGATACGGGCGCTAATGCATCGTTATATTGGCGGGAAAAGCCCTTATAACCAGTATCATATCTTTTATAAAGGTCATTAACTTTAAGCAGTGGGGTCGTCATTATGGGTTTCGCCGTGATAAGGGAAATGACAGGCAAAATAGCGGTCTTTGATATGACTCAAATTTGGCTGATTAACGCATTTTTTTTGTGCTTCAGGGCAGCGTGGCCCTAAACGACAACCAATTGGCAAATGCTGTAAGGCGGGCGCAGAACCCGGTAGGGTAGGCATAATCGCCTTGTGACCACCTGAGCCTGAATAGTCGGGCATATTTTCGAGTAACGCCTTAGTGTAAGGATGATAAGGCTGCTTAATCACTTCGTCCGTCGGCCCAGATTCCATGACTTGACCGCAATAGAGTACGGATAAGTGATCGCACCATTGGGCTAAGGTTTCCAGCTCGTGGCTGATCAATAGAATCGATACGTTTTGTAATTGATTTAATTGGGATAATAATCTGAAAATTTGCGCCTGAGTGCTGAGCTCCATCGAGCTTGTGGGTTCGTCTGCAATCAAGAGGCGAGGCTGGTTAGCAACCGCCATCGCAATCATCACCTTTTGGCATTCGCCTTCGGATAATTCCCATGCGTAGCTAGACATCACCTGCCGCGGATTCTTGATCCCGACTTTATGCAGCCATTTCTGTGCTGTAAGCCGTGCATGCCTGCGCCGTTGCCAAAAATAGGCGTTGGGATTTTTAGGCATAGCTTGCATTAACTGACTGCCGACGGTTTGTGCTGGATCTAAGCTGCCAGACGGATCTTGGAAGATCATCGCCATGTCTGACCCCATCAGGTTACGGCGCTCTTTTGAGCTCATGGCCATCAAGTTATTGCCATCCCACATCATGCGGTCTGCAGTAATAGTCCAGTTGGGTCCGGGGATGCCTAAAATCGCTCTGGCTAACAAACTTCGTCCTGAGCCAGATTCACCTACTAGCCCATGAATTTCGCCCGCATTGAGCGTTAAGCTGACTTTTTCTAGCGCCCGCACTCTACCGTGGGGCGTATCGAGTTCAATCGTTAGATTTCGTACGTCGAGTAAGGGCATAAGTTAGTTTCTGATGGGCGCAAGCGCCGACCGTAGGCCATCGCCAACCAAGTTAATGGAAAGCACACTGAAAAGAATCGCTAAGCCTGGGATAGTTACGGCCCAAGGCGCGGTTAGTAAATTATCCATCCCTTGGGCAACCATAGCACCCCATTCTGGACTCGGCGCCTGTGCGCCCAAGCTTAAAAAACCTAGGGCAGCGATATCTAAAATAGCAGCTGAAATGGCAAGTGTGGTTTGAATTATCACCACTTCCCACACGTTTGGCATAATGACATACCAAAAAATTTGCATCGAGTTCGCGCCATCTAAACGCGCGGCTGTGACATATTCTTTTTGTAATTCTTCATGCACTGACTGGTGTATGGAGCGCACAAATTGTGGGGTTAAGGCTATCCCGACGGCCCAGAACACATTTTCAAGCCCTGGTCCCATTACAGCAACTACTAAAATGGCCATTAATAATGAAGGAATTGATAACAGCGCATCGAGCAAATGACCAAGAATACTGGATTTTAAGCCCCGCATCATGCCCGACAACGACCCTATGATAAAGCCTGTGAATAATGCAGTAACGACGATCAGCAGCGCCATGCCAAAGGTCAAGTGCGCGCCGTGTAATAATCGGCTGAAAATATCGCGGCCGAGATCGTCAGTCCCTAAAAAGTGCGCCACTGTCCCTGAAGGGTCCCAAGAGGGTGGCAATAGCAAGGCTCTTGGATCTTGTGCCTCTGGCGGAAAGGGCGCAATCATAGGGCCAAACAGGGTTAGCAAGAGCAGAAATGCAATCGTCCATAGACCCGCTAAGGCGAAAGGATTAGCCGAAAAGTTAATCCAAACCCGCATAGTCGGAGAGGCAATTTGATCTTCTTGATAAATTTTAACTGGTGGCATAAAGGTCTTTTCTGCTCAGTGGATTAAAGGCTGTGTGCAGCACTTCAATCAAGATACTTAGGAAGATAATCAATAGGGCCACGGCCAAAATCCCACCTTGGATAACAGTATAGTCCCGTTGGTAAATCCCTGAAACTAGCCAAGATCCTACACCAGGCCAAGAGAAAATCATTTCAACCACTATGGCATAACTGGCAAATGAGCCAAGCATTAGCCCTAAATGTTTAAGTACGGGAATTAACGCATTGGGCAGGGCGTGGCGCAGTATAATCGTGCCAGCATGCATGCCTCTGGCTTCGGCGGCGCGGATAAAGGTTTGATTCATCACATTCACCATTGCCGAACGGGTGCTACGAACCACTACAGTAAAAGGTAACACGGCCAGTGTTGTGGCAGGCAAAATGATATGCAGCAGGGCATCTTTAAATGCCGACATGCCGTATTCAGACTCTGACAACAAGGTATCCACTAGCATAAAGCCAGTGACGGGCTTGATTTCATAGAGCAAATTGATTTGTCCCGAAATTGGTAACCAACCAAGATCGACGCCAAACCAAAGCGAAAGATACAGACCTAACCAGAATACGGGTACAGAGTAGCCCGTTAGGGTAATCGCCATAATGGTATTTTGGGTGAGCTTATGTTGACTCTGGGAGGCGAGCACGCCTAAGGGCACGCCCAAGCAAATTGCGATAATGCCCGCCATCACAGCAAGTTCGAAGGAGGCGGGCAGGACGGCACTGAGTTCTTCGGCGACTTCTTGATGTGACGTGACTGAAATCCCTAAATTACCGCTAAGCCTTTGTTGTAGGTAAGCGATAAATTGCCACGCTTGGTTTTTATCTAATTTGTAGTCTTGTTCTATTTGAACCAGTTGGGTCGCCGTCGGTGTATGTATGCCAGTGAGTGCATAGGTGCGCTCAACTGGAAACAAGCCTGTAGCGTAAAATAAGACACCCACCATGACTAACGAAGTAGCAAGAAATAAATTGAGGCGACGCAGTAGGTATGTAAACATTAATTCGCCTCCTGTGGTGCTTGGCTAGTATGGGTGAAGGAAATCCCACCAAAAGGCGTAAGCTGCATATCCTTGATATCACTGCGAGTTAACGCTACACGTTTGGCATGGGCCAGACTCAGCATAGGTACTTGTTCAGCTAAAAAGGCTTCTGCTTGTTGATAAATCACTTTACGTTCCGCTTGATCTGATACTTCCCTTGCGCTGTTTAAGATGGCATCAAACTCAGGGTTACACCAGCGAGAACGATTGTTGTTTGATTGCATTGCTGCGCAGCTCAGCAGCGGATTAAAAAAGTTATCGGGATCGCTGTTATCAGCATTCCAGCCAATCAGCACAGAATCATAGTCGTCGCGGCTCAGTCTCTGATTAAATACGCTCCAATCGTAACTGACGATATTCACTTTTACGCCGATGTTTGCTAAATCGGATTGAATTAATTCGGCCGTTTTCAACGAATTGGGGTTATAAGCGCGGGCAACCGGTATGGCCCAAATATTGATGCTGAGATTTTTTATACCAGCTTCTTTTAATAGGTCGCGTGCTTTTTGCGGATTGTAATCGACAAGTCCTTTGTTATTTTCGTAGGCCCATGATGCTGGCGGCAGAACGCCGGTGGCTTCAATGGCAGTATTTTGATAAACCGCTCGCAGGATATTTTGTTTATCAACAGCATAGGCCAGTGCACGACGTACGCGAACATCATCTAACGGTGGCTTTTGCGTATTAAAGGCCCAAAATGCCACGTTAAGACCTGGTTGTGATTCGATGTTTAATTCTTGATGCTGTTTGATAACAGGTAGTTCACCTGCTTTGGGCAGCGCAGAAACGCTGCAATCCCCGGCGATAAGCTTAGCGAGCCTAACTGTACTTTTGGGCGTGATATCAAATACCAGCATATCGATTTTTGCTGGCTCTCCCCAAAAATCGGGATTACGGCGATAGCGGATATATTCGTTTTTAGCGTATTGCACTAAGGTGAACGGTCCTGTACCAATGGCAAAGTGGTCGACGTTTTCAGGATGACCTAAAGCTAACTGCTGCTGCGCGTATTCGTTTGATAAGATCACCGCAAAGTCGGTGGCTAAATTCGACAGAAAAGAAGCGTCTTTGCGGGTTAAGTAAAAGACCACTTCATGATCGTTTATCTTCTCTATCCCTTTAACTTGCTGAGAAAAGCCAATACTTTGGAAGAAGGGATAACCCGTGCGGGAGACAAAATGATAAGGATGCTGGGTATCGATAATACGATTAAAGGAGAACAACACATCGTCGGCATTAAAGGGGCGAGTTGGGTAAAAACGCTTCGAATGCTGGAACTGAACGTTTTCCCTGAGAGTGAAACGATAGCTTAAGCCATCATCAGACATGGTCCAACTCGTCGCCAAGGCAGGGACAAGCTTGCCTGACTGGGTGTCATAATCCACTAGGCGACTATAAATTTGATGCGAGGTGGCATCGATTGTTGTGCCAGATGTCACCAATTGTGGATTAAAAGACTCAGGGTTCCCTTCGGAGCAATACACCAAACCAGAAGGGAGTCGTTGGGGGCCACACGCGACCAACAACCAACTCATGCAAGAAACTGCAGTTGTTAGGCACAGGCGTCTAATTAGCACACTCATTTATAAATCATTATTTTATCGACTATGAACGGCTATTTTAGCAGTGCATCTCCCCCGTGGGCAATCTGCTTATGCTTTATCAAGTAAATTGTACTTTTTAAGGATGCCACGCAGTTGGTGGTAGCTTAATCCGAGCATGTCGGCGGTTTTCTTTTGGTTATATTGGCTGTTTGAGAGTGCCTGCTGGATCAGATCCATTTCGTACTTCTCAGTTTGCTCTTTAAAATCCAGCGGAAAATTAAAGCAATTCGTTGAATACTCAGTATTGACTTGCACTTCAGCCTCAAATGTCGGCGCAGATTGTGGCGTACTGGCAATAGTTGTTGGCGCGACTGAGGTGATTTGACGTTCGCGGGTCTTGATCCGCGTTTTAGGCCGATACGGTGAAGCAAAGGGATCGAGGGTAATATGATCGATGGGCCTATTTTCACCGCCATTACGGTAAACGCTGCGCTCTACAACGTTTTTAAGTTCACGGATATTACCCGGCCAGTCGTGGGTCATTAATTGCTCGACCGCATGGGCGCTGAAACCGCTGAACAGCTGCAGCTTTAATTGGCGCGCCATGCCAACGGCGAAATATTCCGCCAGCGTCATTATGTCTTCTGGGCGGCAACGCAGTGGGGGCAGAGTGATTACATCGAAGGCGAGTCTATCGAGCAAGTCGGCACGAAATTCGCCTGCGTCAGCAAGTGATGGTAAATCTTCGTTGGCGGCGCAGATTAACCGAACATCAGCCTGCACGGTTTTACTGCCGCCGACCCGCTCAAATTCGCCATATTCAATAACGCGTAGGAGCTTTTCTTGGATAAGTCCTGAAGTGTTGGCTAATTCGTCGAGGAATAAGGTGCCCCCGTCGGCGCGCTCAAAGCGGCCTTCGTGTTTGCCTTTGGCGCCAGTAAAGGCTCCTGACTCATGGCCAAATAATTCACTCTCGAGTAAATTTTCACTCAAAGATGAACAGTTTAGCTTAATAAAACTTTGATCCCAGCGCTTAGACAGATAATGTAAGCGTTCGGCAATAAGCTCTTTACCTGTACCACGTTCACCAATAATCAGTACGGGTTTAGACAGAGGCGCTATTTGCGACACATGTTCTAACACTTCGAGTAGGGCGTTGGATTGACCGATAAGGTTGTCTTGCTGAAATTTATTATCCACGATATTTTTTAGTCTTTCGCGCTAAAATTTGGTGAAAATGATAATAAGTGGCTTGAAGCGTAAAAGGAAGTAAAAGTTAATATTTTGTTTAACTTGCTGTATTTAAATAAGAAGTTAAAGTTGGCACGGTTAGTGTATTACCTTATACGAGACCAACATCAATTTGAGGATAGGATTATGGGAATTTTCTCTCGTTTCGCCGATATCATTAACTCTAATATCAGCGCATTGCTGGATAAAGCCGAAGACCCAGAAAAAATGGTTCGACTGATTATCCAAGAAATGGAAGACACACTCGTTGAAGTGCGTTCTACCTCAGCTAAAGTGTTAGCTGAAAAGAAAGAGCTGCAACGTCGTATCAACCGCGTGTTAGAGCAAGTGCAAGATTGGCAAGATAAGGCTGAACTGGCACTGTCCAAAGACCGTGAAGACTTAGCGAAAGCCGCTTTAGTTGAAAAACAAAAAGCGACCGGTTTAGCAGATACGCTGAATCAAGAGTTAGCCGTCATCGATGAACATATCGCACGCTTGAAAGATGAAGTGGGCATGTTGCAAGAAAAGCTGCTCGATGCAAAAGCGCGTCAAAAGACCATTATTTTGCGCACTCAAACCGCGTCATCACGCTTAGAAGTGAAAAAGCAGCTAGATTCAAGCAAGATCGACAATGCTATGCTCAAGTTTGAGCAATATGAGCGCCGTGTCGAAGGCTTAGAAGCCCAAGTTGAATCTTACGATCTTGGCAGCAAGAAGACCTTAGCCGATGAGTTTGCGGCGCTAGAAGCGGAAGATTCTGTGAATGCAGAACTGGCAGCGCTCAAAGCCAAGGTAAAAGGTAAAGCGCCAATTAAGTCAAAAGAATAACAATTCAGAGGTGAGTTATGGATATGGACGTGCTAATGGCGCCGATTATTATTTTCATGGTGATAGTCGCGCCAATATGGTTAGTTCTTCATTATCGCAGTAAGCGACAAGTGAGCCAGGGACTCACTGAGGAAGAGTTTTCACAACTCAATGATTTGATATCCAAGGCCGATAAAATGGCGGCGCGTATCGAGACCTTAGAGGCCATTCTGGATACAGAATCGCCCGAATGGAGGGGGAAACATGAGAGGATCTAATGGCCGTACTTTGTACCGCATTCCCCAGTCAGGCAAAATAGCGGGTGTATGTGCAGGGATTGCCGAGTACTTTGCGATTGAAACTTGGTTAGTGCGAGTGCTGACTGTGTCTATCTTCTTACTCGGCGGCTCAGGTGTGGTATTTATCATCTATGTCGCTTTGTGGGTGATTTTAGACATCAAGCCGCAAAAGCATTACGATAGAGACGATATCGAGGTGAAGAAGAAGCCGTGGCAGTCGGGAGAACCCGCAAAGCAAGCGCTAAGCGACGTGAGTCGTCAATTTCGAAGTCTGGAAGTCAGGCTACAAAATTTAGAACGCCATGTCACCTCTGACAACTTTGATTTAAAAAGACAAATCAATAGTTTGTAACCCTTCTAAAGGGCGGCCATGTCCGCCCTTGTTGCTTAATCTCTGCTCCATTCCAGTGTATAGTCAACATCACTTGACATAAGTTAACATCATTCGACATAAGGGAAGTCTCTATGGGAATGCTTGATGCCTCGCTCCATAAATTAACCCAAAAGGGCCAATCCCTGCTACATCGCACCGCAGACCGGCATTTACGTTTGGCCGTGACTGGGCTTTCTGGTGCGGGAAAAACCGCATTTATCACGGGGTTAGTCAATCAGTTACTCAATTCTGGACCTGTCTCAACCTTACCCCACGCCCGCAACAACAGCGCTTTGCCACTGTGGCAGGTGAGCCGCGATCAGCGTTTGCTCGGTGTTAAGCGTGCCATGCAGCCGGATCTTGAAATCGCCAGTTTTGATTATCAAGGCGCCATGTTAGCGCTCACTTCCGAACCTGCGACCTGGCCAGCCTCTACCCGTACTATTTCTGAGTTACGATTGGCGATTAAGTACCAACCTAAGAAGGGCTTACTGGCCAAGTTTTCTGATACCGCCACCTTGTATTTGGACATAGTCGATTATCCTGGCGAATGGTTACTCGATTTACCTATGTTGCGCCAAGACTTCGTTACTTGGTGCCGTGCTCAACAAGTTCGCATCGAGAATCTTAAAAGCTCTCCCTTGTATGCCGAGTTTGAGCAATCTTTGACATCATTGGATTTAGCCGCGAACGCCGATGAACAGCAATTAAAGCAAATTGCCGATCAATATCAGCTATTACTCAATGATTTAGTGCACGTGCAAGGTTATTACCAAGCGCAACCTGGGCGCATGTTATTGCCAGGTGAATGGCAGGGTGCTCCCTTATTGGCTTTTTTCCCCCTGTTATTGGTTAATGATGAAAAGTTTGCTGAGCTTTCGCAAAGCGATAAACACAGTGGATTCCATGTACTGGAAAAACGCTATCAAGAATACGTGGCTAAAGTGGTTAAGCCTTTCTATAAAAACCACTTTGCCGGTTTTGATCGGCAGTTAGTACTCGTTGACTGTTTTAGTGCGTTGAATCGCGGTAAAAAGCAATTTGAGGATATGGGCGCGGCGCTCAATGCCATTATGGAAAGCTTTCAGTTTGGCCAATCGAGTTATTTACGGCGTTTATTTGCCCCCCGCATCGACCGTTTATTGTTTGCCGCGAGCAAGGTTGACCATGTGACTCGCGATCAGCAGAGCCATGTTTTGTCCCTGCTGACCGATATGTTGAAACACAGCCAGCATTTTGCCAGTTTCGATGGTTGTAAAGTGGAGACGATGGCGATTAGCGCCATTAAAGCGACTCGCCATGGCATGGTAACGACCCAAGAGGGCGAGGTGGAAGTCGTGCAGGGGATGGGACTCAACGGTAAAGCCCTGACCTTGTTTCCAGGCGAAGTGCCCACTCGCTTACCTGAGCCCGATTTTTGGCGTGAACAAGGGTTTAACTTTGTCGGCTTTGCACCGCCGAGCAATGCCAATGTTGACCCATCTCAAGTGCACTTTGACCATATTCGTCTCGATCATTTGCTGCAGTACTTACTGGGAGATAAGTTGGAATGACGCTAAAGCTATCGGATAACGCTAACGAGCAGGCTTCTAATTCTTCTGCGAACTCATTTGCACACTCAGTTGAACATAAGCCGCTGAAAAAGCAGCAGCTGTTTGACCCAGAAGTCGTGGAGCTCAAACCCAGCAAAGAGGAGCTCAAAGGGGCGAAAGCCTTTGATCCGCATACGCCAGTGCAAGAAGTGGCTGCTGATATTGAGGAATTGATGGATGAAACGCTGTCATCCCATCCAAAAATGATCGATGCTAAATCGGTATCGCCTCAACTTGTAAAATCACGCCGTTGGTCTTGGCTCGCTCGTCTGGCAGTAGCGAGTTTATTGCTGCTCGTAGTAGTTCAAACAGGATTAGGACTGAGGGATGCTTGGCTTGAGAGCCCTTGGTTGTTCAGTTTTTATGGTGTGGTGCTTGGGGTTGTCAGTGCGTGGGCATTGGCGGGCGCAGTCAGTGAATACCGTAAGCTCAAGCGACTCAAACAGGTCGCCGATACTCAAGAAACAGGTGCAAGGCTAGCGCAGAGCATGCAAATGGGTGAAGCAGACAGCTTTATCGATAATATCGTTTGCCACTATGGCGACAGCAAAGGGTTGCAGCAACTTCGCCGTTCATTAAAAGATGAGCATAATGATGCTGAGAAAGTATTGTTATTCGAGGACTTAGTGCTGACTGAGCGGGATGAACTGGCCAAAAAAGTCGTGCGAAGATATGCTGCCGAGTCGGCAGTGCTACTGGCGGCCAGTCCGTTAGCAGTGCTCGATATGGCGATTATCCTCTGGCGTAATCAACGTATGCTGCGCGATGTGGCCCGTTGTTATGGCATTGAGTTAGGTTATTGGAGCCGGATTAAACTTATCCGCAGTATCATCATTAATATTATTTATGCGGGCACTAGTGAGTTAGTCACTGATTTAGGGACACAGCTGTTATCGGTTGAAATGACAGGTAAATTATCTGCTCGCTTGGCCCAAGGTTTAGGGGGCGGCATGTTAACGGCGCGCCTTGGATATCAAGCCATGGCGCTGTGTCGGCCGATTGTGTTTAGGGAGGAGCAAAGGCCTAAATTGTCTAAAGTGCATCAGGAATTGTTGATCGAACTTAAGCAGTTTTCAGGCAAGCTGTTTACCAAGGAAGGCCGCGACGCATTAAAAGGCCAGTTCGCCGATGTTGATGATAGGGTATCGCGGTCATCTAAAGATAAGTCTAAAGAGTAGATGCTATTGAATATCATATGATTAAACGATTCAAATAGCCGAAAGTAGATGCGCTAATGGACTTGTTCCTTGGCGCATTTTTTATGATTCTTGCAGATAAAGAGAATGACGAAGTGCGACGTAAAAGTGCTATGTAACAAGTTAATTACACCTTTGATCGCTGCTATTTTTGTCATGCTACTGGCTTAAGTGCTTGGCCGCGTTATGGTAGGGCTTATTCGATAGGGCTAATGTTTCATTAACTTATCTATTAGATTATCCATAATGCGGGCATTGAGCGCTCCACACCAACAATCAATCAAGAACGGGAACTGCTCAATGCCAATGACAAGGAGCTAGGTATGCAAGATGAGTCAGGCAAGATGTGGAAGGCGGCAACACAGGTTATTCATGGCGGCCATGAGCGAGAGGCCTTTGGTGCCTTAGTGACGCCGCTTTACCAAAGTGCGACTTTTGTGTTTGAGTCTGCACAGCAAGGTGGTGAGCGATTTGCGGGTAATGAGTCGGGGTATATTTACACGCGTTTAGGTAATCCGACAACTGCCGAGCTTGAACGTAAAATGGCGATTTTAGAAGGGGCAGAGGCCGCAGCCGCAACTGCTTCTGGTATGGGCGCAGTATCCGCCGCATTGCTGGCTAATTTGCAGATGGGCGATCACTTAGTGGCGTCGAATGCCGTATACGGTTGTACTTATGCGCTAATGACGACTCAGTTTGCTCGCTTTGGTATTGAAGTGTCCCTAGTGGACTTTTCATCGGTAACAGAAATAGAAGCGGCGATCAAATCCAATACTAAGGTCATTTTCTGTGAAACCCCTGTCAATCCGCATTTGCAGGTATTTGATTTAGCTGCAATTGCGAATATTGCCAAACGTCATCAGTTGGTCAGTATTGTCGACAATACCTTCATGACGCCATTACTGCAGAGACCGCTGGATTTTGGCATTGATTTGGTGGTCCACAGTGCGACTAAATATCTGAATGGCCATGGCGATGTGATTGCGGGGATAGTGTGTGGCAGTGAAGAACAGCTCCATAAAGTGAAGTATGAAATTTTAAAGGATATTGGCGCTGTGATATCGCCACATGATGCTTGGCTGATCTTACGCGGCCTTAAAACCTTAGATGTGCGTTTGCAGCGCCATTGCGATAGTGCCCAGCGCGTGGCAGAGTTTTTGGCGGAACATCCAAGCATTACACGTGTGTATTATCCCGGGCTTAAATCTCATCAAGGGCATAAATTCATTGGCCAGCAGATGAAACGTGCTGGTGGTGTTATCGCGTTTGAACTGGCGGCAAATTTAGAAGAAGCTATGGCCTTTGTCGGATATCTAAAGTTGTTCTCAATTGCGGTGAGTCTAGGTGACGCTGAATCCCTTATCCAACATCCTGCATCGATGACGCATTCACCTTATACGCCAGAGGCAAGAACGGCGGCTGGGATTGGTGATAATTTGCTGCGGATCTCTATTGGTTTAGAAGATTGTGACGACATCATCGCCGACTTGAACCAAGCGCTAGCTCGATTAGCTTAATGAATGTTGTTATTTTAAAGACCGTTAGCTATTTGAATGATAAAAGGATGCTTTTTGCATCTTTTTATCATAGTCAAGCACTGGCTCATTGAGCTGAAGACAGAAGTTTAGCGATAGTGAATATTTATGACGCCGATTTGGTATTTCGGGACAGCTTAGACTATTTTTGATTTGAGGCCACGGAAGTAGGACGAAAGGCCGCAAATCATGGAATAGAGGAATTGTTATGAAAACCACAAATCGTATACCAGCTTTTATGAGTGCCATAGCATTAACGGCTTTTTTGGCAAGCCCAGCAATCGCAACAGAAACCCCAACCAAGGCCGCCGTGAAAGTACAGGCTAAAACTGAAGCGGGTGAAATGGCATCGGATGTGAAGAAAGCTATGCCAGATGCCGCTCAAGTCAACATTAATACCGCTTCAGCCGAGCAGTTACTCGTACTCAAAGGGATTGGTGCCGCAAAGGCTCAAGCGATTGTCGACTATCGCACTAAAAATGGTAAGTTCAATGCTATAGATGACTTAGCCAATGTCTCTGGTGTTGGGGCTAAGATAATTGAGCAAAATCGCCATTTGATCAAGTTGTAACCACCTTTGGCGATGATTGCGGTGTAGCCTGCTGATTTTTATGATAAGAGATTCAGTAAAACATATATAAAAGTCTGCATTTGCAGGCTTTTATCATTTCAATCACTCCATTTGCTTATAGATTGTGCAGTTAGGTGGGATATTAAGAGATCTTATCGATTAGCGCTTGATCCCATAGGGTCCATGGGGGATAATCCTCCGCGTTCAAGCAATGCTTTGGTTTATGTCATTCAAAGTAATGTTCGAAGTTATGGTGACCCTAGGGTCCCCCCGCAATGATAACTTGTGAACTCGGCCAGGCCCGGAAGGGAGCAACCGCAGCAAGCGACTCGTGTGCCGGGGTGTCGGCTCTAGGGGAACCTCCAATTCAACAGTCCCTCTGTTTATTTCCGTTGTACTTCTATATATCTACTCAATTTATATTATTCAATATTTTAGCTTACAGACTATTTCCGTTTTCTGTCGTTAATCATTTATAGCATTAATATTTCTGCACAATGAGATAATCCATTACCGGCCTCAGTTCTTGCCACTGCAACGGCTAAAAATGCTCTCAATAGTAACTCTTAGCAAGATTAGCGATTTGCTTCGGCTTCTTCCTGTAATCTTTTTTGCAGATTTTGTTTAAGAAAGGCGCGGGACTTTTCGAGTGCGGTTTGGATCTCACGCTTTAATTCCTGCAGCTCGTTATAGTCTTCAAAGAAGTAGGTATCGACGAGGTGGCGTATGTAGCGCACAGGCAGTTGATTTAAGGTCACGCAACATAAGTCGGCGAGATAGTCTTCAGGAAGCTCGTCCATAAGTCCTTCATCTGACAATATTTCCATTAAAAGAACTTCGTAGTAATTACGGATTTCGAGTTGCATTGTTATGCTCCATGACGGTTTTCATTGAGTTTGCTACCACAAATGATTTGCCGCAATAAAAAGTTGGCTGTGTCTTTGGCTTAATTGTAGTGCGTCTCTGCTGTAGCCGCCGCCTATCACGGCTGCAATTGGAATATTTTCCGATTTTGCCATTGATAACACAGTTAAATCCCGTCTGAACAGTCCTTCTTGGCTGATATTGAGCAAGCCAAGATCGTCATTTTGATGAATATCGACCCCAGCATCATAAAGAATCAGATCTGGTTGATGGATTCGCATAAGGAGGGCGAGTGTCTGCTCCACGGTTTCGAGATACAGATTGTCATCGCTGCCTTTGGTTAGTTCAATATCATGGTGGGAATACTGCTTACGACTCGGGAAATTCTCTTTGCAGTGAATCGAGCAACTGATGATCCCTTGATGTTGGTGGCTGAGGGTTGCACTGCCGTCACCTTGATGCACATCGCAATCAAAAATCAGTACCTTGTGTACTTGATGGCTTGCGATGGCATTTCTGGCCGCGAGGATAAGGTCGTTGAAAATACAATAGCCGCTGCCAAAATTGTAATGGGCGTGATGGTAGCCCCCCGTGAGATGCAGGGCAATACCCTGATTTATGGCTAATGAAGCTGTGAGTGTGGTGCCTGCTACTGAATGCAAGGTACGCTCAACTAAGGCTTCACTCCACGGGAAACCAATCCGTCTTAGCGCCGCTGTTGGCAAGGTTCCCGCGATAAATTGCTCTACATATTCGCGTTGATGCACTTGTATTACATCTTCTGCATTCATGGCCGTTGGTGCGTGGAATTGTGCAGTCGTGGCAATGTGGTTATCGAGTAAGTACTGCCGTAAATGTGCGTATTTAGTGGTGGGAAATCTGTGATGGGGAGGAAGCGCCAGCTTGGAATAGCTGGCGTGATAAACCAGTGGGATCAGAGTCAATATTGACTAAACCTCGTTATCGCAAGTTGTTATAGCTGTGAAATTGCCCAGCTCATAAATTCTTTACGGGTTTTTTCATCCGCTTGTAGCCACCAGTATTGCAACATTTGTTGTGGGTTGGCTCCTGCTGCTTTAGAGGTGTCTACGGGGGCGGTGAGTGATGTTGCGTTAACGGTCGCCGATGTTGTCACGGGTGCTGGTGCAACGGCTACTACTGCTCCAGCGGCACCGGTTGCTGCTGCCGCAGTACCGGATACGTCAACGGCTTGATTACCACTGAAAAGGCGAGAGACGAAGCTTTCTTCTTCTAAATTGGTATTCACCACTTGGTAATTGACGTTGCCTTTGTCACTACGGGTTAATTTGATTTGTGGGTTTTGCGCGTAAACTTTAGGCTTTTTAACGACTTCACCTTCGGCCGCTTGTAGGTAATATTGATGGTCGCCATCAACATCTAAAGTAACGATGAAAGGTGCTGACTTAACAAAGGTTTGGCTGTCACTAAAATTATCCTCTACCATTTCATGGTAACGAATGGCGATTTTGTGAGTGCCGGGGGCCAATTCTAAGCTGCTTTTATGGTTGAATACGCTCGACTCGACTTTTTTACCATCAAGAGCAAGGTACTCAAATGACATAGGAATGTTGAGATCTGCGGCGAAGGCTGAGGCAGATCCGAGTAATACTAGCAGGCTGCTAATTGGCAAAAGTGATTTCATTGTTACTCCTTAACGGTTATTACTCTGATACGGGCGTTCGAATATTTGAATGCGATCTTCTATATAACTAATAGCTTGCCTGCATTTTCCTAGACGACGATGCATCAAAAGGATGTCATTTTGCAATTTTATTTTGTCAGCACTATGACAGTTTTCAAGTTTTGATTCCATTTCTTCAATTTTTTGTTCAAATTTTTTCGCCCAATTCAGATGTTTGTTCAATTCTTCGTAGATCTCATGACTATTTTGCATCACGTTATTGGCGATCCAATCGAAACCACTGGCTTGGTGAGACTGATTCTGGCGTTGTGCAAAACGGGCACGGCTACTGGCACGCTGCTGAGTTTTAGACTTAATGTCGATAGAAGTGGTCAGCAAGGCTCGTTTGACTGCGGTGAATCTATCTTGGATCCGCTCACAGCTCAGGGCAATGGTCTGGGGGGCGAGTTTAAGCTTAATTTGTTTTTCGAGCTGCATAATACTGCTACGAATTTGTTCAATACAGGGGCTGAGTTGGGCGCCGTGTTGGACAAACAGCGAGTGATTAAAACGCTCTGTTTCTTGCAGGAGTTTGCGCTGTGGCGGCGCGAGTCGATTATCGTGTTGCAGCACTTCTTGTTCTAAGGCTTTAAGCTGATTCTTCAGCATCACCATTAATTGTTGGGTGTTCACAACCATGCGCTCCATGCCAAATTCGCTGCAATCATTAGCACGATCAAAATAAACAGTGGGCGGATAAAGGACATGCCAAATTTAATCGCACAGCGGGCACCGATAAATGAGCCTAACATCATGCACAATCCCATCCACAGACCTATTTGCCACTGTACCTGTCCAAGCCAGCCAAAGATAGTCAGTGCGGTCAAGTTGCTGGTAAAAGTCATCGCACGGGCAAGGCCACAACTGTGCAGTAAAGGCAGTTTATACAAAGAGCCAGATGTGACGGTCCAAAATGCGCCAATGCCTGGGCCTGCAAAACCATCATAAGTGCCTAAAGCCAGTCCCTGTAGCCATTGTTGCTTGGCTGGCGGCTTGCTGATTGGTACTTGGCAGTTAACGTCTGACATCGCATTGGGGCTGACTAAACTGTAAATAGCGATGCCAATGATCAGCAAGGGTAGGACTTTTTCGAGCCATTGAGTATCGACTAAATAGACTAAGAAACTGCCCAATACGGCGCCAATAAAGGTGGCGATAAAAGCCATGTACCAAAACGAGGGTTTAAAGAGGTGTTTGCGATAATAGGTCCAAGCTGCCATAAAAGAGCCAAAGCTTGCTGCTAACTTATTGGTGCCTAATACGGTATGCGGCGCAATGCCTAAGGTTAACAGTGCGGGGATCGACAATAGGCCACCGCCACCCACGACGGCATCAATGAATCCAGCGATAAGACCTATGACTGCCAACAGGGCCCAATGACTGGGCTCGAGTAACAACTCCAAATTTTAATCCTACTCTATAACACGTCTAAAGGGCGGTAAGGCATCCAGTAAGGACTTACCATAGCGTTTAGTGACTAACCGCCTATCTAAAATAGTCACTCGGCCATAATCTTGCTCTTTACGCAGTAATCTACCACAACTTTGAATAAGCTTACGTGAAGCATCTGGGATCGTCAGTTGTAAGAAGGGATTACCGCCTTTGACTTTGACATATTCTGCATGCGCTTGCTCAACGGGCGAGGTTGGTACGGCAAAGGGCAGTTTAGTGACGATCAAGTTAGTCAGATAATCACCGGGCAAGTCGAGACCTTCAGAAAAACTGCCGGTGCCAAACAAGATGCTTGGTTCGCCTTTATCGCATTTAGCTTTATGATTTTCTAACAATTGTTGCCGTGGCGCATTGCCTTGGATAAGTAGCTCAGTGGTGAGTTTACCTTCAAGTAATTCAACCACTTTTTCCATCTGCCAGTAGGAGGCGAATAGCACTAAGGTTGCCATTTCGCCTTCAATAAGGGTGATGATTTGTTCGGCAAGTTCAGCCGTATAGGCATCATCCGTCGGCTCAGTGCGCATTTTGGGTAAATAAAGTGTCGCATTATTGGGGTAATCGAAGGGCGATTGTAAGGCTAAATAACGACTGCCATCATTGAGTGACAACCCAACTTGATGCACGAAATGGTCAAAGTTATTGAGTGCGCGCAGCGTGGCGCTACATAAGACTACGCCTGCGGCCTTTTGCCACAGCATGGATTCCAGCATAAAACCGACTTCAATCGGCGAGGCGCTAAACAGATAATCCACTTGTTTACCTGTGATGAGTTCGACCCAGCGCGCCATAGGTGCGCCTTTGTGCTTATCTTCCTTGGCCATCATCCTCCACAGTTTCTGCAGGTTTTCGAGCCTTTGCAGCATAAATCCGGTTTCGGCCAATAGCGCTTCGGATTGATGTTTAGGAATATCGCCATCTTTAATCGCCTCGGCCAGCAGTGACAGCATTTTATTAAACTGTTTGAGGGCAAGATTAGAGGTCACAGCAAGGTTTTCGGCGAGAATGAGTAATGACTCTGGTAGTTTGCCGTGCTCAAAACGCAGACGGTTTTCAGGATTGGCAAAGTGTTTGGTCTGGGTATCGCAATAGTGGGCCACTTGATTGAGCTGGCTGATAAGATCGCCTAAATGATCTTGCATCGCTTGCGCGGGGGCAATGATATTGTTGCTTTTTATTTGGTTTTGTAACTTAGCGCAGGTTTTGCCAATTTTTTCGAGCCAGTCGCAGGCGCCCCTAAGCGTGGCCTGTGCACTGGAGAAGTCCCGCGCCACAATCGGTAAGTGATGTGCCTCGTCGATAACATAAAACACGTCTTCGGGATCGGGCAAAATCACGCCGCCACCTAATTCTAAATCGGCAAATAACAAGCTGTGGTTGGCGATGAGCACGTCCCAGGTATCAACATCTTCGCGGGCTTTATGGAACGGGCAATTTCTGTGGCTGGCGACTTGACGATGACAGCTGTGTTTGTCGCAGGCGATTTGTTGCCACAGGTGATCGGGCAGCGGCACGGCTAAGGTATCGATTTCGCCGTTCCAGCGACCTTCGTTATAGTCTTTTAACAGGCCATGCATCATAGCCACTTGGCTATTGTCAGGTTTAGTTTGCCACATGGCCATTTGTGTACTGTTGTCGTCACCGATGAGCATCGCCAGTTTCGATAGACATACATAACGTTGTCGACCTTTAACTAAGCCAAAACGGAAATTTAAGCCGGATTGCTCAAGAAAAAAGGGTAAATCTTTATGCAGTAATTGTTCTTGCAAGGCGACGGTTGCGGTAGCGATGCAGACCTTTTTCTTGCTCGCTAATGCCAGTGGAATGGTACCGAGGATGTAAGACAATGATTTACCGATCCCAGTGCCTGCTTCGACCACAATGATGCGCCTATCTTTATCATAGTCGCCGGCGAGGGTCTTAGAGATTTCCGCCACCATATAGTTTTGTTCGCGGCGCGGCCTAAAATTAGGCAAGGCGGTAGCGATATCCTTATAGATGGCGCGGATCTGGGTTTTTACATTGTCAGGTAACATGCGTCACTACTTTATCGAATTAATGCTGTACATAATAACAGTGATTGCATAGCCTAAGAAACTTTTCTGCCATTTGGCGGCATTTAAATTGAGGAACCATCTAAATTGACTAGCTATGCGATTTGGGAACCCATGTGATGAAGTCAGAGGCTACCGCGGCCGTTAGTGTACAAGGTCGAGTCTTAACACGCCATGCGATTCATCGTCATGGGAGTTTAGTGTTGCAGTATTATCTGGCTACCGCCCAAGGCCCTGTGCTGGTGGAAGTGCAAGGCACTGAACACATTTGTTTTTGTCATCAAACTGATGTCACGGCTTTGCAGTTGCAAACGCCGGGTCAAGCATTGCGGTTTGTACCGTTAGCACTCAAAAGCTTTAAAGGCGGCGCGGTTAGTGGTGTTTATGCTAAATCTAGCAATAGTTTACGTACCTTACAGCGCATCGCTAAAGATGCCGACATCCCTTTATTTGAAGCCGACATTCGCCCTGAACAGCGTTATTTAATCGAGCGGTTTGTGGCACTTGATGTGGCGTTTTTAGGGCATTTCTCTGCGCCGACTAGCGACAGTCTTGAGGCTAACTCGCTGCCCGTGTTTATCGCCGAGCGGGCTAAGAGTATTGCCCCTTTAACGGCTGTACATTTGCGCTGTATTTCACTGGATTTTGAATGTAGTTTTGAAGGTTTACTCTATTCAGTTGCACTATATGGTCAATACAGTGGCCGAGACGAAGAGCAAGACAGTCTCAAGCAGACTTATGAAAAAGTGATTATGGTGGGTGAGGCTGAATCAAACTCTCCCGAATATATTGAATGGGTGGCCGATGAGGCTGCACTCATTCATCGATTCATCGCGTGGTTCCATGAGTTTGATCCTGACTTTATTATCGGTTGGTCAGTGGTGAGTTTCGATCTCGCGCTATTGTCACGCCGTGCATTATTACATCGTATTCCGCTCACCATTGGCCGCGGCGGGGCAAAGCTTGAGTGGAAAGTCGATAATAAATTTCGGCCAGAAACCTTAGTTTTACCGGGCCGTGTGGTACTCGATGGTATCGATTGGCTTAAAGCCGCTTTCTATCATTTTGAGCGGTTTTCGTTGGAATTTGTTTCGCGGAAATTATTAGGTGAAGGCAAGGCCATTCATAACGTGGATAATCGCGTTGAAGAAATTGATCAGCTGTTTAAGGCCCACAAACAAGCATTAGCGCATTACAATCTTACTGACAGCCGTCTGGTGTGGGATATTTTTAGTCATACTCAATTATGGGAGTTCGCCCTCGCGCGAGCTGAACTAACAGGTTTAGAGTTGGGGCGGGTTGGGGCTTCGGTGGCGGCATTTAATCATTTGTATTTACCGCATCTACATCGAGCAGGTTACGTCGCTCCCGATGCTCCTGCGAGTGATGGGATCGAAAGCCCCGGTGGCTATGTGATGGATTCTGTACCGGGACTTTATAAGCATATTTTAGTGTTCGATTTTAAAAGTCTATATCCCTCCATTATTCGTACTTTTTTGATTGACCCTAAGGGATTAATTGAAGGTTTGCAATTGCCCGAGTCTGACTGTGTTGCGGGGTTTCTCGGTGGCCGTTTCAGTCGGCAACAGCCCATTTTACCTAAGCTTATCCAAACATTATCTGAGCAGCGCGAAAAGGCCAAAAGTGAGCACAATGCGCCTTTATCCCAAGCGATAAAAATTATCATGAACTCGTTGTATGGGGTTTTAGGTTCTCAAGGTTGTGTTTTCCACGATGCAAAGTTAGCAAGTTCGATCACTATGCGTGGCCATCAAATCATGAAACAAACCCGCGCATGGATAGAAGAGATGGGCTATCAAGTGATTTACGGCGATACGGATTCGACCTTTGTCTGGCTTGGCAGCGAGCCTGATCTCTCAGACATTAACGCCTTAGGTAACACTCTGGCGCGGGAAATTAATGCTAAGTGGCAGGCTAAGATCGCTGAAGATCATCAAGTTGAGAGTTTTCTCGAGTTACAGTTTGAACGCCACTATGAGCAGTTTTTTATGCCGACCTTAAGAGGGTCGTTAGAAGGCAGTAAAAAACGTTATGTTGGCGCGTGGCGTAATGCGAGCGATGAACTTGAGCTTACTTTTAAAGGTATGGAGCAAGTGCGCAGTGATTGGAGCCCTTTAGCGCGCAAAGTTCAAGAGTCACTCTATGAACGGATGTTTAACCAAAGGGATATCAGTGTTTATTTGGCCAGTGTGTTTGAAAAGCTGCTTGATGGTGAGTTGGATGATGATTTGGTATTTCGCAAACGTATGCGACGCAATATTGAAGATTACACGGCTAAATCTTCTCCCCATGTTAAAGTCGCTCAACAATTATGCGACTTAACAGGAGATGCCTCTTTTGGCAAGCGTGGGGCGCAGATTGATTATCTGATTACTGTAAATGGACCGGAATCCTTACTGTACAGAACGTCACCAATTGATTACCAATACTACATTGATAAGCAAATTGGCCCTATTGCCGAGCCTGTTTTTTCGATAATGAAACTAAACTACATGGATATTGCGTCAAAGCAGTTACTGTTAATATAGTGTTTTTAATGTTCTTTATGTGTTGCGCAGGGTGGCGAATGTAGCGTTTTGACCTGTTTTGTAGAGGTTAACTGGTTTGTTTTTGTGATGTTAATCGACATATTCTTTAGGTTTAGCTTTGAGGGAATATTGAAAGTTTGCTACCCTTTAAGAGGAAATTGTAAGGAAATATAACAACGGAATGACGTTGACAGAACATAAACAAAAAAGGTTAAGCACCAAATGAACAAGACGTTAGTAGCAACTGCGCTTGCAGCAATTTTTTTAGTTCCATCAGTCTCAGCTATCGAGATCTATAAAGATAATAAAAATGCCGTAGAAATCGGTGGTTTTATTGATGCACGCGTGATCAACACTCAAGGGGAAACAGAGGTTGTTAACGGCGCATCTCGCATTAATTTTGGTTTTAATCGTGAGTTGACTGACGGTTGGAAAGCATTTGCTAAATTGGAATGGGGTGTGAACCCTGTAGGTAGTAGCGACATCGTCTATAACAATCGCTTCGAATCTGTTCAAGAAGAGTTCTTTTATAACCGTTTAGGTTACGCTGGTCTGTCCCATGACACTTATGGAACACTGACTATTGGTAAGCAGTGGGGCGCTTGGTACGATGTCGTTTACAACACTAACTACGGTTTTGTGTGGGACGGTAACACTGCAGGTGTTTACACTTATAATAAAGATGATGGCGCGGTAAACGGTGTTGGTCGTGGTGATAAAACAGTTCAATATCGCAATGCATTTGGCGATGTAAGCTTTGCAGTTCAAGCACAGTTGAAAAACAGCAGCTTCTATACCTGTGATACAACGGATGATATTTCACAAGCTCAGTGTCAAGCGAACTGGGAAAGCGGTGATAAAGCGGCTCAACAAGTAGAATACAATTATACTTATGGTGGCGCGCTGACCTATAAAGCCACTGATATGCTGACCTTAACTGCGGGTGTTAACCGCGGTGAGTTTGATGTGAGTTTTGGTAACGGCGAACAAACCACAGCGGTTGATCTTATCTACGGTGCGGGTATCACTTGGGGTAACTTCGATAGCAATGGCTTATACGCTGCTGCAAACGTTAACAGACAAGAAAATCATGACACAGACAATATTGGTCGTTTGATTAAAGACGCCTATGGTATTGAAAGTTTAGTTTCTTACAAGTTTGACAATGGATTACGCCCATTCATTTCTTACAACGTGCTTGATGCCGGTAAAGACTACGTCATTCAACCTAACTTTAATGCCGATCCTAACGATGAGTTCAAACGTCAGTTTGTCGTGGTTGGTTTGCACTTTGTATGGGACCTAAACACAGTGCTTTACGTAGAAGCACGTAAAGATTACAGCGATTTTACCAGTGCAGATAAAGAACAAGAAGCTAGAATGGCGCTTTCAGAATCTGACGGTGTTGCAATTGGTATCCGTTACACACTTTAAGTTTCCAGTTTCTATATAGTAGAAACCACTGTTTTAACAAAAAGCCAGTCAGCAATGACTGGCTTTTTGTTTTTAACAATAAGTCAATTTGTAATAAAAAAACATTGTGTATTTTTTGTTTGTATTTAGTTATCTTTTTGTTGATTAAATGTCTCTCATATGATTTTATGCTTCCGCAGCACTTCGAAATGTTTAAGGTGCCCTTGTTTAAAACTGCTTATTAAATAAGCAAATTATAATAAAAACATGATTTTCCCGGGAGATTGACAATGCATAAAAAAAACTTGATAGCAAAATCTGTGCGCTTTGCACTGATTAGCGGTGTGACTGCTACGGTATTAAATGTACCTTTTACATTTGCAGATGATAAAGATGGAGCAAAAGTTGAGCGTATAGCTGTAACTGGTTCGCGAATTAAACGCGCAGATATGGAAACTGCTAGTCCTGTTAGCGTGATTGATGCTTCAGCCATTATTTCCTCTGGTGCAATATCGATTGATGATGTTTTGCAGAAAATGACTTCGGCTGGCGGTGCTATGACTAACGCTGGCATAAATAATGGTTCTGGTGGTAATTCTCGCATAAACCTCAGAGGATTAGGCACTAACCGTACTCTAGTTTTGGTTAATGGTCGTCGAATGATTGCTTCTGGTACAGGAGCTGCTTCTACTGTTGACCTTAATACGATTCCAGTTTCTATGATCCAAAGAGTTGAAGTACTTAAAGATGGTGCTTCTGCGGTTTATGGTACAGATGCTATTGCTGGTGTGGTTAACGTAATTTTGAAAAGAGACTTTGAAGGTTTTGAAGTCAACGCCCAAACCGGCATTTCTGGAGAAGGTGATGCTGACGAGTCTACGATTGATATGACTTTGGGTAACACCTTTGATAAAGGCAATGTCGTTATAGGCGCACAGTATACAAAGCGTGGCGAGGCAAGCCAAGCTGACCGTGATTTTTCTGATTGCCCTGTAACAGAAACTAAGCCTGATGCAAGTGGTAAAATTAGCTTGTTTTGCGGTGGTAGTGGTTATTCTCAAGGTGGTCATATTTGGGGCGATACTGCAGATCTAAGTGGTAGAGGTGGTACTTACCATGATTATGTTACTGCAAATGATGCATATAACTATGCGAAAGATAGTTATCTATCGACGCCAATGGAACGCTTGAATCTCACGGCTGCTGGAACCTATGAGTTGACAGATACAACTCGTTTCTTTACTGAGGCTATGTATTCAAAGCGTTGGTCAAATCAACAAATGGCTCCTCAACCAATTTGGAACAGCGATGCATGGGTTTATAATCCTATTTCAGCTGGTGGTTGGATGACCGATGACCTGCTGCCATGGGTTAAGCCTGGAGAGGAACTCTCTTATGGTCGTCGCATGGTTGAGTCCGGTACCCGTGACTTTAGTCAAGTTGTAGACACTATTCGTATTGTTTTAGGCGTAGAAGGTGAATTTGATAATGGCTGGAGTTGGGATGCCTCTTATAATAAAGGTCGCAACGACTCTGTCGATACTCTGGCAAATCTACATAATTTAGGTTCAATTAATGCAGCAGTTTTAAAGGGGGAATTTGATCCTTTTTTACAGTCTTCATGGGAAGGTGAGAGCATCACTCCATTCATTTATACCGAAGTAAATAGTGGTGGAAGTGAGTTAGATATTATTGCTGCAACCTTATCGGGTGATATTGTTGAGCTACCAGCGGGTATGATGGGCTTTGCTGCTGGATACGAGAATCGTAAAGAAGCAGCAAAGTTTACACCAGATTCATTAACAGCACAGGGGTTAGCTAATGATCCTCGGGTAGAACCTACCGGTGGTGATTTTAGCGTTAATGAAATTTATGCTGAATTGGCTATCCCATTGTTAAGTGGGTTACCACTAGTGGAACAACTCGATCTGAGTGCTGCAATGCGTTATTTTGATTACAGCACGTTTGGTGATGACACTACATGGAAACTAGGCTTAACTTGGCGAGTATATGATGACCTTATGTTCCGTGGGGGGTTGTCTACTGCATTCCGTGCTCCAACTGTTGATGAGTTATATGGTGGTAAGTCACCATCCTTCGAACAAATTGTTCATCCTGCAACAGAACAAGACCAAGCAGAAGTCACTGTTGGCGGTAATGGGTTATTAACTCCAGAAGAAGCCGACATTACAACGATAGGTTTAGTTTATTCACCAAGCTTCGTAGATGGTCTGTCTATGACTGTTGATTACTACGATATTGAATTAACAAACACTATAACTTCTGTTGACAACAATTATATTGCTAACCAATGTTTAGATGCTGCAGGTAATAAGATCAATACTGATACTGTATTGTGTCAATCTTCTAATATTCAGATTGATAACAGTGGTCGTATTAAGTTTGACAATGGCCTACAAAATATCGGTGCGACGAACACTGCGGGTTATGACATTAATGTTGCTTATGCATTTTCAGCTCTAGGATTGGATTGGAAAGCAGGTTGGGATACATCAATTCTGACCGAATATGAAGAATTCGATCCTGATGGTGTTGCTGTGGATTATCGTGGTTACATTACCGGCGGTACGGGAGCCTATGCAAAATTCAAGAGTAATATGAACATCACTGCTAGTGCAGATGACTGGAGCTTTACTTACGAAGCTCGTTATATTGATGGGATGGACTCATTTGCTTGTAAAGGCAAAGAATCTAGTTGTTATGCACCAACAGTTGGGAGTGTTATATACCATGATCTATCAGGATCTTATGATTTAACTCAAAACATTCGTCTATCAGGTGGTATCAATAACCTGTTTGATAAAGAGCCTCCCTATTACACAGGTAATAATGACTCAAACACAGATCCATATACTTATGAAATGTTAGGTCGTTATTTCTTCGTTCGTGCGAGTATGAAGTTCTAAATCCTCGTTAGCGGGAGTCATTATTTTGTTCCAGCTTTAATTATAAAAACCCTGAGGCAACTTGGGGTTTTTTATCATCAGAATGAAAAAATGGAAAACTAACTGGTATATAGCGTAATGGTCATTTAGATTAAGTCATTTATTTCAATAAGTTGGTCACCTTAAATAACGAGCGCTTCTCAAATGGAAGGTAATTCAAATTTTGTTATTGTATTTGTTAGACAAATTTTCAGAACTCGTCAGTTCTGCCCGCACACGTAAACTATCATAGACATCTTTGGTCATTGTTCTTATTGGCAATCAAGGACAAGTCAAATCCAGTCAAATGTCGGTATTAAAATCACTTTGGTTAAAAGTGCATGTTTAAGCAGAACTGAGGTTGTTTGTTGAAAATTATTCCCATGTTGTAATGATCCCCCCCATTTTGTTGAACAAAATTTAGCCATAAAATGTCAGGTTTTTTGAGCACTTATACTTAAAAGTGATTTTAAGTGTTAATTTTTTGCAAGTATTTATGTTTGAGTTGTTTTTCAATTTGATAATGGGGAACTCTCCATCACTATGAAATAAGTGCTTAAATTTCATTGATTTATGATTTTTATTCAATTCGACACTAGACAAAGCTTATGGCTAATCATCAGCTTTAAACTATTCACAAACGCCGATTGCTGTGTTATTTCCGTTTCAATTGTTGATTAAGTGTTTTAAATGTGATTTTATTGGGCTGATTTAGATTGTTGTGTTGCGTTTTCGTGTGACCCGTCGTGTGATGACGATGGGAATATTATAATAAAGACATACTTATATAGGGAGATTGACAATGTATAAGAACAGCTTTTTAAGCCATTCAATAAAGTACGCATTAGTTGGTAGTGCAGCTGTTGCTGCTCTAAGCACATTTTCTGTTGCTGCAGCAGAAGGTGATGCAGTTGTTGCGGAAAAAACAATTGAGAAAATTGAAGTAACAGGATCTCGCATTCGTTCAACAGACTTGCAAGGTTTCTCACCTGTGCAGGTTATTGGCGCAGATGAGATTGACACTTCGAGTGTTGCTAACGTTCAAGAATTGCTGCTTAAAAATCCAGCATTTGGTGCCCCCGCGCTTAGCCGTACTAACTCTAACTTTTTAACCTCAGGTTCTGGTGTTTCCACTGTTGATTTACGTAATCTTGGGAGTGAGCGAACTTTAGTTCTAGTTAATGGACGTCGTTTTGTTTCAGGTGTACCAGGTGATACTGCTGTTGACTTAAATACAATTCCAACTCAATTTATTGAGCGTGTTGAGATTATGACGGGCGGCGCTTCAGCCGTTTATGGTTCAGACGCTGTGGCTGGCGTAGTTAACATCATCTATAAAAAAGAATTTGAAGGTATTGAATTTGATGTTCAAAAAGGTCAAAGCGCCGAAGGTGATAGCGAAGATGATCAAATTCAATTTACTATGGGTACATCATCTGCTAACGGTAAAGGTAACATCATGGTGCATGGTGCTTACACTAACCAAGGTGCCGTCTACTCACGCGATCGTGATCGCTCGGCAATCGATCAAATATCTTTAGGTGCTGCAGTAACGGGTCTGCCTGAAGATATGTTTACGCCGATGCAACCATTTTACTCAAGTTTTGCACCACAAGGCCGTTTTGTTGCAGGTGGTAAGCCATATACTTATGATAAGAACGGTAACTTTATCTCTGGTTTCTCAACCAATGGAACAGATACCCGTGAAGCTGATGGCTATAACCGCAACGCTATCCGTACAATTGCGGTACCGACGGAGCGCTACCTTTTTGCAGCGACAGGTAAGTATGAGTTTGCAGATGGATGGAACGCTACACTTGAAGGAACCTATGCATCAACTCAAACACAGAGCCAGTTAGAACCCTTTGCACTGTCTTCGGTTGATGTTTTTAAAGGCTCTGGTGGACAGCTTCCTGTTGAGTTTGAACAATTTATTGAAAGTGCGACTAATCCCGGTGAATATGAACGTACTTTAGTACGTAACTCTGTGATACCTGATGAGCTTTATAACTTAGCTACAGATACAAATGGTGATGGTTTAAAGGATATCTCTTTTACTCGCCGTATGTCTGATATAGCTAACCGTGGTAGCAGAGCTGACCGTGATACTTTCCGTATTATGACAGGTATTGATGGCGAATTAACTGACGGATGGTTTTTAGATACTTATTTCTCATACGGTCAAAGTAAAGAAGGACAAACTGGTACAGGCCAAGTTAACGTTCTGAATTTTAAATCAGCGCTAGAAGCTGTTACTGATGAGTTTGGTAATAAAGTATGCCGTGATGCTACAGCTCGCGCTCAAGGTTGTGTGCCGATTAATATATTTGGTGCTGGTACTGTGTCACCAGAAGCGGCTAATTATGTGAATGCACCTAGCTCATTAAACACACTTGCAACACAAACTGTTGCAGGTATGAGTGTTTCTGGTGATGTCTTTGAATTACCAGCTGGTTTCGTCGGTGTTGCGGTGGGTGCCGAGTATCGTGAGGAATATGCTCGTAGTGAATTTGATGCGTTACAACAAGCTGGCTTAAATGCGGGTAATGCTATACCAAGCACTGAGGGCGAGTTTGATGTGATGGAATATTTCACTGAGGTGAATGTGCCATTGATTGCTGATGCATTTATGGCTAAGCAGTTAAATTTACGTGGTGCAGTACGTTTCTCAGATTATTCTACCGTTGGTAATACTGAAAGCTGGAACGTTGCTCTTGACTGGGCACCTATTGATGAACTTCGTTTTAGGGCTATTCGTGCTTTATCAACGAGGGCTCCAAATATTGGTGAGTTGTATTCACCACCAAGCCAAACTTTTCCAACTGGCTTGACAGATCCATGTCAGGGTGTTACTGCAACGACAACAGGTGCGCAAGCTGAAGCATGTCGCACTGATGCTGGTGTGATGGCGAATATCGCAGCAAATGGAGCATTTACTTTAAATCAGTCAGATATTCAAGGTGTGAGTGGTTATAATCGTGGTAATCCAGATTTAGACGCTGAAAAAGGTAAGTCATGGACCTTTGGTGTAACCTATTCACCAGATGGTATTGCAGTGTTAGAGGACTTTGATTTTAATATCGATTATTTCGACATTGAAATCGAAGACGCTATAGTTAGTACTGGCCGCCAGTATATTTTGGACCAATGTTACGGAGGTAATGCTGCATTATGTAGTTTTATTACCCGTCGACAAGCACCTGAAGGCCCAAACAGTGCTGGTTCTTTAGAGTATATTGACTCTGCTGTAACCAACAGTGGTGGTTACGTTACATCTGGTATTGACTATGTCATAACTTACGCAAAAGATTTAGAAGATTATGGTTTAGTCGGCCAAACAAATGCGCGTTTAGCATATACCCATGTGATTAAAGGTTATGAAATACCGTTGCCAGGTGCTGAGCCTGATAACTTTAATGGGGAAATTGATGCCCCTCAAGATAAGTTCTACTTATCATTGGGCTATGAAATTGGTGATTTCAACATCGCTTGGAATACAACTTATATCGGTGAGTCATTCTTAGATGATGGTTTCTTATCTGGCTATGACTTAGCTCCTGAGTCTGTTGGTGTTGGTTCTGTTACTTACCATGACTTAAATGTAGCATATCGCCCATTTGATATGGCCGAGTTTTATGTTGGTATTAATAACTTATTCGACCAAGATCCCCCACCAATTATCAGTGGATTGCCAGGTAGTAGCACTGGTGTAGAAACTGCAGCGAGTACTTATGATCCAATTGGTCGTCGTTACTATGCGGGTGTAAGATTTAAGTTTTAAGTTTTAGTTGGTATAAAGCCCTCTGGATGTTTAGAGGGCTTTTTTCATATTTACGGTATCTAATTTGGTTTTGTCTGCTAGCGGGTTAGTTAACATCAGTTATAAATGAGTATTGTCTTTTCTAGTTGATTGATTTTTATGCTCATCTTTTTAGCCTGGAAGGCATAAGCAACTGGACCTTTGATGAAATTCACTAAAACTCAGGCAACTACGTCGCCTTAGATGTACTATCTGAGAAATATTTTTCAGTTAATCAAAAACTTTATTGATCATAAATCGGTTACGCAACATCAAGTCCAAGCATTCTTATCCTGAGTTTAATTTAGTTAAGTTATTAAAAGCGATGACAGTTGTTTGAATTAGCTGTTAAACAGAGACTTATGGCGCTAAGGTTGTTCATAACAGTTTAAGAATGCCGGTATCGCTGGTGAATTAAGGAAGTGCTTCGGGCAGATAAATTCAGTTAAATAGGTTTTGAAATTGCTATATTCAGACTGATGTAAGGCCACAGCTAGGGAGTGATGACTTTATTGCAATTGGATTTTGTTCGCTTTTATCCGCAGTTCGGATGAGTCAAATTAATGAAAGCTTCCTCTAAATTATCCATTCTAAATTCTTCTACTATTAACATTCCTCGAAAAAACGGGGTCTTCGATTTCTTTAATATTGTTTCATCCCTAATCCTTAAGTAAATTTTTATTGAGAGGAGTAGGATATGAGTAAAGAACATCTACTTGAGTCGCCATTATGTTAAAAAATGTTAATTTTAATAAACAGGATACACAAAGTTGGTCGTTAGCTATCGTTATGATTTTATAGGTTTTAAATTAATTTATTATTTTTTGGAACAAAAAGTAATAACCCTAAAGATTCATTTTTGTCTAAAAAAACACCTTTCGTAAAAAATTTCATTATTAGCGCTTCTTTACACTAGTTTTTAGTCGTCTGAAATGTTGACACAGGTCAACATTTTGTGAAATGATGCCAGCGGGTCTATGCCTGTAAGGGCGTAGGAAAGGGAAGAAAAAACTAAGAATCACAAGAGAAAGACGAACTTACAGAAATTTTTTCGGCAAGTATTTATTCCTTGTCGTTATGTTGCTGGTAAGTTAAACCTTTTTATTCACTTCAAATTGGTTGGGAACTATGTCCAAGGTAAGCAATAGAACAAAAATCGCTACTGCACTTGTTGGCGTGCTGGCATTAGCGAGCAGCAACTTAGTAGTTGCAGATCCTCTTACCGACGTGCAGAAAGCGGATAGTATGATCCATGCTGATGCTGCTGCGTCGCAAAAGAACGTTGATAAGTATTTCGATCAAGCACAAGACATGCTTTTTGAGTATGGTTCTGTCGCAGATGAGCGCGAATCACTGAAATCATATAACGATTACGTTGCAAGCTTAGTCGCTGATCAACAAAAGACAATGGATTCAGTGCAGGGTGACATCAATGGTGTTGATAAACTTCGCCAAGGTGTTGTGCCATTAATGTTTAAAATGGTTGAATCATTAGAACAGTTTGTTCAATTAGATTTACCTTTTAATTCTGAAATACGTACTAATCGTGTTAATGAGCTGAAAAGACTCCTTAATACTGCCGAAGTCACACTAGCAGAAAAATACCGTCTAATTCTTGATGCTTATAGTATTGAGCGCGAATATGGTAGTGCTGTTGCCGTTAACCAAGGTAAGTTAAACCTAGATGGTAAAGAAGTGTTGGTTGACTTCTTTAACTTAGGTCGTGTTGCTCTTTATGCACAGAGTTTAGATCAAAAGACTGGCTGGATGTACAACCCAGAATCTAAGGGTTGGGATAAGTTAGATGACAGCTATTTGCGTGAACTGACCAAAGGTATCCGCATTGCCCGTAAACAAGGCGCTCTAGATCTATTCGCGTTACCAATTCCTGCTGCGGAGACTGCACAATAATGAAGAAGTTAATTACTACAGCTGTGTTGGCTGCAAGTTTCTCTTTAACTGCTGGTATGGCGAGCGCTGCTGATGCGCCTAAGTCAATTGACCAATTATTGCAACAAGTTAAAGTTGAACGCGCTGCAGAAGGTAAAGTCAACAGCAAGCGTGAGCAAGAGTTCCAAGCAGAGCGTGGCGATAAGGCCGCTTTACTGCAAAAAGAAAAAAATGCGTTGGCTGCTGAAAAGCAACGTGGTAAAGATTTGAACCAAGCGTTTTTAGATAACGAGCGTAAAATTGCTCAGTTAGAAGAAGATCTAAAAACGGCTCAAGGTGACTTGGGTGAGATGTTTGGTGTAGTTAAAGGTGAAGCTGGCGATTTCGCAGGTAAACTGGCAAGTTCAAACATCAGTGCTCAATTTCCAAATCGCGATAAATTTATTGCTGATTTAGGTGCCCGTAAGCAATTACCAAAAATTGAAGAGTTAGAACAATTCTGGCAAGAGCAGCTATTTGAAATGGCGCAATCTGGCAAAGTGGTTAAGTTTGAAGGTTCTGTTACCGAAATTGATGGTAGCGTGAAAACAACGACTATTCATCGTATTGGTGCTTATAACTTAACGGCTGATGGTAAATATATTGTATATAACCCTGAATTAGGTTTAGTACAACAGCTGTCTCAACAACCTGAAGGCTACCAAGTTAGCGCAGTTGCTAAATGGGAAGAAACGGCTTCTGGTACAGCACCTTTCTATATTGACCCTGCTCGTGGCGTACTGTTAAACATATTTACTAACAAAGCTAGCATGGAAGATCGTATCGAGTCAGGCGGTACCATTGGCTATATTATTCTGATATTACTTGCAATTGGTTTATTAATTGCGGTTGAGCGTTTCATTGTGCTGGCAGCTATCGGTGCAAAAGTTAAACGCCAAGCTAAAAATGTTGATAATCCAGGTAACAATGCCCTTGGTCGTATCTTGAAGGTTTACCATGAAAACAAAGATGTTGATGTTGAAACATTAGAGTTGAAGTTGGATGAAGCTATTCTGAAAGAAACGCCTGCATTAGAAGCTCGAATTTCAATTTTGAAAGTCATTGCAGCTATCGGCCCAATGTTAGGTCTGCTAGGTACAGTAACAGGTATGATTGCGACCTTCCAAAGTATCCAACTGTTCGGTACTGGTGATCCAAAACTGATGGCGGGTGGTATCTCTATGGCTCTGGTTACTACAGTGCAAGGTCTAGTTGCGGCTCTGCCTCTGATGTTACTACATGCAATACTCGTTGCGCGTAGCAAATCAATCACCCAAATTTTGGAAGAGCAAAGTGCCGGCATTATCGCCGCACATGCTGAGAAGAGGGCTAACTAATGATGCTATACCTGATGGACATATGGGATTCCGTCAGGGGCTTCATGGCCGCTGGAGGAAACGTCCTTTGGTTGGTTGCGTTTGTATTGTTCTTAATGTGGGTATTGATGCTTGAGCGTTATTGGTATCTTAATTGGATATCACCAAAGCAACATAAAGCTATCATATCTGCGTGGGATTCTAGAGAGGAAACCACCTCTTGGTACGCACACCGTATCCGTGAAGCTTGGCTGTCCCAAGCGAAGCAAGATTTGAATGCACGTATGCTGATGATTAAAACCTTAGTAGCTATTTGTCCTATGATAGGTTTGTTAGGTACCGTAACCGGTATGATTTCAGTGTTTGATGTGATGGCAGTTCAGGGGACGAGTAATGCTCGTTTAATGGCGGCTGGTATTTCAATGGCGACTATGCCCACGATGGCGGGGATGGTTGCAGCATTATCGGGAGTATTCTTTAGTACTCGTCTGGATGTAAAAATGAAAATCAGTTTAGAAAAGCTAAAAGACAGCATGCCGCACCACTAGAGAGAGATTGAACATGGCACGTAAAAAGCATTCCAGTGTAGACGAGGAAGCGCAAATTGATATGACACCGATGCTCGACATCGTGTTTATCATGTTGATCTTCTTCATTGTAACAACGTCATTTGTGAAACCTTCTGGTTTGGATTATAACAAACCAAAAGCTTCGCAAGCGACTTCAAAGCCTTCGGCTAACATCTTTATCGGCGTCAGTAAAACAGGCGTGATCATGATGGAAAACCGTCAGGTTGATATCGAACGTGTAACGGCAAACGTTGAGCGCATGCTGGCTGAAGCTCCTGAAGCTGCGGTATTGATTCAGGCTGATAAAGACGCAATGCACGGCTTAGTTGTTAAAGTTCTAGACCAAGTCAAAGCGGCTGGTATAGATAAAATTTCGGTATCTGCGGGGAACGATTAATATGCTAAGAGCACTAGTATCGATCATTATTGGTGCTGCTGTGACTTTTGGTCTGTTCGCTTTTATGGCGTTCTTGGTCGGTGGCGGCGCACAGCGCGGCGAAACATCGGCCGAGACCCCTGTAATTGAAATCACTATGGATAGACAGGATTCAAAAGCACAGAATAAGCCAAGGGTAGTGCCTAAGCCGCCACCACCGCCAGAACAGCCACAGAAGCCTGAGGCAACGCCGCCAGAATCTTCGAGCAATATTGACACAGCAATGTCGTTCAATATGGGTGGTGTAGAAGCTGGAGGTCCAAGTACCGGTTTTAAATTAGGCAATATGATGACTCGCGATGGTGATGCTACACCTATCGTTCGTATCGAACCTCAGTATCCAATTGCTGCGGCGCGTGATGGTAAAGAAGGTTGGGTACAACTTCGTTTTACCATTAACGAACTCGGTGGTATCGACGACGTTGAAGTTATTCAAGCAGAACCAAAACGCTTATTTGATAAAGAAGCTATTCGTGCACTGAAGAAGTGGAAGTACAAGCCTAAGATTGTTGATGGCAAGCCATTGAAACAACCTGGTATGACAGTACAACTAGACTTCACCTTAGATAAAGGAGGCAACCAATAATGCGTAATGTTAATAAAATCGCAGTTCTATTATTGCTTTCTGTTTGTGGAGGTTCATTAACTCTTTCATCTGCAGTCGCAGAAGAAAAGTGTGCTATCGACAAACGTCAATCTAAAGCCGTGGGCGAAGGTGCGGCGAAGAAAGTTCAGAAGTCATTTGAAGCTTATACCAATGGTCAGGTCGATGAAGCTATTGCTATTTTGCTAGAGGCAAATGCCAAGAACGACTTCGATAAAGCCTATGTTGCACGTATGTTGGGTAACTTTTATGCCGAGAAAGGCAAAATGGATACCGCGATCAAGTACCTAAAACAAGCTGTTGAAGCTGATATTTTAGGTGGTACAGATCATGCTGCAACTATGCGTCTTTATGCTGATTTGCTATTACAAGAGAAAAAGTTTAAGGAAGCGATTCCTTATTATTACAAGTGGATGGAATTTACTTGTAAATCCGATTCTCAAATGTATCGCCGTATTGGTATTGCGCATTCAGAACTTAAACAGTGGGATAAAGTGATTGAAGTGGCCGACAAAGGTCTTTCATTAGCTGAAGCTCCTGACAAAGGTCTGTATCAAATGAAACTGACAGCTTACTTCAATCAGAAGAAGTACAAGAAAGCTGTTGGCGTGTTAGAAGTCATGGTGCCTTTATTCCCAGATGATGGCAGATTGTGGGTTCAATTAGCACAGTTTTATTTGATGGTTGAAGACTACGACAAGTCTCTTGCAACTTACGATTTGGCTTATAGAAATGGTTTCTTAGATAGCGCGGGCAACATTACGCGTTTAGCGCAGTTAATGGCACAAAAAGGTGCTCCTTATCAAGCTGCTAAAATTTATCAGAAACATATGAAATCAGGCATGATCGCTGAGGACGCTAAGTCTTTAGAGATTTTGGCGGGTTTCTATCAAAATGCGAAAGAGTTTAAGCAAGCTGCTGAGTATTACGGTAAAGCTGCAGCCATCACCAATGATGGCAAGACTTACTTGAAACAAGGTCGCTTATTAAACTTGAATGAACAATATACAGCAGCGATCCCTGTACTTGAAAAAGCCATATCAATGGGTATTGATCATCCTGGTGAAGCAAACTTCGAATTAGCTTTGGCTCATTTAAGTTTGAAACAGTATAAGTCGGCTTATAACCGTGCAGTGTTAGCTGCTAATGATAAGAAGACACAGAAGAGTGCAAATAGCTATATCTCTTATATTAAAGAGAAAGCACGTATGCATAATGTCACACTGTAATTACTTCGCAGTTTAGTGTTTGAATCGAAAAGCCCCGCAAGGGGCTTTTTCTTTGGTATCAATAAACCTATTTACTGTAAGCGGATTAAAGCTTGGGATTGATCATGATTTTTTTCAAGCTGTTGTGAAAGTTGGCTGACATTACTGAAGAGTGACTCTATTTTACTTTCCTGTGTAGGTAGGCAAATACAGGCAGCCAGTTTATAGTCGATTGTCAGTTTATGATGTTTACCAAAATCTTGGTTAAAGTCAGATATTTGCTGTTCTATTCGCTTTAACACTACTTCCGTTCCCACCTCATCTATATTGAACAAACCCAACGCAAAGTGATTGTGATCTAGCCTAGCAATCATATCTGTTGCTCTTAATAGCGCTTCTTGCACTTGTTTAGTAAAGAATTCGAGTAAATGGGGTTGTTTGACGGTTTCATGAATGTGAGGGCACAGATACAATAGTGCCAAGCTTTGGTGGTCTCTCATGTGACGATGCCATTCTCGGTTGAATACTTCCATGAAATAGGTTTGGTTATAGACTCCAGTTTCAGGATCCCTGAAACCTGAGTTGCGGAACGAATAGATCATAGATTAACTCCGATAGCAGACCTTGAACTAAGTATAGAAACAGTTCTGCAATAGCGGGCCAAAAAGGAGAAATATTAAAATGAAATTGG
Organism: Shewanella sp. SM68; assembly: GCF_025653925.1. Lineage (NCBI taxonomy): Bacteria > Pseudomonadati > Pseudomonadota > Gammaproteobacteria > Alteromonadales > Shewanellaceae > Shewanella > Shewanella sp. SM68. The sequence goes on from NZ_JAKKRU010000003.1 coordinate 311,134, forward strand.
GTTTATTGGCAGGTTCGATAGCGTTAATCTTCACCCTTCAAGGTTGTTCTAAACCTGAAGTCACTGCAGTTCAAGAAAATAGCTCGGCTAATATGACAGCAGTGCAGGGCGAAACACAAACGGCCGAGCAGCGTTATTTAGCGCTTGTGGATGCTTATTTTAAAGATTACCTAAAGCTTGAGCCCATCTACGCCACTTTTGTCGGCGTTAATGACTATAACGCCGATTTCGGCGGAGATTTAACTGAGGATTACCTTAAGGCCCGTCATGATCTTAACACTCACTATTTAGCTCAGGTGCGTGCGATAGATCCAAAGCAACTGCCTGCGGATCTACAGTTGAGTTATGACCTGTTCGTCTATGACCGTGATATGGCGTTAGTGGACGAAACTTTCCCTTCACGCTTTATGCCGATAAGCCAGTTCTATAGCACTGTCATTACTATGGTGCAGCTGGGAAGTGGCGAAAGTGCACAACCTTTTAAGACTGTCCAAGATTATCGTAATTGGGAACAGAGAGTCGATGGTTTCATCAAGTGGGTCGCACTTGCTGAAAATCGTATGAATCAAGGTATTGAAAGTAAAGTGGTACTACCTCGAGTGTTGGTAGAGCGCATTATTCCTCAGTTAGATGCTATGTTAACGACGGATGCGACTCAGAGTATTTTTTACTCGCCAATCCAGCATTTCCCCGAGAGTTTTTCAGAGCAAGATAAAGCGGAATTGACCACCCGTTATCAAGCTATGATAGCCGAACGTATCGTGCCAGCGTTAACGAACTTACGCGATTATTTTAAGCAAACCTATTTACCTAAATCGCGGGCGACTGATGGTTGGTCAGGTTTGCCTAACGGTAAAGCTTGGTATCAGCATCTGGCGAACTCACATACGACCACCACGATGTCTGTGGATGAAATTCATCAAATTGGTTTAAGTGAAGTGGCGCGAATTTTATCTGAGATGGATAAGGTGCGTGAGCAGGTCGGTTTTAAGGGCGATTTGAAGGCGTTTTTTGCGTCTTTATCTTCAGAGCCGCAGTATTTCTATAGCGATCGCCAAGGTTTGATTGATGGTTATATGGTGTTGAAAGATAAAATCAATCATGTCTTACCTAACTACTTTAATGTGATGCCAAAGGCTGATTACGTGGTTAAGCCGGTTGAAAGTTTTAGAGAACAATCAGCAGCGGGAGCCTCTTATGAAGCGCCAGCGGTGGATGGCAGCCGTCCAGGGGTGTTTTATATCAACACTTATAACCTCAAAGCACAGCCTAAGTGGGGGATGACGACTTTATCTTTGCACGAGGCCGCTCCTGGGCATCACTTCCAAATCGCGATCAAACAAGAGCTGACTGGTGTGCCTGAGTTCCAGCGTTTTAGCGGTTATACCGCTTTCGAGGAAGGTTGGGCACTTTATGCTGAATACTTAGGTATTGAGATGGGGCTATTTACCGATCCTTACCAGTATTTTGGTAAGCTTTCCGATGAAATGCTGCGTGCAATGCGCTTAGTGGTTGATACTGGCCTTCATTCTAAAGGTTGGAGTCGTGAACAGGCGATTCAGTACATGAAAGACAACTCGCCTATGGCTGAGAGTGACATAGTCGCTGAAGTGGAGCGCTATATGGCGATCCCTGGTCAAGCTTTGTCTTACAAGGTCGGTCAGTTGAAGATTTTGGCACTGCGTGCCCGCGCAGAAAAAGCCTTGGGTGATAAATTTGATTTAAAAGCATTCCACGATCAAATCCTCACTTCAGGTTCATTACCCATGGCGGTCATGGAAAACAAGATCGATCGTTGGATTGCGTCGAAACAAGCTTAGCCGTGTAAGGTGCCGTTACTTGACTTTGTTGTCAGTGACGGCATTTTAAGACTTTTTTATTCAACAGAAAGTTTTTATACTGTTGATTCAAAACCTGTTAAAACGAATGTTTTAGTGGGAACTCAATGATATTTGGGGCAAATGTCTCATGATCCTTACAGGAGTTTTACTATGGTCCAGGCAACAGCAAGACATTTGTTAGTCAGCAGTGAAGAGCAGTGTCAAGCGCTGAAACAGCAAATAATGGAAGGCGCAGATTTTGCTCAAATTGCTCGCGCGCACTCTTCTTGCCCATCAGGAGCCCAAGGCGGCGAATTGGGGTCATTTGGTCCTGGCATGATGGTCAGAGAGTTTGATGAAGTGGTTTTTAGTGCACCATTAAATGAAGTACAAGGCCCCGTGAAAACGCAATTTGGCTTTCATTTACTTGAAGTGACCAGTCGCGCGTAAGTTTTACTGCTTATCTAATGCAGCTTGTTTGATACGGCAGCGTTTGCTGCCGTTTTGTTTTATATGCTCATCACGGAGTCACTATGCTGGAACTCTACACTGATAGATTGAAACTCAGGAGCTTACAAGATAGTGATTGGGAACATTTTTATGCACTGCATAACGATCCTGAGATTAATCGTTTTGTACGCGTTCCAGAGTCGCAAGAGGTGATCCGCAGTAAATTTCAGCAGCGTTCCGATACTTGGTTCTACGGTTCTGGCGATTGGCTGACCTTAGTGATTGAGACAGTTGATACTGGGCAGTTTATCGGTTTAATGGGCCTTTATTGTCAAAGTTTCGAGGAACAGCGTGCCGAAGTGGGTTATTTACTGGCGGCAGAGGGCCACGGTAAAGGTTATGCGACTGAGAGCTTAATGGCGGTCATTGATTGGGCCTGTTTAAGTTTTAATGTACATAAATTTGTTGGGCATTGTGCTAAAGATAATCACGCATCGGCACGAGTACTCGAAAAGTGTGGTTTTCGGCTTGAAGGTTTGCTCAGGCAGCAATTCAAAATAGGTGAAAACTGGCTCGATGAATCAGCCTTTGGCCTACTCGCCGATGAAAGACGTCTCTAGCCAAATTATCTTCAGCGAATTTTGTACTGTGCTGGTATAATGCCGCAGGTTTATTTTTAGAAGGCGTGTATTAAGTGGCGCAAATTAATCAATTGGCTTTGCATTCTGGCGAAGATTTCATTGAATTGTACAAAGTATTAAAAGTGCAAGGCATGAGCAATGCGGGTGGTGAAGCCAAACATTTTATCGACGAAGGTCAAGTCACTGTGAATGGTGAAGTTGAAACTCGTAAACGTAAAAAAATTATCGCGGGCGACATCGTCAGCTTTAATGGTGAATCAGTTCAAATCATTGCGGCAGAATAAGCCTGAAACAGTGGAGCAAGAAATGCAATTTCCAGATGATGACAATGGTAAAATGCTGGCCGCAATGGCTGAAGCGGGAATCGATTTAACTAAAGAGTTAGATGTTGATTTCTTTTTGGTTTTTGATGACCAACGCGATGCTGAAACTGCGTTAGAAGAATTAACAAATTCTGACTTGGAAGGCGAGCTTGAGCTGAATCTGAATGATGAGCTTGGTAAGTGGGAAATCATTGTTTGTCTCAATATGGTGCCTGAGTACGATACATTGGTTGAACAAGAAGTCATGCTAAATGATTTTGCTGCCGAATTCGGCGGCATGACCGACGGTTGGGGCGTAATGCAACATCAAGACGGTGACGATGAGTTTATGGACGATGATGACCATGACCATGACCATGTTCACGGTGAGCATTGCAATCACTAATTCTGATGCGCTTTAAGCCTGAATCTAATAAACCACCTTTTGGGTGGTTTTTTATTGGTGTTTTTCTGCGCTCAGTTAGTGATCTCAATAGCCTCGTTTGGCATTTATAGCGTTATTGTGCCTCGCTTGAACTGAGATACGTTTAATGCAGATTAATGACGATAGGGCGCAAAAATCTCTAATAACCAGTCGATAAAAGCTTGAGCTTTTAACGGCAGGCTTGGGGATTTTGGGGTGAGTAAATAATATCGATAGGGACTGGTGAAGGGGGCGTCGAAGGGGATGACTAAGCTGCCGTTTGCCAGTTGTTCTTCGATGAAGAATCGCGGAATAAGTGCTGCGCCCATGCCACTCGCAGCCGCTTGACTCAACATATAAAAATGCTCGACACCAAAGGTTTGTGCTTGGGTGAGTGTTAAACCCACCTTTTCCGCCCAATACTCCCAAAGTTCGGGTCTTGTGGTGTGTTTCAGTAACGTGACGTGATTAATGTCCTCGATATTTTGCAGTTTAGGCGCTAACGAAGGCGCGCAAACTAAGCATAAATCCTCATCCATCAGCTTGATATAATTCGCGCCCTTAGGGATGACTGTGCTACTACGGATCGCAATATCATAACGACCTTGGCTAAAATCCACGGCAAAGTCGCCAATGGATAAGTCGACATACAAGTGTGGATGGCGGGATTTAAACTGCTCCATTCTTGGAATGAGCCAATTGATGGTTAAGCTTGGCAGCACATTGATGGCTAAGGTTTGTGGCTTAGTGGGATGACGGCGCAAGTCACTTGTAGCACTAGATAGTGTTTGCAGAGCGGCTTGAACATGGGGTAAGTAGCGTTTGGCTTCATCGGTTAAACCGACTTTTTTGTGTAAGCGTACAAAGAGCGCAAAACCTAAATAATCCTCCAATACTCTGATTTGTTTGCTGACTGCGCCATGGGTGACATGCAACTCCTTGCTGGCTAATGTCATGCTCTGTAAACGTGCTGCGGCTTCGAAGGCACGGAGAGAATTGAGGGGCGGTAGTTCGGCAAACATTTTATTTCCTACTGCTGGAAAATCAGAACAGGACTCGGGATTTTGTGTGAGTTTATCTCACGCTGTGCCGACAATAACTCCTTTGCGTTTATTTGGCAAACGCAGTCTAATGTTCGGCAATCACTCTCTTTTTTATCAGAAGAATAATAAATCATCATGGAATTTGAACTGACTCTACAAATCGCAGCGATACTTTTTGCCGTCGCTATGGTGGCTGGTTTTATTGACTCAATCGCCGGTGGCGGAGGCTTGCTGACCATTCCTGCACTTATGTGGGCAGGCTTGCCGCCTGCGGTTGCCTTAGGGACAAATAAGCTGCAGGCCTGTGGCGGCAGTTTTTTTGCGAGTTTGTACTTTGTCCGTAAAGGGCTGGTTGATCTTAAATCCGTTAAGTTAGCTTTGATTTGTGCATTTATCGGTGCGGCATTGGGTACGATTCTAGTTCAACTCGTCGATACTGAAGTGCTGGAGTTGATGTTACCTTTTTTGATTTTGGCTATTGGTTGTTACTTTTTATTTTCGAAAAAGATTTCTGAAGATGATAAACATCAAGTGCTGACTCCTACCGCATTTGCCTTTACTGCAGCATTGGGCGTGGGATTATACGATGGCTTTTTTGGCCCTGGCACTGGGAGTTTTTTTGCGCTGGCCTTTGTATCGCTAGCGGGGTTTGGTTTGGCGAAGGCAACTGCCCACGCAAAACTACTTAATTTCTCCACTAACATTGCTTCGCTGATCTTCTTTGCCTTGGGCGGAAAAGTGATTTGGTTATTAGGATTAGTCATGCTGGCAGGGCAAGCGATTGGTGCAACCTTGGGTTCTCGTCTCGTGGTCACTAAAGGTACAAAGATTATTAAGCCGTTGGTGGTGACTATGTCCCTTGCTATGAGTTTTAAACTTTTGGCGAGCCAATATAATTTATTTTCGTAAACTATTTGATATTAAGCATTTTATAAAACTCACTCATCAATAGACGCTCTTTAAGCTGCGCATGAGTGTATCTTGGTGGCGTCCATCTTGGCTCAAAAGTTAAGCTGAGGTGGATATCACCCAAAAGATCCGCCAAATGACGACTTAAAACGTCTCATCCTACTTTGAGTTAGGTGTACTCTTTCAAGTTTTTTGAATAGTATTACCTGTCATTTTTAATACACTTTTTAGGCTTCTTATTGTTTTGGTGTGTATTTTAAATATTGTGTACATATTTAATCCGATTGATTTAAGTGCAGTGTCTATCTTGCCAGTCTTATTTTGCATCGACGGGCGGCATGTGCGCTCGGGTTTAGCGCCACCACTTCTTTAAAAGAGCGATTATGAAATTTATCCACACCTCGGACTGGCACATAGGTCGTCAATTACACAATCAATCACTACTGGATGATCAAGCCTTTGTGCTCGAGCAAATTATTGCTCTAGCGGATGAACACAAGGTGGATGCCGTGATTGTGGCGGGGGATATTTATGACAGATCGATTCCGCCTGCGAATGCGGTTGCGCTGTTAGATGATGTGCTTAACCGCTTAGTGCATGATTTAGGCCTGCAAGTCATTATAATTGCAGGTAACCACGATGGTCACGAGCGCTTAGGTTTTGCAGCAAAACAAATGGCGGCAAGTGGGTTACATATTATTGGCCCTTTGAGTGCTGATATTTATCCCATTACTTTGTCGAGTTCAAGCGGTGATGCGGTGTTTTATGCCTTGCCCTATGCCGAACCTGCCACAGTGCGCCAAGTTTTTGAGTGTGAGGCGGCAAGCCATGAGGCCGCAATGACGCTATTGCTTGAACAAGTACGCCAGCACGATAGCCAAGGTTTGCCGAAAGTGGTGATAAGCCATTGTTTTTTGGATGGTGGTAGCGAGTCAGAATCTGAGCGACCACTGAGCATTGGTGGCGCTGATAAAATATCGCCAACGCTATTTACTGAGTTTGATTATGTCGCCCTTGGGCATTTGCACGGACCGCAATACAAAGGTGCAGAGCATGTGCGCTACTCAGGATCGATTTTGAAGTATTCCTTTAGCGAACAACATCAACATAAGTCGGTGACCTTAGTCGAACTTAGCGCGCAAACGCCGATTAAAATTAGTTTATTGCCATTAACGTCAATACGCGATGTCCGCATCTTAGAAGGGGAGTTAGCCACATTACTCGCCCAAGGTAAAACGGATATCAAGCGTGAGGACTACCTTATGGTCAGACTTCTTGATAAACATGCCATTTTAGATGCTATGGGAAAATTGAGAGCCGTTTACCCTAATGTGCTGCATTTAGAGCGGACTGGTCTGATGGCGGGGCAGCAACAAGTCACCTTGAGCCGAGATCATATCAAAAAAGGCGAGATGGACATGTTCCGTGACTTTTTCTCTCAAGTGTCCGGCGAGTCATTAACACAAGCACAGCAAGCCGTGATGGATGAACTCCTGACTAAGCTACACAATGAGGAGCGCCAAGCATGAGACCACTTAGCCTTTCCATGTCAGCCTTTGGCCCCTTTGCATCGACTCAAGAACTTGATTTTACGGCCTTAGGGACTAATCCGTTGTTTTTGATTAATGGACCCACTGGTGCGGGTAAGACGACCTTGCTCGATGGTATTTGCTTTGCCCTCTATGGCAAAACCACTGGTAATGAGCGTGAAGGCAGCCAGATGCGCTGCGATATGGCCGATGATAGTCTGCTAACAGAAGTCACTTTTAGTTTTCAGTTGGGTAATAGCAGTTATCGTATTCGCCGTGTGCCAGAGCAAGACAGGGTTAAAAAAAGCGGTGACGGCTCAACGGTGCAGAAGCCCGAAGCTCAGTTATATAAGATAGACGCCGAGGATAATGAAAGTTTGCTTGTTGCGAGCAAAGTCTCTGAGGCAACTGCTGAGATTGAAGCTTTAACTGGCCTCGATGTGGAGCAGTTTCGCCAAGTGATGGTGTTGCCACAGGGAAAGTTTCGCGAATTGTTAATGGCAGATTCTAAAGCCAGAGAACTGATATTTAGTCAGCTATTTCAAACGCATATATATCGACGTATTGAAGATTCCTTAAAAAATAAGGCTGCAGATATCCGCGCCTTAGTAAAAGATCAACGCAGTCGCCGTGATGGCATTTTACAAAGTGCGGGTTTAGCATCCGATGACGATCTTAGCTGTGAATTAGCCAAGCTCACGCCAGAACTTGAAACTGCCCAAAGTGCGAAAGAACAAGCATTACAGCAGCAACAATGGGTGATAAAAACCAGCGATGCCGCCCAGCATTTATTGGCCGAATTTGTGCAGTTTGATGCCTTAACTCAAACGGTTGCTGCGCTTGATGCACAGCAAGAAAACATGGCTGCGGAAACCTACAAACTGAATTTGGCTAAACAGGCGCAGCACTTGGCACCCATGCTTGAGGTGTTTGTGGCCCGTGAGCAGGAAGCCAAGGCGGCAAGTCTTTCCCTTGAACATGCGAAAACAGCATTAATCAATGCTAAACAAGCCTTCTATAACGCAGAGCTTAAGGCCGCTGATTTGCCCGTGTTGGAAGCGTCGTTACTCGAACAGGAACAGGTCAAACAGCAACTGAATGCCTTAGGGCCGCAGCTCAGGGAATTGGATAGGCTTAATAAAACCCTTGAACAAGAGCAAGCGCAGCTCATTAGCGCGAAAACACAACTTCAGAACAGCAAAAATGAGTTAACCACCGTAGTCCAAAAACGCCGTGAATTGGAATCTGCTCTGCCGCAACTACAGGCCAACAGCGAAACTCGCCTCTCATTGCAACAAGCGCATCAGCAGCAACAGCAGTTATTATCTACCTATCAGCAATGGCAACAAGTGGCGGCAAGGGTATCGTCGACACAGGCAAAACTTGTTGAGGCTAAAGTCAAAGGGCAACAACTCAGTGCTCAGCATCAGCAAGCACAGGTTGTATATAAAGCCTTATTGTTGACTTGGCATCAAGGACAGGCCGCTATTTTAGCGCGGCAATTACAGCAAGATGAACCTTGCCCTGTTTGTGGCAGCCAAACACATCCACAGCCAGCACAAAGCCAAGAGCCACTCCCAAGTGATGAAGCGCTGCAATTAGCACTTGAGGCTGAAACGAATGCTCAAGAAATCCTGAGCAAAGCCAGAGCGGAATATCGTGGGCTACAAACGCAGTTAGAAACCTTGCAACAGCAAGCACAAGATCTCGCGGTCCAATTGGGCACTGCGGTTGATATTCCTTTAGACGAACATACACATACCTTGTCGCAATACGCTTTCTCACTCACTCAAGCGGAGCAAGCCCATCAGCAGTTACAGCTGTTACAGCAAGAGATTGCATTGTTGCACGCACAGGAAACGCATCTACAACAAAAGCTAGAGCAAGGACAAACACACGACAGTGCACTGCAATCTAAAGTGGATATATTGCAGGGGCAGTTAGCGCACATGCAGCAAAGTGTTCCATCTGCGCTTGTAACGCTTGAGGCCTTAACTGCAGCAATCGCGCAAAATCAGCAAAGTATCAGCCAAATTAAGCAACAGATCACTAGTGTTAGGGATCTCCAACAACAGACTGGCCAATCTTTTGTTGCGGCTAAAGCGGCACTTAATGGTGCTGAAAATGCTGCTGAGGCGGCATTAGCCCAGCAAACGCGTGCACAGCAGCAACTCAATCAGCAATTAGTCGCAGCAGGTTTTGCCGATCAACAGGCCTTATTTGAGGCCATGCTGGATGAAGAACAACAGCGTGCATTAGCCAGCGAAATTGAGGCTTACCAGCAGCGCAGTGCTTTGACCAAGGCACAGTGCGAGCAGTTAGCGCTTAAGCTTAAGGATAAAGTACTACCCGATAGCATTAAGCTGGCTGCTGAGCTTGAGTTCGCGCAGCAAGCATTACACGCTGCCGAGCAGGCATGGCAGTTGCTTCACACTCGCACAGTATTACTGATGCAAACCCAAACCCAGCTGAGTATTGCCGATGCAAAAGCTAAGGTTTTGGAAGATGAATATGCGGTTATCGGCACCCTTGCAGATGTCGCTAATGGAAATACAGGTAATAAGATCAGTCTGCAACGTTTTGTGTTAAGCGTACTGCTTGACGATGTGTTGTTAGAGGCAAGCCACAGGCTACACCTAATGAGCAAAGGGCGTTATCGTTTACTACGTAAGGAAGATAGGGCCAAGGGCAACAAAGCTTCTGGGCTCGAATTAGAAGTAGAAGATGCTTATACCTCCAAAGTGCGTCCTGTGGCTACCTTAAGCGGTGGTGAAAGTTTTATGGCAGCATTATCTATGGCGTTAGGCCTATCAGATGTAGTGCAAGCCTATGCAGGTGGTATTAAACTCGATACTTTATTTATCGATGAAGGCTTTGGCAGTTTAGATCAAGATTCTTTAGAACTGGCCATTCGGACCCTGATGGATTTGCAATCCTCTGGCCGCATGATAGGGGTGATCTCGCACGTGTCGGAAATGAAAGAGCAGATAAATACCCGCATCGACATCAATAAAACCTCACATGGGAGCGAAATGACGATAGTTTTGCCTTAGTTGCTCTTTCTCACAGAGTGCGATAAATAACAAATTGTTTTATAAGTGTTATTTATTGTATCTCCAGTGTGTTTAACATTCGGATAATACACGCAAAGTGAGTTGGAAATGCCAACTAGCGCATGTTTTTCATTAATGGTGCAACAAAAGAGTGAAATAGCGTTTGTCATAATCGGTTTTTTGATATAAGTTGGGAAAAATTCGGGCTTCCCTCAAAGGGACTGGTCAAAAATAGAACGCAAAGTTAACGAAAGGTGAAAAGCGTTGCAAACAGGCAAACCCAACTTTATCAACTTATCGCAAACCCGTTTGCAGAACTTATCATCGACCCAAAAGAACATTCTATTAATGGGTAGTTTGTTGATGGGTGCTGCTATGTTGATGCCGAATAATAACCATGTTACGCCAACTGCTCAGCGTATCCCTGTTGTTCTCGATATTGAAAATATTCTCCCTCAAGTTTCTGAACCTGAAGTCCTAGATCAAGCTGCACTCATTAATAATGCTCCCCAGTTTGAGCGAATTATCGTTTCCGGTGATACCTTAAGTGGGTTATTTTCCAAGGCGGGTGTTGATCAGCAGACTATGTATAAGGTTTTAGAAGCTGATTTAAACATTTTGGCACTTGATACCCTGTTACCTGGTAACAGAATGCAATTTTGGCTTGATAGTGAAGGCCAGTTACAAAAATTAGAACTTTATTTTAACGCTGCCCGCCAAGTGGTTTTTACGCGTTATGAAGACGGTAGTTTTAATGTTGAAGAAGTGAACGTTGAAGGTGTTTGGCAAAATCGAATTTTGACTGGCGATATTAAAGGTTCTTTCTACGTTTCAGCCCAAAAAATGGGCTTAGCCGCTGCAGATATTCAGCGAATTGAAGATTTACTCAAAGAAAAATTGAATTTTGCCCGTGATTTACGAGTTGGCGACAAATTCTCAGTTTTGGTAAATGATCAATATGTTGAAGGTGAACCGACGGGAAGTAGCCAAATTTTAGGCGTCAGTATTAAAAGTGGTCGTTCTGAAATTAGTGCATATCAATATTCTGATGGTAGTTATTATGATGCTAAAGGCCAGAGTTTAGTTCGGGCATTCCAACGTTATCCGTTAGCTAAACAACCGCGTATGAGTTCACGTTTTAACAGCCATCGCAAACACCCAATCACAGGGCGTATTTCTCCCCATAATGGAACAGATTTTTCCGTGCCAATCGGGACTAAAGTTATTGCACCTGGTGATGGAATTGTCAGTTTAGTGACGGACCATCAGTTTGCCGGTAAGTATATTGTGATTGAACATGGTGGTAAGTACCGTACCCGTTACCTACATTTGTCTAAGGCGTTAGTGCGTAAAGGTCAACGTGTAACTCGCGGTCAAGTGATTGCTTTATCTGGTAATACAGGTCGTTCGACTGGTCCACATTTGCATTATGAATTCCATATCAATGGTAAACCTGTTGATCCGTTGAAAGCCGATATTCCTATGTCGAGCAAGTTAGCAAATCAAGATTTACGCACATTCACTAATATGGTGAAGAGTCGTGAAGCTATAATGAACTTAGGTTAGCCAAACCTAAGCTAATAGAATTTATAGTATCAAAGTTTGAATAAACAATAGCACTGACTTTCTAGAAGAGTTTATCAATGCCGATGAAATGAAAATTTCATCGGCATTTTTGTTTCCACAATACTTATTATGGTAGACATTTTCCTGCTATCACGAGTACTGTTCGAGTTGTATAAAAGCTTAAAATTTGTTCGACTCGAAGTCGTGGCGATAAAACATAATGGGATAAAATAGATAGGATCTTCAGTTAGAAGTGTTATAGCGAGTCATTCAAAAGGTTGTGAAGAGGAAAATTGTGCGGCTGAAGAGCTTATAACGTTTTTTATTAAGGACTGAACAGAGAACCAAATATGCAGTGCTAAATCGTGCCTATCAGCTTGCGTGGCGCCTTTGCATTACTTTTAATGCGCACTTGCACAATTTACCTTTTAATGCGGGACAGCCACCACAGGGTGATTTTTTAAAGGGACGTAATGCAAAGCTGTGTTCCGTGGGTAAAGGAGAAAGTCGAGTAATAATAGTCGATGAAAATGTCGCATCATTTGCGGCAATAAAATTAGCTTTCGCGAGTTTTAATTGTTTTTTGAGTGTTGACTTATTGCTATGGGCAAATTCTTGCTGAGCAATATGCTTAGAGAGTAATTGGGTGAGGTGCTTTCGTTGAGCCTTTTTATTCGTCAAAGATTTATCAGTCAGGGTGTTCAGACGAGATAAGGATGGAATCACTTTTCCTGAACTTGAAACAGATTTCGCCTGTGTTTTGAGTAACTTTTTAGCTTGTTTTTTACACCATTTGCTCAAAAGTTTATCGATATTCTGTTTCGTCATTGTCATTACTGAGTTCTCCTGCGTGAGATACTTCAGCATTCTAAATGAAAACTATTATCAGTCAAGTTTTGGGTGAAAAATATACGAAGGTTAGGTGTCGACTTTATCTGTAGAATAAGGGGATATGTTAGCGTCGATGCAAGTCAATAATAAGCGCAAATCAAATTCAAACTGGTGATAATCCGGCTCCATGTGGGTACACAAATTATAGAAAGCTTTGTTGTGATCTTTTTCTTTTAAATGGGCTAATTCATGTACTACGACCATACGCAACAAAGGTTCTGGCACACGCTTTAAACGCGAAGAAATGCGAATTTCGTTCTTCGCTTTGATTTTATTGCCTTGAACTCGTGCTACGTAAGAATGCAAGCCAAGTGCATGATGGCTAATATTAATTTTGTCATCAAATATCACTTTTGAGAGCGGGGAGGACTGGCGTAAAAATTGATTTTTAATCGTCTGAGTATAGTCGTACAGCGCTTTATCGCTACGAACGCTATGTATGACAGGATGACGTTTCAGCAATAGCTTGGGTAATGTGCCAGCATCGAGATGTTGCTGTACCTGCTGTTGAATATCAAGGCTGTAACCGTTTAAGTACTTTAATGGATTCATAGAGGATTTAGCTCCGAATGACTTCGGAGCCTGAGTTCATCACATTACTTATACTTTGCCAAAAATTCGGCGATTTTGATGGGCATAAGCGGCTTCGAAAGCTAACTGCTGTACTTTTTTAAGATCTAAACTATCGAAATCAACTTGGGGTGGATTGCGCTTGTTTTGCTCTTTGATAGTGACAGGAGACAATAGACTGACAGGTAATTCCCCTAATTGAATGGCTGCTTCAAGTTTAAAGCTTGTCGCTGAACCCGCGAGTTTACCTTTTTGCTCACGTTCTATGATGACAACTTCATCAACGCGATAATCTTGCATAAGCTTATGAAAAGCGAAGTGAAACTCACGAATAGCTTCTGTGGTAGCAGATTGGGAAACGGTGAAAGACACCTTACGGCATTCTGGCACATTGAAGGTTTCACCTTCATAGCTCAATAAACTGATAATGGCTTCGCCACCTTTTAATTCAACACCACAAACTCTCATGTTACACCTTCAAAATATCGATAATAGCGCTATTGTAGCTGGAAATGACATGAGGATCAGTGTTTACCATGCGCTTTTGATTCGCTTGGCGACAGACTGATAATTTTAGTATGTCAATTTCCAGTATTAGATCATGCCTATGTGATTTGTATCAGAGATAATATCTGATGTTAAATCCACCGGCCTTTATGCATAAATTAGTTTTAAACTTCTTCAGTATCATTATCTTGTAGTAATTGTGCCGCAGCAGGTTTTCTACGCATAGGAGCATCGCCGACATCCACGCCCGTGATGAAACGCTTATCCCGCGACGGAGCTGGTGTGGTTGCTTTGGTTCTTTTGCTCTTACCTTTAGCAAGCTCCGCTTTAGCAACACGTTTTACTGGCGTTTGTTTAGCTTTGCTTTTTAGACCACTAAATTTAGCTTCTAGGCCTGGAATTGTGCTGATCTCAAAGGTTTTTCTGAGGAAGACTTGGACTTTCTTAAAGTTGTCCCAATCTTTTGGCCCGACGAGCGATATCGCATCACCTTTTGCGCCTGCACGACCAGTACGGCCGATACGATGCACGTATTCTTCGGCAAATTTAGGCATGTCGAAGTTAACGACCAAGGACACATTGAGCAAATCCAGGCCGCGAGAGGCGACATCGGTTGTCACTAGTACTTGTTGTTGGCCACGGGCAAATTGGTCCATGATTTGGTTTCGTGCGGCCTGCTTTAAATCACCGCTGAGTGCGGCGGTTGCAAAACCTTGCGTGGTTAATTTAGCGGCTAAGCGCTCAGTATCTGGACGCGTCGCGGTAAAAATAATCACTTGTTTATGGGTTTCATCTTTGAGCAAACGGGCTAATAACGCTTCTTTATGGTCTAAGTGGTCACATAAAAAGATACGTTGATGAATATCGTTATGCTCAGAGTGAGCTGCGCCAATCGCCACGTGCGCTGGATTTTTTAGTAATGTTGTTGCGATATCATTGATTTCATCGTGATCTAACGTGGCCGAAAACATCAGAGTTTGACGACGTTTATGATCGGCTGCATCGTTGATCGCTTTTAGCTGCGGTGCAAAGCCTAAATCCAACATGCGGTCGGCTTCATCGAGGACTAATAACTCTAAGCCATTGAGAAAAAGATGCTTCTGTTCTAAATGATCGGCGATACGGCCTGGAGTCGCGACAATGAAATGCGGTTCTTTCGCTAGAGCTTTGGCTTGGTCATTAAAGTTTTCCCCGCCCAGTACGCTGATGGCCTTGTATTGGGTGTTGGCGACAAGGAGGCGAAGCTGACTATAAACCTGATGCGCTAGTTCGCGGGTCGGTAATAAAATCAAGACTCTAGGATCACGTTTCGACAGTGAGCGGGTAGAAATGACTCTTTGCAATGCGGGTAACAAAAACGCTAAGGTTTTACCTGAGCCCGTTTTTGATGACGCCATTAAATCTTTACCTGCCAATGCGATAGGCAGTGCTTGTTCCTGGATGGCGGTGGGTTCTGTGATCCCCATATGTTTTATGCTTTGAAGCAGACGCTGGTCCAGAGAAAAATCGGTAAATTGCAAAGGTATATCCCCTAAATCTTAGTAAGGGCAGATTATAGCCTTAATCATCCTTGCTCAGCTATCCACATCGGTGATTATCTCTGCTTCATGCACGGATTGATGTAGAAAGAGTGCCATTTATGCTCTGTTGATTGTATTTATTTACATTGGTATTACAACCTCTTAATTGTGTCGTTTTTACCGATTGACAGTGGATATGGCAGGATTTTACGTTATCGTGTACTGCATTGAGTTACAGGAGAAATGATTTATGGCTAACGGAACAACCCCTTCGGTAGGTATTGCCTTGGGTAGTGGGGCGGCGAAAGGTTGGGCACATATAGGTGTATTGAATGGTTTAGCTGCCATGGGTATTAAGCCCGATAAAGTGGCTGGATGTTCGGTAGGGGCTTTAGTGGGGGCCGCTTACGCCCATGATCATTTACCCGAGTTAGAAAAATGGGTGCGCGGTTTTTCTAGTTGGGACGTGCTTGGCTTGATGGATATTCGATGGCGTAAGGGCGGGCTTATCGGCGGAGACAAAGTGTTCGATGTGCTGCATGCACGTATAGGAGATGTGAATATTGAAAATCTCAATCGTCCCTTTGCAGCCGTCGCGACTGACTTATACTCTGGTCAGGAAATTTGGTTTACTGAAGGGGATTTACGGCAAGCGGTACGGGCCTCTTGCTCCATGCCGGGGATTTTAGCCCCTGTCAGACAAGGAGATCGCTGGTTAGTCGATGGTGCTGTGGTGAATCCTGTTCCTGTTTCGGTCAGCCGTGCCATGGGCGTTGATGTAGTGATTGCAGTGGATTTATATGGCTATCATTCTGGGCGTATCCAAGTGTTACCCGTGAATATGACCAGCCAAAGGACTGTCCAAGCTGAAATGGATATGCCAGCGCGACAAGAAACGGGCTTTATGGATTTATTCGCCCGTGGCCGAGATTATGTCAGCAACCTAACCGATAAGTTTTCACTCGGCACTAAATCGAATCCGGGGATGATTGCTGTGATGTCGCAATCTATGGGTATTTTAGAGCAAAGACATAAGCGGGCGCGGTTGATGGGCGATCCACCAGATATTTGTATTGTGCCAGAGGTGGGAAATATCGGCACTATGGAGTTTCACCGTGCTGATGAGGCGATTGCCGCCGGCGAAGCTGCGGTGGAGAAAGTCGCCCACTTGATTGAAGCTGCGCTCTGGAAAGGCTGATGATGCAAAATGTAGAGTCAAAAGCTTTATATAGATAGCGTTTGATTGCCAGATAAACAAAAGTCGGTATCACTTTTGCGATACCGACTATTTGCTATCTCATATTGAGATGTTTATACCGCTTTGTTGGTGACTTAGGCTAGTTTGACCAACATTTTACCGCGATTCTTACCTTCAAATAGACCGATAAAAGCATCAGGTGCTTGTTCAAGCCCTTGATAAATTGTTTGTTCTGCTTTTACTTTGCCTTCCGCTAACCATTGAGCCATTTTTGCGGTGAACTCAGGATAATGCGCCCAATGTTCGGATACGATAAAACCTTCTAACTTGAGTTTTCGCATTACAATTAGGGCTAAGTTGTCAGGGCCAGGTGTTGGAGTTGTGTTGTTATATTGCGAAATCATACCGCAAACAGCGATACGTCCATGATCTTTCATATTGCTCAGCGCTGCGGCTAAATGCTCGCCACCGACGTTCTCAAAATACACGTCAACCCCTTCTGGCGCAGCTTTTGTCAACGCTTGGGTAAGATTGCCACAAGTCTTGTAATTGATGACCGCATCAACACCATAACTTTTTAATAATTCAGCTTTTTCATCTGAACCGACAGAGGCTATAACACGGGCACCTATTAGTTTACCAATTTGGCAAGCCACACTACCTACTGCGCCAGAGGCGGCGGAAACAAACAATGTCTCACCCGCTTTTAAATCTGTAATGCGAGCCAGTCCTGTCCAAGCTGTCATGCCTGGCATGCCGAGTACGCCGAGGAAATGTGAACTATCAAGCGTAGTTAGTGGTAAAGCTGTTAGTCCTGCGGTATCTGTGACTGCGTGTTCACGCCAACCTAGCATGCTGCTGACTTTAGTACCAACCGGGAACTCGGTGTTTTTTGACGCGATAACTTCACCAATCGCACCGCCTTCTAAGACTTGATTTAAGGCGAAGGGCGGAACATAACTCTTGCGATCAACCATGCGCCCGCGCATGTAAGGGTCAACCGACATCCATAGATTTTTAATCAGCACTTGTCCATCAGCGAGTGGTGCTAACGCTTTATTTACTAAAGTAAAGTTCTGTGCTGTAGGCATGCCTTCTGGGCGACTAGCTAGATGGATCTCACGGGTTTCAGTCATACTCTTCATAAAAACTCACCTTTTGTTTGTGCGCAAACTAATGATGTTAACTCTACGTGGCTTTAAGATTGAATGCAAATAGTTTGCGCGCAAACTAGATGGGGTGGGACAGATCGGATAAGATAGCGTTATGTTTAAATGACAGGCGCTTAAACGTGCAGAATTGCTTACCTCAACATGAGCTAGACGCTACAAAACAGACTCATAGCCAAGCTTCTAGCGATCCACTCTGTTTATCCGATAATGTTTGTTTCGCGTTATATTCTGCGAGCAATGCATTAGTGCGTGCTTATCGGCCTCTACTCGAGGCATACGAGTTAACTTTCCCTCAATATTTAGTGATGCAAACCCTGTGGCGTCAAAACGGCTGTAGCCAAACCCAGCTATCAATGGCGACTAAACTCGATATGGGAACCTTAACGCCCATCGTCAAGCGGTTAGAGTTGAAGGGGTTGATTACGCGATTAGCCTGCGTTGAAGATGAGCGGAAAAAGCTGATCACTCTGACAAGTCAAGGAGAGGGTATCAGGCACGAAGCTCTTGCCTTGAAGCAAACCTTGCTTGATAAAGTGCAGATGGACGCTGAGGCACTCGATTTACTAAGGCGGCAATGTCTTGCCTTGATCGAAGATATACAGTCCTAGATATAAGTTGGTTTATGCATAGTGATGCTATTAACTCAGGGGTTGCACTGATTAATACTTGATTGGCTTAGTTTTTGCTTTAAAACCGTTATTGAGTCTTAGACGCCGAATTTTTGACGATGAATTCTATTTTAAATGCCTTTAATCTTAATCGCAGCAGTGCCAGTATCGCCGATGCCTATGGTGCCAATAGCCAAAAGACGAGCACGGCTAAAACCGATACTACGACAGAAACAAATAAAACGCAGACGGATGCTACCAAACCCGATAAAGGTAAAACCGATGAGATAGCGCTGTCGCCACGGGCGCAACGCGCACAGAAAATTCAATCGATGGCGAAGGATTTTTTTGCCGATGGTCAATTTGGCGTCGCCGATATTCCCGCATTGGTGTCGCGCTTACAAAAAGATGGCATTTTATCGGATGTGCAACTCGAGCGTTTATCGAAAAACGGTATTACAGTGCCGAGCACAACAACGCCGACTAAACAATCGTTGCAAGATTTTTTAGATGATGAAATCAAGTCATTAGCTAAAAAATCACCTAATAATCCTCTTATCAATACCTTAGTTGATGCTAAAAACGTCTTAACCAATATGGATGATGCTCAGTCGCCGGTGCTAGCCCAGAAGGCCACGAAAGTCCTTAGCCAATTGACGGATTATTTGAATTCTGAACCTCCGCTTACGGATGCTCAAAAGCAGCAGTGGCAGGGGCTAAAATCTATGATGCAACTTGCTTCATCTATGGGGGCACATCAATCTGCATCGGGCCAACTCAGTAGTTATCTTGCGCTTGCTAAACGTTAATTCACATCCATAGTGCGTGATAAACACAAATTGTCACGCATTCAACTAGCTGGGTTTAATCAGCAGGTCAAGGCGCAATTTTCAGATAATTGGGCCTAGCTGCAGTTCTTGTTTGTTCTTTTATTTCATCCTAAAAACTATGATCTGGATCATGGACTCCTTACCGTCATTGTAGCCTAATGCTCTACATATTGTGTTTTATGCTTTTAAAATCACTAGATGTAGTGTTAATTTTTAGGCGAGATGGAGAGGAACTGAACAATGCCAGTCGTAATTAAGCGTGATGGTTGCCGCACACCTTTTGATGAAACAAGGATAAGGGATGCAGTGAATGCCGCTGCAAACTCAGTTGGAATAGAGGATGGCGACTATGCAGCGACAGTGGCAGCGTGTATCAGTCAGAGCGTCGCGCCATTAGCTGAAGTCGATATCCACCATCTACAAGATGCAGTTGAGAATTTACTGATGGAAGGGCCGTACAAGTCCCTGGCGCGGGTGTATATCGAATACCGTCACGACAGAGATGTGTGCCGTGAAGCGACCAGTAAACTCAACCTCGAAATCCGTGGTTTAGTTGAGCAAAGCAATGCGGCTTTACTCAATGAAAATGCTAATAAAGATTCAAAAGTCATTCCTACTCAGCGGGATTTACTCGCGGGCATAGTCGCCAAACATTACGCCAAGAGTCATATTTTGCCAAAGGATGTAGTCGCTGCCCATGAAGCGGGCGAGATCCATTACCACGACCTAGATTACTCTCCGTTTTTCCCGATGTTTAACTGCATGTTGATTGATTTAGCTGGCATGTTGACCCACGGCTTTAAAATGGGTAATGCCGAAATTGAAACCCCTAAGTCTATTTCAACAGCGACAGCAGTGACCGCGCAGATCATTGCCCAAGTGGCGAGCCATATCTATGGCGGCACAACTATCAACCGTATCGATGAAGTGTTAGCGCCATTTGTCGCTAAGAGCTACGACAAGCACTACCAAATTGCCCTGAATTGGAAGATCACCGATGCCAAAGCCTTTGCTACGGCACAAACTGAAAAAGAATGTCACGATGCATTCCAGTCTTTGGAATATGAGGTCAATACCTTACACACTGCCAATGGCCAAACACCGTTCGTGACCTTTGGGTTTGGTTTAGGTACGTCGTGGGAATCACGCTTAATTCAGCAATCTATGCTCAAAGTGCGGATGGCGGGATTGGGGAAAAATCGCAAGACTGCAGTATTCCCTAAGCTAGTGTTTGCGATTCGCGATGGTATTAATCATAAAGCGGGCGATTGCAATTACGATGTAAAACAGATGGCGCTCAAATGCGCAACAATGCGCATGTATCCCGACATCCTCAACTACGAGCAAGTCGAGAAAGTGACCGGTTCATTTAAAACCCCAATGGGCTGCCGTAGCTTTTTAGGCACCTATGAAGAAAATGGCGAGCTTGTGCATGAAGGGCGCAATAATTTGGGAGTGGTCAGTTTAAACCTGCCGCGGATTGCCTTAGAAGCCAATGGCGATGAGACTGAGTTTTATCGCATTTTAGATGACAGATTAGTATTAGCCCGTAAAGCGCTGGATACCCGTATTGAGCGACTGAACGGTGTTAAAGCTCGCGTGGCACCTATCCTCTATATGGAAGGCGCCTGTGGTGTACGTTTACGGGCTGATGATGATGTGGCGCAAATCTTTAAAAATGGCCGCGCGTCGATTTCACTCGGTTACATTGGCTTGCATGAAACCATGAATGCACTCTATGGCACCCAAACTCATGTCTTTGATGATGCACAATTAAGGGAAAAAGCCGTTGCTATTGTAGCTTATCTTAAAGCGGCTACCGATGCGTGGAAGGCCGAAACAGGTTATGGCTTTAGTCTGTATAGCACGCCAAGTGAGAGTCTTTGCAGCCGTTTTTGTAAACTGGATGCGAAGCAATTTGGCCTAGTCACAGGTGTGACGGACAAGGGCTATTACACTAATAGTTTCCACCTTGATGTGGAAAAAAGCGTAAATCCTTACGATAAAATTGATTTTGAACAGCCATATCCCGCTATCGCGAACGGCGGCTTTATTTGTTATGGCGAATATCCCAATATGCAGCATAACCTCGAAGCGCTGGAAAACGTCTGGGATTATAGCTACAGCCGCGTGCCTTACTATGGCACTAACACGCCAATTGATGAATGCTACGACTGTGGCTTTACCGGTGAATTTAGTTGTACCAGTAAAGGGTTCACTTGCCCTAAGTGTGGCAATCATGAGCCTAGTCGGGTTTCTGTGACGCGCCGTGTGTGCGGTTACTTAGGCAGTCCTGATGCGCGGCCCTTTAATTATGGCAAGCAAGAAGAAGTAAAACGCAGGATCAAACACTTGTAACACTATTACCTTATTCTGCCTGTTAGACTTATTCCGTGGCATCAAATAGTGCCACGTGATGAGTGTCAGTGTTAAAAGATGAAATGCACTATGAGTGACCATCAATGAATTACCATCAATATTTCCCTATCGATGTGGTCAATGGCCCAGGTACCCGTGCGACCTTGTTTGTCTCTGGCTGTGAGCACCAGTGCCGCGGTTGTTACAACCAAAGCACGTGGGATCCCCGTTCTGGGCATGTGTTTGATAGGACGATGGAAGATAGGATTATTGCCGATCTCAATGATCAGCGGATTGTGCGCCGTGGTTTATCGCTTTCGGGCGGAGATCCTTTATTGCCTGTCAATCTCAGTGCCATTTTGACGCTCGTCAAACGAGTCAAGGCTGAGTGTAAGGGGAAGGATATTTGGCTGTGGACAGGTTATGTGCTCGATGAGTTGAGTGATGAACAGCGCGCCGTGTTGGCCTATATTGATGTGCTGGTGGACGGAAAATTTGAACAAAGTCTTGCCGATCCGAGTCTTGTCTTTCGCGGTAGCAGCAATCAGATCATTCGTTTGTTATAAAAGCGGTAACGAGGATCTGTAACTTGCTGCTATAATCTCAGGCCTTGACACAGACGCTAGCATAATCAGGCTAAGATTTTACTGTGGCTAACTTAGGTAATTTAAGGTAACAGAATGAATTTAAAGCAAGAACTGCAGCAGCTTAACGATAAATTAGATAAATTTCGTCGTAAACTTGCTGCGGCTGAACAAAGAGGCGATGACGTCATTATTGCCCAGTTCAAACGCGAAATCGCTGCGGTCACTAAGCAAATCGGCAGTGTGAAAGGGCAACAAACCCGCTTATTGAATAAGCAAGGGTCAGATATCAAAGGTTTGCCTTTCCATCGTGCTTTGACAAAAGCGGAACAAGCGGACATGGGCAAACTGAAAAAGTCTGTCAAAGGGCTTGTGGTAATCCACCCTATGACGGCTATCGGCCGTGAAATGGGGCTAACGGAAGTTACTGGATACGCTCCCGCAAAATTTTAATGTGGGATTGGATGTCACTGGCACGGGATCGAGTGTCGATCGCGTGTTTGTGCTCCTTGTATTTAATGCACTGCTTCGTTTTAATCCATTCCTTCGTGCTGCCCATCGAAAAGACATTCATGTTTGGTTTAGTTGATTAAAACACTAAAGTATTTCTGGATTGTTCGAAAACACTTTAGAATAGTGCGCTTAGTTGGCTAAGTGCCTAATCCTCGTTTTGTTTCTAGGGATCTTATTCGTCTCATGGAATGAGAGTTGTCGTTAAGGTTAAGTATGTCGATAAAATATGTCGCGACGTCAAAGTTACCCACTCCTTGGGGCGTGTTTGCCATGCATGGTTTTGAAGATACCGAATCAGGTAAAGAGCATGTTGCGCTCACATTCGGTACGCTCAGTGCGGATGAACCTGTGTTGGGCCGTATTCATTCCGAGTGTTTAACCGGCGATGCTTTATTTAGCTTGCGTTGTGACTGTGGTTTTCAGTTACAAGCTGCCATGCAAAATATTGCGGAAACGGGCAGTGGCTTTATCCTCTATTTACGCCAAGAAGGCCGTGGCATTGGTTTGCTTAATAAAATTCGCGCCTATGAGCTGCAAGATAAAGGCGCCAACACGGTTGAAGCCAACGAGCAACTCGGTTTCGAAGCGGATATGCGTAAATACGACATGATCAAGCCTATGCTGGAACAGATAGGGGTGAAGCATGTGCGTTTGATGACCAATAATCCGCGTAAAGTGAAAGCGATGAAGGAGTTTGGCATCGAAGTGGTTGAGCGCGTACCACTGCAAGTTGGTAAAAATCGTTATAACGAAGCGTACTTAAAAACTAAATCCACTGAGCTTGGACACATGATGTCTGAATATCATTTTATGGATGAAAATAAGTAGTTTTGTCATCATGATGAGTCGACCGATTGAGTTAAAAATGAGGAAGGTTTAAGTCAATTGAGCCATTGTTTCAGTCGGTTGCTATTAAGCTTGTCGCTAATGTGCTTGGCATTACTGAGCGTTATTTCTACCACCTTTGCCGATAGTATTTCCGCTACAAATACATTCATATCTGCATCTCAAGCGGATGATTCCGGCTTTTCTATCAATCATGCATCTAATAGTAATGCTAATGGTAGTAATCCGATAGAAACTAGCACTAATCCAAATTCTGTTTACGCCTTTGGTAGTTATCTTGGCACTGGCGTTTACCGCGCTGCAAACCAAAATGCCACCGTCGTTAGTATTCCGTTAACTTTTGATTTGAAGAAAGATAGCGGTAGCCAAACTTGGTTACGGTTACCTATCTCCTTTGGCTTTTTTGATTATTTAGCCAAAGATATCACTGAAGGCGAGTTACCGTCGTCGATAGGCACTATGACAGTTACCCCAGGTTTTGAGCATCATTGGCAGGCGAGCGAAAATACTCGAATGGAAGGGTATTTAGATATCGGTTTTGGCACTAACTTCGATAAAAACGATAACGTTGCTATTATCGCCTCAGGGATCAGTAGCTTGTATGACTTTACCTTAGCAGGGCAGGATGCTGTGTGGGTATCGAGATTACGCTTTGCTGGGTACAGTGAGCACTATGGTAAGTTTTCGGATCAATTTGCAGTACTACAAACAGGTGTTGATTTAGGGTTAGCACCACGCTGGCAATGGTGGGATCTGCAGGTGCAACCAAGGATCTTTGTCGTGGGTTATTGGTATTTCAATGAACTCAGATTTATCAGCGAGATAGAGCAAGATACTATTGTTTCTGGCAGCTATGAGGCAGGCTTCTCCCTTGCCTTTTCTAAGCCGTTAGGCGGTGAATTATTGAGTGTTGATCGCATCGGATTTAGTTATCGTCGTGGCGATGGGCTCAATGTTTGGCGTTTAATGTTTAGCTTTCCTATCTAGGTTATCATCCATTACGGGCTGTATTACAAAGACTATTGGTAAGTTATCTTGTCTAAGCTGACTTTTGCGCGTCGCGCATCTTCTTATCAGTCAAGGTTGCTATTTGACTACTTAGCTGCATTATCTGTTCTTGGATTAACTTACGTTGTTGCTCCGCAACCTCAGAGTCATCTCCTTTAAGTTTGGCCAGCATTTTTTGTAGTGCTTTGATCTGCTCTTTTATTTTCTGGATCTGTTGGTCGATTAACGTCATGGGCTCTTCTGACGCATCATTTTCTATTCCATCTTTTTTGGCTGCAGCATTGTCTCTTAAAGGGGCACCTACATCTGCGGACAATGCGGCGCGGCCGGCTGAAGAAATGGAGACTGTGTCTTGAGTATCCTGCGCATCTGCTGTCGATTCATTAGTCGCCGTTTTTGTTGTGGCAGGAGTTGCTGCGATATATGCGCCCGATACCGGAGTGAAAGTTGAGCCGATTGTGGCACTGTTTATTCCATTAATGCTCATTCCATACTCCATTAGATGCAAACTGTGTTGATACTCAAATCGCTATCGGCCATTAATTGGAAAACTGAAGCTAATTTTTGGCTTATTTGGCAAAAAGCGCGATATTGCTGATGACAATACAGCCCTCAAGTGAGGACTGTTCACGTTTTATGGCTGCAGAGGGCGAAGATTAACTGTTACCCCAAATATGACTATTTACTTTGTCATCTGTGCTAGGTTTATCGCTTTTAACAGACTTGTCAGGGGGAGTTTGATTGGTTTTCTTCGTCGCAATTTTTGCCGCAGGCTTCTTAGCCGCTTGACTAGAGTCTGCTTTGGGTGGCGGCAAGGGTAATTTATTGGCTCTTAAATAAAGATATTCGACTTTATCCCGCGCCCACTCTGTTTTTCTCAAAAAACGTAAACTGGATTTGATGCTGGGATCGTGGGTAAAACAGCGGATATTAATTCTTTCACCTAATTCTTCCCAGCCGTATTTCTCGACTAAATAAGTGATGATCGTTTCCAGTTTAATGCCGTGGAGCGGGTTATTCGATTGATTCATATTATGCATGTTGCAGTGTGCTATGGCGGGAGTATAGCAGTTTTGTATGCCTGATACAGTGTGGAATGGTATCGAGTCAAGCTTGAATACCTTGCTAGCTTAAACCTGTGATAGCTGTTATTGGTGGAGCAGTATGATCAAAACAGGCGCAATAAAGCGCCTGTTTTAGGTTGGTCATTTGAATTGTTTGACTAGTCTTTGACTAGTCTTTGACTAGTCTTTGACTAGTCTTTGACTAGTCTTTGACTGTCTCTTTAAGCTCAGTTTCAACCAGTAAATCAATTTCGCCTTTACCTTTGGTTTTCACAATCAAGAGTGCTGTAATCACTAAGGTTGTGACTATGCCCGCTATGGTTGATACCGTCATAGGTAAACCTGCGCCTAAGGTTGACGAGTTCAGTAGGAAGGTGATAACCACAGTGGTCATAAACATCGCTGGAATAGTCGCAATCCAATGCAGTTTATTATGTCGTAGCAGGTAAGCCGAAGCCGTCCACAGCATTAATACTGCAGTGGCTTGGTTTGCTACACCGAAGTAGCGCCAAATCACACCAAAGTCCACTTGGGTCAATATGCCGCCGATAACAAATAGTGGGAGAGCTAACACTAAGCGCTTTGGTAGTGAGATTTGTGGCATATTGAAAAATTCAGCCAGAATCAAACGTGCAGAGCGGAAAGCCGTATCGCCTGAGGTAATCGGCAGAATAATCACCCCTAGGATAGCCATAAAGCCACCGATAGCGCCTAACAGACCAGTAGAGGCCTCATAGACTACGTTGGCAGGATTACCTGACATACCCGCACTTAACCCTTCTACTCCGCCAAAGTAAGACAACGCGATGGCACACCAAAGCAATGCGATTATGCCTTCGCCAATCATGGCGCCAAAGAAGACGAAGCGACCATTAGTCTCGTTTTCAACGCAGCGGGCCATTAACGGTGATTGAGTAGCATGGAAACCCGATACTGCGCCACAGGCAATAGTGATGAATAGGGCAGGCCAAAGTGGCATGTCGTTCGGATTTAAGTTTTGGAAGAAATCGCCCGCTTGTACGTTAGGCAGTAAGGTATGCTCGCTTGATAGCATAATTGCGAAAGCTAAACCAAACGACATGAAGAACAATAAAGCGCCAAAGAAGGGGTACAGACGACCGATAATTTTATCGACAGGTACCACAGTTGCAATCAGGTAATAGACGAAGATTATACCAACGAAGATACTGACATCCCAACCAGTAAGCTTGCCAAGTAAGCCAGCAGGCGCAGAGATAAAGACCACACCGACAAGCAGTAACAGCACAATAGCAAACACGTTCATGAAGTGTTTGGCACTCTTTCCTAAATACTTACCCGCAAGGTTTGGCACGGATTGACCGCCATTGCGTACTGACAACATTCCGGAGAAGTAGTCATGTACTGCACCTGCAAAGATACAGCCAACCACAATCCACAACATGGCTGCAGGACCATAGAGTGCACCTAAGATAGGACCAAAGATTGGGCCTACGCCTGCAATGTTTAATAATTGAATTAGATAGACTTTGCCTTTAGACATAGGCACAAAGTCGACGCCATCAGTTTGACTGAAAGCGGGTGTTTGACGATTAGCGTTAATGCCGAAGACTTTCTCGACAAAGGCGCCGTAGATAAAGTAGCCGCCGATCAGTAGACCGACACAGAGTAGGAACCACATCATTTTTGTTATCTCCCCATTTGAGTTCTGGCGAGTGTAAACAAGTTGTTGATATAAAACTTTGTAATCTCAATGAGTGGTCGAAAATGCAGTGTGAGCGGCAATAGGCGAGCTTAAGTGGTTACCATTATATGTTAACGGTGAGTGTTGTTGGCCATCTTATGGCTAAAAATACGTCGCTAAGATGACTTTTGGATTGTGTTTATTGAAAGCCAAATAGCTGTTTAAGGCTTTTAAGATAGCGGCGTGATACGGGTACTTTATCGCCTAAAAGAGTGGTGACTTCAGCCCCTGTATCTAACAGCTCAATTTCAGCAATCGCCTTAGGTGAAATCAAATACTGCCGATGGCAGCGCACCAGTGGGGTTTTTTCTTCGAACACTTTCAAGGTCAACTGGGTATGGACTTTGCCTTTCGTGCTGGCCACATGGATGCCGCTTAAGTCACTGAACACATATTCCACATCTTGGATTGCAATGACTTTGAGTTTATTGCCGCTGTAGCAGGGAATATGTTCAAGACTCTTTGGGGTAATGGAGTCCATAGCCTGAGGCGTTAGATTTTTACGTACGCGAGTGAGGGTTTTACTGAGTCTGTCGGCATCTATGGGTTTGAGTAAATAATCGAAGGCATGATTGTCGAAGGCTTTGACGGCAAACTCGTCGTAGGCGGTGACAAACACGATTTTCGGCATGTCATCGGGGTCGAGCATTGCAATAAGTTCCATGCCCGAAATGCGTGGCATTTGGATATCAAGAAAGATTAACTGAGGTTTTTCTTTGGTTATGCTCTGTAATGCCTCAATAGCATTGGCGCATTGACCGACGATTTGGATGTCGTGTTCTTGCCCCAAAAGGTCAGCTAATTCTTCACGAGCAAACAGCTCATCATCGACAATTAAACAAGTGATCACGTGCGGGTATCCATATTTGATGTTTCAGGGCTTTCTATGGGCAATCTTATGGTGACACGAGTCAATTGATCGGGCTCGCACTCCACTGTCACGCCGTATTGTTCGCCAAAAATATTTTGAATTCGCTTATGCACTAAGTTCATCCCTAGGCCTTCTGAGCCCTCAATGGGCTGATACAACCCGGCATTGTCTGTGACTTCTAGCTCCAGCACATCATTTTCGAGCTTGCCAGTCACTTTAATCTGCCCTTGCTCAATCATGTGCGAAGTGCCGTGCTTTACGGCATTCTCAATAATTGGCTGCAGGGTAAAGGCGGGAACTTTACAGTGGTAGAGTGATTCAGGTATCGCGATACTGACTTGTAATTTATCAATAAAACGCGCTTTTTCAATGGTGAGATAGGACGCTATGTGATCTAGCTCATCCCCAAGTGTCACTAAGCCTGTCGTTCGCTTTAAATTGATCCGTAAAAATTGCGATAACTGCTGCAGTAGCTGCTTAGACATATCAGGATCACGTTTGATAATCGCGCTAATGGTATTCAGTGCATTAAATAAAAAGTGCGGATTGACCTGAGCCTGCAGCAATTTAAGTTCGGCTTGAGTCAGTAGATTTTGCTGTTGCTCAAAACGCCCATAAAGAATTTGGTTCGATAACAGGCGGGCAATACCTTCACCTAAAGTACGGTTGATATTCAAAAAAAGTTTATTCTTAGGCTCATAGAGTTTAATCGTGCCAATGACTTCGGTATCACTGCGCAGCGGGATCACTAGACTTGACCCTAGACGGCAATGAGAAGAAATAGAGCATGCATAGGGCATTTCAACGCCATCGGCGAACATGACCTTATTTTGATTGATGGCTTCTAAGGTGATTTTGGACGAAATCGGTGTACCAGGGAGATGGTGATCGGCGCCTATGCCAATAAAGGCTAACAGTTTTTCCCTGTCCGTGATGGCCACTGCACCCACATTGGTTTCTTCGATGACGATTTGGGCGACGTGACTACTACTTTCTTCGTTAAATCCTTTGGATAGTAATCCGACACTGCGTTCGGCAATTTTTAATGCTTTAGTCGAAAAGCTCGATGAGAGTTTATCAAACATGGTTTTTTGGTCACGGATCATGCTCATAAAGAGTGCCGCTCCCACGGAATTGACTAATAACATGGGCGGCGCGATTTGACGTACTAATTCCCATGCATCATCGAAGGGGCGTGCAACCAAAAGTATGATGCTCATTTGCATCATTTCAGCATAAAAAGTCACTAGGCAAACGAGTAATGGATTGTAGATGAGCTCACTTTTATCTGCGCGTCTTAAGTAGAAGCTTATCATCCCTGCAGATAAGCCTTCTAAGGTGGTGGAGATGGCGCAGGCTATATCAGTAAAGCCGCCCATACTGTAGCGGTGTAGCCCACCAGTCAGCCCCACCAGAAAACCAGTAACCGGTCCTCCTAATAATCCGCCTAAAACGGCGCCCATAGCACGAGTGTTGGCAATCGCTCCCGAGGTTTGTTCACCAAAATAAGTGGCCATGATGCAGAAACTCGAAAAAATCAGATACATAAAAATCTTATGTGGCAGACGAGGAGACGTTTCGGCAAACAGTTTAAACAGTGGTGTTTTACTGACTAAGTAAACGATCACTAAGTACAGCGACATCTGTTGGGTCAGTAATAGGATCAAAGACATAATGGCTCACATTATCGTCACAGATGTCGGCGCAGTCGTCCCCATTTGAAAGTTTGTGCGCGAGATCAGGGTTCGAATTTAACCGTTAGGATATAAAGAACAATAATATTGCATCTTTAGGAGGACATATGTCCAATTCTGTTCACGGTCATGATGTTATGGCGCTGATGGTAGCTCAAGGGGCCGCTATTATAAAGCCTGAATTAATTTCCATGATGGAGCAAAAGTTTGGCTCGGCGGCTCGATACCATACTTGTAGTGCAACTGATTTGAGTGCCGAAGCATTAATTGAGTTACTCATAGCTAAAGGTAAGTTTTACGAAACGTCCCAAGGTATTCAACTTGTAGCTGGGCGAAATTGTGAGCATTAATACCCATCGTATTAACTATCTGTTCATTCAGCGGGAATTTAACTAGCTTTAGACAAGGCGAAGGCTTGAAGGCATAGCGGTGCTCTGTCAAAAGCCTTAAACGCAGTATAAAGCGCGATGCCATTAACATCAGCCGCCTTCGGGAGCCACACAGGCATCCCACTCCGGTGTTGCATTACTTAAAAGGGAATGACCATTTCTGCATCAATGCGCCTTGGATTGAGATGCCAGTGAGGCTCTGAACTGACTAACTATTTAATGTGATTGGTATAATACACAGTGCCATAGCGTACTCATTTTATTTTGTTGTATTTTATTGATTAGTTTTTAGCCGCTTAGACGTGTAATCGTTTTGTTGAATCTCAGGTCTCATCGTGGCGCTTATTTGCAATTTGCTCCTGCTGTGCGGGAGTGAGTTGGGTAAACTCATTGATCAAAATACGCAGTAATCGAGATTTTGCAATATTGGTGGATTTCGATAGGGCGTCAAGCTGGGAAATGCTGTTTTCAGTGAGGGTAAAGGTCGCGTGGCGATAAATCTTAGTCGATTTTTTATCTAAGCCCTTAACTATGGTGTGTGTGGTGGGCGCAGCTAATAAACTCGCCTTACCTAAAGCGTAGTTATTGGCATCTTCAATGAAATCATCGACAGAAACCGGCTTGATGATTTGCTTAGGTTTCTTACGTTTAAGATCAGTTAAGCTCATAGCTATTTTCTGGTGGCATTGCGAATAACTCATCCGCTATGGCGCGGATCTCATCGGCTGCTTTCCCATCGGGTTCTATTTCGACGACTGAAGAGCCTCTTTCTTCACTGTCATCATAAATATTTCGGCAAAATGTAACTGAATTTAGCACTCTTAGTCCAAAGGATTGCACCACATCTTTGGCTTCTAAAATGCGTTTAAACTGTGTAGGAAGCGCTGGACATTGGGTTAGCACTATAGTCGCGATCATTTTAGGATTCACCATCTTACACGTACTTAGCATGTCTTCCATGTGGGGTAATGTTTTGAGATCGCGTCTTTTGGGTCTGAGGGGGATCACAACATAAGTCGCTACCGACATAGCTGCGCGCATGGCTAAGTTATCTTGGCCACCACAATCTACAATTACGTAGTCAAAACGCTCATTGAGGCTGAGTAAATCATTACGAATCTTGCCGTAAAGTTGGATGCAATTAATACTTGGGAGGCTTGGATCATTATTTCTTGCTTGGATCCAATCTGAAGTCGTGCGTTGGGGATCACAATCGACCATGAGGACGTTTGCCTGAAATTTTTGCTTAATATAAACGGCAAGATTTTGAGCGAGACAACTTTTTCCGCTACCACCTTTTTCACCACCTACCAGCAAGATCATACTGACGCCCCTTAATGAATTGTTCAATTCATTGAGTGTAGAACAGAGCCATTAAAGCTGCGAAATTTAAGTTAAATTAAAGCAGTTGCATAGCAATATGGTAGCTTTGGTCATGGCATCTCGCGCAACGGCAGACTTGTCCTTTAACGGTATTTTGTTGGGTTGAATTGGGATTAAAGGTCACTTCGATGAGTTCCCCGAGTGCAAACGGATTTTTATAATCGAATAAAATGCCGCGTCTTGCTAAGTCGATACACACACCTTCATCTGTTTGCTTCATGCCTTGAGTGTCGATCCAATTCAAGACCACGCGCTCTGCTTCCATGTCGACTCGCAGCGATGTGCGTTTTTCTTCAAAACCAGTAGTATGGTCACCCATAACTCAATTGCCCCGTAAATTATTGATCTCAGTAAAACTAGCATAATTGCTTTTTGGCAGAATACCAATGTGAAAGCTAGGTCTTTGATAATAGTTTTAAAACGAGAACAGCAGGTGCCATTGATTTAGGTTTCAATAGCACCAACTCAGGTATTTGATTAATTGTCGTATTCTTGATTTTTTGGATAAGGCATTTTTAATTGGCCCCAACGAATCACAATAACGGTTGCCGCTAAAATTAGCGTCGATAATGATATTGCTGCGATACGCCAGTCTTCCATGCTCTTCATATCTAAGATTAGGTAACGGGCCAAGGCGACAATCGCAATATAAAGCGGCATACGTACTGGTAACTTACCGGATTCATAGTAGTTAGCCACCATGGCTAACACTTCTAAGAAAATAAATAACAAGAGTAAATCGGCCAGTGCGACCATACGTACAGAGATGATATGCACAATTTCTTGGCCTATTGCGACAACGGTGGCAATGGCAATAATAAATAGGACTAAGTGTTCAACGGCTTTGAGGCTTTTAGAACCATATTGATGATAAAAAGGCATGGATATTCCCTACTTGATGTTTTTATAAATAGTAACAGCAAAAATCTATTTTTAGGGAAAAGCTAGGTGCCGCTGTGTGATTTAATTCACAGATATGTACGATCTTAAATTCGGCGCAAAGTGGAGTTAACGTGGTTGTATGTAGAAGGTGATTTATATGATGAACAAAAGGGAAGCGAGAGCGAATGTGCTAATCCGCTTATGCTGTTACCTCGACTCAATCGTTGTACCAACATAAGCGGTTTGAATATAAAAGATTATTTATTCTTGCGTTTCTGCCACTTAAACATA
Source organism: Shewanella sp. SM68 (assembly GCF_025653925.1). Lineage (NCBI taxonomy): Bacteria > Pseudomonadati > Pseudomonadota > Gammaproteobacteria > Alteromonadales > Shewanellaceae > Shewanella > Shewanella sp. SM68. Next base: position 343,773 of record NZ_JAKKRU010000003.1, read on the forward strand.
ATTGAATATTTCCACAGATTATTAATCAGCAAATAACCGACAGCGGAAAAAACCACTCCTAGCACGAGACACCCGAGTAAGAATGCCGGACCTATGGTCGCAAGCGATGCTTCAATCCATTGCCAACTTGCTTCGAAGGCAAAATCTTGCGGAGCATGGCCGAGTATTTTAGCACCGAGCAAATACGCCCCATAAAACATCACTGGCATAGTTAAGGGATTGGTTATCCATACTAATGCAACTGAAACTGGGATATTAACGTTAAATAGAATGGCAAAAGCCGCTGCAACAACCATCTGAAATGGCATGGGGATCCAAGCGACAAATAACCCTACGGCAAATGCGCCTGGGGCGGATTTTCGATTAAGTGCCCATAGATTGGGATTATGTAACAAGCGTCCGAACATGCGTAAGTGTTTATGCTCACGCAAGGTTTCAGGCTTAGGCATAAATCTTTTAATTAATTTTTTTGGCATATGCTGAAATTGCTGTCTTAACTTAATTCACTATGAATCGATTCATGTTTGGCTTTAGTGCCATCTTGTTATCAGCGATGTTATGGCCTTCGCTGCCGCCAGTCAGTTACATACCCTACCTTGTTGTTGGGGCGTTAATCTTACACCGAAAAATCCCTGTCTGTGCAGGTGGGCTCTTTGCGGTAGCATGGCTAACTGGTTTTTGCTTAGGATTATCTAGGCAGGATTTGCCAGTGTTACAACAACCTATACAGGTAAGGGGCGAAATCATATCACTAGTTAGTCGAAACAGCGACTGGCTAAGTTTGGATATATCGCTCATTAAACCAAATTTAATCTTAGGGCCAAACGCAAAATTGCGACTCACGTGGAAAGATCCGCCAGAAGTCGATGTGGGTCAGGTTTGGCTGTTTACGTTGACACCTAAGAGCATTGCTAGCGTGCTAAATCAAGGCGGCTACAACGAACAAAAACAATTAATCAGTCAACATGTTGTCGGTAAAGGACGAGTGATTGAGGCGCAGTTACTTGCGGTTTCGCCTTCATTGCGTAATGACCTCATAAGCGCATTGACACCTGAATTAGCCTCTTTACCTCAAGGTGACATTTTACTCGCCTTGCTTTTGGGGGATAAGCATTTGATCTCACAAGCTCGTTGGCAAGCACTAAGGCAGACTGGCACTGGCCATTTAGTGGCGATTTCCGGTTTGCACCTCTCCGTTGTTGCGGCATGGGTATACGCTTGCCTTTTGTTTGGATTGAGTCGTTTTGTGTCACATCAGAGTCGACGGAATATGACTTTTGCGTTAGTCGCGGCAGGTATAGGCGCCGCATTTTATGCTTATCTTGCAGGCTTTGGTGTGTCGACTCAGCGTGCACTCGTGATGATTTTACTGTTAATGCTACTGAGTTTATTAAAGCGATTTTCTACTGCGTGGGAGCGCTTGCTGTTTGCATTGTTTGTCGTATTGTTACTCGACCCGCTTGCTTGTTTAAGTGCGGGATTTTGGCTGTCGTTTTGTGCTTTAGGGGTGATTTTATATACCTTAGTCATCCAGCCCAAAGAGTTTACGGCTGTGTCGACTCGAAGGACGCGTGTAGGCGCGGGGCTTTTGCAATTTTGGGCCATCCAGTGGCGCTTGAGCCTTGGGCTTGGATTACTGCAAGGAGCACTCTTTGGTGGTGTGAGTTTACACAGCTTGTGGATGAATATCCTAGCTGTGCCATGGTTTAGTTTTGTTGTTATCCCATTAGCTATGGCGGGATTTATATGCTGGTGGGTTGGTACTGCGTTTGGGTTCTCTTGGTTGGGACTGCTTCGCCTAAGTGATTGGAGTTTATCACCCTATGCGCAGTTGCTAGACATAAGCCAGCAATTGCCAGCCCATTGGTTAGCGCTTTCAGATACGATATTAGCCTTGGGGTTATCCGCGCTCATCGGTGGTGTGTTATGGCGCTATGTGCCTAAAAATAAAAATTATACTTCTTGGTTAAGCCTGCTGAGTTTACTGTTTATTCCCGCTTTGCTTTTCTGTATTACGCTGTGGTTACCCTTTCATAATAATCGATGGGCTATGCATTTACTGGATGTGGGCCAAGGTTTAGCTGTGGTTATTGAAAAGAATGGTAGAGGGCTGGTCTACGACACTGGTGCCGCCTTTGGTGATGACTTTAGTTATGCGGAGCGGGTGATATTGCCTTTCCTAAAAGCCAAAGGCATTCAAGAGATTGATTATATTGTTATCAGCCATAGCGATAACGATCATGCAGGTGGTGCCCCTGTTTTGATTGAGGCTTACCCTAAGGCTTTAGTGATCACAGACGTGGCTGGCTTTAGCGGCCAAGATTGCCGCCCAAGGCTAATTCAATGGCAAGGGCTGAGTTTGAATTTGCTTTCTCCGCCTCAAGCGTTAGCGGGTAATAATGGTTCCTGTGTTATACGCATTGATGATGACAGGCAGAGTCTACTGCTTACGGGGGATATCGAAAAGCAAATCGAAACTTCGCTATTAAGTCGTGCCCTAAGTGGTGAGCATGAGTTACAAAGTCAAGTGCTCGTTGCGCCCCACCACGGCAGTAAAACCTCGTCAACTGAAGCCTTTATTGATGCTGTTGCCCCCAAGTTAGTCTTGTTTCCTGCTGGTTTTGCTAATCGCTGGGGATTTCCAAAATCCACAGTGGTTGAACGGTTTCAGCAACGGGAGATTATGGGCCTAACTACAGGTATAGAAGGGCAGATTAGTGTGATTTTTCAGCAGTCTGAGCGAGAGGTTAAGACCTATCGTGGTGATTTAGCGCCATTTTGGTACAACTCTCTGTTTAGATTTGGTGACTTGATTAATCCAGAGTAGAATGCCTACTTTGCCATAATTTAGTGTTATCAATGACAACATCTCCTAAAGACGAAATGTGGACAGTTTTCAAACGATTACTGGGCTATATAAAACAGATGAAAGGCATGTTTATGCTTTCAGTTGCGGGATTAATTATTTATGGTCTCGTCGATGCCGCCTTTATCGCTTTCATCGGCCCCTTTATTGATAAGGGTTTCTCCGGCGGCGCACCTGCTGCGGTGACCAACGGCATAGCATTGCCAACCAGTGAAGGTTTTCACGCAAACAACGACGTGCTTATGATGGCGCCGCTTGTGGTTATCGTTATGTTTTCCTTACGTGGCTTTGCTAACTTTGTTTCGACTTACGGCATTTCATATATGAGTGCACGTTTGATCATGGACATGCGTCAGCAAGTGTTTGAGCATTATCTGAGCCTGCCTGTCAGTTATATGGATAAGGAAAATACCGGTAACTTGATCTCAAAAGTGACTTTTGATACTGAGCAAATCGCTCGAGCATCGGGAAGTGCTTTGATTTCCATCGTCCGCGATAGTGTGACTGTGTTTGGTATGCTGGTGCTGATGTTCTATAACTCTTGGAAGCTATCCCTCTGTATTCTTGTGATTGGTCCTATCATGGGCATGGTCATTGCGGTGGTTAGTCGTCGTTTCCGCAAGGTCTCTAAGCAAATTCAAACAGCCATGGGCGGGGTGAGTGCGACTACGGAGCAAATGATTAAAGGCCATAAAAACGTATTGGCCTTTGGTGGACAGGAAACAGAAGCAACCCGTTTTGCTAAAGTGAACGATCAAAACCGCCATCAAAATATGAAGTTAGCTGTGGCACAAGCCATTAGTCAGCCTCTGATCATGATTATCGGCTCATTCGCCTTAGCCTTTGTACTTTATGCGGCAAGCTTAGACAGCATGAAAGCTGATCTTACCGCGGGTACTTTCGCGACGATTCTTGGCGCTATGATGGCCATGTTACAGCCAATCAAAAACTTAACCCGAGTGAATGCCGAATTTCAACGGGGTATTGCGGCTTGTACCACAGTGTTTGAATTACTGGATACGCTGCCTGAGTCCGATACGGGAACTTATACTGTCGAGCGTGCTAAGGGTCATCTACGTTTTGATAATGTGTGTTTTACCTATGACAGCCAAGATCGTCGTGCACTTGAGAATGTCGATTTTGAAGTCAAACCCGGGCAAACCTTAGCCTTAGTTGGACGTTCTGGCTCAGGTAAGTCGACTATTGCGAGTTTAGTGACCCGTTTTTATACGGGCCTTGAATCCGGCGATATTCTGCTTGATGACGTCAGCATCTACGATTACTCGCTAAAATCGCTGCGTAATCAAGTGGCACTGGTATCGCAACAGGTGACCTTGTTCAATGACACGATAGCCAATAACATCGCTTACGCCTACCTAGGTGAAGCCACTCGTGAGCAGATCATTGAAGCTGCGACCTTGGCCTATGCGATGGAGTTTATTGATCAGCTGCCCCAAGGCCTTGATACCCAAGTGGGTGAGAATGGCGTGTTATTGTCCGGTGGTCAAAGACAGCGGATTGCGATTGCACGCGCTATGTTGCGTGATGCGCCTGTGTTGATCCTCGATGAAGCGACCTCTGCACTGGATACTGAGTCAGAAAAAGCCATTCAAAAAGGGTTAGATAACCTCAGACAAAACCGCACATCTGTAGTGATCGCCCACAGGTTGTCGACCATCGAGAGTGCCGATCAGATTTTAGTAGTCGATCAGGGGCGGATTGTCGAGCGCGGGACGCACCAATCACTATTGGAATTAGATGGCATGTACGCCAAATTATACCAAATGCAATTTGGTAGTTAGATGCAGGCCTTAGTGAATAAAATCTGGTATCAGGGCCATCCACTGCGATGGCTCTTGTTACCGTTATCTGGCTTATTCGCGGTTATCACTTATGTGCGCCGCGCTTTGTTTCACCTAGGGATGAAATCACAAACTGTAATGCCTGTACCTGTCATCGTCGTCGGTAATATTACCGTCGGTGGCAGCGGTAAGACGCCAACTGTGATTTATCTGATTGAATTGCTGCGCCAACATGGATTTCACCCCGGTGTGATCAGTCGTGGTTATGGTGTTGATATTCAAGGCGTTAAATCGGTTTGCTTAGGTGCAAGTGCGGCAGAGGTGGGTGATGAACCTGCCATGATAGTGGCGCGTACTCAAGTGCCTATGGTGGTTGGTGCTAAACGGGTCGATGCGGCTAATGCGCTTATTGCTGAGTTTGGTGTCGATGTCATCATCTGTGACGATGGCCTACAGCATTATGCTCTGGCACGCGATATTGAGCTGGTGGTAATTGATGGTCAGCGCGGTTTAGGCAATGGCTTGCTATTGCCAGCAGGTCCATTACGTGAAGGCGTGTGGCGTCTCGATACCGTGGATTTTATCGTCAGTAATGGCGGCCCAGCGGCAAAAGGGCAGTTCGAAATGCAACTGACACCTACGGCAGTGAAGCCCGTTAAATGTGATGTGACGTCTGGTGAATATACTTTCGATAAGTCTCTGCCGCTCGTTGCGATGGCGGGCATAGGTAATCCAGCGCGTTTCTTTGAATCGTTGCGCGCACAAGGCTATCAACTGGCCTTCTGCCATGGTTTTGATGACCATCAGGCTTACGATAAAACCCAGTTAGGTGATTTAGCCCAAGGTTTGCCACTGTTGATGACAGAAAAAGATGCGGTTAAATGTCGCGATTTTGCACAAGAAAACTGGTGGTATTTGGCGGTCGATGCCAAGCTATCCCCACAATTTGATGAACAGCTGCTCGCACGTCTTCGTGAAGTGGCTGCAGCTAAACAAGGAAACTTCCATGGCATTCGATAAAAAATTGTTAGATATAGTGGCTTGCCCTGTGTGTAAGGGTAAACTTGAGTACGATAAAACGACGCAGCAGTTGATTTGTAAGGCAGATAAACTTGCTTATCCGATCACTGAAGGTATCCCTGTGTTATTGGAAAATCGTGCTGTGCCACTGACCGAATCAGTTTAGTGTGATGTGAATGCGCGTATTGTCTCATACGCGCATGCTTACTTTTTATTCTGCTTATTATCGTTTTAGCTATTTTTAGCCGATTTAAGTTTTTTGTATTGGTAACTGTGCACGTTTCTTCATTACTTTGAGTTTAGTTAATAGCTCATAAATTTGTGTTTATCAGCATTGGTTGCCCCCTCTTGGCACTCACCGCGGATTTCTCCTCGACCAGGCTCGATAATTCGGCTTAATTCAATATAACCTTCGCGGCAATAACCCGTCATTTCAAGGGTTTTGATTAAACCTAAATCAACCTGTCTCCCCCAAATTTCTAATGAGTCCTGTAGATCTTGCATCGCGCGACGTTGCTCACGGGGATCTTGCATATTACGTATGCGTGCCTCGTGTGGAAAAGGGCGCTCGGTATCATTCATTGTCGACTTTTCATCGACCAGCCGCGCTTTGTAGCTGAAGAGTTTAAGGCCATCGCTTTTAATATCCGTCGTTAACTTATCCCGTAATTTTCCGGCGAGTTCACTCGGGTCAATTGGCGCACTGCTGCAGGCGATGAGCGAGAAACAACTTAAGATGGTAAGGCTGAGATATCGAAACGGCATAATCAAATTTAACTCTTAGTTATTAACTGACAGAAGAATACCTTAATATGGCCCTAAAGTTCATGGATTTATGGCATTCTCATAGGCTGAGTACGCGCCGATAGGTGTAATGGATTAAGGATGGTCGAGTAATGTTGGCGTTTTGGTCAAATAAATGGGCGCAAATCGAATGGGATATGGGCCTGACTCAAGGTATATGCCTTATGTTCTTGGCGTTATGGCTCTACGCCATATGGCCAAAAGAAGAGTTAGTGCAGCTCCGGCGGGATAAACATCTCCAATTACGTTTGTTGCTGACGTTGGTGGGGATCAATGCGCTGTGGTCGTTAAATGCCAGTATTCAAACAGGGTTGCATCTGCATTTTCTGGGAATTGTCACTTGTATGCTGATGTTCGGCTGGCGTCTTGCGACTCTAGTGTTGCTATTGCCGAGCGCTTTTTTTAGTCTTTTTGTATTAAAGCAGCCCGCTGATTTTGGTGCTTTTAGTTTGTTCGCTATGGCCGTGCCGCTGTTTCTGTGTTTTATCCTATACAGTCGCAGTTACCATTTATTTCCTAAGCATATTTTTGTATTCATCTTCGTCGGTGGTTTTATCAATGCGGGCCTCTCAACTGTGTTTCATCAATTGAGTTGGGCGACGTGGTTGTGGTCTGCGGCGGATTACGATTGGAATGTGTTAGTGGACGACTACCTGATGCTCATCCCTTTGCTGGCATTCCCTGAGGCATTGCTTAATGGCATGGCAGTGACGCTATTGGTGGTGTATCAGCCCCAGTGGTTATTTGATTATTCTGACCGTGAATATTTGTGGCGTAAGTAAATGCGATAAAACAACGCAATAAAAGAACTGCGCCCTAAACCTCGTCATTCCAACGTAAAGCCCTTTGTAAGTGCCCATTGAACAGACGATTGAAAAGGTTATTGGACGCACTTATTTGTATATTTGCGCTGACCGTTGCGCCGTGATTTAGGCGAAGCGTTGGTCTAAGTAGTTAATGATTTCTTTTGATTCATATAACCACTGTACTTGACCGTTTTCTTCAATCCGCAGACAAGGCACTTGCTGTTTGCCGCCTTGAGCGATGAGTTTATCTTTATGCGGCGCTTTTTTAGCGTCGTGGGTCACTATGTTGAGTCCTTGGCGACGCATTGCACGGCGGACTTTTACACAAAATGGGCATGCAGGATATTGATACAGGGCTAATGCTTGAGTTTGAGCATCAATTTTTTGTTGCTCAGCCAGTGGACGTTGGCGCTTCTTAGGGCTAAATACGAAGTTTAAAAACAGAATAATCCTGCCTAAAATCCAGCGAATGATAAACATGTTATTGACCTTAATGATAATTTTTGTGGAAGAACATTTGTGCGTCATGGCGCCACAGAAAGCGTGCGGCGAGTCTGAGACCCAGTCGTTTAAAAACTGTGATCTCAGTTGTATAAAGGCCGCAGAGTGTAACCTATGGCACCAAGCACGGCCAACATTTTAGAGTGAATTAACAGATAGATGATTTGATTGTAGAAGAATGGTTTTTTGATTGGTTATGACGCTTAGCCATAAGGTAAAAGCCCGCTAAAGTCGAACTTTAGCGGGCTTAGTTTTATATAAAAAGCAAGTTAATTGGCTAAGTTATTGAGCATCAATGGTGAGGCTCACTTGGGCTGCATTCTGGGTTAAACTCACTCGGCTTTCGAGCAAGAAGATCCGCTCTGGAGCAATTTCTTTCACGTCCACAAGGTAAGCTTTAACGGCTTTGGCTCTTTCTTGGGCCAAATTACCCAACATGCCATCGTTAACATTCTGCGCTTTTACCGACAGATTATATAAAGCGATATGCCAGCGGGTGGTGATTTCGTCATCTGAAAGCTGCGCGTCTTTGGCCTCTGCGATAACAGTGTCTTTAATTTGGGCAGGATCGGCTTTAACTTCTTGTTCATAAAGCTTTACTAGCGCATCGGCAAGCGGCCCTTGAGTCGGGAATTGACTCGGACTTAAATCATCAGGTAACGCACTAAATTCAATATTGGCTAATTTAGCCAATTTACGCTTCATGATGCGCTCAGCAATGGCTTGGCTGTCATTGATGGCATCGACTTCCCCTTCAACGCTTAGCTTGAGCATAGGTCTGTCGAGTAAGGCGCTAGCGAGTTTGTCTAAACTTTTTTGCTCATCTTCACTTAGGCTGAATTTGCCTGCGGCAAAGCTGATCTTATCTAAGGTTTCGTCAGAACCTATGAGTCCTGCTAAGAAAGTGAAGGGCGCAGTGACGGCTTTAGTGATCACATTGGTAATCGCCGTCATTATGATGCTGCCGACACTAAAGCTGGGTGAGTCTAAATCGCCTGAGACCTCCATACCTAAATCAATCACGCCGTTACGGTCCTGCAGCAGGGCAATCGCGAGCGTGATGGGTAAGCTAGTGGCAAGGTCACTGTCACTGGGTTTACCAAGTTTCAGTTGGTCTATGATCAGATGGTTACTGCCCTTGAGCTTGTTCTTATCGAGTTGATAGTTCAGCGATAGTGATAGCTGCCCTTTATCTATGTAGTAACCCGCATAGGTGCCTGAGTAAGGATTGACTGAGGTTAACTCAACGCTCTTAAAGACTAAATCGAGATCTAAATATGGCATATCTAGCAAAGGGTTAATATCGCCTTTTAGAGTTACAGGCGCATACTTGTCTATCTTACCTTTGATATCAACCGAGGCCTTAGTCCCTGGCGTGGACGACAGGTGAGTGATATTGCCTTCAAGCAGCTCAATTCCCGAAGCAAAATTCGGAGTCAGTGAGTTATCGGCAAAGTAAGCCGAGCCTTGGCTAAAGCTAATTTTTTGAATATCGAGGCTTAACTCAGGCGTTGTCTTGCTTGCCGTTTGCAGCTCGGTTTGCTTAGCACTGGCTGTGGTTGTGTTTTTAGTTGTCTTGCTATTTGCAGCCGGAGCCTCAACGATAAGATCGCTGATATTAGTGGTTCTATCTTTGGCTATCACCACTTTGGCGTAGGGTTGATTAAAGGCTAAGTGATCAATTTTGATTTGATTTTTCTGTTGGTCAAAATCCAGTTGATTGATATTCATCTTTTGCCATTTGACCAGCGGAGCATTACGCAATTTGTCATGAATAGCTAAATCATCGAGCTCAACACTGCCACCGTAAATGGCTTTGCCTTTAGCATCGGCGGTCAGTTTGCCTGCTGAGCTTAATAGACCGCTCTTGAGCTGGATATTCACGTAGGGTGCTAAATAGGGCTGAAATTGGGTTAATGCCAGCTTATCGAGTTGGATATTGGCATCTATGGTTTCGCCCGTCACATCGACTTGGCCTTGAGAGCTCAAAGTACCTTGACCATTGAGGCTGAGTTGTAGCTCATATTCAATCGGAGCGGTTAAGGTACTCGTTATGACCTTAGTTGAAAAATTAAGCGGATACACTCGCCATTGCTGCGGCGTTGCCGTTAGCTTTTGTTCCGATAGATTAAGGTCATAGTTTTCAATATTGAGCGCATCGAGTTGCACGAACCAAGTGTCAGTTGACGTAGTTACTGGTGTTTGCTTGACTGGCTGTTGAGGATTTGCCTCTGAAGCGATGTCTGCAGCGGTTTCTTTAGTGGCATCAGTGGTGACATTTGCGGTCGCTTCTGTCTTTTGTTCTGTTTTATCGCTCTCGTTAGTTACGGCTAATTCACTTTCCGTTGCTTTGTCTGCGCTATCGCTTGCATCAGTCTCTGCTATTTGACGTTTTTCTTCCACTTGCGCAACTTGTACGCGTTCTAGCGATTGAGCATCTGCTGGCTTAGCATCGATTGGTTTAGCAACCGGCTGCGTAGTCGTTGTGGAGGCGCTTAACGATTTAGGCATGAATAAGCCAACAAGATCGAGCCCGTCTTGGTTCAAAATGGCACTCATTGTTAGGCCATCGCTGTGGAGTTTGTTGATATGCACTTTCTGCTGCTTCAAGTTGGCTGAAATGCCATCGAGGGCAAACATGGGGAGCTTGACCACTGATCGATCTTTGTCGTTAACGTTAAGTTTTTCAACAATAAACTGGCCATTGTTGCTGATGACTTGTAACTCGCCATTCTCGGCAAGATCCACTTGATACTGAGTTTTAATACTGAGCTCGCCATCCGTGAGGACGGGATTAAATTGATCGTCGATAAATCGCCATAGTGGTGTCAGTTTCAGTTTGGCGACTTGGATGTCACCCGCAACTTTTAGCGGGAACAATTGGAATTGCCCCTGCAAACTGATTTCACCAGCATGATCATCACTGAGTTGTATCGCATAGTGATTGTGCTTGATAGGCACAATGGGTGAGTCAGACGTTGATTGGGCGTTTGGTGTCGTATTATCAACTTTGTTTACTTTTATGGCTGGTGTTATCGATGCCGATGATGCCGCCATCAAATATTCAGTATCAAGGGAACTGAGTTTTAGATTGATATTGGGGTAGTTCACTTGAGCATGGGTAATTTTGTCATCGAAGTTAAATAGTCCCGCATCCAACACAAATTGGCTGAGCAGGACACGAACGGGTGAGCTGGCTTCTGTGGGGGCTGTTTCTGTGCTCGTGGATGAATGCTCGTTCAAGGTCTGCAGAATATCGTCGAAGTTGAATCCAGCTTTCCCTTTTTTCTCCACGCGAATGATATGTGCGTAGGGCGCTTGTATGTGTATGTTTTCGATAACGGCGGCGTGATTAAAAACAGATCGCCAAAAGTGTATTTCGAATTGGACTTGTGCAATGCCAGCAAAAGGTTTGTCGTCTTTTTCTTTAATGGCCAGTTGGTCGATTTCGACTTTGAAATTAAAAGGGTTAATGCGTATATCACCGAGGGTGACGGGACGACCGAGCAGAGTTGAGAGTTTTTCTGGTGCCAGCGTGGTTATCGCATAGGGGAGGATTAAACCTAATGTGCAGACATAGCTAAGGTAGACTGCTGTGAGGTAAATAATCACTCGCAGGTATCTTGGGAGGGCAAAAAAAGAGTGTCTGAATTGCGATAACTGGGTCAGCATTAATATCAAGGCTCCAATGCATAAGACAGGGAAAAACTTCCATATGTACGGACATTCTAGCGAATAATGCTAATGTTTCCAGAAGTTATTTATATTTTTACCAATGAAATCTTGGTATTACACAAACAATAACGTCTTCTGATCTAAGGCGTTCCTGAGTGGTAACCTATCATCTACATTGATAACTACATGTGTTTCAGCCTATGGCTAATGATTTGAGTCGTCAATACTCACCATGTTGGAAGCTATTTTTGATCAGCGATTTAAATAACTAATCGCTGCAATAATGGCGCCTTGTGGATCTTTTATCCAACAAAAACGGCCTACTTCGGGTATATCTTCAGGACCAAACAGAATATCCCCGCCAAGTTTTTTTGCGCTGATAGCGACTTGATCGACATCGTTAACGGTAATGTAGCCGGTCCAATGTGAGGGAAGCGTTGGGAGCAAACTATCGGTGATCCCCCCAATACTGACGCCCTGATTTTCAATAATATGATAATTACCGTGGGGCATTTTGACTGTTTTAAAGTGCCAACCAAAAATCTCAGCATAGAAGTGCATAGCTTCTTCGGTATTATGGGTTGTCAATTCATGCCAACTTAACGCCCCTGCTGTGTTAAAAGCCGATTCCATAAGCGCATCCTTTATTCTATTTTGGGTAAATTTTGTGTATTGAGCCGAGGTTAACTGTCAGTGTTCAGTGCCAGCTGTATTCTGAGCCATATTTTTTGTGCGTTATCTTGATTGAGTGTAGTTGAGGCAAGTTGATAATTCACAGACGGTAAATTAAAATTTTGCGTTTTTTAGGTCGGCAAACATTAAATTAACTTAATGTTCTACAAGGAGATTCACTTTATTCGGTGCTGGCTAATCAGCTTCTTGTGGCTCAGTGACGCTGCGGCTTAGTTGATGGGCTTCATCTTGCCCCTTGCGCCAAGACTTAGCACTGAAAACAGATTTTAAAACGGGTTTGTTTACTGTGGTTTGAGTGTTAGACCTGACTCCCGTTAACTTGTTAATATAGGCGAGTTTTGCATCTTATCGATGCCACATTAGGGGATATGAGATTGAATAAGAGTTTAGTGACGAATTTATTGGCGGCAGCTTTGGTCGTTGTGGGTTACCTGATGAATTCGGCAATTGTCCTGAATGTCGGATTATTTGCTTTATCGGGTGCGATTACCAACTGGGTTGCAGTTTATATGTTGTTTGAGAAAGTCCCCGGACTCTATGGTTCGGGAGTCGTGCCTTCTCGTTTTGAAGAGTTTAAGGCGGGTATTGCTCATTTGATGATGAAACAGTTTTTTACCACTGAAAATATCGACCGATTCCTGTCTGAAAAAGAAGGGCTGAGTAAAATAGACTTGGCCCCAGTGATTGAAAAGGTTGATTTAGCGCCTTCTTTTGATGCGTTAATTAGCACAGTCGCCCAATCTTCCTTTGGCGGCATGTTGTCTATGTTTGGTGGCACAGATGCCTTATTGCCGTTAAAAGAGCCGTTTATTGTAAAGATGAAAGCTTCTTTAGTTGAAATGGCACAAAGCGATGCATTTCACGAGTTGCTGAAACAAGAAATTGAACAGCCAAATGTGATGGCCGATCTGCAAACTAAAATTGCTAACATAGTGGAGCAAAGATTAAACGAGTTAACACCACAAATGGTGAAACAAATCGTTCAGGACATGATCCAAACGCACTTAGGTTGGTTAGTGATTTGGGGTGGCGTGTTTGGCGGTCTGATTGGACTTGCCGCAGCCTTAATCCAAGGTTAACCTGAGTTAAAGCCGCGAATAGAATGGGAGCTTTGGCTCCCATTTTTACTTACGCATTTTATGTTCATCATTTTGTGTCCTGATTAAATAGCAAGGAAGTCTATGAACCGTCACCACAGTATCAATTATTTGGAAATCCCAAGTCGCGACATTGCGAGCTCTAAGGCCTTTTTTAGCCAGGTTTTTGGATGGACCTATGTCGATTATGGCCCTGAATACAGTTGCTTTATGGATGTCGGCATTACTGGGGGATTCTATCAAGCCGATGTGAATTTCACCCTTGCAAAAGGTTGCCCGCTGATTGTGATCTACAGCCAGAACTTAGAATTGACTCTGACGGCTGTCGTAACTGCTGGTGGCATTATCACAGCTGACATCTTTATTTTTCCAGGAGGCCGTCGATTCCATTTTGTTGAACCTTGTGGCAATGAATATGCCGTCTGGTCAGAATGATCCTAATGTCACTCCTTGTATTCGAAATTGTTGTTTAGATCAGCAAGATATTTGTTTAGGTTGTTTCAGGCATCTTGATGAAATTTTAGCGTGGCGCGTTATGTCGGAAGTGGAGCGGCAAGCTTGTTTTATTAGGATGGAGGAGCGTAAGGGGGAGTATCTGGCTAAGTTCAATGACGTGGTTAGTAGAAGACAGGATGGAGTATGATTAGCCGTCAGAATTGCTTACGATAATTGATTTTTAAGCTTTAAGTGGATAATCGAACGGCGAAATACGCATTAACGTATTTCGCCGTTGGCATTTTGAAGCACCTTGGCATCTTGAAGCAGACGTTACACTGGATCTACCACTATGTGCTCAAGTTCGATGGCGGCAACGGTATGGAGCGCATCCATAGTCGCGCCAACTAAGCTGATTTTTCCTTGAGATGACTCAATTAAAACCGCACGGCTGATATCGCTAAATTCACGATTGTGGCGCGCCAGATTTGATAATGCCATCTGCATGGGCAGCATAGAAGGATTGAATGCCGCATTTTCTGCGTAGCGACCACAATAGGTTGCGCCATCATGGGTTTCTAATACCACAGCGGCGAAACTTTGGGTGTAAGGTGCATAGCTTAAACCGGCATGATCTAAGCCTTCTATGATCATAGGATCGGCACTGTCTAGTGCAAATTCAGTTTGTTGCTTGGCCATTAAGGGCGAAGTGACATTTAAGTCTTTTGGCCCAAAAGCATAGGGTAAATAATAGGCCAGAGGATGGCTTTCCTGTGCGGGTAGATGAATGCAGATCTTGCTCCCTTCAACCAGTTCATTCATAAACTGACGACAATGACCGCAAGGACTGGCATTAACTATGATATCAACAATTTGGCTTTCACCACTGAGCCATGCGTGGCTGATAGCGCTTTGTTCTGCATGGACAGAATGAAATAACGCTTCACCGGGTAATTCTAAGTTGGCACCCATGTAGATATCGCCACTTTTACCTTTGGCTATCGCGCCGACATAAAACTCACTGATAGGCGGTTTGGCCAATGCCGCTGCTATCGGCAGTAATGCTAATAACACTTCTACTTCGGTCATTTTGCTTGCACTTGTTAGCGTAGCAAGTTGCTGCGCATCAATGTGTCCAGCAAAATTCTGGTGCAACATTGGGATAAGTGCATCGGCTAACGGCGTTGGCAGTTGGGTTATGCTACGAATGAATCTATCTTGCATTTCCCTATTCCTTATTTGTTAAGTTCATGGAAGAACATTCTAGTAATTTTGTTACAGCATAAATGCGAGTTAGCTCGCGTTTATACGCTGTCAATGTCAGTGCTATCGAGAGTGATAAACTTATGTTACTCACGTATAGAGTAAGTCTATTGGTGCACACAAATAAGCTTAAGACTATAAAACAAAAGACTTAAGCTTGAATTTACACAACTTAAAGTTCACGCAAATAATGACAAAGGGCAGCAAGTAGCTTTTGCTTAGTCTCATCCGCTTGTGTTTCTTGTAGCAAATTTTCTAATTTAAGTACGTAGTCTTGATCGGCTAAGCGACTTTGACAGAATTCACGCCAGCGCTGCGACTCTGCATAATCGAGTAGTTCAGGGTAATTACGGGCGCGGTAACGAAACAGCATTTCAGGAATACGTGGATCATCAAACTGCAAATCTAACGCCGCTAGATTTTGCGGTAGGGTATGACGGATGATTTCCATTTTTGCTTTATCAGCTTGGCTAAAGAACCCACCAGAATACAGCATCAAATCGGGATCTGTGGTTACTCTGCTGTCATCATGCTCAAATAATAGCGCCAGTTTTTCACGTAATTCTGGGTGACGTTTTAGGCGTTTATACTGCTCTCTGGCAAATTCTTTATCTATGCCTAAACGAGCGGCATGCTCATCACTGAGGATTTTTGCCGAGGTGATAAAAGGGCACTTATTAAGATGAATTTGTTTTACTGCGATAGGTAATTCATCTTCGGCAAGATCAGCCCTTGACGTATACATGCGCGTTTTAATTTGCTCGACATCTAGCTCGAATAGCGGCGTTAAATCCATGGCTAAATTAACGCAAATAACGGCATTTTTGTTAGTAGGATGGTGCGCTACGGGTGAGATCAACGTTGCACAACCATTGCGCGCACTAATTTTAGAGCTCACGTGAACCAAAGGCTGCATATTGAGCACATTGATTTGATCGCTAACCGCTTGCTTACGGCGCAGGTCAAAATAGTACAGATATAACTTAGGCTGTTTCTCGCGAATGAGTTTTGCCATAGCGATGGTCGCATACACATCAGACATAGCATCATGGGCTTTCTCATGGCTTAAACCATTCGCTTGGGTAAGATGTTCTAGCTTAAAACTCGGAGAGCCATCTTCCTTTGTCGGCCAGTTAATGCCTTCGGGCCTAAATGCGTAACAAGCGCGCACTAAATCAATGATATCCCAACGAGAGTTGCCATTTTGCCATTCACGGGCATAGGGATCGATAAAGTTCCGATAAAAGCCATAACGGGTCACTTCATCGTCAAAACGCAGTGAGTTATAACCTGCAACACAAGTGTTTGGTTGGCTAAATAGCGCTTGAATTCGTCCCATAAACTCAGTTTCAGGGATGCCTTTTAAATTAGCTAACTGTGGAGTGATCCCTGTGATTAATATTGCTTCCGGAGACGGCAAATAATCAGTGGCTTGCTTACAATAGAATGTCTCAGGCTCGCCGATGATATTGAGATCTAAATCCGTGCGAATACCCGCAAATTGCGAGGGTCTGTCTTTCGCTGGGTTCGCTCCAAATGTTTCGTAGTCGTGCCAAAAAATCGACCCTGCTTTATCGTCTTTCATCTTCATTTATTTTCGTTCTCTAAAGCATGTAACTTCATGTTATCAGTAGTTAAATTGCTTTAATTGGATTCGTTGTCATTCACATCAATTTAGTATGCAGCTCTTCGATGTGAGTACATAATCTGTATATATTGGGTTCTGCGTCAGATTAGCTAAAATCACATGTACACAGGGTAATTAAAATGTCTTTATCTGACAATTGGTTACGTGCAATAAACGGTAATCCATATTTAGAGAAACCAGAGCTTGCAGACCGCGACGGCTTAAGCGTTCGTATTACCCCTGCAGGGACTATAACATGGCAGTATCGATTTAGGATTGATAATCAACCTGGGCGCTTAACCCTTGGTCGTTATCCTGATTTGAAACTAGCTGACGCAAGGAAACTGATCCCTGAGTTACGGAACTCAGTGGCAAATAATATAGATCCACGTGTGTTTTGGAAACAGCGCAACACATTTGCGGGCCAGACAACACTGAGGGATTGCTGTGAACAGTTTTTATCGGCGCGAAGTGCAGCACTTAAGCCGGGCACTGTTGCTACGTACCAATCCTGCTTTAGAGCACATCTCTATGATGCCTTTGCTGATCGTAAAGTCGAAAGTATCACACTCGGCGAGTGGATAGATTTTTTCGATAAAAAGGCAATTCATAGTCGAGTCACCGCAGGCGCGATACTCAAACAGTTAAAGACGGTACTTAGCTGGTCCGTTCGCCGGCAAATGATATCGCTTGTTGATGTCCTTCAATTACGAGTCAGTGATGTGGGTTCTGCGCCCGAAGTCGGTTCGCGAGTACTCACCATTCTAGAGTGTGGCAAAATCATCCGTGAGCTTGATAAATGCCGCGCGACCAAAGCCGTAACCAATGCCATCAAGGCATGTTTACTAACAGGGGCGCGGATATCAGAAATATTAAAATCCAAACGGGCTGATTTTGATCTTGAGTCGATGGTCTGGACCTTCCCGATAAATAATAGCAAAACTAATTTGCCAATCCGGAGGCCAATCAGTCCCGCCTTATTCGACATATTGCAAGAACAGTGGAACCTCTATAACTCACTATGGAGTTTTCCCGCAGCAAACGATCTTAAGCGCCCAGGCAACATCGCTTCAGAAAATAAGCTGGTCCGCAAGATCAAACCAAGACTCGAAATCCCTGACTGGCGTATTCAGGATTTTAGACGCACATTATCGACCAGAATGTCAGAAGCGGGGGTGTTGCCCCATGTGACAGAGAAGATGTTAGGCCATCTATTAGGCGGGGTGATGGCGGTGTACAACAAACATGATTGGTTAGATGATCAAGCTGTGGCCTATGAACAATGGACAAATAAGCTGAAATTGGCCGCTCTAGGTGATAGCAAAATAGTCGTGTTAGAAAAATTGTCGTGTTAGAAAGAAGGGGTAGGCATGTTTGTCGCTGACAGCAGAAAATGGTGAGCTTATTCAGTATGTAAATCAGTTGCGTTGC
This sequence comes from Shewanella sp. SM68, assembly GCF_025653925.1. NCBI lineage: Bacteria > Pseudomonadati > Pseudomonadota > Gammaproteobacteria > Alteromonadales > Shewanellaceae > Shewanella > Shewanella sp. SM68. The sequence goes on from NZ_JAKKRU010000003.1 coordinate 361,793, forward strand.
AGTGCAGCAGAAACACCTCTTTGTAATTAGGTGCATTGGAGCTCAATTCGGCACAAGGTAAACTGTTATCTGTTCAATATCAGCTTTATTTATGGTTTAGTCATTTCAACTCAATTAATCATACACTTGGCACAGTGTTCGGATTAACGTTAAGCAAGGACGTCATGGAACTAAAATTTTTAATCACGCGGGAACAGTTAATCACAATCGCGGAAAGAATAAATTCAGCAAGCATTGCAAAGAATACTCGTTTAGCTAAGTGGTTGTATGCCCTTATCGTTCGTGCATTACTCCTATGGATCCCGTTATTATCCCCGTTACTACTGTTTTATTTTTTCGTAGAAATTCACTCTCCAGAGACATATATCGCAATCGCAATTTGCGCTATCACTTACCTTCTTGTGTGGAGATTTGTATTCAAAAACATCGCCGAAAATCAAGCTAACAAATTTGCAGGCAAGATAACTACTCTGGATCGAACGATTGAAAATACAACCTTACAGAGCCTTGCGAGCCTAGAAGGTAGCCATACAGTGACCGCCACAGCCTCGACGCTAACGTTTGTGCCCCCTAGCGGTAAATCCATCACCATACCGTGGAAAAAGTTTTGTGCTTTCAAGCAAGACGATGATTTTTATTATCTTACCGTCTGTAATCTGATGATGTTTAAAGCCACTTATTTAATAGCCAAAAACGGTGACACAACAGAAACCGCAGGCTATCAAGCAGGTTTAGAGTACATAACGTCTCGGCTGCAGCCCGATAGAATGGGACGGTAAAACATCAAAATATCGCATGAATGATTCAATCAGTTCACTACTGCCACTAACGCGATTGTTGTTGAACATCCAGCGAAGTGAGCCTTTGTTAAAAGTCACATTTGAACTAACCTTAAAAATGATGAACTGATCGCTACAGCCTTCTTTTAGGGGCTGCTAGATGCAGTTTTTCAGCTCATTAAAACGCTATGTTATCAATGACGATGTATAGCTTTGTTAGAAACGTCAATGGCCTAAGCTGGTTTGGAGCCATAGTCGCTGCTGTATCATTTATCGCGACAGTGGTCGCATGGATATCAACCGATGGTGTCTTGTTAATTACCCAAATAGTACTGGTTGGCACAGGACTCGCCGCTATCATCACTGATGCTGTAGCAGTAGCACTAACTGCGGTAGTAAAGGCTGTAATGTCGAAGGCGATGAGTTAATGGCCTAACAGTCCATCGATAAAGGTCTAAAAATAAAGCCCCAAAAATGGGGCTTTATCTTAAGGCTTAATAAATCAATTCAAGCCGCGACTTGCTGTTTTTCATCCCACTTATCGAGCGACGCTTTTAAGTAATGGCGGCCATTATGGATAGGAGCAGGGAAACCGTCGTTTCTCCGCCACTTCCAAAGCGTTGCTGATGAGCTAATCCGGTAGCGTGTCATGACTTCCTTAGTGGTAAGAAAGAGCGGCACTTGCATTTGCTGATCCACGGTCGGTTGGGTCGAAATCATCATTTACCTTCCTTTGCCAATTCCTCGGCGAGTCGTTTAGCTGCCGGCTTGTTTGCGGGGCAGGGTATACCACTGGCGCAAAGCGTCTTTGATGACTGCAGATTGCTTCATGCCGATTCTCCTTGGTGCTGGGCAGAGTTTGGTATGTTTGCCATGCGGGCAAATCAGTGTTTGATATTCGCTAATCAAGCTCGCCAGCCTTGTCATAGGACACTGAGCCGCCAATTTGATTGCCCTCAAAAGTGAATATCGCAGTGCAATATACCTGTGGATGATATGCACCGTTAAACGCCGTGAAGGTGAGAGCAGGGCGCAGTGATAACAGTCGTTGTTTAAAGGCTTCGGCCTTAGCATTGTGCTGCGCAATGTCAGCTTGCTTTTGTGAATGGCCCGCCGCGTTGCAATAAAACGCCTCGCCGATGCAGATCACCGCTTCAATGTCCGTCGTATGAGCATTTTTGTTCCCTTACGATGTAGGGCCGGTGAGCATTCGCACTGCGCAATATTGGAGTGAAACGATTCGGTTTAAGGCATTTACCTCCCACACACACTTAATCACACTGGGGTTTGATGATGTGGCGCCCGAGATTATGCGCCAATTGACCACTGAGACGGACGAGCCAATGTTAGTGGGGGGGTTATGACAATGACAATAACAAATAGCACAACTGGGTTATGGACTTCACGCAGGAGGATTTATGGCTAGTCGCGCCGCGGATTTACTGAAAGTAGGGCGCCGTTTACGGGGCATGACCCAAGACGAAGTGGCTGAGATTTACGGCATCAGTCGCAGCACTTATCAACGTTGGGAAAATGGCCGCACTAATGCGCCCTATGACGATGTGACATCGATATGCATTGATGTGTTTAAGCTTTCCGTTGAGAAGATAAATGAGGTGGCTAATGGGCTTTAGCGATGACCCCGAGCAGAGGATGAACATTAAGGCGTTACGGTTAGGGTTATATCGCTGGGGCTGTTATTGGGTGTACCAAGAATTGGGCAAGGTTTTTTCAAACCGCTGCGCCTGCGACCGTTTAGGCGAAGCCTTGGGCGGTGGCAACTTAAAGCATGAACTCAACGTGCCTGCCCACGTCGCCCATTTTGACCACCTCGTTGAGCAGTTATCGATTAACTGTAAACGCGCCATTCGCGCCCATTACCTGTGTAAAGAGCAATGGGCCTTAATGGGATTTGACAGCAAAAAGTCTTACATCTTCTGGCTAAGAAAAGCCGAAATGGCACTGCTAGATAGGATGAATTAGAAGGAACGCCGTCTTACGAGGGCTGGCGGGTTAGCCGGTTGTCCACCAAGACTGCTAACCCGTTGACAGGATTTTATCAAAGGTTCAGACAGATACCTATGCAAACTCATTCGCTATTAAATGATGCGCTGAGCTTAGGAGTGATATCTACATTGATTATAATGAGGCTAGGCATTTACAAATGATTGTTTTGGTATCAGTTTTCATTGGCTGAGTTCGGTACGATACCCACCGTCGCAATCCTCGATCCCACCATCTCACGAACATGCAATATTACTTCCCCAAAATCTTTACTTGCACCTAAGGTCGGCTCGTCAGTCAAGCTCTGACGAAGCACTTCATCTAATGACAAATAATCATTAGCAGAGAGTTCAATACCGTAGGAGTGCTTTAAATCTGCTACTTTGGTGTAGCCTTTCAACTTCAATTCACCCGTAGGTAATTCATAATGATTGGCTTCTGCAACACCAGAGCAAACCAGATCAACAAACTCACGCACATCGGGCTTCATCACAATAAATAAATGATCGCCAGCATACAGGAAGGTTGATCCCCTAGGTGGAATTACATTGTTTCCTCTGGTTATCATCGCCACTACTGTACCGTCAGGTAAAGCCATTTGGGATAAACGGCGACCAGAAGCGCGTGAGGTATCGCCCAATTGATACTCGACAATGTCAGCATCCACATCGCCTAAAGCAGTAATTTCCAGTGTCGCTGCAGGTGTCGCAGGAGGCGGTTCCGTAAGTCCTAAAGCGCGTGCAACCCAGGGTAATGTTGACCCCTGTATTGTCGCTGAAATTAACACGACGAAAAACACCACGCTAAAAATAAGACTGGCACCAGGCAGACCATAAATCAGCGGATATATAGCCAGAATAATAGGCACCGAACCACGTAACCCAACCCAGGATACTAGGGTAATTTCACGCGCATTAAAGCCAAAAATCTTCAGTACAGGGATTACCGACAAGGGGCGTGCGATTAAGGTCAGGACGATTGCAATCATCAGTCCTTCCTGCCAGACATCCAGCAAAGACGAAGGATTCATCAGCAAGCCTAAAAACACAAACATAACAATCTGGCCTAACCATGCCAAACCATCGTGAAATAAAAAGGTACTGCGCTGAAAAACAAAACGACTATTCCCTATCACCACACCAGCGATAAAAATAGCTAAAAAGCCGCTGCCGCCAAGATTAGCTGCTACGCCAAAGGACAGTAAACCAAATGCCGCGACCATCACAGGATATAATCCAGAGGTCGTCAGATGGATACGATTAATAATACGTACTGATAACCAGCCTGCCGCTAAACCCACTGCGGAGCCGATACCCATTTGCTGGATAAACAGCATCAATAATCCAGTCCCTGGTTCAAGCCCTTTGACCATGACCTCCAATAAGCCAACTGTTAAAAAAATTGCCATAGGATCGTTAGTCGCACTTTCAATTTCTAATGTGGCTTTAAGGCGTGGGTTGATATGAATACCTGCATTACGCAGTAATGAGAAAACGGCGGCGGCATCGGTTGAACCAACAATGGCACCAATCACTAAACCGTAAAGTAAGGAAACATCTAGAATATAAGCAGCTGCAGCACCAGTGATCATGGCAGTCACCAATACGCCTAAAGTCGCCAACACAGAAGCAGGCTTCCACACTTGCTTAATCGACGCGATGGGTGTTTGCAAACCACCATCAAACAAAATAATGGCTAAAGCTAAAGACCCAAGCGCGTGAGCAATTTGTGCATTATCAAAAACAATACCTCCAGGGCCATCCTCACCAGCTAACATGCCCACCATGAGAAAGAGCACCAGTACGGGTAAACCCAATCTCGCAGATAATTTACTGGATAAAATACCAAGAATAATCAAAATCGCGGCGAGGAGAATAATTTGATCGATCACAAACATAAATAGTTTCTCTTTAATTAATGTAGGGAAATTAAACCACTACAGAGCTTTCAATGACTGCGCCAGCTCTGAAAAGATACTTCACTAAGCCTGATTGTCAGTTAGAAATCGTCAAATGCATGATGCATTTTGGTCTTGTAGTCAATGATTCTATTTATCCAAACACTACATGATTCATCTCACATTTCAACTTTGATAATTTCAAAAATCAAAATTTACGATTGGCACTCAATAATGATGTTTACCGTAGCAAGCTGGCCCTGCTGACTTGATTACGTCCATACTTTTTAGCTACGTATGATTGCTTATCTGCGGATTCGATAAGCGTTTGCCATTTCAAATGCCGATAAGGTTGAATACGCGCAACGTCAGTTAATGGTGACCGCTTGGAAACTAGAATAAATGTAAAGCTAGCACTGCGTTGACGATGAGTTATGTTCATCGCGCCTAAATGCTGAGTGTCCGGTAATAGACAAATAAATTTCTCACCACCATAGTGCGCAACCAAATCGTTCGGGCGGTGTATCGCTGTGCGTAGTGCTTTTGTGACGAGATATATACATTGATCATCACTACTGATGGTCACAAGGATCGCTGAAAAGTTTAATTCATTTAAATCAATTTTTTGCAACATTTACAAAATTTAACATTACACTCTTGGCGTGTTGGGCAAATTTAGCCAAATAGGAACGCCGTACCACACGGCGTTCTCTGACACTTTGCTCCTTAGAGAGGGAAGTAGAACGCAATCAGCAAGGCAAATACGCCGTACAATGAGCTTACTGCGACCAATGCACGCGCATCGACAACGCCTCGTCGAAATAGCTGCCACAGAAAAATAATAGCCAAAGCAGTAATGACTCCTGCCGCCATCAGTGGGCCATCAAAAAGCCATGGCGTAAAGAAGATACCCAACGCACTGGGAATCGTTGCCTGAATCATCATAGCACCAGAAATATTGGCCAATGCCAAGCGTTCCTTTCCTTGCCGTATCCATATGAGTGTGTTCATCATCTCGGGCAGCTCCGTCGCCACCGGACTCAGCAGCAATGCTACCAAGTGTGGTGACCATTGTAGCGCTGTACCAATGGCCTCAAGTTGACCTACGAATATATGAGATGCAATGCCTATGACGATCAGGGACAACACGGCTTGCAGCGCCGCCCATTTTAACGATGGCTCCGTCACGGAAGGCTGAATTTTGAGAGGTTCAATCTCTTCTTCAGGCGCTGTGTCGCTCTCCTGAATTTCGCGCCAGACATAGATTGCGTAGGCGGCGAGAAACAAGACACCCAGCCACGGCTTGATGGCAAAGGCGATTAGGCCAAGTGCTACTTTCACTACAAACACTGCGAGAAAGGCGAGCTGGTCGTGACTCATACGGGCGTGATCGGCACGTACATGATACGTTTCCCGTTGAAGGCGGCGATGGTGGTAAATCAGTGCCAAGCCGACCACTGCATAGGCTAAGGTTGCGAGCACGAGCGGACCGCCCATGGCTGCGCCGACGCCAATGTCCTTTTGCTCTGGTGTTTTGCCGAAGACAACGGCAATGAAGGTCACCGCCGTTTCAGGTAGTGCTGTACCGAAGGCAGCAAGTACTGAACCCACTGCAGTCGCGCCAAGATTCAAACGGCGGCCGAACCATTCGATGCCGTTGACGAAGTATTCGCAGGCCAAATAAATGGTACCTGCCGAGAGGAAAAACAGAGTAAGAGTAAGGATCATGTGAGCAATCCGGCTGGGCGAGCAATAATCCAATGGCACGACAACACTGCTCGCCCGGCTGGGAAAGCGTATTGCGGCCAAAGGTCTCGCCTGGCTCTCCGCATTCGCAGAGGCTGACCACGCCATGAGGTGTTAGACCTCAATTTTGTTGACGTGGACTCCTTAGTGGGAGGCTAAGGATGACTACTCCCCAATGACAATGGGGCATTTTACCGTTCTTGCAGGTAAATGTCGCCATTAGGTTTTAGTGTGCTCATAATTTCAAGCTCTGTGTATTGTATTGATTTTGCGTTGTTATTTTGTTTTTCTGCTCAGAAGTTGAAAATAGTAGGTATACGGGAAACAACAACTTTGACAGATCTATTTTGTGATCTTTTGATCTTTGCTTTATGCGCCCTTTCTCTTAGCTTTGTTAGACTTATGGTAGTTGAGCTGCGAAATTATAGGCAGCATATGAAGAAATTTTCGATAATCGTATTCATACAAATTTTGGAATATTTCGTTTATCAGGAATGTTACAGGCATCAGTGGAAGAACCTAGGTGTGGCGGCTCGCAATCGAAATCCCTCGGGCTAGCTATCCATTGCTTATGGCTTGAAAAACGCCATACCTGTAACCCTGCCGCCCGTATTTAATCGCGTTGACTGGGTCTCCACTATCATTAGGTTGAAGCTGTGATTTGTTTAACAGTACTATCGCAACAACCTTTGTTAACTCAACAAACTGGACTGCAGAACATTATGAAAAATAACCAACCGGCTCAACCCTCACGCCGGACAATCCTGAAACAAACACTTGCTGTCTCGGCCCTTTCGGTAACTGGGCTGGCGGCCTTATCGGTGCCCTCTATCTCCTTTGCGGCATCCCTCAGTAAAGATGAACGTGATGGTATGACACCTGAGGCTGTGATTGAACATTTTAAGCAGGGCAATCTGCGCTTCCGAGAGAATCGCACGGCGAAACATGATTATTTGGCGCAGAAACGCAACAGTATCACGGGTCAGTATCCTGCTGCAGTGATCCTTAGCTGCATTGACTCACGTGCGCCAGCGGAAATTGTGCTGGATGCGGGGATCGGCGAAACGTTCAATTCCCGTGTTGCGGGTAATATCAGTAATCGCGATATATTGGGCAGTATGGAATTCGCCTGTGCTCTTGCTGGTGCGAAATTGGTGCTGGTTATGGGGCATACCCGCTGTGGTGCGATACGTGGCGCTATTGATAATGCAGAACTAGGTAACCTGACGGGCCTGCTGAATGAAATTAAACCTGCTATTGAAAAAACAGAGTACACCGGAGAGCGTAAAGGGAGTAATTACGATTTTGTCGATGCTGTGGCAAGGAAGAATGTTGAACTGACTATCGAGAATATCCGCAAAAACAGCCCGGTACTGAAACAGCTGGAAGACCAGAATAAAATTAAAATCGTTGGTAGTATGTATCACCTTACTGGCGGTAAGATTGAGTTTTTCGAGGTATAACTGCAACAGAAGTCCGTAGCCCAAAAGTCAGCCTTGCACTCTACTAAGAGATTATTAAATTTTATCTCTGATGCTAATGTATGTTTTGAGTATACCTAAAGCATACATCCAAATGAGACGGTTTTTCTGTCTCATTTGGATGTTATGTTTTCCTCATCTAAAGCCTAACGAGACATTTTTAATAACAATGGCCTTTTACGGTTATGCTCGGGTTTGAAGCAAAGATCAGGAGCTCGCCTTGCTGACGCAAACTCTGCGCGACAGAACACTATTGTGAACTGAACACTGCATTGAAATTAAGCACTACCAATAAAGCTGACCGTCATCTGTCTATCACTTAATGTGAGCTCAGTAAGATTTTATTGTCACTTAATCTGAGCCGAAGATTGCGCTAATTGCGAGCACAAGGGATTTCGATTGTGAGCCGTTACACCTAGGATTTGTTATCTACTGGCAGAGTTTATGAGGACTGATGGTTGGTCTGAGCTTAATTTAGAATTAGAACACTCTGCTAAAGTAATCAGAAGTATGGAGCCGGAAGTTCTTAAGCACTTGTCATACACACCACTTTTTAATAGATAAACATAATTAGACAACATTTTTTGCAATTAAAAATAGTATCGAATTTAGAAGTGATTTTGTTGTTTAGCAGCTGTGATATTGGAAGGTTCTTAAACGAAGTTTGTACATATATTTATTATAAATCAATGGTTAATATTACATGTTTCCGTAGTCGTGCTAAAATATTGACCCAGCTTTATCATCTTTCATCTTCATTTATTTTCGTTCTCTAAAGCATTTAACATGATGTTATTGAAAGTTAAATAGCTTTATTGGGATTCGTTGTCATTCACATTAATTTAGTTTGCTACAACTTAGATGTGAGTACATATCTGTATATATTGGGTTCTGCGTCAGATTAGCTAAAATCACATGTACACAGAGTAATAAAAATGCCTTTATCTGACAATTGGTTACGTGCAATAAACGGCAAGCCATATTTAGGGAAACCAGAGCTTGCAGACCGCAACGGCTTAAGCGTTCGTATTACCCCTGCAGGGACTATAACATGGCAGTATCGATTTAGGATTGATAATCCATCAGGGGCTTAACCTTTGGTCTCTACCCGGATTTAGAACTTGCTGACGCACGGAAACTGATCCCTGAGCTACGTAACTCAGTGGCAAATAATATAGATCCCCATGCGTTTTGGAAACCGCTTAACACATTCGAAGGCCGATCAGTTCTGCTTTACTCGAGATATTATAAGAACAGTGGAACTTATATCACTCGCCATGGCGCTTTCCCAAGGCAAGCGACCGGGTAATGTTGCTTTCATTAATGAGCTGGTCCGCGATATTAAGCCAAGACTGGCATATCCACGATTTTAGACGGACATTATCGACCAGAATGTCGGTGGCTGGGGGATTTATAGCGTTACTGTGAGTATGGGATAAGTTCAGCAACCATGATAAATAGCGTTCCAAATTAGTTAATGTACTTAACTTAACCTAACTATTATGTTGCTGCTGACATTCATGACACCAACCCGCTAATTCAAGCTGTGGGCTCGATAAGGTAAATTCTGCTTGGCTAACATTCAACTGTAACTGTTCAACAAGAGCAGTGGGCAATGCTATCTCCGTGACTTTTTGACAAGTATTACAAATTAAAAATTGATTGTGAATGTGATGATCGCATACATGATGGCAGGCAATATACTTATTCACCGTTAATAACTTATGGACTAATTGTTCCTGTACTAAGAAATCCAACATGCGATAGATAGACATTATGGGTAAACTCTCGCCCAAACTTTGTTTTAACACATCGGCAATTTCATAGGCAGACAAAGGAACATCATGATCCTGTAATACGATAAGTACTTTTTTGCGCTTACTGGTAAGATTGATGCCTTTTTCTTCACACTTTTTCACTGCTTCACGCAGTAAATCAAGATTTTTTCCTGTCATAGAACTGCCAATTTTTTTGAAATGATCATACTTGCACAGTTTACCTGATCCACCCCTTCTAATGACAATCTTTGTTAGCAATCATCAATCACCATACCGAGTGTTGTTCTGATTGCCATTTACAATCAGTAACTTAATTTGCTTTCATTCATATTGAACTCGACTGATACATGGTGATACGTTATAACATATCATTTTTTCAGCAGTAATCATATGGAGACGACCCACAAAATGAATTCCCACAAATACCTTCTGTTATTAGGTGTTGGCACTTTAGCTGTTTCAGCAGAACCTATTGAACGTATCAATGTCACTGGGCATGCTTTAGAAAAACCATTAAGCCAAAGAATACAAGCCAGTAAAATCGAACTCAGCGGCGATGAACTAAATAATCGTAAAGCCGATACCTTAGGAGAAACTTTAAGCCAATTACCGGGGGTAGACAGTGGTTTTTTTGGTAGCTCATCGGGTAGGCCACAAATCCGTGGATTTGGTGGAAACAGGGTTAAAATGTTGCTCAATGGAACTCAAGTTGAGGATATGTCGTCGGTGAGTGAGGAGCAATACATCCCCATCGAGCCCTTTCTTGCTGACAGTATCTTGGTCATTAAAGGTCCTACAGCTGTGATTGCCTATGGTGGGCAAGCGATGGCAGGCATTGTTGATCTCCAAGATGGTCGTATTCCATTAAGCCCAATCAATGGGTTTAACAGTCGCGCTGAAGTGAAAGCTGGCTTCAATAGTACAAGTACCGCACTGGCAAAACTTACTGTAGGGAATGAATCTTTTAACTTTGCGCTGAATATGATCAACAAAGACCGTGGTGACTACTATATCCCTGGATATTCTAAAGACAGCGATTGTAAAACGTGGTCAAAAGTCGTAGGTGCTGCACAGTTTGCCGATCTATGCCAAATCAAATATGCGCAACCTGTGTGGCAGATGAACAATCAATTAAAACGCTATGAAGATGCTACACCTTTAGAACAACAAATTATCACCGACTACTCAATAGACAGTAATGGCACTGTGCTTAACAGCAGCCACCACACATCATCATTCTCGGCAGGCGGAAGCTACACTGGCCAACAACGTCTTTTGGGTTTGGCTTATGGTTATACGGACACTCATCGCGGTATTCCTGGATTTATGCGTCGTGGCAGCAGCGCACCAGTGGATTTTGATCAACGGGGTAATATTCGAATTTTCTCCCGTGGTGATCGCGTAGATATGAAGTATGTCGAAAACTGGGATGACAATTGGATAAACTCATTTAGCCTCGATGGCGCCTATTCGAATCAAGTCGATGATGAGCATATGGCAGAGGTATCCGTCAACCAATTCGAACTTACCTCTTGGGTCATTAGCCCTAAGCTCTATCATAGTTGGACATCAAACTTCGATGGTGTCTTAGGATTACAGTACGACACTAAAGCCTATAAAGGGGAGGGCTATGACAATTACATGCCTGATGTCGATAGTCAAAACTATGCAGCCTATACGCTACAAACCCTGCACTTTGGTCCGGTTACTTTTGAGTTTGGAGGTCGTTATGATGCGATTAAGCACCAAGTAAACGCAGAGGGTTACAAGGTAGGTCGAGGCTCAGGAGCGAATGTTAAAGATAGAAATTTTTATCTCCAAAGCTACTCAGGATCACTGCAATGGGACATATTGCAAAATTGGTCAACACGAGTCAATTACGTTCATGCCGAGCGTGCTCCTGAAATGAATGAGCTTTACGCCAGTAACCCACACTATGCTCTGTTAATTGAAGAACAGGGCAGCTCAAATCTTAAAAAGGAAATTAATCACTCCTTTGAAATAAATACCACCGCTAAAATCGCCGATTTACAGCTAATGGCAAGTTGGTATCAAAATCAATTCAATGATTTTATTTATCTTGGTAGTACAGGCCTTGAGCGTAACGGTACTTATGTTCGTGAATGGCGCCAAGCAGATACAAACAATCAAGGGTTAGAGGTACAAGCTATTTATACCTTCCCGTGGCAAAGGTGGGGAGTTTTTGAGCTCAGCGCATTTACTGACAGAGTGAGAAATACTCCTCGATATCAATACGATGGTAGTTACGATATCTTTAGTACTCGCCTACCTCTCGCAGGTGAGCGGGACGAATTCTTTCGCCGTAGCTTAGAAGGCACTTCAATGCCTCGAACACCACAATCCAAAACAGGCACTGCACTAAATTGGCAGTATGATGAGCTTACTGTGTCCATCGATTATGTTCGCTATCATTCACAAGGTGACGTTAGCAGATTTGAGAGGCCCTCTGAATCTTATGCTTTGCTCGGAGCCAATATCACTTTAGATCAAGTCATTTCGAAAGTGCCGACTCAATTCTACCTAAGCTTAGATAATCTTACCGATGTAGATGCGCGCCCACATAACAGTTTCCTAAGGCATTTATCCCCTATGCCAGGTCGCTCAGCGGCTATTGGTGTCAGAGTGCAATTCTAAAAAAGTTTCCTTCAAGGCTAATGCCCTTGAAGGTTTTCGTTTGATTTCTTGATACCCAATCCCAAAAATCTAACCTCCTTCAATTCAAGCCGCGATTTGCTGTTTTTTATCCCATTTTCCGAGAGATGTTTTTAAGTCATGACGGACCCTAAGCGTTTATCTGATGAAGCCTATTCAATGATATTTCTTACATAATATGGAAAAGTCATCCATTGGATTGAGTAAGAAATCTTTACCGACAATGGAAGTCATTTCTGATTCAGATATAAAAGGATTGTCAATTTTAAAAACTAATCGTTGATTCAATTTACTTTTTATCAAAAAATCGCAATGGCGTTGATAAAATAACTGGTCAAATTGACCATTATCGATAATTCTCTGGAGGCCAATTTGTATTCGCTGAGCTAAGCGAGGTTTGTTAGGCGAAACATAATAATATGTCGCTAGTGGAATATGTAGCATGATGCTTTCATCAACAACGAGATCTGGATATTGTTGATTAAACTGCTCAACCTCCTGAAATACTTCATTCACTCCGCGGCCAAATGTTATAAACCGTCCTTTTGATAGCATATTAAATAAACTGTCATATTGATTGCTTTCTATAATCTTAAATCCTGCTTGTTGCATGGCAACTTTAGTTGACCATTGGCTACCTGAACCAGTATCAAGAGCAGTTAACTGCGCTAGAGAGGTGATTTGGGCTAACCTAGGTACATTTTCCTTTTTAATAATAAAAATTCTAAATCCCTGAATGCCTTTTCTAATGGGAATTTTTATTGGAATAAGCTGTTTATTCCACTGTAGGTTAGAGGCTTCTGCAATAACATTGATGGTTTCACCCTCTTGTAATGCTCTGAAGATACGATTTCGACTCATTATTAGATCTGAGACTTGCAGTGATGCTTCACCAAAATCGGCTTTGGTTGCATCAATAACTAATTGTAAAAGGTCATAAGTATACTGATATCTGTGATCAAGCTTGGATTCTGACTGATTGATAATGAATTGATCATTAGCATAAGTGACGGGTATGTTTGTCAAGACCCACAGGGAAAGAATACAAAAAATAATGCCCAGTCGCTGTAAATTATCCATCAATAAACTCATTGCTAGAGGTTGAAATTGATTCGGTGTGCTTATTTTAGCAGTAGCCTAGGTGGCTTGCGGGATAAAGAAACAGATGATAAGTGTAAATGATACATTTTTTTAGTTTGGGTTTATGTGAGTTGTAAATCAATTTAGACACCCCAACGGTGTTGGCACTGCGTGCGAGTGGCTCGCAGAATATTTTAAAGTCCTTATGTTGTTTAGCCATAGTGTTTTTAATATGGCTTTACGTTATATATGCATAAACGTGTTTGTAGTCTGGCAACGATTTTGGGGGAAGTTTGAAGGTCGTGTTTATTGCGTTAATCATTTATGAGAACGTACTTTGAGCGTTTAACCAGCGCTGGCGTATGCTCCACGTTTTTACAGTGCTATCACTTTGGCTCTACTGCTGATGTTGAACATATAAATTGACCACTCAAGACCCAGAGGGGACATCAATGAACTCGGATAAAATTTTAGAATCTGCACAAGCAACCTTGTCTGGATTAATACCATTTCCTCAAATTGTCGGCAATCTTATTGCTGAAGGTGTCGAGTATTACTATGTAGACTATGCCTCGAAGTCATTTACTTTCTATAGCGCAGCAGGTACTACAGTGCAATCACCTTTCTCATTTGAGGGACTTCCATTAATTGCTGAAAATTTTAATGTGATTGAACTCAGAGCTGCCATCTTGGATAGTCAGCAGCATGGGCAAACATTTCGGCTTTTCTGCCAGCGCGCTATGAATGCAGGAGTTCAAGGTTATTTCGTGTTTTTGCGAGGTAAACGTGTAACCTATTTTGGCCGTCAAGGTGACCAGCATACCGAATGGTTTTCTGGCGCTAAGCCGAGCGATGCCTAATAACGCTGACTAGGTTCGTCACTTTCTAGGCTGGGTGCATCGTGAGTTTTACATTGGGTGAATGGTTACGTGAAGTTCATTGTATACGTCACTTACATCTTCCTGTGCTTAACGTTATAGATCACTGGAGGCATAAATATGCTACCACGCAATGTCACTACTATTTATCGAATGCCGATTTACGGCATCATGAAGATTAAGTCATACCTTGCGATGGTAATGGTTTACGGAGTGATTTTAATTGGTATTGGACGGTACAATTGCGGTTAAATAGGAGAATAATGTCTTATGTACCATCAATTTCTAAATGAACCTATGGTGCTTGATATTGAAAAGGCATCAATACTCACATTACGGCTACCCGACGATGTGAGTGATTTTATTGTGTCACAGGCGATCAATGCCCCTTTACTAGAGATTATCGTCATAGCTGAAGCCGGAATTCAGCAAAATATAGTCATCCGCTTCCAGCCGTTTATGGGTCTTAAGGTCGAATCGTTACCGCAAAGCCCTCAGGCTTTCAATACACCAATAACCCGCAGCCTTGGGCAAGGTTTTAGGCTTTATACACGGATGGGAACAGCTGCGAAATTTTGTGCGGCAGAATTGAGGCGAGGTGTATCTTTTACCTTAGATACGACTCGTCATTTAGGTGCAGATAATGACTTAACTTTTGCCTTACAAGCCAATTCAAAGTTTGAGTTAGTTCCCTTAGAAGCGGATTTACGGGTTTTGCATGAGCCCAAAGCGTTAATGGTTGCTAAAGCACTGTTAGCAAGGCACTACGACTATGCCGCATCATCTGAATCTCTTGCAATTTACATGACCGAAATCGAGCAGGTTAGATTAGAATTGCAGTCGTTTATGCGCGGGGAGCTTGGTCAATGTCACGCCAGCCTTGCTGATGAAGTATTAAGGATCGATCCCTTGCTACTGCAGAAACAACAATGGTTATTTAGAACCTATACCCATATGTTTGAGCGACCAAACTACAGCCGCGCTGCTAATGATGTCGATAACACTGATAAGCTATTAAGAAAATTAGAGTGTTATGAATTACTCGCTTCACCGGAATTGATCCTGATGGTAGACCGATTGATGGAAGACGAAACGTAAACTTTTTTACCCAAATTTAGCTAAATGATAAGAGTCCATTATGCATTATTTATGTCCCCTGTGTGCCGCCCCACTGACGTTAACGGAGCGAACTTGGGGTTGTTCACAGCAACATAAGTTTGATATGGCCAAAGAAGGCTATGTCAACTTATTACCTGTACAGAAGAAAAACTCAAAAGATCCTGGTGATAATAAACAGATGATGTTTGCTCGGCGTGAATTTTTAAACGCGGGTTACTATCAAGGTTTGAGTGATAGAGTGAATGAGCTCGCGCTTGAGTTTAGTGCCGAAGCAAAACAAATCCTCGATATAGGCTGTGGGGAAGGGTACTACAGTCAACGTTTATTCCATGTGTTGAGCCAGCACCATGATTGCAATTTACAAGGTATAGATATTTCTAAGTCTGCAATTAAATATGCAGCTAAACGTTACCCTAATTTGCAATTTTGTGTCGCAAGTGCCTATGAAATGCCAATCGCATCCCAAAGTGTCGATCTTGCCATTCGTATTTATGCCCCTTCAAAAGTAGAAGAGTTACAACGGATTATGGCTGATGGAGGCTTACTGATAACGGTTTCTCCGGGACCTTTACACCATTTTGCGTTGAAACAACAAATTTATGCTGAGCCAAGATTACATCCCGTTTCCACAGCGCATATTGCTGGATTTGAGTGTCTTCATCAGGAACGCTTAATCTCCCAGTTAGAGCTGGCAAATAGTGAACATATCGCTCATTTTTTAGAAATGACGCCCTATGCTTGGAAGTTTACTCATGCCCAAAAGCAAGCATTTGCGTTGCAAGGACTGAACTGTGAATTGGATTTCCAAATTGAAGTGCATCGGATTTCAAAGTAAGCGATAAGATTAAGCTATTGAAATAAATTATTTAAAATGCTTAACTGTACTTGCTAAACAGCATGAACCTAGTGTTCTGCTAGCCGGTTGCAAAACCGTAAAGTAGATTTAGGCAAAATAAATAATCCAAAGTGTCGCAGTGTGTTGACTTATCTTTAGAATGGTTTATAGTCTTATCAGCTTGAAGGTTGGGCTTATATTTATGTGTTCAATACGACCAGTTCGTCCTGTAAACATAAGTAATACCGGCATTTTCCAGCTCCACCCGCCGTTAAGGCTTTAATTTTTTATTTACAGGATTTATATTATGTCTCAAGTTACTGGTGTTGTTAAGTGGTTCAACTCTGACAAAGGTTTCGGATTCATTGAGCAAGAATCTGGTCCAGATGTATTCGTACACTTCCGTGCGATCAACTCTGACGGTTTCAAAACTCTTGATGAAGGCCAAAAAGTGTCTTTCACTGTGACTCAAGGTCAAAAAGGTCCACAAGCTGAAAACGTAACTATCATTGGTTAATTTTCAGTGCTGTTAGCCTAGAGCTGATAGCAATGGATTAAAGGGCTATGGTTAATTCCGTGGCTCTTTTTATTTGTGCGAAAATAAGATTTCATTTAGTTTAGATTGTTGAATCCAGTATAAGCGACGAGATCCACTTAACATGTCGCATTAATTTAATGCTTAAATCTGAAGTTAATCATCTAATCTTTCTCTGTTAGAACCCAATTTTGATATCTCCAAAATTTTCAATAAAACCATTTGATACACTCTCCTTATTTTTACCCCTGTAACATTCAATTCCATTATATGCTAACTCTTAACGCTTGCTCTTATCGAGTTTAGTTTTTGCGTAATCTTATATTCAATGTCGAACGCGAATGTGTCTAATCATCCATTTTTTGTAAATCAGTGATGCCGAATATTATTGGTGCATTTACATTTCTTGCACTTAGTCATCCTACATATACTAAGCTGCACCTAAGGCTGAAAGCCTTGTAGTAAAGATTCGAGGCTGAAAAAGCGTTTAGTGTTTGATATTAAATAATATTCTCTTATTTATGATGTGTTTTGGAGTCGACCAAAAAACGAATATTGCTATTGATATGCCTTGCATTTCGTACATTTAAGTATTTCCGACAGAAGCTTTAGGCTGCTAATCCAACTTAATTATCGGCTACTTTATAGCGGGATAATGCTCTCCCTCGACTAGTTTCCCTAACTTATAAAGGAGGGGTCTACAGTTAGCACTAAATGGATTAAGAGCCCTTTCTACTGGCGGGTATTGGCCTGATATTTTGTTAGCATGTTTATTGCTTCTAATGTGACGTTAGTGACAACACAAGAATACTTAAAGTTGAGAACTATATACCGAGGATCTTTTGATGGGTTATGTTATTCAAGGGACTACGATTAAGCCGAAAAATGGATTGAGCTAAATTTAAATATTGTGTGAGTATTACAGTGTAAATAAAAAAGCCATGCAATTGCATGGCTTTTCTGGTTTAGCTTAAGTGATTATGGACGTGCCATATCAGACTCTGCACCATTAGCGAGTTTGATTTTGGCAGTAGACTCTTCGTTCGCAGTATTCTCATACTCTCGTCCTTTAGGGACTGCCACTTGTTCTCTCACCTCAACGACAGGCTTGGTCATATCCGAAGACACCATAGAGCCAAAGCGGCTGGTGGCTTTCGGCTTGCTGACAACAACTGCATCCGTGATTTGCGGTGTTGTTGGAACTGTTTGTACTGTGGCTTGAGGCTTAGCTATAGCAGCCGGTCTGGCCATTGGCGCAGAGGCTGTTGCTTTCACGGCTTCTTTTACTTCAGCGCTCGGTGCAACACTTGGCTCGACAAGTGTTTCGGTTTTAGCGGCTTCAGCTTTGGGTACTGCTACTGATTTAGTCACTGAGCTTTCAACTGATGGGACTGCAACGACTACGGCTTCAGCAGTAACGCTGGTCACCTGAGTTTCAACGATTGACGCAAGGTCAACTTTTACGTCAGCAGCCTTTGGCTCTTCCGCTTTCGTTTCAGTGGTTTTAGTCACAACAGGTTTAGTTTCAACTTGCTGAGTTTCAACTGCTGCAACGTCATTTGTTTGAGGCTGAGGCTCAACTTTTGCTTCGACTTTAACAACAGCAGGAGCTTCAACAGCTGGAGTTGAACTTGTTTCAGCTATTTCGACGTCAGCAGTTTTAACGGCTGGTTCAGTTACCGCTGTTGTTTGAGTTGCAACAACAGGAGTTTCCACTCGAACACTGACGATTTCGCTTGGGTACTCTTGGTCAGCACCTAATTCGTCATTAGGAACGAATTGCGCTGGCGTTGATGTACCTTGGTCATCTTCGTCGCGACGACGACGTTGACCCGCTGCACGAAGGTGGCGAGGGCTACGACGGCTACGACGTTGACCATCTCTTTGCTCGCGTTTTGATTGATCATCAGCATTAGCATTTTCGTTGTCTGCATCAACTTCGCTATCTTGCGATACTGCATCCGCTGCTACAGTATGAGCTGCTGTGTCAACCAAGGTGTTTTCAGCTGTGTTAACAGCATCAACCGCAGGTGTTTCTACTACAGTAGAAATTACAGTTGTCTCTTCTAGCACAATATTTTCTTGCGCTTCTTGAGCGGGTGCGGCTTCTTTACGAGGCTGGCGACGTGTTCTTGGCGCTTTAGTTTCTGCTGGCGTTTGGGCAATGACTTCCGCTTTGGCATTAACACTGACAGTACTTGCCGCTGCGGCGTTAAGGGCTGCAATTTCCGCTAACACTTCTGCGGCATCTTCAGGTGCAATTGGGATCGCATTATCTGGCGTATTATGGCCATTATCGATACGCACCTTACGACGCATGTTACGGCGCTGACGACGCTCACGGGCGACTTCTTGCTTAGGGGCATCATCTGCTTCAATGTCAGCAACAACATCTTTTGGCGCTTGTACGCGTGGCTTAGGTTCAGCTTTAGCTGGACGTTTAGCCGCTTCTTCTTTTTCGCGTACTGGACGTTCTTGTGTGCTGACTACTGCATCAGCCGGTTTTTTTGGATTGCGGCTACGCGGCTCACGAGTGCCTTCTTTTGCTTTGTCGGCATCTTGGGCATTGCGTGGGCGGCGAGTGTCATTACGACGGTTACGGCGATTTGCGTTAGCCGCACTGGTATCAGTTGCTTTAGTTTCAACAACTTTTACAGGTTCAGCTTTTTCACTTGGCGCAAACATGGCACTGATTGCACTCACAAGTTTGCTGAAGAAGCCTGGTTGTGGCGCTTCAACTTTCACCGTTGGTGATGGGGCTTGTTCTACTTTTTGTGGCGCTGCAAAACCTTTTAATGCCGGAATAGGCGCCGCAGTACGTTCCAGTTTGCGTGGCTCATACAATTTGGCTTCAGGATGCTCTATACGCTTATAGCTTGATTCACTGATTTCATCATCACTACGGTGACGGATCACGCGGTAATCAGGCGTCATCATGTGTGCGTCAGGTATCACATACACTTCGACATCGTGACGCTGTTCTGTGATGCGAATGGCTTTGCGTTTCTCGTTTAACAAGAAAGCTGCAACATCCACAGGCACAATCGCTTCGATTTGTGAGGTGTTTTCTTTGATGGCTTCTTCTTCCATCAAACGTAAAATTGACAGTGCTAAAGACTCGGTACTGCGAATCGTGCCTTGGCCATGACAGCGAGGGCAGATATGCGCTGCAGATTCTTCTAAAGAGGGACGCAGACGTTGACGCGACATTTCCATCAAACCGAAACGAGAAATGCGACCTAACTGCACGCGAGCACGATCATGGTGCACAGCATCACGTAAACGGTTTTCAACTTCACGCTGATGACGCACTGGCGTCATATCGATAAAGTCGATAACCACTAAGCCACCTAAGTCGCGGAGACGCAATTGACGGGCAATTTCATCGGCGGCTTCGAGGTTAGTGTTCAGTGCTGTTTCTTCAATATCGCCGCCTTTAGTGGCACGGGCAGAGTTGATATCGATTGAGGTTAAGGCTTCAGTTGGGTCGATAACAATCGAACCGCCAGATGGCAGACGTACTTCGCGTTGGAAGGCGGATTCAATTTGTGATTCGATTTGGAAGTGAGTGAATAATGGCACTTCAGCTTCGTACAGTTTTACGCGCTCAACGAAATCAGGGCGAACTAAGGCGATATGTTGCTTCGCTTCTTCAAAAATACGTGGATGATCGATGAGGATTTCGCCCACGTCACGGCGTAAATAGTCACGAATAGCGCGAACTATCACATTGCTTTCTTGGTGAATTAAGAAAGGTGCGCCTTTAACTTGTGAAGCTTCGGTGATCGCCGCCCAGTGGTGTTGTAGAACTTTTAAGTCCCACTTTAACTCGGCAGATTCTTTGCCTACACCCGCAGTACGCACGATAAGACCCATGCCCGCAGGCACTTCTAAGTCAGCCATCGCTTCTTTTAGCTCAGTGCGTTCATCACCTTCGATACGACGAGAAATCCCGCCAGCACGTGGGTTGTTTGGCATTAATACTAAGTAAGAGCCTGCAAGGCTGATGAAGGTCGTTAAGGCTGCACCTTTATTGCCGCGTTCTTCTTTGTCAATTTGGACAATAACTTCCTGTCCTTCACTGACCACTTCTTTGATGTTTGGGCGACCTTGGAACGAATATCCCTTCGGGAAATATTCTCTAGCGATTTCTTTCAGTGGTAAAAAGCCGTGACGATCGGCACCGTAGTCGACGAAAGCGGCTTCTAAAGACGGTTCTACGCGGGTAATTTTACCTTTGTAAATGTTTGATTTTTTTTGCTCATGACCTGGGCTTTCAATGTCTAGATCATACAGTTGTTGCCCATCAACAAGGGCAACACGCAACTCTTCTGATTGAGTTGCATTGATTAACATACGTTTCATGATGACGTCATTCTTCTTTAAATAGAGGTCATCAAACATCGCGCTTCGCTGCATTACGGGCCTAGCAGTAGATCAACTGAGCCTCACGGCTGGTGGCTAGGCAAGAGGTGCGCATTACTGTTAGACGCAGTCGCTGCGTGTCGCATCCTATTTATGGCTTATTTTTTAATGATTACAAAAACAAGGAATTCGTTGTAAAACATCAACCAACCCCATAAATTCTTTAGTTTCGTTCCGGTAATGCCCAAGTCGAATCGGTTTGTCTGACGACAGGTTAAAATATCCTTCGAAATCGGGGAGGAAAACCTAGGGTAAACCTTATTAAAGTAAGGTGACTTTCTCGATTTAATCGTAAAAAACGCATTTGTGGTATTTTTACTCTGTATACGATTTGCAAATCAATGATTTGCTATCAAGAAAATCTTTTTTTATCCGTTAAATTTTCCGCTTGGGATCAGGGCGTTGTGAACACTTTATTCACGGCTTATCCCTAATCGCTGGTGAAATATAGCAATAATCAAAAAATTCAGCAATGGAAAGGCACAATTCTTCTCAGTTGTTGTACAATGGCGACCGTTATAATTAGATGGCGCATCATGAATATAGAATCCACCCCACAACAGGTTCAGTTGATCACGATTGATGAAGATCACTTCGAACAGCGTATTGATAACTACTTAATGACCAAGCTGAAGGGCGTGCCGAAAAGCATGATCTATCGCATTGTCCGCAAGGGCGAGGTTCGAGTGAATAAGAAACGCATCAAACCCGAGTACAAGTTGCAGATTGGCGACATAGTACGTATTCCGCCAGTCCGCGTGGCAGAGCCGGATAACCGTACCGCACCATCGGCGAACTTAAGTAAAGTCTCGCAACTCGAAGATCGTATTTTGCATGAAGACAATCATTTGATCGTGCTGAATAAACCTGCTGGCATTGCCGTGCATGGTGGTAGTGGAGTCGATTACGGTGTGATTGAAGCATTGCGTTCACTGCGTCCTCAACAAAAGTTTTTAGAGCTAGTACATCGTCTCGATAAAGATACTTCTGGTGTGTTGTTGGTGGCTAAAAAGCGTAGCGCGCTTAAACATCTGCATGATCAGCTTCGGTATAAAAAGATGCAGAAAGACTATTTGGCCTTAGTTAAAGGGGAATGGTCTGCTCAAGATAAAGCCGTTAAACAGCCTTTATTGAAAATCACCCTTAAATCGGGTGAGCGCATTGTGCGTGTTAATGCTGAGGGTAAACCTTCAGAAACGCGCTTTAAAATTATGCAGCGTTACCAAGGTTGTACTTTAGTGAAGGCAAGCCCTGTCACTGGACGTACTCATCAAATTCGGGTGCATTGTCAATTTGCCGGTCATCCAATCGCCTGTGATGATAAGTACAGCGAGCAAGGGTTTGACGATAGCATGCGTGCATTAGGCTTAACTCGACTCTTTTTACATGCCGCTGAATTGATGTTCATTCATCCAGAAAATGATGAAGTGATGCGGGTTTCTGCGCCTTTAGATGAAAATTTGTCGCAATTACTCGATAAGTTAAAGCGTGCGTAATCGACGGGGATAGGTTTCAAGGATGAAGATAAAGCAATACGATTTAGTGATTTTCGATTGGGATGGCACTCTGATGGATTCCATCGGTAAAATTATCACTTGTATTGAAAATATGGCTAAGGCATTGCAGTTACCTATCCCAACTGAAAGTGACATTCGCGATATTATTGGTCTTTCTATGACAGAAGCGCTGCGAGTCCTGTTCCCTGAGGGGCTTAATTGCAGCGCTTCTTCTGTATATTCTCAGCCTCTACATTCTAATAATGCATTCAGCCAAGGCGAAAATGATCAATATCAGCAGATGCGCGCTGAGTTTAAAGCACAATATTTGCATTTAGACACCACGCCAACGCCCTTGTTTGTGCAAACTCCAGCGTTAATTGATGACTTGCATAGCCAAGGCTATAAGTTAGCCGTCGCAACTGGTAAAGCCCGTGCGGGACTTGATCGCGTCTTTGAGCAAACAGGCTTAGGTCGATACTTTGTTGCGTCACGCTGCGCTGATGAAGTGCACAGCAAACCCCATCCTGAAATGATCTCAAGCTTGCTGAAAGAATTGAATATTGCCCCGAACCGAGCCTTAATGGTGGGTGATTCTCTGCTGGATTTAACCATGGCGGCCAATGCAGGGATTGATAGCGTTGGTGTGACCTATGGCGCTCACAGTGCTGAAAAGTTGCTGCGGGCAAAACCTATCGCCTTGATTGATTCACCAAAGCAATTACTGCAATACCTCTAACACTGCTATTTAATACTGAAGCGGCAATACATGCGGCTGCGCATGAGACTTCCTTATCACTTTTATTTACGTCTCATCTTTTCGTCGATGAAACGACTCAGTAGCTCGGTATTTTTGATGCGCGTCATCGATTCAATAAACTGAGCAAATAGAGCAAAGCCTTGGTAAACGTTTAAGCAAGAACGTCTACACCTTGGGCTAACAGCATTTCCGTCAGTAATATCAGTGGTAAGCCAACTAAGGTATTGGGATCGCGCCCTTCGAGCTCTGTAAATAACGCGATACCTAAACCTTCGCTCTTAAAACTGCCTGCACAGTAGTAGGGCTCTTCCTTTTCTACGTATGCCACAATCTGCGCATGGCTAAGGTGCCTAAAATGAACCGTAAAGGGTTCAACCTCAGCGGCCATAGCGCCAGTTTTGGCATTATAGAGTGCAAGACCAGTATAAAAGGTGATTGCCTTGCCTGAGGCTTGAGTGAGCTGCGCGACGGCATTATTAAAATGATGGGGTTTACCGATAATCTTGTCATCAATGACGGCAACTTGATCGGAACCAATAATCAGACCATCGGGGAATTGTTCTGCTCCCGCGACGGCTTTTGCTTTGGCTAATCGCAGCACTAAAGCATGGGCCGATTCTTCGAGATACGCCGTTTCGTCAATATTAGGATTGCAGCATTCGAAGGGTAACCCGAGTTTTTGCAGTAAAGATTGTCGATATACAGACGTCGAAGCTAAGATTAATGGGGTTGGCATAATGAGATATCCGCAAAAGAGTGACTCATATTGTGACCAATCAATGCGAGAGAGTGCAAGAGTTTCGTCTTTTACGGTTTCTTTTCAATGAATGCGACTATTTTAGGCGGCTTGCGCTTGTATGCGGCCCCATGCTTGGGTACTATTTCGCTTCCGTCAATTTCAATGTTGGGGCAGGGGAAAGGCTTAAGTCGCAAACTGGGACTTAAGTTAGCATTTTTTCTTTGACTCTAGCGTTTTCAAACTATAATATGCGCGCCTTATGCAAACAGTAAAGATACCGGTTTCAATTGATCCATTTCGCGCCGCCTCGAGTCGCCTAGTTTATCAGGGCGTTGTTCCTGGTGTGCAACTGAAAAGATTAACTGAGTTATGTGCCGGCGACTGTTCCGATGTGGCAGTGTCGCTTGAATGTGGCGTAGATTTACAGGGGATAGTCTACCTGAAAGGGAAGGCTGTGACGGAGCTCACTCTGATATGTCAACGTTGCATGACACTATTTACCACTGAGGTTACGGTCGAGTTTTGTTTTGGTCCATGTCGGACTAAAGCAGAAATCGATGAGCTCCCGGATGCGTATGACCCAATTGAGTGCAATGAAATTGGCGAAGTGCGTCTACATCAATTGATCGAAGATGAATTGATAGTCGCTATGCCGATAATCCCAATGCATCAAGAAATTGATTGCAGTGCAGGATCTAAAGACATGGTTGTAGGCGAGATAGAACCCGCTCAAGAGGAGCGTCCAAATCCGTTTGCAGTGTTAGAAAAACTGAAGAGCAAGTAATCGAGGAGACAGGCCAATGGCTGTACAACAGAACAAAAAATCACGTTCAAAGCGCGGAATGCGCCGTTCACATGACGCACTGAGCACTGCTCAGCTGTCTGTAGACGCTACCAGCGGTGAAATCCATATGCGTCACAATGTGACTGCAGATGGCTTCTATCGCGGTAAAAAGGTAATCAACAAGTAATTTGTTGGTTTCCTAATGACGAATCTGACGCTTGCGTTAGATGCAATGGGTGGTGATCATGGCCCCCACGTCACGGTGCCTGCAGCCTTGCGGGCACTACAATTACATTCTTTTCTTAAAATCATTTTAGTCGGTGACAAGACTGAAATTGATGTCTATCTACGTCAAGCCGAAGCGAGTTTACTTTCGCGCATAGAAATCATTCATACCGATGAAGTCGTTAGTATGTCCGATAGGCCTGTGCATGCCTTGCGTACACGTAAAAACAGTTCCATGCGATTGGCTATTGAGTTAGTGCGTGACGACCGCGCACAAGCGTGTGTGAGTGCCGGTAACACAGGGGCGCTGATGGCAATGGCGAAAGTATTGCTGAAGACCTTGCCTGGTGTTGATCGACCAGCATTAGTCAGTTGTTTACCTGCGGTGACTCAAAAACCGGTTTATTTGTTGGATTTGGGCGCGAATATTTCCTGTGACTCGGAAACCTTATTTCAATTTGCCGTGATGGGCTCAGTCCTGTGCGAAGCGGTAGATAAGAAATCTCGGCCAAAAGTCGCCTTGCTCAATGTGGGCGTTGAAGAAATTAAAGGTAATGACCAAGTTCAGCAAGCCGCGCAGTTGCTGCAACACACAGAACAAATCAATTACACAGGTTTTATCGAAGGGGATGAAATCTATTCCGGTAATGTGGATGTGATTGTTTGTGATGGGTTTGTGGGTAACATCACGCTCAAGACCTCTGAAGGTATTGCCAAGTTATTAGTACATCAGTTAAAACGGGGACTAACCCAAGGTTTATTCGTTCGTTTTCTGGCTAAACTTATCGCCCCTCGTATCCAGGCGGTCCTTAGTCAGATGAACCCCGACCACTATAACGGTGCAAGTCTGATAGGATTGCGCGGAATAGTTGTAAAAAGCCATGGAAACGCGGATGAAACTGCCTATTTACAAGCAATTAGTTTGGCAGTAACGGAAGCTCAACGTCGACTCCCTGAAATGATAAAAGATCGTTTGGAGTCGATTCTTTTAGATATAAATAACTGATCCCTCCTTATGCATACAAAAATTCTCGGAACTGGTAGTTATCTACCGGTGCAGGTGCGTAGCAATCAAGATTTGGAAAAAATGGTGGAAACCACTGACCAATGGATTGTTGAACGTACAGGTATATCAGAACGTCGCATTGCGGCTTTCGATGAAACCGTTTCAACTATGGGCTACCAAGCGGCATTAAAAGCGCTAGAAATGGCTGGCATAGAAGCATCAGATTTAGACATGATCGTCTGCGGCACCACCAGTGCTCCCAATGCTTTTCCGGCTGCAGCTTGTGAAATTCAAGCCATGCTTGGCGTGCATACCATTCCAGCTTTTGATATCGCAGCGGCGTGTTCAGGCTTTGTTTATGCTTTATCTGTTGCCGATCAATTTGTAAAAACGGGCGCGGCTAAAAAAGTATTAGTGATTGGTGCCGATGTACTGTCTCGCTTATGTGAGCCAGAAGATCGTTCAACGATTATTTTATTTGGTGATGGTGCGGGCGCGGTTGTGATAGGCGCATCCGAAACACCAGGGATCATTTCGACCCACATTTATGCCGACGGTCGCCAAGGTGACTTATTGAAATGCGCTTTCCCACCACGTAAAGGCGAAACTTCTGAAGCGGTCGGTTTTATGACCATGAAAGGCAACGATGTCTTTAAAGTGGCTGTGACTCAATTGTCCCATGTGGTGACTGAGACGCTGCGCATTAACAATATCGATAAGTCAGAAATTGACTGGTTAGTGCCACATCAAGCCAACTTCCGAATTATCAATGCTACCGCTAAAAAGCTCGATATGAGTCTTGAGAAAGTCGTATTGACTTTAGCTAAACACGGTAATACTTCTGCCGCGTCAGTGCCCATTGCATTGGATGAAGCCGTACGTGATGGCCGTATTCAGCGCGGACAATTACTGTTGCTTGAGGCCTTTGGTGCTGGATTTGCGTGGGGCAGTGCGCTCATTCGTTTCTAAGTTCTACATGTGTGTTCCACATGATTTTTCAATAAATTAAGTTAGCCATAGGTAATTTGAATATGGAAAATGTTGCTTTTGTATTTCCGGGCCAAGGTTCACAAGCCCTAGGCATGTTAGCCGAGCTTGCCGAATCTCATGCTGTTGTTGGACAAACCTTTGCTGAGGCGAGTGACGTCTTAGGTTATGATCTGTGGGCATTGGTTCAGCAAGGTCCTGTTGAAAGCTTAAATGAAACCGATAAAACTCAACCAGCCCTATTAGCGGCGAGCGTGGCGATTTGGCGTACCTACGTGGCTTCAGGCAAACCTATGCCAGCTATACTAGCGGGTCACAGCTTAGGTGAGTATTCTGCTTTAGTTTGCGCCGGTGTTATGGATTTTAAAGACGCGATTAAGTTGGTGGAATTACGTGGTCAACTGATGCAGCAAGCGGTTCCAGCTGGCACGGGTGCTATGTATGCGATTATCGGTTTGGACAACGAGAGTATCGCTAATGCCTGCGCCGAAGCGGCTCAAGGTGAGGTGGTGAGTCCAGTTAACTTTAACAGTCCTGGTCAAGTGGTCATTGCAGGTCAAAAAGACGCAGTTGAGCGCGCTGCAGCAGCTTGTAAAGCAGCGGGCGCTAAAATGGCGGTGGCTCTACCTGTCAGCGTGCCATCACACTGCGCATTAATGAAACCTGCGGCGGATAAACTGGCCGTGGCATTAAACGATGTACAGTTTAATACCCCAACAATTACAGTGATTAATAACGTTGATGTGGCATCACCCACCTCTGCTGATGACATTAAAGATGCGTTAGTGCGTCAGTTATATTGTCCTGTCCGCTGGAGCGAAACTGTTGAGCTAATGGCCCAAAAAGGCATTACCCAACTGGTGGAATGTGGTCCTGGTAAAGTATTGACAGGATTAGCAAAACGAATTAATAAATCACTATCAGCCCAAGCGGTTAATGATGTTGCTTCATTAGCAGCATTAACTGAGTAAGGAGTTTATATGAGTTTCAACCTGAATTTAACAGGCAAAGTGGCTTTGGTGACAGGTGCGAGCCGCGGTATTGGCCGTGCGATCGCTGAGACACTGGTCGAAGCAGGTGCAGTGGTTATTGGAACCGCAACCAGTGAGAAGGGCGCTGCGGCAATCCAAGAATATCTGGGTGACAAAGGTTTTGGTTTAGTGCTTAATGTCACAGATAGTGAATCTGTTACACATTTATTCGCTTCGATCAAAGAAAAAGCGGGTGATGTTGATATTCTAGTCAACAACGCGGGTATAACCCGTGATAATCTGCTGATGCGGATGAAAGATGATGAATGGCAGGATATTATCGACACCAACCTGACATCGTTATTTAGACTGTCAAAACCTGTGATGCGTACCATGATGAAAAAGCGCTTTGGCCGAATCATCAATATCGGTTCAGTGGTAGGCACCATGGGCAATGCAGGTCAAGTTAACTACTCGGCAGCAAAGGCGGGTTTGATTGGATTTACAAAATCTCTTGCAAGAGAGGTTGCATCTCGTCAAATTACAGTTAATGCTATCGCTCCTGGATTTATCCAGACCGATATGACAGATGAGCTGACCGAAGAGCAGCAAAAAGCTATCATGTCACAGGTTCCGATGGAACGATTAGGGCAAGCGCAAGAAATTGCCAATGCAGTGCTCTTTTTGGCCTCGGACTCAGCCGCTTACATCACAGGCGAAACTTTGCATGTGAATGGCGGCATGTACATGGTTTAAGGGCGAATGGCAGGGATTTCTGTCGCAACTGAGTAGTGATCTGTATCAATTGATAGTGAAATTTCGTGGTTAGACCACGAAAACTAAGCTTGCATTGTCAGCCAAATCTAATAAACTACTCGCAATCTTACGCAAGTGCGTAATTTGAATAGGAAAGAAAACTAATGAGCAACATCGAAGAACGTGTAAAGAAAATCATTGTAGAGCAACTGGGCGTTAAAGAAGAAGACGTTAAGCCAGCGGCATCTTTCGTTGACGATCTGGGTGCAGATTCTCTGGACACTGTTGAGTTGGTTATGGCTCTGGAAGAAGAGTTTGATACCGAGATCCCTGATGAAGAAGCTGAAAAGATCACTACTGTTCAAGCAGCGATCGACTACGTTTCTAAGAATCAGTAATTCTGAATTCTTGAAGACAGGCGGCATTTTTGCCGCCTGTTTTTGTTTTACCCCCGTCAAATTCTGCCTCCGTGCCATTCAATCGTCTCTGGATCGTGTTTTAATTGTTATCCACGAGATGCTCGCCGCAGATTGGCGAATTTTTCTAAATAAAAATTATTTAAGAAATTGTCTAATGATAGAAAACCCTGTGTCCTCTATCTGAATTAACAAATTAGCATTTAAAGGTGACTGCCGTGTCTAAACGTCGTGTAGTGGTAACCGGTTTGGGGTTAGTAACTCCAGTGGGCAATACTGTCGATACTACTTGGAAGGCTTTGCTTTCGGGTAAGAGTGGTATTGCACCGATAACCAAATTTGATGCCAGTGAATTTACCACTCGTTTCAGTGGTTCAGTAAAAGATTTCGATGTTGAGCAATACGTAACGAAAAAAGACGCCCGTAAGATGGACCTCTTT
Organism: Shewanella sp. SM68; assembly: GCF_025653925.1. Classification (NCBI taxonomy): domain Bacteria; kingdom Pseudomonadati; phylum Pseudomonadota; class Gammaproteobacteria; order Alteromonadales; family Shewanellaceae; genus Shewanella; species Shewanella sp. SM68. The sequence goes on from NZ_JAKKRU010000003.1 coordinate 391,603, forward strand.
ATTCAATACGGTATGGCGGCTGGCATCCAAGCTATCCAAGACTCAGGTCTGGACATGAGTAAAGAAAACCCTGGTCGTGTCGGTACTGCTATTGGTGCGGGTATGGGCGGTATGTGGTTGATTGAACAAGGTCACAGCGCATTGATGAATGGTGGCCCGCGTAAGGTTTCTCCTTTTTTCGTACCTAGTACCATCATCAATATGATTTCGGGCCACTTGTCGATCATGTTTGGCATGAAAGGGCCAAATTTCGCCGTGACGACCGCTTGTACTACGGGCGTGCATAATATCGGTTTCGCGGCGCGTACCATTGCCTATGGTGATGCAGACGTGATGGTTGCCGGCGGTGCAGAGGATGTCACTTCTCCTTTAGGCGTGGCAGGTTTTGGTGCAGCGAAAGCGTTATCGACACGCAATGACGATCCGACTGCGGCGAGCCGTCCATGGGATAAAGACCGTGATGGTTTTGTGATCGGTGATGGTGCTGGTGTGATGGTGATGGAAGAGTACGAACATGCAAAAGCGCGCGGTGCGACCATTTACGGCGAATTAGTCGGTTTTGGTATGAGCGGTGATGCGTTCCATATGACATCGCCTCCAAGTGACGGAGCAGGCGCTGCGGCGGCTATGGTCAATGCTATTAATGACGCTAAGTTATCACTGGAGCAAATTGGTTATATCAATGCCCACGGTACGTCGACGCCAGCTGGTGATAAAGCGGAAGCGGCAGCGGTTAAGTCAGTATTTGGCGACCACGCTTATAAAGTACTGGTTAGCTCGACTAAATCAATGACGGGTCACCTGTTAGGTGCTGCGGGTGCGGTTGAAGCGATTTTCACTTTGCTAGCACTGCGCGACCAAGCCGTACCGCCAACCATTAACTTGGATAATCCAGATGAAGGTTGTGACTTAGATTTTGTTGCCCATACAGCCCGTGACGTGAAGATGGATTACGCTCTGTGTAACTCCTTCGGTTTCGGTGGGACTAACGGTTCATTACTGTTCAAGAAAGTGTAAAACACGCATTTATGGTGTAAAAAACAGTGAAAAAATGCGCCTGAGGGCGCATTTTTTATGGGTAAAATTCATTGTTCATGTGAGTTGAACTCCGTTATCTTATGGCTTTATTGTGATAGATGTCACTTTCTAACTGTATGATATCCATAGTGTTAACATTTGTTCATCAAGCTTGTTTAATTCTAGTGACCACAGATAATGACAGACATATTCAATCTTAATGGAGTGTGTCATGTTAAATCCCGCGGTGATCCCGCTTGTTCCCCTCATTGGCGCATTAACTGCCAATCTGACCGAATTGATCCGCGGTGAGTTTAAAGTGTGGCATCCAAACATGGACATCGGGATCAAGACTTTTACCTTAGCAATCGCTGCTTACGTGGTGGTTTGGTTTGCCTTATTGGTGACGGCGATTAACGTCGGTGGCGATAGCAATATGTCTTCGGGCCTCGAAGTGCTTGGTTTCTTTATGTTTGGCTTAGGCGTTTACACTTTTGCTAAGGGTACGCGTTTCGTCAGTAGTGAACTTCAACTATGGATTTATCGTTTAGCGTTGCCGAGTTTATTGCTTTGCTGCGTGCTTATTAGCCACTTTGGTTAAATCGAATTTTTTGACTAGGTCAATCGTAATTATTTTTACGCTAATGGCGCTTTCTATCGTAAACTCAGCCTATTGCACGAAACATTGAGCCACAGTGGCTGAATAAGTTGAGGTTATATGGCTGGTATAGATAGACAAAGTACCCTGAGATTTTTGTCAGAGCCTGCGGATGTGAATTTTGGTGGTAAAGTTCACGGCGGCGCTGTGATGAAGTGGATCGATCTCGCGGCCTATGCCTGTGCAGCGGGCTGGAGCGGTAAATATTGTATTACTGCCTATGCGGGCGGTATTCGTTTTGTGCAACCCATTTTGGTCGGCAATATTGTTGAAGTCAGCGCAAAAGTGATTTATACGGGTAAAACTTCTATGCATATCGGTATCGATGTGCGAGCGGGCGATCCTAAAGTTTCTGAGCGTCATCTCACCACCCATTGTATTGTGATCATGGTCGCAGTTGATGAAGATGGCCTACCTACGCCTGTGCCTGAGTGGATACCACAGACGGAACATGATATTCATTTACGGGATTCTGCACTGCGCTTGATGGAAATGCGTAAAAAGATTGGCGCCGAAATGGAAGCCCATGTGGTGAAATAGCTCCATAAATTAAATCAGCAAAGGCGCTTAAGGCGCCTTTGTTGTTTCTAGCGAAAAGTGCGTTTATCACTCGCTCCGATTTCACTCTGACGTTACCATTGATGAATGTTAAACTGCGGCCACTATTTTGAATCGATTCACTTTGTTTATCTATTTAAGGATCAGCTCATGGCAAAAGTCGCATTTATTGGTTTAGGCGTAATGGGATATCCCATGGCGAGGCATTTACTGAACAAAGGCCATGAGGTCACTGTTTATAATCGTACTTTTGCCAAGGCGCAAACTTGGGTCGACACCTATGGTGGTCGCTGCTGTCCAACACCAAAGGAAGCGGCCGAGGGTCAAGATATTGTGTTTACTTGCGTGGGCAATGATAACGATCTGCGTGAAGTGGTATTAGGCAGTGATGGCGTTATCCATGGGATGGAAAAGGGCACTGTGCTGGTTGACCATACTACGGCTTCGGCCGATGTCGCTCGTGAGCTTGCCAAAGTCTTAGCCGAAAAAGGCATTGATTTCCTCGATGCGCCCGTGTCTGGCGGACAAGCGGGCGCCGAAAATGGCGCCTTGACTGTGATGGTCGGCGGCGATGAAGCGGTATTTGAGCGTGTTAAACCCGTGATTGAAGCCTTTGCCCGCTGCGCCGAACGTTTGGGTGATGTCGGTGCTGGTCAGTTAACTAAGATGGTGAACCAAATTTGTATCGCGGGTGTGGTGCAAGGTTTGGCGGAAGCATTACAGTTTGCCCGTAAAGCGGGACTCGATGGCGAGAAAGTCATTGAAGTGATCAGCAAAGGCGCGGCGCAAAGCTGGCAGATGGAAAATCGCTACAAGACGATGTGGGGCCAAAGCTATGATTTTGGTTTTGCCGTCGATTGGATGCGTAAAGACTTAGGCATCGCCTTAGAAGAAGCCCGCCGCAATGGTTCACACTTGCCATTGACCGCTTTGGTGGATCAATTCTATTCAGAAGTGCAGGGCATGGGCGGTAACCGTTGGGATACGTCTAGCTTGCTGGCGCGCTTAGAGAAATCGGCGAAATAAGTTTTACCTTAAGTTTCATCGTTATAACAACTTAGGTTTTGTAGTGATAAAACTTTGGCTTCGGAGTGATAAACACTCTGGTTTCGCAGTGATAGGTTTTGCAATGATAAAAATGCCCAGTCCCGATTGCGTTGGCAAATAGGACTGGGCATTTTTGTGTGTATCGTTTTTTGACTAGGACATTAAGAGCTAGGATATTTAATCGTTAGTCTTTCCAGCGAATATGGGTCACTAAACTGTGGGTTTCACCTGGTGCGAGCACGACTTTATCTTCTAATACATTGGCCGCTTCTAGGCAGACCATGGTCAGATAATCTTCTGGATTAAATCGGCCCAAGCGTTGTGACTTTTCAATCCATGGATTCCATAATACCGCTGATTGGCTGTTTTCACGGCTGACTTCGATTGTCCCTTGCGGTGTATGCAATAACTGCACTGGGCCGAGATCGGTATAGACACGATCTGTCTCGCGATCAAACAGCACTTCATCCGTGGTTTGCGGATAAGGCCCTTGTGCAAATTCGATGTATTTTGACCCACTAAAACCGCAGGCTTTGAGTTGGTGGATATCCTCAATCGGAAAATAGCTGTGCAGCGCTTGGGTAAGTGTAACGGGGTCAGTACCTAAGTTGGTATTCACAAGACTAATGCTTAGGGTGTCGCTGAGGGTGAATAATACGCTGACCTCAGTGTTATGCGGCCAATAGATTTTATCTTGCTCACTGATTTTTAAGCTAAAACGTAAATCCACTAACTGATTACGCATTTCTACCGATTCCAGCGCCCAAATTCGGGTACGGGCGAAACCGTGTTGGGGAAAGTTCGCTTCACTACTCATGCCAAACCAAGGCCAGCATACGGGTACACCACCACGGATCCCATTACCGGGTTGATAATCGTCAGCCGATGAAACCCACAGCAAAGGTGGTTTGCCTACGGGTTGAAAATAGTCTATTTGCGCGCCCTGCAAAAAAATTCTTGCCTGACATAACGCCGTATTCACTTCGACATAATCGAGCCCGTTGGCGTGCTTTTTAGTAGTGACAGAACCCATAGTAACAATATCCTTAACTCTGCTGACGTATCAGAAAAACAGGCAGTTAGCTTACAAAGTTTTCCGCGATAACATAAGGCTTTGTTGCGATCAATTTACGGTTTCGCTGTTCGTTTGTGTAAACAAAAGTCTGTGGAGGATACTGAGGTGCTTTCTTTTTCGGCAGATTTAGCTAAAGTGGTCAGAGCACCAAAGTGGTCAGATCACTTAGTTGAGTTGCAGTCTAACAAGAAAAGGGAAGCGATTATGCCAGTTTATCAAGCGCCGCTGCGCGACTATCAATTTATCCTCGATGAAATGTTACATATTTATCAGCAAGATGCACTCAAGGGGTTCGATGAAATCGATCCAGATCTTGTCGATGCGATCCTGCAAGGTATGGCCGACTTTAGTAGTGAAGTGATGTTACCGCTCAATAGTGTCGGCGATCTGCAAGGCTGTAAGTTGGTCGATGGTAAGGTGATTACACCGGAAGGATTTGATAATGCCTATCGGCAGTTTGTTGATAATGGCTGGCCGACGCTGACCTGCGATCCTGAATATGGCGGCCAAGGCTTACCCGAAGTGGTGGGGATTTTTGCCACTGAGATACAAACGGCAACCAATATGGCCTTTGCCATGTATCCCGGTTTGACCCATGGCGCCTATGCCGCCATCCATGCCCACGGCAGTGATGCGCTCAAGCAAAAATATTTAAGCAAATTAGTCAGCGGTGAATGGACGGGAACCATGAACTTGACTGAGTCCCACGCCGGTACTGACTTAGCCTTATTACGCACCAAAGCCGTGCCAGTATCCGAAGGCGTTTTTGCCATTACTGGCGAGAAGATTTTTATCTCCTCAGGCGATCATCAACTCACCGACAACATAGTGCACCTCGTATTAGCTCGTTTGCCGGATGCGCCTGAAGGCGTGAAGGGCATATCTTTGTTCGCAGTGCCTAAAGTATTAGTGAATAACGATGGTAGTTTAGGCGCACCGAACACTTTATATGCCAGTGGCCTTGAACATAAGATGGGCATTCACGGTAACTCAACTTGTGTAATGGTATTTGAAGGTGCATTGGGTGAGCTTGTCGGCGAGCCACACCAAGGACTGCGAGCCATGTTTACTATGATGAACCAAGCGCGTTTAGGTGTGGGCGTGCAAGGGCTGGGCGTCTCTGAGATTGCCTATCAAAATGCGCTGGCCTATGCCAAAGATAGATTACAGAGCCGCGCCTTAAGCGGTGCCAAAGCACCCGAAAAAGCCGCCGATCCGATTTTGGTTCATGGCGATGTGCGCCGCATGTTGCTCTCGCAAAAAGCCTTTAATGAAGGCGCAAGAGCCTTAGTTGGACAACAAGCTTTGTGGCTAGATGAAGCTGAGCGTCATACCGATCCCGTCAAAGCCAAAGTTGCCTCCCAATTAGCGGCACTGTTCACGCCAGTGGTGAAAGGTTTTATCACTAACCGTGGTTTTAATGCCTGTGTCGATGCACAGCAAGTGTTTGGTGGACATGGTTATATTCATGAGTGGGGTATGGAGCAATTTGTGCGTGATAGCCGTATTGCACTGATTTATGAAGGCACTAACGGTATTCAGGCATTGGATTTAGTGGGGCGTAAGCTGCTTAGCGACCGCGGTGCGGCGATGCAGCAATGGTCGGCGTTAGTGACTGAGTTTATTAAGTCACATAGCACGAATGCGGCGATGCAACCTTACGTGAGTGGTTTAATGGATTGTGCGGGTGATTTGCAAAAGGCTAGCGGTTATTTAGCTTCGCAGGCAGCGACCAATCCTGACATTATCGGCGCAGCCTCTATGGCTTATCTGGAGTTATTTGGGGTGACTGCGCTGGCGTGGATGTGGGCCAGAAGTGCCGCGGTGGCATTAGCGGCGCTGGAGCAGGGCACCGAAGAAACTGCATTTTATCAGGCCAAATTGAAAACTGCCGATTTCTACATGGCTTACTGGGCGGTGCAAGGTCGCAGTCTGCGTAAGCAAATCGAGCAGGCGAGCGAAATGCTCACTCAATTGGATGAAGCTATCTTTTAAGCATTCACCTTATAGGCTGAGTTAAGCCCTTGCTTAAGCACAGCTCAACAATAGCCAAAAACCAGCGCACTGTCGCTGGTTTTTATTTTTATATCGTTTAAATTTTTAACTTATTGTTTTTCTTAGGTTGTACACAAATACTCAGCTTGATGCTGTGAGTCTCTATTTCATTCCAAATTAAAACTTCCATCGAAGGTTTGTGTTACTGGCGCTCTCTTTCGTTTGAGTCATAACCAAACATAACAAGGACTATGTGGGTTGATGTCGATGATTTATTAAACGCGTTTCACAATTGTGTAAATTCAAATGATAATTATTGTCATTCGTAAATCATTCTTTATAATGACGGCCAATTCGTTTGAATACATTTGTAAACCCTTTGGTTTATGCCATTTTTATGCGCTCGCGCTGGGGACATTCTGTGAAGACTCGTTTCGCCTACTCATTAATCGCACTTGCACTCGCTCAACATCAGTCGGCATTTGCCGCTGAAATCGTACTCGATAAAGAGGCTCCACAGCAGACCTTGTCTACGAACTCACCAGTCCCCAGTCCTGCATCGACTCAATCCGCGGCCGATGGGGAGATAACACTCGCAGCACCTGAGCGTATTGCTGTCCATGGCCGTGCAATGCAAATGTACGTCGATAAAGAAACGACAGTTGGCACTAAGACGGCGATTAATGTGATGGAATTGCCGCAGTCGGTGCAAGTGCTGACCGAGCAGTTAATCGTCGACCAAGCGGCGCGCAATATTACCGATTTATACCGCTCTATCGCGGGCGTGAGTGAGTTTAGTTATTCGGGCGTGACCTTTCGCGGTTTCCGCGACGATGCCAACGTTTTTTATGATGGGGTAAGGGGCGATCCCTATTCGGGATTTTCTGTGCCGCAACTCTTTAACGTGCAGCGGGTTGAAGTGTTAAAAGGTCCTGCATCCGCACTTTATGGCGGCGGTGAACCCGGCGGCATGATCAACTATGTCACTAAAAAACCGACCTTTGTTGAAAGTAAAGAGCTGACCTTAAGCACGGGCAGCGAGGATATGATGGGGGGCTCGCTGGATTTCACTGGTGGCCTAACCCAAAATCTCGCCTATCGCTTTGGCGCCTATTATCAGCAGGAAGATAGCTTTCGCAATAATGCCGATAGCCAAAATGCCGAAGTGGCGGGTGGGTTACTCTACGAAATCAGTGACGATACTAAGCTCACCACCACTTTCGATATTATTAAGCAGGATTTAGGCGGTAACCGACTGCGCGGTGTTCCCGTCGATGATGCGGGCAATTTTCTTGTCGCACCATCCTATAATGCCAATGAGAAGAGTGACTTCCAGAAGATGGATGCACTGGTGCTGCAATCGATTCTTGATCATCAATTTACCGATAATTTCTCGGTCAAGACTCAGATCCGTTATCTGAATAATGATTCGACGCAGCAATATCATGAATCGAGAGGTTGGGCGACCTTAGATGCCAATAAAAAGCCCATTATGGGTGATGGCACCATTAAGCGTGAATACCGAGTTCAAGCACGGGCTAATGATGAAATCAGTTTAACCAATGATTTTGTCTATGCATTCGATGCTTTAGGTTTTGAACATGAATTCCTGTTCGGCGGCGACTATCACTATGTCGAAACCGAATATCAGTACAAATTGGCGACTGATAAGGATGGTGTTGGTAACTTGAATATTTTTGACCTTAACTATGGTGATACCGACCCTAATAGTTACAACTTGAAGGATAAAAATACCGATGGTACCCGCGCTAACCGTTACGGCATTTATGTACAGGAACATCTGCACTTTAATGAACAGTGGTCATTGATTGCCGGTCTGCGTTTTAGCCAGTTTGATGATTATGATAAAAATACCGGTTTCTCCTTCAGCGATAACGCGATAACGCCAAGAGCAGGGCTTAATTATCGCCCAATCGATTCCATGTCCTTTTATTTGAATTACTCAGAGAGCTTCAATCCAGCATCTTTAACCAATCAAGCGGAAGATATTGGTGACGGTTTCCTCGATCCAGAAACGGGCAATCAAATTGAACTTGGGATGAAAAATGAATGGCTTGATGGCCAGTTTATGACCACGCTTGCTGTGTATCGCATTGAAAAACAAAATGTCGCCCAAGCTAACCCTTTAGATACTGGTGATGACGATGGTATTCCCGCTTTACTTAATTTGGGTGAAGTACACAGTCAAGGCCTTGAATGGACGCTGGTGGGGGATTTAACCGATAACCTGACCGTCACGGCAAACTATGCCTATAACGAGACTGAAGTGGTTAAAGGGGTAACGAACGACAGTTTAACTAATACGTTTGATAGTAAGCACTTTGCCAATGCGCCGCGCCATCAAGCAGGGATATGGACCCGTTACGATATCAATGTACTCGATTCGGCGATTGCTTTTGGCATGGATTACGTGGGTGAACAGTTTAGCCTCGATGGCCAAACGGTGAAGCCCCATACCATTTTTGATATGAGCTGGACGACCCAGTGGGATCAAACTCAAGTTCGCTTAAATCTTAAAAATATCTTCGATAAAGAATATGCCGTCAGTGGTTTTAGCGAGCGTAATGGCCATTTCCCCGGTGAGCCGCGTAATATTACGCTTGAACTGAGTCATAAGTTTTAATGCATTGATGTAAAAATAGCTTGTTCGTTAATGATGATGAGCAAGCTGGAGCGAATGGGTTAATCTTGCGCGAATAACCGCCGTAGCTCTCTGTCTGTATTCGTGCCTTTAGCATGGATTAACCTTGTGTAACTATCATCTTAATAGTGTTTACCTATTAAGATGATAGTTTCTATCCGTTATATTTTCTCATTCAGCTTGTTTAGACTCGCCTTATATGAATTATTCGATAAGGTTTTCCTATGCACGCCGTCAGCCACTTAACCTCCAAAGACGCTCAATCTAACGCTAGCCCACAGGTGGCCCTGATTGCAGAAGGTGGTGGTCAGCGCGGTATATTCACCGCAGGCGTGCTCGATGCTTGGCTTGATGGCGGATTCGATCCCTTTGATTTGTTTATCGGTACCTCAGCAGGCTCACAGAATCTCAGCAGTTTTTTGGCCCGCCAAAAGGGTTATGCCAAACGCTTAATCCGCGGTTTATCGCGCCATAAACGTTTCTATCGACTCGGTCGCGGGTTAGTTGGCGGCAATGTAGTCGATTTAGATTGGTATTTTGAGCAGACTCGACAAGGGATGTTTAAATTAGATCTTAACGCGGCGACAGCCTCACTCGGTCATCGGCAGTTACTGATCACCACCACTAATGCCAGTGATCGCAAAGGTTATTTTTTAAGTCCAAGCAGTAAAGGCCAGTGGCGCGAATTGCTAAAAGCTTCTAGCGCATTACCATTTTTGTATAAACAAGGGGTGAAACTCACGCCTTGGCTGAGTGACAACGCCTGTAATAGTGACAAGGCCTGTAATAACGGCGCGGCTAATCATAGCGCCTCTGATCACGGCGCAGCATTAAGCGAAGGTATTGATAGTGATTTTTATCTCGACGGCGGTTTAGCAGCGCCTTTACCTGTGCGTGAGGCCTATCGTCGTGGTGCCCGCAAAATTGTGGTGATCCGTACTGTGAGCGAGGATTTTCAGGCGCAATCGGCTTGGGTTCACAAATTAAAATCTTGGATTTGTGTTTCTGGCTTTTGTCCGAAAACCATAGATTACTTAGTGCAGCACGAACAAGCCTATCAGGATGAATTGGATTTCATCGCTAATCCGCCAGAGGATGTGGAGATAGTGCAGATTTTTGCTGCTGAAAATTTGCAAAGTAAATTGCTGGGCAGTACCGATGCGGATTTACGCCATGATTATCATGCGGGGCTGAGTGCCGGAAAGCAGTTTTTAAGCTTAGATCCGATGGCGTTGACGCAGATGAATGTTCATTTTCAAACTCAAGTGCAAATCAACGACAAGACTCAAATTCATACTAACGCTCATACTCAGGCTCAAATCCAGCCATTCAGTGCGCTGTCGGCCTAGTTTGGTATTTTAGCTAAGTCACCATTTTGTACGTGAGTAAGCAATAAAAGTAAAAAGCATCAAAATACAAGCGCCACCCTAGGGTGGCGCTTGTGGTTGGCTGTATTAACCAGTTCATCAATCTAGCTCATTAACCTAATTTATGAACTTAGTCCTTCAACGTTAGGCTATTAATAACTTGAGGTGTGTACAGAGCGTACTGCTCGGCCTGATGGGTCGATAATGCCGCGTAAGCTTTCGTCCCAAGCCAATGCTTCTGGCGTTGAACAGGCGACGGATTTACCGCCTGGAACCGTTTCTGCAGCGCCGCTCAGTGGATAATGTTCCTCAAAGAAGCAGCGATAGAAATAAGCTTCTTTGGTTTCTGGCGTGTTGTATGGGAAACGGAATTTCGCGTTCGCCAATTGTAAATCATCCACACGCGCTGCAGCTTGTTCTTTCAAACCGTCAATCCAAGAGTAGCCAACGCCGTCACTGAATTGTTCCTTCTGACGCCACGCTACTTCTTTTGGCAATTTGTGCTCAAAGGCTTTACGCAGAATATGTTTCTCAATACGGCCATCCTTAGACATTTTCGCTTCAGGGTTGATGCGCATCGCCACATCCATAAACTCTTTATCGAGGAAGGGCACGCGAGCTTCTAATCCCCAAGCGGCCATGGCTTTGTTGGCTCGCAGACAATCGAACAGATGCAGCTTATCGAGTTTGCGGACTAACTCCTCGTGGAATGCCTGTGCGTTTGGCGCTTTATGGAAGTATAAATAGCCGCCAAATAGTTCGTCAGCACCTTCACCCGATAACACCATTTTAATGCCCATCGCTTTGATTTTACGCGCCATTAAATACATTGGCGTGGCAGCACGTATGGTGGTGACATCGTAGGTTTCTAAGTGATAGATCACTTCTTTAATCGCATCTAAGCCTTCTTGGAAGGTGAAATGGATCTCATGGTGAATCGTACCAATCGCTTCGGCGACCTTTTTGGCGGCGATTAAATCTGGCGCACCTTCAAGGCCGACGGCAAAGGAATGTAACTGTGGCCACCAAGCGTTGGTTTCGCCATCGTCTTCAATGCGGCGTTTAGCAAAGGTTTGCGTCACGGCGGAAATGATCGAGGAATCTAAGCCGCCCGACAGCAACACACCATAGGGCACGTCTGACATTAATTGGCGCTTGACCGCCGCTTCTAATGCGTCACGCAATTCTTCTTGGCTGGCTGGGTTATCTTTAACCGCATCATAGCTTTGCCAATCGCGAGTGTAGTATTTCACCGCGGCGGCATCGCTTGAGTACAAATATTGGCCCGGTAAGAATTCTTCTACGGTTTTACACACTGGCATCAAGGCTTTCATTTCGGAGGCAACATAGAAGTTACCCGCAGCGTCACGGCCTGTGTATAGCGGGATAATACCCATGTGATCGCGGCCGATAAGGTATCTGTCTTGGGCTTTGTCATATAACACAAAGGCGAAGATACCGTTTAATTTATCAAGAAATTCAGTGCCATATTCTTGATACAGCGCCAAGATCACTTCGCAGTCAGAGTTGGTTTGATAGCTGTACTTATCGCCTAACTGGGCTTTCAATTCTTTGTGGTTATAGATTTCGCCGTTGACCGCGAGGATCAAACTGCCATCTTCAGTCAGCAGCGGCTGAGCACCGTGTTCAATGTCAACAATCGCTAAACGTTCGTGGGCAAGAATCGCCTTATCACTGGCATAAATACCTGACCAGTCAGGGCCACGGTGGCGCATGAGCTTAGACATTTCTAGCGCGACTTGGCGCAGTTCTTTGGCATCAGATTGGATATCTAAAATCGAAAAGATTGAACACATAGTACAACTCCCACACTGTCTGTCATTTGAGGATGTCTCAATTGAGGTTTAATGTGCCAGCTATTTAGCGTTTTGCCAAATACTATTTTTGATGTTTTATCTGTTTATTGGTGATTTTGTTGATTTAGATGTTTGTGTTTAATGATTTTATTTGAGAATAATTCATTTAATTCACGTTATTTTTGATGATTTGTTTTTATTGTCTGATTTGGTGTGAGGGGTTTTGGGGAATTCACAATGAGTTTTAAAAAAGTGTCGATGACAGAAAAACCGTTAAAAAAGACCATAAATAATGAGTTGGCTCGTTTAAGTGTTTTATTTTTAATCAATTAATGCGCCGAGTTTGACATCAACCAATGGCATAAGACTATTCAGAATTGTGTGGCAGGATGGATATTTCGCGATAACGGCATTGTTTGTGAGCTGAAAACAAAAAGCACGTGAATGGTTCACGTGCTTGTAGGTCTTGTTTGGCGCTCTATTCAGCTGGCGCTTTATTTCGCAGGTGCGACTAGCAGGCGGCAATAAGAGAGGACTAACCCAGCTGCCTCTCGTAAGAAGCCACTCACTCAGCCTGTTATTTTGCGTCCGTTACAAGCGTCGTTTTGGCTGGGCGCAGGCTATTTAATTCTGTACCTTGATAGTATCCCGGCCAATCTTTACTGTTGCCCAATGTGCGTGTGACTTGGTAGTAGATTTGCAAGTCTTGCAGCGCGCCGCTTAAATCCCAGTCTTCACGGTATTCATCGCAGACATTGTGATAACAGCCCTTCATTGTCGCTTGCATCTGGGTTTTATAAGCACCCGTGGCTTCATCAACGGGGTCGCTACCGCCGCCAGCAAAGACGGCGGGCACGCCTAGTTTGGCAAAGCTGAAATGATCTGAACGGAAGAAACCGCCCGAAGCGGGATTTTTCTCACCCATGGCGATGCGGTTTTGTTGTTTAGCCGCATCGATAAGATAAGTTTCTAACTCAGATTTACCTTTGCCGACGATGGTAAAGTCTTTGGTTTTGCCATAGATATTCGTGCTGTCGAGGTTTAACACTGCCACGGTTTTGTCGATAGGATAAAGTGGATTAGCGGCGTAATAGCGTGAACCGAGTAAGCCCTGTTCTTCACCTGTGGTAGCGATAAAGGTAACCGAGCGCGCTAAACCATGGCCTTGTTTGGCATTGTCGGCTAATTGTCTGGCGATTTCGAGAATGCCGGCAGTGCCCGAGGCATTATCCATGGCGCCGTTATAAATTTGATCGCCTGCTTTCGTCTCGTCTTTACCTATGTGATCCCAATGGGCGGTGTAGAGGATTTGTTCGTCGGCTTGTGTGCTGCCGGGGAGTGTGGCGACCACATTGTAGCTATTCGCGTATTCGGCTTTATTTTTAAAGGCGATGTTGGCCGTTTGTTCAAGGGGTAAATTGATTGAGCTGTCGGCGGCGCGCGCCATTAAATTAGGCAGTGATAAACCGGCTTTATCGAACAGTTGTGTAGCCGCGTCCAATGTAAGCCAGCCTTCGACTTGGATACGGCTATCTTGTTCTGCTTTACTGAGGACCAGATCTTGCTGTGGTCCAGTCCAACTATTTTCTATCACGGACCAAGGGTAAGAGGCAGGCTCGGTATCATGGATAATCAGTGCGCCGAGTGCGCCTTGACGACTGGCCTCTTCAAATTTGTAGCTCCAACGGCCGTAATAGGTCATGGCTTTGCCGTTGAATTTCCCCGAGTCAGGGCGAGCAAAGCCAGGATCGTTCACTAAGATCACCGCGATTTTGCCTTTCATGTCGAGATCTTGGTAATCATTCCAACCATATTCAGGGGCGTTCACCCCATAGCCGACGAAGACTAATGGTGCGTTCTCAATACTAATACCACCGTTATCGTGGCGACTGCTGAGCACTAGATCTTTTCGGTATTTAAAGGGTAATCCTGCCAGCGTGACTTGCTGCGCTTCATCTGCTGTATAGCTCACCATAGGCACAGGTTGTAAAAAGCTGCCTTGGTACGCGCCCTTGAGTCCCATCTCTGTAAAGGCTTTGGTCAAATAATCCAAGGTGAGTTTTTCACCGTGAGTGGTGGGCGCACGGCCTTCAAATTCATCGGATGACAGGGCTTTAATATCATTTCTAAAGCGCGCTTCATTAAACTGCACTGGTTTGAGTTCAGCCAAAGTGCTGTTGCCATCAGGCTCTGGTGCATTCGGACTACAGGCACTGAGCATCGCCAACGCACAGAGGGGATACAGACGTCGCATAGGTTAATCCTACTGTTGTTTTAATTAAGGTATTTTAGATTTATGTTAATCAATCAGAAGCGAGGCTTATCATGAAGCAAGCCGCTGTGAGCCACAAGGCTGAGAAGAAGGCGAATATGTTACTTAATGTTGCTTTACCCTATGCAATACGCCTTTGGGCGAGGCGTGTTGCATAGGTAATGTTGGAATGACTTGCAGAATGACTGGCTACGCAGGGTTAGACAAAGGTTTAGATAATTGTTTAAACAACATCTATATCGCCAGCGCAGGCAAACACATGGTTCGGGCGGAAGGGTTCTTTGTCGATATCTTCGAGCTTACTCACACCACTGGTGACCAGAATGGTTTCAAGCCCAGCTTGGAAGCCCGCTAAAATATCGGTACGCATATTGTCGCCTATGATGACAGTGTCTTCCGAGTGCCCATCGATATGATTAAGTGCAGAGCGAATAATCCAAGCGCTCGGTTTGCCCACGTAGAAAGGTTTTTTACCGGTAATACGCTCAATAGGTGAACAGAGTGCACCACAGGCTGGGCTGTAGGCTGGACCGTGGGTATCGGGATTGGTGGCAATAAAGCGCGCGCCGCGTGCGATGAAGCCTGCCGCTTTATGGATCATCTCCCAGTTGTATGAGCGGGTTTCACCGACAATCACAAAGTCGGGGTTGATGTCGGTGATGGTAAAGCCCGCTTTGTAGAGTTCGTGGGTGAGGGCGCCTTCGCCAATGACATAGGCCTTACTGCCTTCTTGGTGTTTTAAAAAGTCGGCGGTTGCCATGGCAGAGGTGTAAAAGCATTCTTCAGGAATATCAATACCGGCGGCACTTAAACGGTTTTGCAGATCCTTACCCGTTTGTACGGGATAGTTAGTCAATATTACTAACGGATTGCCTTGCTCTAAAATGCGCTGGATAAATTTGTCGCTGCCGGGGATCAGTTTATTGTCGTGCAGTAGTACACCATCGATATCGCAGATAATATTTTTCATCTAATAGTCTCTTGTCATGCCGATCAAAAATCACTTTTTCGTTAAGTTATCTAATGCCACATTGCCTCAGAAAACAATGCTTTTGTTGAAAATAGTTAAAAAAATAGAGACCCGAAGGTCTCTATTTTTTTAATTGGTACAACTTACTGTCAAGTGGAACTAATCGGGCGCGTAACCGCTTGGGCCGATAAGGTTGCCATCGAGATAGGCTTGGCCATTTTGCATGTTAAGACGTTGCTGGCTAAACCATTTCACCACGAGCGGATAAATGGCATGTTCTTGCTCATGCACGCGGGCGGCGAGCATATCCGCCGTATCGTCTTCATAAACAGGCACTTTGGCCTGTAAAATCACCGGGCCTGCATCCAGCTCTGGCGTGACAAAATGCACGCTGGCACCATGTTCGCTATCGTTCGCGTCTATGGCACGTTGATGGGTGTTTAAGCCAGTGTATTTAGGTAGCAGCGAAGGATGAATATTGATCATGCGACCTAGGTAATGATTCACTAAATCATCAGTTAAGATCCGCATAAATCCCGCCAACACGATTAAATCGGGCTGATACTTTTCAATCACTGTCATTAAACGTGCATCGTATTCAGAGCGAGATTCACCTTGGTGAGCTATCACGCAGCTGGTATCAATTTCGCCATGATGGGCGCGCACTAGGCCATAGGCATCGGGTTTATTACTGATGACTCCGACAACTTCGGCCTGCAGATTATCGTCGCAACCGTCGATAACCGCTTGCAGGTTACTGCCATTTCCGGAAATTAATACAACTACGCGACAGCTCTGGGGCATTACAGGATCTCCACTTGCTCTTCATTGCCTTCACGATGTGCGATAGCACCGATAAGCCATGCTTGTTCGCCTTCTGCAGCCAGTAATGCAAGTGCTGCATCCACTTTATCGGCTGGCAGCGCAACTAACATGCCGACGCCACAGTTGAAGGTGCGATACATTTCGTATTCTGCAATGTTGCCATTTTCCATTAACCAACTGAAAACAGCGGGCCATTGCCATGAATCGCCTTGGATAACCGCTTTTAAATTATCTGGCAGTACGCGCGGGATGTTTTCCCAGAAGCCGCCGCCAGTAATGTGCGCCATCGCATGGACATCAGATGCTTCAATCAGTTTGAGCAATGATTTTACGTAAATTTTGGTTGGCTCAAGTAGATGTTCAATCAGCGGTTTGCCGTTGAGATCTTGTTGAGGGTCTGCTTGGCTCACTTCTAATACTTTACGTACTAAAGAGTAACCATTTGAATGAGGGCCGCTTGAGGCTAATGCAATAAGTGCATCACCCGCTGCCACTTTGCTACCGTCAATAATGTCGGCTTTTTCAACTACACCCACGCAGAAACCCGCTAGGTCGTAATCTTCACCTTCATACATGCCTGGCATTTCAGCGGTTTCACCGCCAATTAACGCACAACCAGATTGGAAACAACCTTCGCCGATGCCGTTGACAACGGACGTTGCCGTTTCAACATCGAGCTTGCCTGTTGCGTAGTAATCGAGGAAAAACAGTGGCTCAGCGCCTTGAACGATCAGATCGTTCACACACATGGCGACTAAGTCTATGCCGACAGTGTCATGTTTTTTATAGTCGATAGCTAAACGTAATTTAGTCCCAACACCGTCGGTGCCAGACACTAAAACCGGTTGTTTGTATTTAGTGGGGATTTCACACAGGGCGCCAAAACCACCTAAGTTGCCCATAACTTCTGGACGACGGGTACGTTTAACGGCTGCTTTAATGTTACTTACCAGTGCATTACCTGCATCAATATCAACGCCGGCATCTTTATAGCTCAGTGGGGTAGGTGTGCTCACGGAGGGATCCTCTCGGGTACATCGTTATTGGATTTTATGCGGCGGTATTCTACCAGCTTGTGCTAGGGGTCGAAAGTCATGATTTGGATTTATGCCCCTCGGCGGAGTTTTTTTGGTCTGAATACGAAATATTCTATTTTTAGAGGTCTTGAATTTGGTCACAAAATAGTAAATCACAGTAGGTATCTTAGACGATTGGGGATTATTCTTGGGAGATAGCTCACGATTAGACCGAATGGCAAAACTTTCTGTTTTACCTAGTAAACAAATCAACTAGAATCTGAAAAATTTGCCTAAAATAATACGCCGAAAAATAAGCAGGAGAGAAAAATGAAAGTTGTCGAGGTTAAACATCCTTTAGTGCGTCACAAAATCGGTTTAATGCGCGAAGGTGACATTAGCACTAAACGTTTCCGTGAACTAGCCGCCGAAGTGGGTAGTTTATTAACCTATGAAGCTACCGCAGATTTCGAAACTGAAACGGTGACGATTGAAGGCTGGAATGGTCCGGTTGAAGTCGATCAAATCAAAGGTAAAAAAGTCACTGTTGTACCAATTTTACGTGCGGGTTTGGGTATGATGGACGGCGTACTCGAGCACATTCCAAGTGCGCGTATCTCAGTTGTCGGTATTTACCGTGATGAAGAGACCCTTGAGCCAGTGCCTTATTTTGAGAAGCTGGCCAGCGACATGAACGAGCGTATCGCCTTAGTTGTCGATCCTATGTTGGCGACAGGGGGTTCTATGATTGCGACCGTTGATTTATTGAAAAAGCGCGGTTGTACTTCAATTAAGGCCTTAGTGCTAGTGGCTGCGCCTGAAGGCATTAAAGCCTTAGAAGCGGCGCATCCGGATATTGAATTATATACTGCCGCTATCGATAGATGCTTAAACGAGAAAGGTTATATCCTGCCAGGTCTGGGTGATGCGGGCGATAAAATCTTTGGTACTAAATAGCCAAAGTTGCTAAATAATCTGAGTTGCTGATGCTCAATTGAGCGGATGTGGTCAGTAAGGGAGCCTAGGCTCCCTTTTTGTTTTTGTTCAATACAGAAATAACAACTTTATCTTAAGCTGCTAAAGTTTAGAATAAGCTAAATAATAATTATCTATTGAAGTTGTTTTTATTGGCTTATTTTGCAATGTTATTGATCGCAGTTTACGTTTTGTGCAAGGTACATTGTCGGTAGAACAGGGATTAAGAGGAATTATGGGAAATTCGGCTCTCAACTGGTTATTATTGCGTCGATCATTTGAATTTGCGACCCTCTTGTTTGTCGTACTCCTACTTATTCTATTACCGATTAAAATCGATAGAGAGCATAAATCCTTTGTGTCTTTTGTAAAAAACGAGCAACTTACACCGAGTTATATTGAACTGCTCGGTAAAAGCTTATCTCTGCACGATATTATTGATTTCAATAAATCCTCTTTAGCGCTTTTTCAACTTGACCCTTCCAGATTAATGCTGCCGCAAGGGGGAGTGCTTTCCGCAGAAGAAGAACAAGTCTTACGCTACTTTGATTATCTCTATTCCAGTAAAAAGACCAATGCCGAAGATATATTCCTGTATGTGGGACTTTATCGCAGTGATGCCATGTATTTTGCCACCCCAATTCCTGAGGACGTAAAAGCGCGGCTGATTAAAGACCGTACTTCAACGAATGAGTTTTGTCAGAGTCTGCACTATTGCGCGAAAGACGCGACCCCAGAGTCCTTAGCCGATGGAATCGTATTATCCATTCCTTATCAAGATGAAGTCAGTGGGAAAGTCATTTTATCGATGGCATCACCGATTTCATCATCTAATGATCCTAATCATTTCATCGGTGATGTTATTGCCGACACGGCCTTAATGACGTCGGTTTTTATGCGTAATAAACATGTTGAATTGCAGAAAACGGATTATGGTACTGAGTTGGTGATCACGACAGATAGCCTTTGGGCTGAACTGACGCCGGAGTTCTTGTTTTATTCGATGACAAATCATTTAGATAACATGACTTCACTGACATATAAAATCAGTATATTTCGTTTCATTGTGTGGAATTTGCCCCTGTGGTTTTTGTTATCTATCGTGATCTTCTTCGTTCAAATTAATATCAATCGTTTTAGGAAACTTCGTACTGAGCGTCAACGGTTTAGTGAAGCGATGTTATTGGATGCTTTTACTCGAACCTATAATAAGAAAGTCTATGAGACCACAGTGTTTGATGTCGCAACTAAGGGGCATTACGCGGTGATCTGCGTGGATGGCGACAAAATCAAAACCATTAATGATACCTATGGGCATAAACTCGGGGATATGGCGATCATGCAAATTGTTGATGCGATGCGCAGTGTATTTCGAGAAAATGATTTGTTAATCAGAACCGGCGGTGATGAGTTTGTCGTCATCTTGGCTAATTGTACTTTTGAACGGGCCTTATTGTTGGCTGAACATTTACGTCAGGCGGTCGCAGAGCGGCAGTTTTTAAATGTGCTGACAGTCTCCTGCGGTGTAGCTGATTCGCAAGATTATGCTTCCTTTGAGGCAGTGCTACAAGCGGCGGATAAAGCGTTATATGAGGATAAAAAGAATAAGCAAGGGAGTCGCAAACTTGACCCGACATCTTAATTATCACGTTAATTATTACGTTCATTATTACGTGAGTTATCGAGTGAATCAGTGAGTTAACCTGCTGCCCGCAATAAAGTGAATACCGAGATAAAAAACAGCGCGGAGAATGCCGCGCTGTTTTTACTTTCTAATACGGTAATATAAACATCTGCGATAACACTTACAACACCATGGCCGCAATCCAACCAAACACTAATAGTGGAATATTGTAGTGGATAAATGTTGGGATCACGCTGTCACGAATGTGATCGTGTTGACCATCGGCATTCAAACCTGCAGTGGGACCTAAGGTGGAATCTGATGCTGGCGAGCCCGCATCACCCAGCGCGGCGGCAGTGCCGACTAACGCGATTGTGGCGGCTACTGAAAAACCAAAACTCAATGCCAATGGTACATATATCGTCGCGATAATTGGAATGGTGGAGAAAGACGACCCAATTCCCATAGTGATCAGTAGACCAACCAGTAGCATCAAAAAGGCTGCGAGGGCTTTATTGTTACCAATAATCTCACTAAGCGAGGCCACAAGCGTACCCACTTCACCGGTTTCTTTCACTACTGCGGCAAAGCCTGCGGCTGAAATCATGATAAAGCCGATATTGGCCATCATGCGCACACCTTGGTTGAAAATATCTTGGTCGGCGACATGCTTCAAGGCACCCGAAAAACTGAAAATCATGAAGCCGACTAAGGCGCCAAAAATCATAGAGTCAGTTTCGAGCTGTACGACGAGAGTGGCTAATATCGCCAGTGCAGCAATGATGATATTGCGTTTGTTGAGATTTTCTTCAGGTTCAGCGACCAACACTTTTGCCTCGTCGTAAGTCCGAGGTTTACGGTAACTGATGAATACTGCAGTGAGTAACCCTACGACCATACCCGCGGCAGGGATTAACATGGCTGGCGGAATTTGCTCGCGAGCAGCGGCTAAGCCATTGCTGGTTAAGTTGGAAAGCAGAATATCATTTAAGAAAATGCCACCAAAACCAATCGGTAAAATCATATAGGTGGTGACTAGGCCGAAGGTTAGAACACAAGCCACAAGGCGGCGGTCGATGTTCAGTTTGGTCATCACATGTAAGAGTGGTGGCACTAAAATCGGAATGAAGGCGATATGGATCGGTAAAATATTCTGTGAAGCCATCGACATAACGAGTAGCGATAACAGCAGTAACCAGCGTACCCAGTTAGTGTTTGTGGGATTAGGATCTTGTCCAAGGCTACTAATGATGCTTCTAGAAATCAGCGTCGTTAAGCCTGAATGCGATAGTGCGACAGCGAAAGCACCTAATAATGCATAACTGAGCGCAATTTGTGCGCCGCCACCTAAGCCTGTATTAAAGGCATCTATAGTTTGGTGCAGATCCATTCCGCCTACCAATCCCGCCACGAGGGCGCTCACGGTCAGGGCAATAACCACATTCACCCTAGCTAAACTGAGTGCTAACATTAAGCACACTGCAATTACGACTGCATTCATTATCAATTTTCTTAATTCTTTAAGCCAAAGGAGCTATTTTCGACTGCAAAGGCAGTGGATGTCCAGTTTGCCGAGGGCTTATCTGAAAAATATCTGAAAATGTGATCATGCTGGGTTTTGTCTGTTAGCTGAATGTGGATTGCTCCGCACACTGGATACGCAGATTGCTCTATCCTTAGTCAGGCAAAACGGAAATACCCTTGAAAAATGTGATATTGGTCTTAAATAGGTTGTAAGGCACAGCACACGACTTATAATGCCTAAGGATTTGATTGGTAAGAACACCTTTTAATCAGTAAGGATTTAACTTGACCTAGGTTGAGAACATACTGGCTAGAAGGCATCTTGCCTTACACTTAGTTCAACTCATAGATGGAGATATAAAATGAGCGTATTAGTAGGCCGTCAGGCTCCTGATTTTACTGCTGCAGCTGTATTAGGTTCTGGCGAAATCGTTGATAGCTTTAACTTGACTGCAGCCATCAAAGGCAAACCAGCCGTCGTATTCTTCTATCCACTTGACTTCACTTTCGTTTGCCCATCAGAGTTGATCGCTTTTGATCACCGTATGGAAGAGTTCACTAAGCGTGGCGTAGAAGTGATTGGTGTGTCTATCGATTCTCAGTTTACCCACAATGCATGGCGTAACACCCCAGTTGAAAAAGGCGGTATTGGCCAAGTTAAATACACGCTAGTGGCTGACGTTAAACATGAAATCTGTAAAGCATACGATGTTGAGCATCCAGAAGCGGGTGTGGCTTTCCGTGGTTCATTCTTGATCGACAAAGAAGGCATGGTTCGTCACCAAGTCGTTAACGATCTGCCATTAGGCCGTAACGTTGATGAAATGCTACGTATGATCGATGCACTGCAATTCCATGAAGAGCACGGTGATGTTTGTCCTGCTGGCTGGGAAAAAGGCGATAAAGGTATGAATGCAAGCACTGAAGGTGTTGCTGCTTACCTGTCTGAAAACGCAAGCTCACTGTAATTAGTACTTTTCTAATCACAGTCGCCTGTTAAATGAAAAAAGCTGCCAATGGCAGCTTTTTTGTTTTTTCATTGCTTAAGATCTATTGTTAACTGTTAAATTTATTCCACAGTACCGCTTTCTGCATCCTGTGCATCCACAGCCAGTAATGGCCAGCCACCTAATGATTTCCAACGATTCACGATATGACAAAAAAGCTCCGCGGTACGTTCGGTATCATATAGCGCCGAATGGGCTTCTTTATTATCGAAGGGAATACCCGCCATAATGCATGCCTTGGCAAGTACGGTATGACCAATGGCGAGTCCGGCGAGCGTTGCTGTGTCAAAGGTGGCAAAAGGATGAAACGGCGAGCGTTTTAAGTCGCAACGTTCTATCGCCTTACTCACAAAACCATGATCGAATGCCGCATTGTGCGCCACTATGATACTACGATGGCAGTCGGAGGCTTTTTGGGCTTTCTTCACGGCTTTAAAGATTTCCAAAAAGGCTTCTTTCTCGCTCACCGCTCCCCGTAACGGATTAGTGGGATCAATACCGTTGAATGCTAACGCTTCGGGTTCTAAATTTGCGCCTTCAAAGGGCTCAATGTGGAAGTGTAGGGTTTTATCGATTCCTATCACACCTTCATTGTCCATTTTTAGTAGGGTGACGGCAATTTCTAGCAACGCATCGGTTTGAGAGTTGAAGCCCGCAGTTTCGACATCAATGACTACGGGAAAGTAGCCTCGAAATCGGTATTTCAATTTGTTCGCGTCGCAAATGTCACTCATAAAGTACTCAAGAAAATTCACAGGGCGCTATTATGCTAAATGTGTTGGGGTGTGTCATGCTTGATTGGTGGTTTTATGAGCTAAAGGAACTAAATAGTTTGCCGATAAAGCCATGTAACCGATTAAACATGAGTAAAGGCTATGTGGCGAAAACTGATATTAGTATCAATTTTATGCGTTCCAGCAACTGCAATGGCAGAGTTGCGCCATTATGTCGCCTCTTTAAGTGATTCCCAGTGGCGAGTGAGTGAAAATACTCCCATCGTCTGTCGCCTTGAGCATGATATTCCTTCTTACGGTAAAGCGATTTTTACCAGTGAAGCGGGTAAACAGCAGAATATGACTTTTACCTTAGATATGTGGGTAAAACCTGATCAAGTGACGCAGGCGAAATTAATTAGCCGCGCGCCGCAGTGGCGTCCTGGTGTGGTATCGAAAGAGATCACTTCATTACATTATCAAAAGTACTTTAACGGGGAAGTGCCTAAGCGCGCAGCTTGGTCTATGTTGGCAGAGTTGAGTCGCGGTATGGAACCAACGTTTTACTATGCTGATTGGTATAATGAGTCGAATAAGATAGCTGTGGGTTTGTCTTCAGCTAATTTTGGCCGTAAATATACTGAGTTTAAAGCTTGTCTAGCGCATTTATTGCCCTATAGCTTTGAAGATATTGCTTTTACTGTATTAAATTACGATGAAGGCGGTACCGATTTAACTCGTTTCTCCCAGCAACAACTGTCTCGGGTGCAAGAATATTTAGCCTATGATCCCTTGGTAGAGTTAGTGCTGGTGGATGCGTATACCGACAGTTATGGTGGCCGTTCAGTAAACCAGAAAGTGTCGGATACACGAGCTGCGTCGGTAAAAGAGTTCTTTGTTGCCAGTGGTATTCCTCAAGATCGTATTGTCACATTCGGGCATGGTGAGCGTCGTCACGTGGCTTCCAATGATGATATGGATGAAAGGGCGCGTAACCGTCGTGTTGTTATACGGATCAGTAAACCTTTGTAGTGTTTGTTTTACCTAGGTTTTAAGTATTTTTCAATGCCAAGTTTATGACTTGGCATTGTCGTTTTTAAAAGAAGGAGAGTTCAGGCAGTATGCCACTTTAATCGAATGATTCGCTCAATTTGCGAGTATGGGTAAAAATAATGAGATTTTTTAATTTGTAGTGATGACATATCCACCTCAACAAGTACTGCAGAAAGCGAGAGTGGGATAAGTACGAGTAATATCGATGATGTATAAAACTTGGCCGTTGCAATAATCAGGATTGTGTTTGAAATGCTAAAAAAAAGCCCGCTTAAACTAAGCGGGCCGCAAAAATAATGCATTTGCAATCAACAAATTGAAGGAAGGAAGTCAAGCATAAGAACCAGAAAAGAAACTGAAGTGTTGGGAACACACCAGTTTAAAAGTTCTTTGTTTTCGATATCTGCAAGCAGTTATCTCCTGAAAACAAGCACATTCTATTGGGAAACCTGTTGTAAAACAAACGAGAAAAATTGCCCGTAAACATTAGTAATTCTAATGAGTGTAAAGGTGATTTATATCACTTAAGTCACTATTTACCTTGATTAATAACTTATAACTCACTATTAATGCATAATAATACACTTCAATAAGCTTATCCTTGCTGCTATTTTGTTAAATTCACGATACAGCTTAAAAAACTTCATATTAAGTTACGCCATTGCCATGATTTTTTTTGCTTGTATAGTACTTGCTGAAAAGGCCTTAAGCCCGAAACCATAAGAAGGACGACAACACGATGGTATTAAGATTTCGCCTTGCAAAGCAAGGTTTGTTAGTGGCCACATTGGGGATGGCACTCGGTGCCTGCCAAAGTGGCAATGCACCTGAGCAAAATTCGACTGAGCAGGCAAGCGCAACTAAACTCGTTTACCCTGTCACTGAAAAAGATGACCTCGTCGAAACCATTCATGGTGTTGCAGTGGCCGACCCTTATCGTCATCTGGAGGCCAATACGCCTGAAACTGAAGAGTGGGTAAAAGAACAACAAGACTTTGGTCAAGCCTACCTCGCTAAGATCCCCAATAAACAAGCTGTGGTCGAACGTATTACAGAACTTTGGAATTACGAAAAAGTCTCTGCCCCGTTTGAAAACGGCGACAACCAATTTTACTACCGCAATGATGGCCTACAGGCACAATCGGTTTTGTATGTTAAAGGTTTAGATGGTGTTGAAAAGCCTGTTCTTGACCCAAATAAACTGTCTGCGGATGGCACTGTTGCCTTATCCGGCGTGGCAGTGAGTAATGACGGTAAAATTTTAGCCTATGGCGTTTCAAATTCTGGCTCAGATTGGCAACAATGGCAGTTCGTTGATATTGCAACCGGTAAGAAACTGGCCGATGAACTGAAATGGATTAAATTTTCTAGCGCAGTGTGGGATAAAGAAAACCAAGGTGTGTTCTACGCCCGTTATGATGCCCCTGCAGGGGGGGATGTCTTAGCTGACGTTAATTTTAACCAAAAAGTGTATTACCACAAATTAGGCACAGACCAACATCAAGATCTATTGATTTATGAGCGTCCACAGAATAAAGATTGGGGCTTTGGTATTGATGTCTCTGAGAAAGGTGAATACTTATTACTGTCGATTTCTCAAGGTACGGATAAGCGTAATCGTTTCTTCTATAAATCGTTATTTGAGCCTAAATCCCAAGTGGTGGAATTGATCCTCAAATTAGAAGCTGAATATGAGTTTCTCGGTAATGATGGTTCAGTGTTTTATTTCAAAACCGATTTAGAGGCGCCTAATGGTAAAGTGATTGCGATTGACACCCGCAATAGTGATAAATCGCAATGGCAAACGATTATTCCTGAGTCTAAAGATCCGATTAATAATGTCGCCATTATTAATGACCATTTAGTGGTGAGTTATTTACATGATGTGTTAGGCCAATTATCGATTTACAGTATGGGTGGTCAGAAGCGTCAAGATGTGACATTGCCTGGTCTTGGCAATGTGGCAGGGCCTTTTGGTAAAGCCAGCAAAGATTATTTCTATTATGTGTTCAATAGTTATATTCAGCCTGAAACCACCTATAAGTTTGATTTTAAAACTGGCGGTTCAACCGTCATTGCTAAACCCAAAGTCTCGTTTAATCCCGATGACTATGTTTCTGAACAGGTTTTCTATAGCAGCAAAGACGGTACGCGTGTGCCTATGATGCTCTCCTATAAAAAGGGCTTAGTGAAAAACGGTCAAAATCCGACATTACTTTATGCCTATGGTGGTTTTGCCATTTCGATGACACCACGTTTTAGCCCTGCCAATATCGCTTGGTTAGACATGGGTGGCATTTATGCCGTACCGAGTTTACGTGGCGGTGCTGAGTATGGCGAAAGCTGGCATCAAGCGGGGATGTTCGACAAAAAGCAAAATGTGTTTGATGACTATTTTGCTGCTGCTGAGTATCTGGTCAGCGAAAAATACACCAACAGCTCTAAACTCGGTGCCTATGGCCGCAGTAATGGTGGTCTGTTGATGGGCGCTGCTGTGACCCAACGTCCTGAACTCTTTGCTGCCGTATTACCTGCGGTGGGCGTGTTGGATATGCTGCGTTTCCACAAGTTCACTATTGGTTGGGCTTGGACGAGTGAATACGGCAGTGCCGATAAAGCAGAGCAATTCCCTGCGCTATTGGCTTATTCGCCCTATCACAATGTAAAAGCGCAAGCTTATCCTGCGACTATGGTAATGACTGCGGATCATGATGATCGTGTTGTGCCATTACACAGTTTCAAGTTTGCGGCCATGCTGCAGGAGAAACAGCAGGGCAATAAACCAGTCATTATGCGTATCGAGTCAAATGCTGGTCATGGAGCGGGTAAGCCCACGGCGATGAAGATCGACGAATTTGCCGACATCTACAGTTTCTTGTGGCAGAGTTTTGGCTTAATCTTGCCACAAGCTATCGCAAAATAACTAACTATGTTAATAAAATGGGGTCGTTTGACCCCATTCTCTTTTACAATTGCCCCTATTCATCTGAAACCCGCGCTATTCCTATCTATATCTTCATCGGGTCATTCACAAGTCTTGTTTCCCTAGGTATAGTAAGCGTCAATTTTTCAACCAAAATTTGCTTATTTTCAAATGATGTTTCATTGGCCAATTTCAGTCTATTACGAAGACACCGACGCTGGTGGCGTTGTCTATCATTCGAACTACCTCAACTTTTTTGAGCGCGCGCGAACCGAGTGGCTAAAAGCCCTTGGCGTGAGTCAGACTGCGTTATTAGCCGACGACACTGCTTTTGTCGTAAAGCGTGCGGAACTCGATTTTCGCAAAGCAGCACGTTTTGAACAGAACCTTATTGTTGAAACTAAGGTCATAGAGTTGAAAAAGGCCTCGTTGATCTTTCATCAACGCTTGGTCGATAAACAGGGAGACTGTTATTGTGAAGGCACAGTGCTGGTTGTTTGTGTTGCGCTATCACGTATGCGTCCCCGAGCTATTCCCTTAAATATTGTGCAGGAGTTTGACAGTGCAAGCTGATATGTCGATTGTTGGGTTATTTTTACAAGCCAGTTTATTAGTGAAATTTGTTATGTTCACTTTACTTTGCTTGTCGGTGATGTCTTGGACGGTGATTTTACAACGCCGTAGCTTACTGACATCCGCAAAAAGTAAATCGGCGAAGTTTGAAGACAAATTTTGGTCTGGTGTTGATTTAAACCGTTTGTATAAAGAATTATCATCTCGTCCAGATAATAGCGGTTTAGAGTCATTATTTGTGACTGGCTTTAAGGAATATTCACGCCTGAATAAATTAAATAGCAAAGTGCCCGATGCCGTCATGGATGGTACATCGCGAGCTATGCGTGTGACCTTGTCTCGCGAAATGGAAAAGTTAGAAGCTAACTTACCGTTATTAGCAACGATTGGTTCCACTAGCCCTTATATCGGTTTATTTGGTACGGTATGGGGGATCATGAATTCTTTTATCGCTATTGGTTCGATGGAAAACGCGACCTTAGCTATGGTTGCGCCCGGTATTGCTGAAGCTTTGATTGCAACGGCTATGGGTTTATTTGCTGCAATTCCAGCGGTAATTGCGTACAACCGTTTCTCGACTCAAGTCGATAAATTAGAAATGGCTTACGCAAACTTTATGGAAGAGTTCTCCAGCATTTTGCATCGCCAAGCATACAGTGAGAAGGAAGGGGCATAATGCAACCAGCTTATCAGCGCAAACGTCGCCGCCCCGTTGCTGAAATCAACGTGGTGCCTTATATCGATGTCATGCTCGTGCTGTTAATTATTTTTATGGTAACAGCACCCATAGTGACCCAAGGGGTCAAAGTTGAGCTGCCTCAAGGGGCGGCAGAAGTGTTACCCAATGACAGTAAGCCGCCCATTGTTGCTTCTATCGATGGTGACGGTGATTACTTCCTCAATAAAGGCGGTTCAACGAATGTGCCTATGGATTTGGAAGAATTGGCAACGGAAGTGGCTGCACTTATCGTGACTGAACCTGAGCGTCCTGTTGTGGTTAAAGCCGATAGAAATATTCCTTACGATAAAGTGATTCAGTTGATGGTGACACTGCAGCAAGCTGGCGTGCCATCAGTCGGTTTGATGACGGATTCACCCAAGGAGAAATAGGTGGCAGATAAGTCAGATGTAACATTACCTCTGTCAATTTCAGCGGGTATTCATATTGGCGTGATAATTATTCTGGCGTTAGGAATAGATTTTTCTCACAAACCTGAGCCTATGCAACAAGTTAGCACACCAGCAATCAAAGCGGTTATGGTTGATCAGCAAAAAGTGGCTAATCAAGTTGAGAAACTTAAGCAAGAAAAGCGTGATGCCGAACGCCGTGAGCAAGAACGTCAAGCCGAGCTTGAACGCAAAGCTCAAGAAGCGAAACAGGCACGCGAGCGCGAACAAGCTCAGATTAAACAGCTAGAGCAAGAACGTAAGCAGCAGGAAATTGAGATTCAAAAAGCCAATGAAGCGACCAAATTAGCCCAGGTGAAACAGCAGCAGGAAAAGGAAAAGGCGGTCAAAGCCGAAGCCGACCGTAAGCTGAAAGAGCAGGAGCGTAAGGTTGCTGAAGACGCCGCACAAAAAGCCGCTGAAAAACGTAAGGTTGAAGAAGCTGCTGCAGTGAAAGCTGAAACTGACCGTAAGCAAAAAGCAGATGCGGAAGCTAAAGCGGAGGCAGATGCCAAAGCTAAAGCAGATGCCAAAGCTAAAGCAGATGCCAAAGCTAAAGCAGATGCCAAAGCTAAAGCGGATGCTAAAGCTAAAGCGGATGCTAAAGCTAAAGCGGATGCTAAAGCCCTTGCCGATCAAGAGCAGGAAATGGCTGATGCATTAGCGGCTGAGCAAGCGGCGCTGTCGCAAACCATGAATAAGCAGATGCAGAGTGAAGTCGGTAAGTATCAGGCAATGATAAAATCAACTATTCAACGTAATTTGGTAGTGGATGAATCTATGCGTGGAAAGACTTGTACTGTCTCTGTGCGTTTAGCGAATGATGGGTTTGTGATCAGCAGCCAAACAAAAGGTGGTGATCCCAACGTTTGTCGTGCAGCAAAAGCGGCGATTTTGAAAGCGGGCAAACTGCCTGTGTCTCCGGATCCTGCGGTTTATAACTTGATGAAAGAAATTAACTTAATCGTTGAACCAACGTTTAATTAAAGGAGCACCATGAAAATATTGGCAAAATGGTTAGCACTGGCAGTTATGCTGTGCACCACCCCCGCGAAAGCGGCATTGGATATTGTGATCACAGAAGGTGTTGACGCAGCGCGTCCCATCGCTGTGATGCCTTTTGTATGGCAAGGTCCTGGCGCACCGCCACAAGCGATTGCTGATGTGGTGATGTCTGACTTAGCTCGTAGCGGTACCTTTAAACCTTTAGACGAGCTCGGACTACCTCAGCGTAATATTGGTGCTTTGGCTCAGTTTCAACCTAGTTCATGGTCTAGCGTTGGCGCAGAAGCTGTGGTGTTAGGTACTGTGAAACCTTACGGAACCGATCAGTATTTGGTGAGCTTTGATTTAATCGATTTAGTTAAAGCACAAAACCAAGCATTGAAAGGCTCAGTCAGTGCTACAGAATTTTTGATGGACAGTCGCCAAACTGTGATTTCAGCAGCGCAATTTCGTCAATATGGTCATAGAATTAGCGATATCGTCTATGAAAAGTTAACCGGTATTCGCGGTGCATTCTTAACGCGGATCTCCTACGTCGTGGTCAATCATACTCAAAAAGCACCTTATCAGTTGATGGTTGCGGACTATGATGGTTTTAACGAGCAAATGTTACTGCGCTCACCTGAGCCATTAATGTCACCTACTTGGTCGCCTGATGGGCGTCGTTTGGCGTATGTTAGCTTTGAAAATAAAAAAGCAGAGATTTTCGTACAAGACCTTTATACCCAAGTGCGCACTAAAGTGAGCTCTTTCCCAGGTATTAACGGTGCGCCGGCCTTCTCTCCTGATGGCAAATCTTTGGCTGTGACGCTGTCTAAGGACGGTCAGCCTGAGATCTATGTTATCGATATTGCGACAAAAGCGATTAAGCGTATTACCAATCACTATGCTATCGATACTGAACCATCATGGTATCCTGATGGGAAGTCGTTGATTTTCACCTCTGAACGTGGTGGTAGACCGCAAATTTATCGCGTAGAGTTAAGTTCAGGTAAAGTGAGTCGTGAAACATTTGAAGGTGAATGGAACCTTGGCGGTTCAATTACGCCAGATGGGCGTAGTATGATTTTTGTTAACCGTACTAACGGTAAGTTTAATATTGCGCGTATGGATTTAAATACGCGTTTTATGCAGGTGCTAACCTCTACACGCTTGGATGAATCCCCAAGTGTGGCGCCTAATGGTACTATGGTCATATATGGCACTACACACCAAGGTAAGCAAGTATTAGCAGCTGTTTCTACGGATGGACGCTTTAAAGCGAGATTACCCGTGGGTCAAGGCGAGGTGAAATCACCTTCTTGGTCTCCGTTTCTCTAATGTTATACCTTGATTTAATCACATTTAATTTTATAAGGAACACGTAATGGATCTGAATAAGTTGTTAAAAGCTATGTTGGTAGCACTTCCAATTATGGCTATTAGTGCATGTAGCTCAACTTCAGAATCAGAAACTGATGCAATGGGCTCAACAAACGGTTCAGGTAGCGAACTGAATGGTGGCATTCAAACTGGTGGTGTGGGTGCTATGTTGTCATCTGAAGAGCAGCAACGTCAGCAGTTAGAAGAGTTGAGAAAAGAACACATCATTTACTTCGATTTCGACCGCAGTGAAGTTCAAACTGAATTCGCCGCTGTATTAGAAGCTCATGGTACTTACTTAGTTGAGCACCCAAGTGTGCGCGTACTGATTGAAGGTCATGCGGACGAGCGTGGCACTCCTGAGTACAACATTGCTCTGGGCGAACGTCGTGCTAAAGCCGTTGCTAAATACCTACAAGGTATGGGCGTACAGCCAAGCCAAATGAGCGTAGTCAGCTATGGCGAAGAAAAACCACTTGATTTTTCTCGCACTGATGAAGGTTTTGGCAAAAACCGTCGTGCAGTTTTAGTTTACTAAGATTGAATCTCGGAGAGTAACACAATGAAACGTGCCGTCTTAATTACGGCAATGTTCCTTGGTGCGGGCGCTGCAGTTGCAGCGCCTGCTCCTGTGGAAGATATTGCTGGTGGTTCGGGTGATGACAGACTTGCTCGTATCGAACGTATTGTAAAATCGAGACAACAAAGTGAGCTCGAGATGCAACGTCGTCTTGATACACTGCAGCAGGAAGTTCTCGATTTACGCGGTTTAACCGAACAACAGAATTATCAGATTGAGCAGATGCAAGAGCGTCAGCGTCAGTTATATGATGAGCTTGCTAATTTATCCTCAAAGGCATCTGCCGCACCTGCAGCTGCAGCGACATCAATCCCCTCTGTGGTATCGACCAATGCTGCCGCAAGTAGTTTAAGTGAAACTGCAAGTTATGAAAATGCCGTTAACTTAGTCTTAAAAGAGCGTAAGTATGACGATGCTATTCCTGCCTTCCGTGCTTTTATCAAACAATATCCAGACTCTGTGTATGCTGCGAATGCGAACTATTGGTTAGGACAGCTATTATTTAATAAGAGCGAATTTGCAGAAGCCAAACAAGCCTTCAAAACTGTGGTTGATCGTTTTAGTGATTCTAATAAACGTGGCGATAGTTTAGTGAAGCTTGGCATGATCGCCGAGAAAACCGGTGATAAAGCTGGTGCGATGCAATACTACCAACAAGTTGTCAAAGATTACGCAAACAGCGCCGCAGCACGCATTGCACAGCAGCAACTGGCTGCAATTAAAGCGTAATTAACTAAAAAACATACTCTTAGTCTGTTTTTCATGCAAACGACAAAAAATTGGGAATTTGCGCTTGCATGAGAAGATGAAAAAGGTATTATAGGCGCCCTCAGAGCGGCGAGGTCGTTCGGGGCGTGAAATACCAGTAAATGGGTCGTTAGCTCAGTCGGTAGAGCAGTTGGCTTTTAACCAATTGGTCGAAGGTTCGAATCCTTCACGACCCACCACTTACTCTAATGAATAGAATAAGTTAGTGGTATTTAGTGAGATAGTTAGTAGTACAATGGGTCGTTAGCTCAGTCGGTAGAGCAGTTGGCTTTTAACCAATTGGTCGAAGGTTCGAATCCTTCACGACCCACCACTTATTATTCGCATTGTTGATGCCAAAATAAGTGAACATTTTTATCGTAATACCTAGATGGGTCGTTAGCTCAGTCGGTAGAGCAGTTGGCTTTTAACCAATTGGTCGAAGGTTCGAATCCTTCACGACCCACCACTTTACTGAAAGTGTATAAATCAGCGCAACACCAGATGGGTCGTTAGCTCAGTCGGTAGAGCAGTTGGCTTTTAACCAATTGGTCGAAGGTTCGAATCCTTCACGACCCACCACTTTACTGAAAGTGCATAAATGAGCGTTATACCTCGATGGGTCGTTAGCTCAGTCGGTAGAGCAGTTGGCTTTTAACCAATTGGTCGAAGGTTCGAATCCTTCACGACCCACCACTTTACTGAAAGTGTATAAATCAGCGCAACACCAGATGGGTCGTTAGCTCAGTCGCTTTTTTTATAAAGCGAGGGCAGTTGGCTTTTAACCAATCAGTCGAATGGTTCTAATCCTTAATGACACACCACTTTACTGAAAGTGCATAAATCAGCGTTATACCTCGATGGGTCGTTAGCTCAGTCGGTAGAGCAGTTGGCTTTTAACCAATTGGTCGAAGGTTCGAATCCTTCACGACCCACCACTTATTATCTGCATTATGAATGCCACACTAAGTGAATCGTTTTATCGCAATACTTAGATTAGTCGTTAGCTCAGTCGCTTTTTTTATAAAGCGAGGGCAGTTGGCTTTTAACCAATCAGTCGAATGGTTCTAATCCTTAATGACACACCACTTTACTGAAAGTGCATAAATCAGTGCAACACTAGATGGGTCGTTAGCTCAGTCGGTAGAGCAGTTGGCTTTTAACCAATTGGTCGAAGGTTCGAATCCTTCACGACCCACCACTTATTTTTTCAGCTGTATCTCTCTCAAATTTCCTCCTGAATGTCCCTCGTTAAACTCCAATACTGAGTACCGAATTTAATATCTTCATTTTACTTATTCCACTGCAAAATATTTTTCTAACATAATTATTGGCATTAGCAAGTTCGACTAATGCTGCATCTTTAAAAAGAAACGTATCTTGAGTTTGGTGATTATATTAAAGCTGACATTATGTGCAGTGATGATGACAACGGTGCGCTGGATTCAGGGGGGCTTTCTAGGCAGTTTTATACCGAGCACTATCTTATGGAAAGCTCTAATCCCACAGGGTTGTGATAAAGACTAAAAAGGAGACCTTAGGTCTCCTTTTGCATTAAGCGGATCACATATCTATAGCGCTTAATCTAACAGATTGTTTTCACGAACATATTGCTCGAAATCTGTGCACCCACCGATGTGCTTCTCATCGACAAAAATCTGCGGTACTGTTTCAACTGGCTTACCGACAGTTTTTTCTAAATCTGCTTTAGAGATGCCTTCTGCATGGATATCGACATATCTGAACTTAAAGTCATCACGTTTTTCAACGAGTTGCTCAGATAATTGCACAGCACGAACGCAATAAGGACAGCCTGGACGGCCAAAAATAACAACGAACATAATAGCTCCTTAGGATTACTTTAGTCGTTTTATACCATAGGCCTAAGTGAATTGATAATGTCAGCCGCGTTTATTTTCAGTTTGATAGCGACCTTGATAATCAAAATAGCTTTCGAGCAGATCCCAGCCTTTTTTATGTTTCTTCAGCAGCAAGAGATCGGGCATGCGGAATTTATCCGCATCGCTGATTAACTCTGTCACCTTAGTGTACTTTTTCGGTTTTAATCCCGGTGTACGGCTATGGGGAAAGATGAATAAGGCATATAGGGCTCGCCACTGGGCCGGCGTTTGTAATTTAAAGCGGCGATTGAATTCATTACCGTCGATATCAAGGTACTGCACTTTCAGATTGCCGTCATCGTCGATGAGGCTCATATGCTGGCAGCGGAATAAATGATGGTGCTGCTGGCTGAGCACTTGGCGTAGGCGTTTATCGGGATCGATGAGGGTCGATTGGCAGTGCTGGCAAATGCGCGCCGCGATATCATTCTCTTTGCCGCAATCAGGGCAAGATTTAGATCTAAATCGAAAGTCGCACTGCAGCTTTTTACCTTGCTGTTCGACTATGCCCTGACAGCGGCGACCAAAGTGTTCGATAATGTCGCCATCGTCGTCCGTGAGTCCCCAGAATATATTGGCAAAATCGCATACTGGGCAATGCACTTGCACGGGGACCGATTTACTGTTGGGTTTCGCTTGGCCGACCTCAGGGAAATACAAGTCATAACCATTGGCAGCATAGTCGATGATAAGACAATCTTTTTTGCCTTCAGCGATTCGCAATCCACGGCCGATCATTTGTTGAAACAGACTGACTGAAGCGGTAGGGCGCAAAATAGCAATCAAATCCACATGGGGCGCGTCGAAGCCTGTCGTCAACACAGCCACGTTGACTAAAAACTTAAGCTCTTGGGCTTTAAAGCGTTCAATCGTCGCGTCACGTTCATTGTCGTGCGTTTGTGCCGTGATAATGGCGCTCTGCGCAGCGTGAGCTTGGTTGAGTATGTTAAAAATCTCATTGGCGTGACGTACCGTTGCCGCAAAAATGATAATACCTTTTCTATGTTGGCTCAGTTCAATGAGTTGTTTCACAATCGCAGTGGTCGCGCGGCCGTAATGTCCCAGTAAATCGTTAACCTCGGCTTCGGCATATTCGCCATTCTCGTTTGCTTTAAGTTGGCTGAAGTCGTACTGGGCACTTAGGCCATCAAACAGGGTTGGCGCTGTGAGGTAACCTTGCTTAATGAGCGGCCTTATGGGCAGCTCGAACACACAATGTTCGAACACGGCATGTTCGGGAGACCCTACTTTGCCGTGATAGTGTTGCTGATAAATCCAGCCAGTGCCAAGGCGATAGGGCGTGGCGGTGAGACCGAGCAATCTTAATTGGGGATTTTTCGTGCGTAAATGCTTGAGTACTTGCTGATATTGGCTGGTTTTTTCTAGGCTGACTCTGTGGCATTCATCAATAATGACTAACGAGAACGGCTGATCGAACTGCGTTAATCCCCGCGCTGCCGATTGAATACTGGCAACGACGGTTTTTCCGTCGGTGGCTTTTTGATTGAGTCCCGCCGCATAAATACTGGCTTCGGTTGTCAGTAAACCGACTTTCTCTGCATTTTGTGCAACTAATTCTTTCACATGGGTGAGCACTAAGACTCTGCCTTTGGCGATGCGCGCCAGTTCGGCGATCACTATGCTTTTGCCCGCGCCTGTGGGTAATACGAGTACGGCGGAAGCTTGGCTTTGCCTAAAATGGGCGATGGCGGCATTAACCGCTTGCTGTTGATAGTCTCTGAGTTTGACTGACACGCTGATAAAAAATCTATGCTGAATAAAAGTGAGGCTGCAAGCTTAACATAACAGGCAAAAAAAATGCCCCTGGTTGGAGGGGCAAGCTAGAGAAAGGAGCAATCACACACACTCTCTCAACAGGGTTCACTTTTAACCTGAGGTTTAAAAAGGGAGGTTCAGGTTACGCTTAGCCTATTGGGCATAGACTAAGCGTTGTGGACGTTATTCTTAACTCGGATATTACTCAGTACGATTTAAGCGTGATTCAATCAAGGTCTCGATCACAGCTGGATCTGCCAAGGTTGATGCATCCCCTAAGTTAGTCACTTCGTTAGCGGCAATCTTACGCAGGAAGCGGCGCATGATCTTGCCCGAACGAGTCTTAGGTAAGCCCGTCGCCCATTGGATGAGATCTGGCGTTGCCAGCGCACCAATTTCTTTACGAACCCATTGACGCAGCTCTTGACGTAGCTCTTCGGTTTCTTCAGTGCCGCGGGTTAGCGTGACATACGCATAAATACCTTGGCCTTTAATATCATGTGGGTAGCCAACTACTGCAGCCTCGGCAACCAGTTCGTGTGATACCAGCGCACTTTCAACCTCTGCTGTACCTAATCTGTGGCCGGATACGTTGATTACGTCATCGACGCGGCCAGTGATCCAGTAGTAGCCATCTTCATCACGGCGTGCGCCGTCACCGGTAAAATACATGCCACGGAAGGTTTTAAAGTAGGTCAGTACAAATCGTTCATGGTCGCCATACACAGTACGCATTTGGCCCGGCCAAGAATCGAGTAACACTAAGTTACCTTCGTTCTCACCTTCTAAAATATTCCCCATGTTATCCACTAAGGCGGGTTGAACGCCAAAGAACGGACGGGTAGCTGAGCCGGGTTTAGTATCGGTCGCGCCTGGCAGTGGCGTGATCAAAATGCCGCCCGTTTCAGTTTGCCACCAAGTATCGACGATAGGGCAATGCTCATGACCTATGACTTCATGGTACCAACGCCATGCTTCTGGGTTGATAGGTTCGCCTACCGAGCCCATGATCCTCAAGCTGCTACCATCGAACTTATCGAAGTGTTGTTTACCTTCGGCCATCAGCGCGCGAATTAAGGTTGGCGCTGTATATAGAATGTTCACTTTATGGCGGTCAATCATTTCGCCTAAACGGGCAGGGCTTGGATGATTCGGCACACCTTCATGGATAAGCACAGTCGCACCATTGGCGAGGGGGCCGTAAACCATGTAAGAGTGGCCAGTGATCCAACCCACATCTGCGGTACACCAGTACACTTCACCCGCTTTGTAGTCGAACACATATTCATGGGTCATAGACGCATAAACCATGTAGCCGCCAGTGGTGTGCAATACGCCCTTGGGATTACCAGTTGAACCTGAGGTATAAAGCAAGAATAACGGTGCTTCGGCGTCCATTTCTTCTGGTTGGCAGTGCTCTGATGCGGTTTCCATCAGTGAATGCCACCACACATCACGGTCTTCTACCCAATCTACTTTGCCACCAGTACGCTTCAGCACTATAACTTTTTCAATAGTAGTGACATCAGGGTGCTTTAAGGCATCATCGATATTGCGCTTTAATGGAATTGCACGGCCACCGCGCATACCTTCATCGGAGGTAATGATGACTTTGGATTTACCGTCAATGACGCGAGAGGCGATTGAATCCGGTGAGAAACCACCGAAGACCACAGAGTGCACAGCGCCGATACGGGCACAGGCAAGCATAGCGACTGCGGCTTCTGGCACCATAGGCATGTAAATTGTGACTATATCCCCGCGGCGCACGCCTTGGCTGCGCAGTGCGTTGGCAAACTTACACACATCTGCATGTAATTCACCGTAGGTGATTTTGCGTTGTTCGCTGGCGTTATCGCCTTCCCAAATAATCGCCACGCGATCACTGTGCTCGGCTAAGTGACGGTCTAAACAGTTGGCTGAAGCATTCAGGGTGCCATCGTAAAACCAATTGATCGATAAGTTATGGTCATCAAAAGAGGTTTTTTTAATTTTGGTATAAGGTTTAATCCAATCAATACGCTTGCCGTGTTCTCTCCAGAAACCTTCAGGATTGACAATCGACTCTTGGTACATTGTTTTATATTTATCGTTGTTTACAAGTGCATTGGCAGCGATATTGCCGGAGACTTTGTAGAGAGACTGCGAGCTCATAGGGCTTCCCTTTTGAAAAATTGCGTGGACTGAGTATGGTATGCAAGGGGGCGGCAACTCCATTAGACCTTGGTCTAGTGTTAAATTTTCCTTTATATTTAGTCTGTTGCATTAAAAATCCGGCTAGATTTTAGACAGGTTTTATCGCACAATAATCAGAAAAAAGAGCAAAGTATGAATTTAACCTTAGTCGTCGCCGTTATTGCCGTCTGTTATGTCTCGCTTTTATTCCTATTGGCTTGGGGGGCGGAGCGTTGGTTTACTCAGATCACTAAAAAGCTTCAGGTCGTGATCTATGGTCTGAGCTTAGCGGTTTATTGCTCCTCGTGGAGTTTTTTAGGCACAGTTGGGCAATCGGCTAAGGATTTTTGGTCTTTCTTACCGATTTTTATCGGCCCTATTCTGATTTTTACTTTAGGTTTTGGCATGTTACGCAAGATGGTATTAGTGTCTAAGGCGCAAAATATCACCTCTGTGGCCGACTTTATTGCTGCCCGTTATGGCAAATCTCAAACTTTAGCCGCCTTAGTCACCTTAATCGCCTTGTTTGGTATCATGCCCTATATCGCCCTGCAGCTTAAGGCGATGGTGTTCAGCCTTAATTTGTTTCAACCCGCAGACGATCCCCTCGATGGCGTGACGATTCCGTTACTGATCACTTCGCTGTTAGCCATATTTGCCATTTTATTTGGTACTCGCAAACTCGATGCGACTGAGCATAATCCCGGCATGATGCTTGCGATTGCCTTTGAGTCTCTGGTGAAACTTGCCGCATTTTTGTTGGTCGGCATCGTCATCAGTTTCGGAGTGTTCGATGGTTTTGGGGATATTTGGCAGCAGGCCAATGCGCAGTCACTAATTAATTATCCCAATCCACGTATTGAAGCTTTAATGCCTGAGTTACTCGTCGGAATGGCGGCCTTTTTATGTATGCCAAGGCAGTTCCATGTAATGGTGGTGGAATGCGCCGATGAGTCCGTGTTGTCAAAAGGGCGTTGGCTGTTTCCCATTTATTTAGCACTTTTCGGTTTATTCGTTGGACCGCTCGCCTTGGCGGGGAAGATCATCCTCGGCGATTCAGTGTCGGCCGATACCTATGTGATTAATTTACCGCTGGCGTTAGATCAACCTTTGCTGGCGGTGATTGCATTACTTGGCACACTTTCGGCGGCAACTGGCATGGTGA
The DNA here is from genome assembly GCF_025653925.1 of Shewanella sp. SM68. NCBI lineage: Bacteria > Pseudomonadati > Pseudomonadota > Gammaproteobacteria > Alteromonadales > Shewanellaceae > Shewanella > Shewanella sp. SM68. Next base: position 431,152 of record NZ_JAKKRU010000003.1, read on the forward strand.
TAGTGGCGGTGGTGACTATCAGTGTGATGGTAAGTAACGAATGGCTGGTGCCAGTGATGCTGCGCACAGGCCATATCCGCGAGAAAAACTTCAGTCAGTTCTCGCACCTGTTACTTAATGCCCGCCGCTTAGCCATCGTGATTATTCTGGGCTTAGGCTATGGCAGCTATTTGGCATTATCAGACAGTGATTCCTTGTCCCATTTAGGCATGTTGTCTTTTGGTGCGTTTGCCCAACTCGCGCCAGCTTTAGTCGGTGGACTCTATTGGAAACACGGCAATCGTGCTGGGGTATTTTTAGGGCTCGGCGTGGGCTTTTCGCTGTGGTTCTACATCATGTTGCAGGGCATGACAGATGTGCAAAGTTCATCGGCGTTCTTGTCTAGTGTCGCGAGCGAGAAAGGCCTGCTAGATGCGATAACGCCTAATGTGCGTGATGCGCTGACGGCTCTTTTTGCCAATATTGCCTGTTATATTTTGGGTTCTATTTGGTTTAGAGCGGGTGTGGCTGAGCGTATTCAGGCCAGTGCTTTTGTGAGCCCTGGCAAATTGAAAAACAGCGCCAATAAGAAAAATGGTCCGATTTCACAGCAGGACTTACTGATACTGGCGAGTCGTTTCGTTAGCCCAACACGCGCCTATGAGAGTTTTAGCCGTTTCTCGATTGATGCGGTAAAAAGTGATAGTTGGCATAAAGCGGCGCCGCCGGAATTGATTTCCCACACTGAACGTTTATTGGCGGGGGTGCTTGGCGCTTCAAGCGCAGCGCTGGTGATGGATTCCGTGCTGCAAGGGCGCGATTTAGCGCTGGATGAAGTCTTTAGTCTGGTCGATGAAGCCTCATCGAAAATCATGCTCAGTCAAGACATGTTGCGCGGCGCGATTGAGCATGCCTATGAAGGTATGAGTGTTATCGATAACGATCTCAATCTTGTGGCATGGAATTACAAATATGTGGAGTTGTATCAATATCCCGATGGATTTTTGCAGCAGGGCATGCCCATCAGTGAAGTGATCCGCTTTAATGCGGCGCGGGGTTATTGTGGTGAAGGGGAAATAGAACAGCAGGTTGAGCAGCGGGTGCAGCATATGCGTAATGGCACACCGCACACTTCTGAGCGCCATCGCAGAGACGGCAAAGTGATTAAAATTCAAGGCAATCCTATGCCAGATGGCGGCTTTGTGATGACCTTTACCGACATTACTCAGTATCGCGAACAGGAGCGCGCGCTGCTCGAAGCCAATGAAACCTTAGAAAGCCGCGTTAATGAGCGAACCTATGAATTAGCCATGTTGAACAGTGAGTTACTGGAGGCTAAAGCGCAGGAAGAAATCGCTAATGCTTCTAAGAGTCGCTTCTTGGCCGCCGTCGGCCATGATTTAATGCAGCCGCTTAATGCCGCGCGGCTGTTTACTGCGTCGTTATCTCAGTATCCCAATCTAGATCGTGAGGCCAGAACCACCTTATCCCATGTGAATAGCTCGCTAAAAATTGCCGGCGAGTTGCTCACCGACCTATTGGATATTTCTAAACTCGACTCAGGTATGGTGGATGTCAATCGCCGTGACTTTGCGATTTCAGAACTGATCAATGGCTTATCCGTTGAATTTGAAGCGATGGCGGCGGATAACCAAATTCGTTTTAAGATGGTCCCATGCAGCGCAACCGTTAATTCTGATCCTTCGCTGTTAAGGCGTGTCCTGCAAAACTTTTTAACTAATGCTTACCGTTATGCTCGCGGTGGCAGAGTCTTGTTTGGTTGTCGCTATCGCGGTCATTACCTTGAGATCCAAGTGTTAGACACGGGTTGTGGTATTGATGAGAAAGAAACCCAAGAAATTTTCAAAGAATTTAAGCGGTTGAATAATCCTAAGAGCAACAATGTTAGCGGCTTGGGCTTAGGTCTGGCGATTGCTGATCGCATCAGTAAAGTGTTAGAACACGGTATTCAGGTTTCGTCCCATTTAGGGCGCGGCTCGGTCTTCTCCATTTGTGTACCGCTTGGAGAAACTGTGCGTCAGCCACAAGTGAAGGCGTTACCGTCGCTGCTGCAGCCGTTATCGGGTATCAAAGTGTTGTGTATCGACAACGAAGAGGCCATTTTAGCTGGATTAGAAAGCCTATTAAGCCGCTGGCAGTGTGAGGTTATCTGTGCAAAAGATTTATCCGATGCACGCATTAAACTAGGACTGAAAGGCGTCGCGCCTGATATTGTGCTCGCGGATTACCATTTAGATGATGGCCAAAATGGCGTCGATGCGATGGACGGTATTCGCGCGCTTTATGGACAAGATTTACCCGGTATTTTGATCACCGCTAATACCCGCAAAGAGTTGGTGGAAGATGTGCAACGCCGCGGCTATCACTATATGGCGAAAATGATAAAACCTGCCGCGCTACGTGCCTTGATTTCTAGCTTGGTAAAATAAGCTTGGTATACGTGCTAGGTAACATGAGTTTAGTGACGTCGGTACGTTTATCGAAATGCCAAGATAATCGCGCAATTTTTTATGCGGCTTATCTTGGCTAAACGGTTTGACACAGGTTTGTGGGTGTAACTAAATACATGACTAGAGTTTGAATACGGCCAGTTTATTGTTTAAATTCAGTGATAATTCGGCCAAACTTTCACTTTCTTGAGCCAAATAAGTCGCCGATTCAGAGACTTCGAGCGCTGAGTTATTAATCCCGCACACGTTTCTGTTCATGTCTTCTGCGACCACACTTTGTTCTTCTGCGGCGGTGGCGATATGGGTTGCCATGTCACTCACATGTTTTATATGAGCAACGATAAGCGATAAATCCTTACCCGCTTTTGCTGATTGACTCACACTGTTTTCTGCCAGTGCACGGCTTGCATCCATTGCCTTAGCGGCGCTCACGGCCCGTTGTTGCAATAATGAAATCGTGTTTTGAATTTCTTCGGTCGATTGCCTAGTGCGACTGGCAAGTTGCCTCACTTCATCGGCGACTACAGCGAACCCTCGCCCTTGCTCGCCAGCGCGGGCGGCTTCAATTGCCGCATTCAGTGCCAGCAAGTTGGTTTGGTCTGAAATCGCGCTGATAACAGAGGTGACCTCGCTGATCTGCATGACTTCCTCTTTAAGCATATTTACTTGATCCGTCGCTTGCTCCACTTCTTTGGCAAGTGCATGAATACCATCTACGCTGGCGTGAACATCTTGGTCGCCAAGGCCAGCTTCCCAAGTGGCTTCTTTGGTATCTTTGGCTGTGCTCTCCGCATTATTCGCGACATCGGCGATAGTGGCGCTCATTTCATTCATGGCGGTGGCAAGTTGGGCGAGTTGATCCCGCTGATTATTTACCGCTTGATTAGTTTCCTCTGCAGTTGAGGCGATACGAGCCGAGGCCTGTGCAACATTGTCAGCGCTATGACTCGCTTGAAGTAAAGTGCTACGAATGGAGTCTATGCTTTGGTTTATATTGTGGGCTAAGATGCCAAGTTCATCTTTACCATAGATTTTTAGCTGAGTCGTTAAATCACCTTTTGTGATGGCGAGCATAGCCAGATTCACATCATCCAATGGCTGAGTAATAGAGCGGCTAATGGCATAACCTAGCCAAGCCATAAGCACAATAATGACAAATGTAATGCCTCCCATGGTGAGGTATTCATTCCAAATGGTGGCTTCGATATCTTGGAGTAACATACCTGAGCCTAAGATCCAGCCCCAAGGTTTAAATCCCATGACAAGTGAGATTTTCTGCGCTGATTTGCCATTCGCCGTCGTCCAGCGGTATTCGACTAATCCTTGTTTGCCATCACGGCCGAGTTCGACCATTTCGAACCAATAATTCTCTTCGCCTCGATTACCCATTTGTTGGCCAACCAGTTCTTTTTTGATGGGATGAACGATAACGTGCCTCGATTCATCAATCACAAACAAGTAGTTATCACCATCAAAACGCATGTCGTTCAACATGTCTTTAGCGGCTTGCTGTGCTTGCTCTAGGGGCAGTGATTGCGACAACGCTTGGATACGGCTGCTGGCGAGGGACAATACGGCATTAAGTCGTGCTTCACGCTCTGCCATCAGGTTGTGCTTGAGGGCTGTGACGGAAATAGTGAGTAAAATTAAGGCACCTGCGAGGGCGATAATGAGCTGTAGTGCGAGTTTTCGATTAACGGGGATGTCAGCGAGTTTGAACATATGATCTCCTTTTCTTTGTGTAGCGATTTAAGCCATTCCCTCTGCTCAAGTTGTTGTCAGCTTTTGGCGAAAGATATGTTGTGTAAAGTGAGTGATATAAGCATCGTTGGCTTTGATAAAATTTCCAGTTGGCGGATTAAATAAATGCGCTAAATTACAGAGTTTTAATGGAAATTGTGAGCAATATTGCAATTGCAACCTTAGCGCGTTTATCTATCGAGAGGATGCGAGATTCGAACAAGGGAAGGGCTGCTGAGTCTGATATAAGCCAAGCCGTTCGAACCCTTAGCGCACAGTGCGCAGGGGTTCGTTTATTCGACGTTAAAGGCTTATTGAGTTGAAAGAGCGTTAAGCTAAAAGATGGTCAAGTGTTAAAGCATCAACCGTGGCTGATAAGTTGCGGCTCGAGATTTTTTGATACCGCGCTAATACCTGCTGCGACTTGCTTCATCGCACTGGTGAGTTGGCTTAATTGTGCTGAGCTAATGATATAGGGCGGCATGATATAGATAAGGTTGGCGAAGGGACGCACCCAGACGCCTAAATCGACAAATTGCTGCTGTAAATCAGCGGTATTGACGGGTTCGTGCATCTCTAACACGCCCACTGCGCCGAGCACTCGCACGTCTTTAACACTGGGTAAGTCAATCGCATCCTTAAGTTCAACGCGCATTTGCTGCTCGATAGCGGCCACTTGCGCTTGCCATTCATTGCGATTGATTAAGTCTAAGCTCGCACACGCCGCCGCGCAGGCCAGCGGGTTGCCCATAAATGTCGGACCATGCATAAACACGCCAGCGGGAGATTGGCTGATTCCTTGGGCAACTTTATCGGTACATAGCGTTGCCGCTAGGCTGATATAACCGCCAGTCAGCGCTTTGCCTAAACATAAGATATCAGGGGTAATATGGGCGTGTTCATAGGCAAAAAGCTTGCCTGTTCGACCAAAGCCAGTGGCTATTTCATCTAAGATCAGCAGGACATCAAATTCATCACATAGGGCACGAAGACCCGTTAAATAATCTGCGCTGTAGAAACGCATACCGCCAGCGCCTTGCATTATCGGCTCTATAATCACTGCGGCAATATTATGGTGATTAATGCTTAATATGTCGCGCATTGCGGTTAAATCATCGGCTTGTAAGGCTTTGCCAAAGGCGGTTTGTGGCGCGGGCACAAATGATTGCTTGGTTACTGCATCGCCAAACATAGTGTGCATGCCGCCTTCGGGATCGCATACGCTCATCGCGGCAAAGGTATCGCCGTGGTAACCCTTCTTAACGGTAAGAATGCGTTGTTTTAGCGGTCGCTCTTCTCCATGTACACTTTGCCCTTGCCAACTCTGACCTTGCCAATATTGCAGCGCCATTTTAATTGCCACTTCGACTGAGATAGATCCAGAGTCGCACAAAAAGACCTTTGTCAGCGGTTCGCAGGTCATAGCGATAAGTTTTTTACACAGTTCAATGGCGGGTTCATGGGTGATACCGCCAAACATCACATGGCTCAGTTGATGCAACTGTTTTTCCATCGCGGTTAATATCTTGGGATGTGCATAGCCGTGCACACAGGCCCACCACGAGCTAGTACCATCGACCAACTTGCGGCCATCGACGAGTTCAAGCTCGCAGCCCTTTGCACTATGTACACCAAAAACAGGAAGAGATCGGGTCATTGAGGTGTAAGGATGCCAAATATGGGCGCTATCAAAGTCAAAATCGAGTAAATTGCGCATAAAAGCTCACTTTTTGGTGATAAAGTAGCCATTAGTAAACTGGGTTCACTGGTTGGCGTTGACAGTTTAAGGGCTGAGGTTATCCTAGCCAAGATAAAAAACAGAATAAAAAGGGTGTTCAATGTCGCAGTTGCAAGTTCGTCATGATTGGAAGCGGGAAGAAATCGAAGCCTTATTTGCGCTGCCGATGAATGACTTATTATTTAAAGCCCACAGTATTCACCGTGAGGTATACGATCCTAATGAAGTGCAAATTAGCCGTTTATTATCGATTAAAACCGGTGCTTGCCCTGAGGATTGTAAATATTGCCCGCAGAGTGCTCGCTATGACACAGGTCTAGAGAAAGAGCGTTTGCTGGCAATGGAAACTGTGCTGACCGAGGCACGCAGTGCTAAAGCTGCGGGTGCCTCTCGTTTTTGCATGGGCGCTGCTTGGCGTAATCCAAAAGAAAAAGACATGCCGTACCTTAAACAAATGGTGCAAGAAGTTAAAGCCTTAGGTATGGAAACCTGTATGACGCTTGGCATGCTGTCTGAAGATCAAGCGAACGATTTAGCCAGTGCTGGCTTAGATTATTACAACCATAATTTAGATACTTCGCCTGAATATTACGGCGATGTGATCACGACACGTACCTATCAAAATCGTTTAGATACACTGACACATGTGCGCGCTTCTGGCATGAAAGTGTGCTCGGGCGGGATTGTCGGCATGGGTGAAAAGGCGACGGATCGCGCAGGTTTACTACAACAGCTGACTAATTTACCGCAGCATCCTGATTCAGTGCCGATCAATATGTTAGTTAAAGTGGCGGGCACGCCGTTTGAGAAGCTTGACGACCTAGACCCACTCGAATTTGTGCGTACTATCGCCGTGGCGCGTATCTTAATGCCGCTTTCCCGCGTGCGGTTATCGGCAGGCCGCGAAAATATGAGTGATGAGCTGCAGGCCATGTGTTTCTTTGCCGGCGCTAACTCGATTTTCTATGGTTGTAAATTGCTGACCACACCAAACCCAGAAGAAAGCGATGATATGGGGCTATTTCGACGTTTAGGCTTACGTCCCGAGCAGGGCGCAGCGGCAAAACTGGAAGAAGAAAGTGCTGTTTTAGCAAAAGCGGCGGCCTATCAAGATAAGTCATCGGCACAATTCTATGACGCGGGTGCTTTGTAATATCACTGAGTGCATGTTGTCCGACAAACAGGTCGAATAGCCTGTAAACCTTGTTGGCTGCAGCCTATTTTGATTGCGGCCGATAGCTTTATTGGCCGCACTCCATTTTTCAAGCAGCATTTTTAAGACAATCATTCTTGAGGCTAAATCGATGAGTTCTCTGCTCGAGATGAAAATTGCCGCCCGTCAGCAAGCCTTACGTGAGCAAGGTTTATTACGGCAACGTAAAATGCTGAGTGTTGATCACAGCTTTGATGTTAATGCACCCACTTCGAGCCCGCGCTTTGTGTTCGAAGGGCGATCCTATGTTAATTTTAGCAGTAATGATTATTTAGGCTTATCCCGCGTTCCTGAGTTGGTTGAAGCGCTGCACCTTGGGGCGCAGACCTACGGTGTGGGTAGCGGCGCATCGCCCTTAGTGACAGGGTACAGTGATGCGCATGTCACACTTGAACGTGAACTCTGCGCCTTAACGGGGCATGAAGCGGGATTACTATTCTGTTCGGGCTTTAGTGCCAATACTGCGTTAATGAAAACCTTGTTTGATCAGCAAGATACTGTGATTGCCGATAAACTTGTGCACGCCTCAATTATCGATGGTTTACAAGATAGTGGCGCGCAGCTTAAACGTTTTTTACACAATTCGCTTGAGAGCGCTGAGCGGCTTCTGACTCGAAATCACGCATCGGCGTTAATCACAGAAAGCGTGTTTAGCATGGACGGGGATTGTGCGCCGATCACGCAGTTATCGGCGCTTTGTCGTCAACAGAATACTTGGTTGATTGTTGATGATGCCCATGGTTTTGCGGTGCTCGATGGCTATCAAAATAGTGATGTAAGAGATAAAGCCGCCAAGCTTATCGATGTGCAAGTGGTGACCTTTGGTAAGGCATTAGGTTGCCAAGGCGCAGCGGTTTTGGGGAGTCAGGCGCTGATCGACTTTTTGGTCAGTAATGCCCGTGAATATATTTATTCGACCGCCTTATCGCCCGCCAATGCCGCATTAGCGTTAGCTGCGACTCGGTACTGTACTGCACATCCTGAGTTACAGCAAAAGCTGCTTGAGAATATTTCGCTATTCAAACAGTTATGCCTCGATGCTGCCGTGCCCCTTTTAGGTTCGGATACCGCAATTCAGCCGTTGATCATTGGCGATGCGCAGCAAACCCTGCAAGTCGCCGAAGCGTTAAGAGCCGCGGGCATTTGGGTTGGGGCGATTCGCCCGCCAACGGTGCCTGTAGGGTCGGCGCGGTTACGCATTACCTTAACGGCGACCCATAGCCCTGAAGATATTGCTGTTTGTGTTGAGCAATTAGCCCAAGTGCTCAGTCGTGTTGGTATCCCGCTTGTCAGTGAACGAGAATCTGCCTATGAGTACAGATAAATGTACCCTATAGATCGCGTTATTTTATTGAATGTTAAGTTTTTATGGTTGAGTGTTAGTTAAAATGCCAAGCCTGATAAAGTCTAGTGATCCAAGCTGTAGTGAGTTTGCTCATGAGTCAAACAAGTTTATTTCTTGCGATCTTAAGCTGAGTGAGCTTAATGCGGGCGTTTCTTATGGGGGCGTTCTCGCGGGGACTGTGTCCAATGTGCACGGGACTCAAATTGCTGAACGTTTTTCCGCAGCGGCCCATAGTTACCAAGATCATAATCAATTACAACGCCTGAGCGCTGCCAGTTTACTCAGTGAGTTTTTGGCAGCAGGTTATCTGTTAGACATAGGGGCTGGCCCTGGGACGGATTTTTCTGGGTACCACAGTGTCTCTCAACCAGCGGATCTCTCTACGCAAAATTCATCCACAACTGTATTTGCCGTGGATATTGCCCTTGGCATGCTACAAAAGCTAAAACAGTCTTATCCCGATTATCTCGGCGTATGTGCCGATGCGCAGTGTTTACCTTTTACCAATGGCTGCATGGATGTTATTTACTCTAATCTAGCCCTGCAATGGTGTGCTGATTTTCCTGCTGCGGTAGCCGAAATGGCGCGGGTACTTAAGCCGAACGGTGAGTGTCATTTGAGCCTCGTAGCGCAGGGGAGTTTGAATCAATTAGCTGAATTAGGGTTAAGAGTGAATGACTTTTCGACGATGCAAGCACTCAAGGCTGCATTTAAACTCGATACATGGCAATTACTTGAAGTGCAACTCGTCCCTATGACAGTGTATTTTGACACTCTTAAGGCACTACTCTATTCAATTAAAGGTGTGGGGGCTTCTGTACATGTCGCCAGTTCAACAACTCGGGTTTCAGGTTCAACAGTGAGTGCTTCAGAATTCACTCCACGGCTGCGTGGTCGTCAAGATTGGCAGGCCATGCAGGCCAAAGCTGAATCGCTACGTTTACCCCAAGGTTTGCCTTTAACCTACCAGATAGTTCAAATACGTGCTCGGCGTAGGTTTTAAAGTTCACATATTATGCCTTTAGTCATGGCATTATCAATTAGCACTAATATCTAGAAAACGTTGGATTTTTAACATTACGTATAGAGATCGTTAGCTATATGGACATTTAGCTTATGGAGAGTGGGCTTAACAAAGCACAACTCATAGCAACAGATAAGGATCTAATATGTATTTTGTAACAGGTACAGATACCGATAGCGGTAAGACTTTGGTTTCGGCGGCATTATTAACCGCTGTGAATCGTTTAGGGCTCATAGCCAATGCTGACTCTGCTGTGAGTATTCTTGCGGCTAACACTATGTTGACTTTAGGTGTTAAGCCCATCGCCTCGGGCTGCGCACAAACCTCCGAAGGCTTGCGTAATGCCGATGCACTGCAGTTGATGACTTCATCGTCGCTGAAACTTACTTATCCTGTCATTAATCCTTTTACCTTTGAACCTGCGATTGCGCCGCATATTGCTGCCGCCCAAGTGGGCGTGAGTTTAGCACCTGAAGCCATTATCGAAAGTTTGGATTTAGCGGCATTTGCTCAAGCGGATTTTTGTCTGATTGAGGGTGCGGGTGGCTGGCGTTTGCCCTTAGGCGAGGGCCGATATTTATCGGAAGTGGTACAGAGATTAGAACTGCCAGTGATACTCGTGGTAGGCATGAAGCTCGGTTGCTTAAATCACGCGCTGCTCACTCAAGAGGCAATACTGGCCGATGGGCTTAAGATTGCAGGTTGGGTCGCCAATTGTGTCGACCCGAATATGAGTATGTTTGCGGAGAATCTGACGAGCCTTAAAGAGATGATGTCAGCGCCTTTCCTCGGCAGTGTGCCTTTTCTTGATGATCCCAGTGCAGAAAATGCCGCCGATTATCTTAATACTTCACCGCTTTTTCAAAGCGTTGAGACTAATGCATAGGCAGTGCCTAACTAATGTTTAGCCGCTGAGCGGCTTAATGCTTTCATCTAAGCGTTACCGCTAATGTCTTTAGACAAAAAAATAAGCCTCACATTACGTTGAGGCTTATTTATATCAAGGCTGCTGATTAATGCTCGCAAATGAGTGACTGCACATTAAAGCTAAGCGCCGCGATTGATTTGCTGCTTCAATGCGGTTGAGGCTTTAAAGCTGGGCTGATTGTAACCGTCGATTTCTATGGCTTCGCCCGTTTGTGGATTACGCCCTGTTTTAGCGACATGGTATCTGAGTTCAAAGGTGCCAAATTGTGGCAGGAAAATTTTCTCGCCTTCGCTCAAGGCGGCGTGGATCTGTTGCAGTATCTGCTCAACCACAGGTTTAGTGCTCGCTTGCGATGCATTGAGCTCGGCGGCAATACGTTGGATAAGTTGTGCTTTGTTCATAGAAACCTCTGAAGTCAGCTTAGGTTCAATCGAAGGGGAGTTATAACAAGCTCGTCCCGAGATTGAAAGCCATAGCAAGCTCAGTGCGGTTGATTGGTGTTTTATTGACAGGCTTGTGAAGCTTTTGGTGATTGTGTGTTGCTAAAGTAAGAACAAGTTTGTCGGATTGAGTGGTGGGCTGATTTTACTGGGCGAAGTGACTGACTTAATTTAAAGGCTTATTGAAAGGTTTAGTTAAAAACCTTAGTTAAAAGGCTTAAGCGCAAGCTGTATTGCGCTTAAGCTATGGATTGAACACTAATCAACCGTTGGATGATGAGAAATCCCTTTTAACGCTTGCCTATGAAAAGAGCGTTTCTTCCAGAGTGCGACCTTTCAGCAGCATCTTGTATTGCCATTGATGCTGATTGAAGAGGGCGAATAGGCGCATCTCAATATCATTGTTGTGCGCTTTTTCTGTATTTGTGTCGTCTAGCTGGATAATAAACACATTGCTTTGTTTTGAGCTGATGTTCACCACTCCCGCCAGTTTTGCCACTTCCGCTTGCAATGCATCGCTGTCACAGTTTTGCATGGTTAACGTCAGGTAATCGCTGTCGGTCGACGCATGCATTGACACTGCTTGACTCAGTTGGCCTTTATCTAAATACAACACTTGATCGCACAACTTTTCGAGCTCATCGAGATTATGGGAGCTGATCATAAAGGTCGTGGTGGGTGATAAGGCTTTGACCAGTTCACGGACTTTTTTCGCATTGGCAGGATCGAGTCCCGCCGTCGGTTCATCTAATAATACTAATTCTGGCGAGCCAATCAGCGCCTGCGCAATCGATACACGTTTACTCATACCGTGGCTAAGGCTAGGCGGTTTTTGCTCGGCAACATCAATTAGATCGACCAAGGCCAACACGCGCAGTGCCTCTTGCTTTGCTTGCTCTAGATTCATGCCCTGCAGGCGAGCGAAAAATATTAACTGACTGACAATCGTCAAGTTGGGATCGAGTACTGCATCCTGGGGCAAAGCGGCAATCTTGCCTAAGAGCTTAGGGCTATTGGGGGCTTCACCGAGTAGGGTTATGGTTCCAGAGCTGGGTGATAAATAGCCGCATAACAGGCTAAAAAGTGTGGTTTTACCCGCGCCATTGGGACCGACAAGGGCGATGGGGGCACCCGCTTCAAGGCTGAAACTCACATCATTTAGCGCCTTTTTGCTGCCGTAAAGCTTCGACAGCCCTTGGCATTGGATCAGACTCATAGCGAGCTCCTTTGCATATAAATTCTGCCGAGCAAGAGGGCCACAGCGGTTTGTAACAGTGGAATAGGGGCATAGACTAAGCTATTGAGTCCATTGGTATTGAGCATGTCCGACAGTTGAGCACCGGGTAATACCCACTGGAGTTGTGCTAGTAGGCTAGATTGATTCGCTAACACCACGATAGTGATGGAAATCACTGTCCATAAAATGGTGGCAAACACCATAGCTTGGCGTGCCGTGCGCGCATACAGGGACAATAAAGTCATCACAGCCGTGTAGGGCAAGATCACTATGACGAGGTTAAGGCCCACTAAGGCGCCAGACGTTAACGCAGATAAAATCAGTTGGCTGTCGCGGCTGAGCGCGAGGGCGACAGTGGCGATAATCGTTAATAGGATCAGTAAACCTTGGATCAGAATTTGGCCGAGAAAACGCCCGAACAATAAGCTGTCACGGCTAGTGCGTATGGTTAAAAAGCGCAGCGTGCCGCGGGTTTTATCCGATGAGAACTGATCGGCGGCGATAAGAATACTGAACAGTGGAAACAAATACAGCGCAAAGCACCAAAACACCGCCATTTCGGCCACGGGCCACTCAAAGAGCACATTGAGGGTATTGGCGCCAAATAAACTGTCAATGATGTCTTTTACATTGGGCTGCAATAACATGGCCGATGCACTTTGAATGGGGTAAAGCAGAAGTACACCCCAAACTAAACCAAAGGCGACCAAGGCGATGATCCCGCGGGTATTAAATAAAAATTTGCGCAGTTCAAACATGGCGATAATAAACACGTTGTTGAAGCTGCTGGGTGGATTATTGGTCATGTGCTGTCTCTATTCTTTTTTGCGCTAGGTTCAGGGGCTATGGTGCTTGGCGCGACTATGTTGGTGCGGTTCAGTTTCTCACCCTTGGGTAGACAGTGGATTGGTCCATAAGTGCCATGTTGCTCACATAGCACTTATTATCCATCGGTATTTATCAGTCATTATCTATCGCTAATTAGCTCAATGAGGCGATTAATTCATCGAGCTTTTGCGTCAGTTCGGCGACTTGTTGTTCAAGCTCTGTCACTCTGTTCACTAATTCAAGCGGCTCTGCGTCTACAGACACAGCGACATGGGCTAAGGTATGACTTGTTCTATGGGATTGGCTAGCACTTTCGTGCGATGACGCTGCAGAGAATAATTCCACATAACGGGATTCGCGGCGGCCGGCTTCTCTGGGCAATTGTTTTAAGAAAGGCTTTTCGCGGTTCATCAATTGGCGGATGCAATCTTCCACGTCGATCACGTCTTTAAACTCGTGTAGGCGATTGCTGCGGGTGCGCAATTCTCCCGGCGTTTGTGGGCCACGTAATAGCAACAAACAGACGATGGCGAGTGCGGCGGGGGACAGTTGCAGTTCGCTGAATTCGGTATTGCAGAATCTGTGCTTGTATTTAACGACGCGGCTGCCAAATCCCGACTGTTCGCTGATTAAACGTTTCCGATTAAGGGAATCAACGGCGATTTGCACTTGGGTTTCGCTGAGTTCGAGTACCGGCTCGCGGCTGGTTTTTTGATTGCAGGCTAAGGTCAAAGAGTTTAGCGAGAGTGGATATTGCTCAGGGGTGGTGATTTCTTTCTCAAGCAGGCATCCGATGACTCTGGCTTCGTGTAACGTGAGTTCCATATAAGCTCCAAAGAAAAAAGCATGGCTTTGTTTATAACAGAGCCATGCTTAATATCCTAGGAGTTGTCAGTCAAACTCTGCCTTAGTGGCGGTAAACTGTACAATTTTAAGGCTAAGTCCTGAATAGAGTTGATTATTCTGCGGTTTCAGTTAAACGCAAACCATCATTATCTATGCTCAGTTGACCATTCTTAAACAAGCCACCAATGGCTTTTTTGAAGGCTTTTTTACTCATACCAAGCTGATCGTAAATGATTTCAGCATCGGTTTTATCGGTCAGGGCTAAGAAGCCGCCAGCCTGTTTGAGTTTGATCAGAATGATGTGGGCGTGCTTATCTAACTCTTGTTTACTGCCTTGTTGCAGCACAAGATCGATTTTGCCATCTCGGCGCACTTGTTTGATGAAACCTTTGAGTCTTTGGCCGAAACGCAGTTTTTGGAACACTTCGTTTTCGTAAATCACTCCCCAATGGGCATGATTAATAATGGCTTTGTAGCCTAAATCTGTGGTGCCGCCGATATATAAATCGACCTGCTCACCGACTGTGTAGTCCGGCTCTGTCTTATCGAGGAACTTATCGATTTTTGATGAGGCCATGATGCGTTCATCGGCGCGGTTAGCGTGTACATAGACCAGATATGAGCGGCCTTCTTCGATAGGCTTATGTTGCTCACCGAAGGGCAGTAATAAATCTTTATCTAAGCCCCAGTCTAAAAAGGCGCCATAAGGGCCGGTTGCAACGGCTTTTAAGTAGGCGAATTCGCCTACCTGTGCCAATGGACGGCGAGTGGTAGCAATCACGATATCTTCAGAATCTAGATACAGAAACACGTCAAGCAGATCACCGACTTGGCAGTCTTTTGGGGTGACTTTGTTTGGCAGCAGTACTTGCCCTAATTCGTGGGCGTTTAAATACACGCCAAAGCTGACTTGTTTTACAACCTCAAGTTTGCAGGTTTTACCTATCTGTACCATGGATCTCTCTGTGCATAATGGAATGTGATTCGATTGCGATTATACACTTCGGTGCTGAAACTGCAGCATTATTGTCTTTGAGCTTTATTTTAGCGTGTGTGAGTCGTCACTTAGCGCAGGCTTGACCACGTATTGTGTCTCGGAGGAACCACTGATTTGTGGCGGGTTTGGCGCCGTGATAATTGGTTGTTTGGCTTCACTTAATATTGGCAAATGTGCATCACTTGAGTGACACACAAAAATCAGGGATATTTGCAGGGGTAAATGTCAATAAAAGTGACAAAGGTGATATAAAAAATATTGAACAGACTTGTACGACGTTTATGAGTTAACTAACTAATATTACTCTATTTAAAACCAATGGGTGGCGGGTGGTTGTTAAGCAAGTGTTTATTATATTTTAATGCAAAAGATTAAATGAGATTCTTGCTTGCATTCTGTGACATTGCGCGGTTTAATTGCGCCGTTCAACGACTTTGCTCGTTGCAGACATTACAAATATTACGTGAGTAATAAAGGTTTTATGGTTCACCAGTCATTAACCGTGTAATTGACAACATATCGATTTACATGGGGTTAAGAGGGTTTTTATTAGCTAATGCACAAGCATCCATTTTTTGCACTTTGCCTAAAAGTGTCACAATGCCAACGCTCGATTGTCGTACCATACGATGATACTGGCCTTAAGCATCTCACGTTGATCCGCATCAATTCTGGCCGCGAAGAAGCCAATAGTCCCCTGTTAAAATAATCTTGCCTAGCGATAAGCTGGTTTGGCGTTTTCGCTAGTTCAGTGTTATCGGTTTTCGTTTTCTACTTGTGTTATCGGTTTCTGAAGGTCTTAACCTCTTTCAAACGTCTTTAAGCTACTTATTAGCTTGATGTTTTAAGGATGCGACTCAGGATCTTATTTGGCTTTTTGGCGGTATTTGCGCCCTTTAGCCTGAGGATAAATGCAAGCGAGGCAAGTAAAGATAGCTTTACTGAGGTAAGGGAATAAGCTTTCCCTTCAATATGATACGATGTATTGCGCTAAGATGCGTTGTCTCTTGCGCTATTAATGAAAATCGCAGCAATGTCACATACACTAGCGTGACGTTGCGGCATTAAGGAGAAGGTAAAATCTACCTTCGTGTATGTCAGGTAAGGTGTCCCTTTGCCTGGGTTTGTCGAACGGGCGGTTGTGCTATTAAGCCATAACCGTTTAACCCATTTTTTAATAGACGGGCTAAATAATAATGAATGATTGGTCTATTGATGATGCTCGTGCTGGGTACAATGTTACTCACTGGAGCCAAGGTTTTTACGGGATTAGCGATCAAGGTGAGGTGACTGTGTCACCGGACCCCAAAAATCCTGATTACAAGATTGGCTTAAATGAGCTAGCCAAAGACATGGTTAAGGCGGGAGTCGCTTTACCTGTACTAGTTCGTTTTCCGCAGATCCTGCACCACAGAGTGAACAGTTTGTGCCAAGCATTCGACCAAGCGATACAGAAGTACGAGTATCAGGCGGACTATTTGCTGGTTTACCCGATTAAAGTAAACCAACAGCAAACTGTGGTGGAAGAGATTCTGGCGAGTCAGGCATCAAAAGAAGTACCACAACTGGGTTTAGAAGCGGGCAGTAAGCCTGAGCTGATGGCTGTGTTAGCCATGGCGCAAAAAGCCAGTTCAGTCATTGTATGTAATGGTTATAAAGATAATGAATATATCCGTTTAGCACTGATTGGTGAAAAGTTAGGCCACAAGGTTTACATCGTTTTAGAAAAACTGTCTGAACTGAAAATGGTGTTAGCTGAATCTAAACGTCTGGGTGTGACACCGCGTTTAGGTCTACGTGCACGTTTAGCGTTCCAAGGCAAAGGCAAGTGGCAGGCGAGCGGCGGTGAGAAATCTAAGTTCGGTTTATCTGCTGCGCAAATTTTGTTGGTTGTAGAGCAACTTAAGCAACACGATATGCTGGATTCGCTGCAATTGCTGCATTTCCACTTAGGTTCGCAAATCGCTAATATCCGTGATATTCGCCAAGGTGTGAGTGAAGCGGGTCGTTTCTACTGTGAATTACGTGAATTAGGCGCAAGCGTTAACTGCTTCGACGTCGGTGGTGGTTTAGCGGTGGATTACGATGGCACTCGTAGCCAAAGTAATAACTCGATGAACTATGGCCTGACCGAATACGCCAACAACATAGTTAACGTATTGACTGACATCTGTAATGAATACGAGCAACCTATGCCACGTATTATTTCAGAATCGGGTCGTTACTTAACGGCGCACCATGCTGTGCTTATCACCGATGTTATCGGTACTGAAGCTTATCAGCCTGAAGATATTCAACCGCCAGCGGAAGATTCACCACAGTTATTGCATAACATGTGGCATTCATGGTCTGAGATCAGCGGCCGCGCCGATCAACGTGCTTTGATTGAGATTTACCACGATAGCCAAAGTGACTTACAAGAAGCGCATTCGCTATTTGCTTTAGGTCAATTGACCTTAGCGGAGCGTGCGTGGGCTGAGCAAGCTAACCTGCGCGTGTGTCATGAAGTGCAAGGGCTATTGAGTGCGAAAAACCGTTATCACAGACCTATCATTGATGAACTCAATGAAAAGTTAGCCGATAAGTTCTTTGTTAACTTCTCATTATTCCAGTCATTACCGGATGCTTGGGGTATTGACCAAGTGTTCCCAGTATTGCCATTATCGGGCTTAGATAAAGCCCCTGAGCGCCGTGCTGTCATGCTCGATATCACCTGTGACTCTGACGGTATTGTCGATCAATACGTTGATGGTCAAGGGATTGAAACCACGCTGCCAGTGCCAGCATGGAGTGCGGATAGCCCGTACCTGATTGGTTTCTTCCTTGTGGGTGCATACCAAGAAATCTTGGGTGATATGCATAACCTGTTTGGTGATACAAACTCAGCAGTGGTTCGCATCGAAGATAATGGTGTGACTAACATCGAATCGGTATTGGCGGGTGACACGGTTGCTGACGTATTGCGTTACGTTAACTTAGATGCGGTGGCCTTTATGCGCACTTATGAAGAGTTAGTGAATCTGCATATCGCCGAAGGTGAACGCGCACAAATTTTAGAAGAATTGCAACTAGGGCTGAAAGGCTATACCTATTTAGAAGATTTTTCTTAATTTATAGCGTGTTAAAATAAATCAGCCTTGGGTAACCTCGGCTGATTTTTGTTTTTATAAGGACAGATTTTTCGCTTTTATTGCCGTTTTAGTCGTGTAAAATCGCGTTGTTCTAGGATCAAGTAAAGGATGAGTGACGATCATGAGGTCAAAGGGTTGATGTTTTTTGAAGGTTCAGAAAAAAAACTCGAGATTATCGTGACGGCGTCTGCGCCGAATTTACGCGAACTCGATGTGAGTTTTTGGTCTGCCTTAGTCAACTGTGCCCACGCCGAGATACTGTCGCAGTTAAGTAATGCGGACTGTGATGCCTATCTGTTGAGTGAATCCAGCTTGTTTGTATGGCACGACAGATTTGTCATGCTCACCTGTGGTAACAGTACCTTAGTGGACGCCGCTTGTTACTTTATCGGCGCGCTTGGCGTGCCTGCCATGGCATTGGTGAGTTATCAGCGTAAAAACGAATACCAAGCTCATCTGCAAACCACGAGCTTTGCCGAGGATATTGGCAAACTGCGCCAACGTATCACCGGTAAAGCCTTTCGAGTAGGCCATCTCGACAGCCATCATCACTATTTTTTCTGCTCTGACAGTGATTATCGAGCACCAAATGATGATTAAACCAGTGAGCTGTTGATGTACCACATTCGTGGCGAATTTGCCGACTATCTTAATGGCGGCTCGCAGAGTAAAGATGAGATTTGCGCCGCACTCGAGCTTAACGATTTACTCCCTGAATTTGAGATTGACGCCCATTTATTTGATCCGTCAGGCTTTTCGATGAACGGTCTTTGGGGCAAATATTATGTTACTTTGCATATTACGCCTCAAAGCGAGAATGCGTGCGCTAGCTCCTATGTGAGCTTTGAAACGAATCTGGATTTAGCGCAGTATCCGCAAGATCTATTAGCGCGTCTATTAACCTTGTTTGCTCCTGTCAGTTGGGACACAATCCGCTTTAATACCGACGACTCAACGCAGGGATTTCCTGCCCATTTATGCTTAGGGCGGTGTTCATTAACGACCGAGCAAGGTTATGACATTGGTTTTAGCCACTATCAGCAGCTTCAGGCTGAAGTGCTGATCCCTGAACTCATGTGAATTTTTGGCGTTTGCTTAAGGAAACCCTATGACAGATCTCAGTGATATCCGCCGCGAGTATGCCAAAGGCGGCTTAAGACGTGCCGACTTACCGCAAAACCCGATGGATTTGTTTGAACTGTGGATGACGCAGGCAAGGGATGCAGAGCTTAGCGATCCCACCGCTATGTGTGTGGCGACGGTGGATGAGCACGGCCAACCTTTTCAACGTATAGTATTACTTAAGCGTTTTGATGACACAGGTTTCGTATTTTTTACTAACCTTGGCAGCCGCAAAGCACAGCAAATTGCTGCTAATAATAAAGTCAGTTTGCATTTTCCTTGGCATCCTCTAGAGCGTCAAGTATCGGTGCTCGGTGAAGCGCAGGCACTGTCCACCGCTGAAGTGCTTAAATACTTTATGACCCGTCCTAAGGACAGCCAAATTGCGGCTTGGGTATCGCAGCAGTCGAGTAAACTCAGCGCTAGACAAGTACTTGAAGGCAAATTCTTCGAAATGAAAGCAAAGTTCGCCAAGGGCGATGTGCCTTTACCCAGTTTTTGGGGCGGTTACTTAGTGAGACCTTCGAGTATCGAATTTTGGCAGGGTGGAGAACACAGGCTGCATGATCGTTTTATTTATTCTCGCCATGATGCAGAGTGGGAAATCGATCGTTTAGCGCCTTAGTACGGTGCATAGTTCGATAGCTTGGCATAAAACTGAGCTTGTGAACCTAACAACAGAGTTAAAAGACATTGAGTGATTATAAAATTTGGGTTGATGCGGACGCGTGTCCCAATCCTATCAAAGAAATCCTGTTCCGGGCGGCGGAGCGCAAAGCCCTGCCGCTGGTGCTGGTGGCTAATCAAATGATCCGCGTACCGCCATCTCCCTATATCAGCCAAATTCGAGTCGGTGCGGGATTTGATGTGGCCGATCAATATATTGTCGATCATGTGGAACCGACGCATTTAGTGATCACCGCGGATATTCCCTTAGCGGCTTTAATCATTGAAAAGGGCGCCTTGGCGCTCAATCCCCGTGGCGAGCTTTATACCGTCGATAACATAAAACAAAAGCTGACGATGCGCGATTTTATGGAGGATTTGCGCGGTTCTGGCGTGCACACCGGCGGGCCTGATTCGTTTTCTCAAGCAGATAAACAGGCTTTTGCCAATAGCTTAGATAAATGGTTAGTGCGCGTATGAATCATAGTTTACTGGTCGCTAATGGATAAACAGAGTATCTTTAGCTTAAGTTAGGTGATGTTGATCACGTTTAACTGGGCAGGATTTTAGCCTGTTGCGGATGTCGATTTTCTTTACGACATGGCTTTTAAACTCACTATTTAAGGACGGATACGATGAAAAAATGGATGGGAATTGTCGCCTTATCTGCTATGGCCAGTTTTAGCTGTGCCGCGCAATGGCAAGTGATGGAACAAGATTCGCGAGTCAGTTTTATTTCGGTAAAGAAAGGTGATATAGGTGAAGTCCATCACTTTAAACAACTCAAAGGTACGCTAAAAGATAACGGTCAATTTGAATTAACAATTCCACTAATCGGTGTGGCAACGGGTATTGATGTCCGCGATGAGCGGATGCAAAATTTGTTATTTGAAGTGTCTTTGTATCCAGAGCTGAAACTGTCATCACAAGTAGACCCTAAGATACTAAAAAATCTTGGCGTCGGTGAGAGTAAAGTTTTTGATATTGATGGAAAAATTGCGTTACACGGCAAATCGCAAACTAAGGCTTTTTCGGTGATTATCACTAAAGTTTCTGATAACAAACTTTTAGTGAACAGTTTTCAACCGGTAATTGTTAATGCCAATGAGTTTGATCTTGTGGCTGGGATTGATAAATTACGTGAAATTGCGGGTTTATCGAGCATTAGTCAAGCTGTTCCTGTGTCATTTGTACTAACCTTAACTCAGTAACTTCAATAAGATTGGTATAGATCAATACGTCTGTTATCGAAGATAGGCTAGAGTTAAATAAGTGGCGTATGCGAGATCTTGATAAGAAGCCGAGCTTTTGGCTTCTTTGATATTTTCTGATGTGCTATTAATAGCATCACAATAAATATTAAGTTAATGAGTTTAAAGGGTAAAAAATGGTCACAGATAAAGATGGTTACATGCATTTGGTCCAGTATTTAACTGAACATCTTGGCTTATTTGAAACACCAGGTTCAGAGGTAGTTTCAGACGATACTGTGATGGAATTATTTGAAGAGCAATTGTCGGCACAGATCATTATGGTGTGTGGCCAAAATCCATCGTTGTCTTTTACGCAACGTAATGTGATTATCCGTGAAGTGGATGCAATTGTGTATGATTTAGAAGAGATTTTAGCTTCAGTTGCCAACCATAAAGCGACTCCCGCACAAACTTTATTTATTACCGAGTTTTCTAGTTTGATTAAGAATTTGTTCGATCAAGAAATCGCTAAACTTCAAGTGAGTGCTTAGTCAGAATAGCAATTAGATTATCTATTAATGCGTGATTTCAGGTAAGTCAGGACTAATACTAATTTTTAGCAGCGTAAATCATCATCGTTTGAGTACCATGTGTTTCCTCACTCTTATTGTTAAGCTCGAGCAGTAGCAGCCTTGAGTGTGAGGTAAATATCTGCTCTTTGCTTCACTTCATGTTATTTCGTATGGTCACCATTTTTCATCGAGTTCTGCGACTAAGTTTTGTTGCTGGGTTATGCGAGTCATCGCTGTGGATTAGCTCCTTTTAGTGTTATTTGCATTGCTGATGTGTATGTATTAAATGGTGTTAGCTTAAAATAAAAAGCCCATCTTTCCCGCATTTATGTCATTGTCTGTGTATCTTTAGTGTATGAGCTTTAACTATTTTTCCCTTCATGTATTGATAAGGAGTGTTCAATGCTAACGATTTCTTCGGGTCATGCTGATGATATATTGGCTGTGGTCGCATCTGGCCGTGTTAACCATGGGGATGTTGAAGGCTATTTGGTTCCCGCCATAGAAGCCAAGCTGCAAGACCACGCCAGTATTCGCCTTTGGTACGAGTTTTCCCCTGAATTTGAAGGTATATCCGTTGGGGCCCTGTGGGATGATGCGGTCTTAGGTTTATTTCATTTAAGTGATTTTTCAAGGGTCGTGATGATTGCCAATGCCACTCAAACAAATGCTATGGTTAATGCGCTAGCCTGCATGCTGCCATGTCCGGTAAAGGTATTTACCGCCGATGAACATAGCCAAGCCAAGGCATGGTTAGATCAATAACGCACCTTTATTTATTACGGTTCTAAATCTGTACTCAGTGGCCAACGACATTGAATGTGTGTGCCTTGGTTCAAGTGGCTACTTATGCTAAGGCTGCCATTGAGATCATTTTTAAGCCACAGATTTATACAGGTCAGCGTTCCAAGGCAGAGTTCTTGCGCTAGTTCTTGCCGTAACTGTGCGAGTTGCGGCTCTGTCATACCTATCCCATTATCGATAATACTGATGTGTAACTCTTCGCTCGACTTGTCGATATTAATGGTTATTTCACGCTGTTCATTGTGAGCTTTAAATGCATGATTCAACGTGTTGGTGATTAGACGATAAAACAGCTGCAAATATTGCCATGAAGGGCCATCAATAATGATGTTTTCTTCGCAATTTAACGCTATTTCCACATTTGTTTTAGCTAATTGTACCTTTAGCAACCCTAAGAGATGGCGCATAAATTGTGCGAGATGCAGTGGCCGAATGTCATTTTGATGATTCGTTAATAACTGGGCAATATGTCGCAATTTATCTGCCTGAGTCACCATGATTTCGGTGATCTGATTTTGGTCGTTAGCATTATCTATTGGCTGAAGTTGGCACACTTTGGCGAGTAGCTGATCTTGCTCATGCATAATTTGCGTCATCATTTCAGCTAGAAAATTTTGCATTAGCTGTTGGCTTTGTTCACGACTGAGATTGAGTTGATGATGCTTCTCAAGTAATTGGGTTGATTTGTCTTGGAGCAGATGGAGTTCATGGTTATGTTGATTACTGAGGCGAACTTGTTCTTGTAGGTGATTAAGCGCCTCGACTTGCCCTAAAAGTAACTTTTCTTGTTCTTGCTCTTTAATTTTTTGTAAGGTGATATCAAAGGCAATAGCACCGACTGCAATAACGGTATCGTCATCATCTTTGATCTTAAATTTAGTCACGATATAAATAAGATTGCCTAGGGGCGATGGAATAGCTTCTTCGAAGTTTATGGCTTCATGATTATGCAGAACGCGTCGATCATTTTGTTGATACTCGTGGGCAAATTGGCTGGGAAATATCTCAAAATCAGAAGTGCCAATAATGCGTCTGCGTTCTATACCTAAGATTTCACAATATTTGTCATTGACGAGAATATATTTACCGTGAAGATCTTTGATATAGATGAGATTTTGAGAAAATTTAAGTAAAGCCCTCAATTGTTCTTTATGGCGCTTTAACTCCAGTTGAAACAGGTTTTGGCTCTGCAATTGCTGTTCTAGTGCCAGGTTACTCGCATCTAAGCTCGCCATTGCCACTTCAAGTTGTCGAGTACGCGACAGGAATGTTTTTGCCAATAAACCAATTTCGTCATGGCTGTTATTGGCTTTGAGTTCGATAGAGGCGGAATCATTACGTTTTAAGGCTTGGACGATTTCAATAATGGGGGTAATAAATAGTCGGTGCTGGAGTAAGAATAATAGAATTAAGCCTAATAGTTGAATACAGACTAAATAAACGCCGACCTTTTCGATTAAATGTTTAGCGGTATCCTGCAGCGGTGAAATTGGGGTGACGACAAGTACCTTCCAATAGGTATTTGGCATGAGAAATACCGAAACGAGAGATGCCGTTTTAAGGATTGGATCATGGGTCAAAGTTACCGACGTCAGTAATTTCGGGGCAGTAAAATGATTTAAGGCATTGTTATTTACGATGGCCGCTAACATGTCACGCTCATTTTGATGACTTAGTCTCGTTAGATGCTGCATCTGTTCTTGGGTAAAAACGCGCTCGGCAATCGCCGCTTCTATAAAGGCTTTATCTGCACTCTGCAATGCGACTTCGACGGGGCTGAAATCTGGCTGTTGGCTGGCGAGATGATTGAAGGTGACGAAAGAATGATTGGTATTGGTTTGATGCTTAAGATCGTTATTGGCATCTGGATAGGCGAGTACTTGGTTTTGATGATCTAAGGCTATGACATAGCCTCTGACATTAATCATAGTATTGCGTAATAGCACATTGAGCTTTTCTAAACTGATATCCACAGTGGCGGCACCAATAAACTGATGGTCCATCCACATAGCGCCTGAGGCTGTGATCATTGACTCATGGGTTGTCGGATCGAAATAAGATTTTGACCAGAAAATTTTACCAGCAGGAAAATAGCGCGTCGGGCGATACCATTCTTCGGTGTGGTAGCTTGGGAATGTGTCTTTGTTATAGGAATCAATGGCGACTAATTCATCGTTTACATTGTGTGCCCAAAACAGGCTATCTCGAAATTTTTGCTGATTAAACGCGCCGGGTTCCGGCCAGACGCCACCGCCAGAGATGATGCGTTGTTGACTATCAAGTTTCAGCAAGGTGGGAATGGTTTTCACCAGTTGCTCATGATCATAGTGGTAAAGTTTGGCAATACTGGAAATAGAGTCGACTACGGTTTCAACCTGTGAAGTCATTTCTTGCAGTTTGGCGATAATCAACTGGCCATAGTTTTGGTTTAACACGGCTTGCTGATCAAGAACTTGTTGGCGTTGAATGCTTAGCATCACCCAAGCTGTACTACAAATCAAAATAGCGGCAATGACGAGCTGAATAAGGCTAAATTTGAATGGCAAACTGTTCTGCCATTGGGTCAATGGCGTGTGTGGCTCAGATGTCGAACTTTTTCCCATAATCCCCAGTTTCCAAATCACCACTTTTCATTGAGCCAGTGTAGCGCTTTCTCACTGTTTTGCTATTGGCATATGTTTAAGTTGCGAGGATTGAATGGGATAAGTGGAATACAATCGTCAATAAAAAGGCAGGTTTTATGCCTGCCTTATCTCAAACTTGTTATTTATAAAGAGACGGTTTATTTGAACCACTTAGGACAGGCACAATAAAGAGTAACCAAGCGACTAAGAAGCCACTGAAAGCCACTACCATCCATTCGGGCATCGTTACACCCATAAAGACCCAAGGTACATCAGTACACATGCCAGTAGGCATCATAACGGCAGGGAACCATTCGTGTAATGGCATCCAAGCTGGAAATTCAGGTAAGAATGAACAGGTTGAAAAAGGGGATGGGTTGGCTTGCATATCTACGAGCGATAAGGCCAGTTTTAATCCCCAAGTTGCACTGATGGCCCAGAGCAAGGCAGCTAAGATCCTGACGATTCGATATTTGGGGGCTGTCATGCCAATGAGGCCTGCTGCCAATAAACCAAAAATAGCGAGTCTTTGGTAAATACACATGACACAAGGTTCCAGTTTCATGACATATTGAAAATACAGGGCGGCTGCTTCTAACCCAAGGGCTGTGCCTGCGAGAATAAACCAAGATGGACGGGAATGGGCAAAGCGAGTCATTACAGTCAAAGTGAGCTCCATATCAACAAAAAACGCCCTCAGACATGGGGCGTTTTTTGGACTCTACTTATTAAATAAAGTTCAGTCAATAAAGAAGATTAATGTCCAGTCATCGGCTCTAAAACTTCACTAGCGCTGTGATGGATGATTATCTGGGAATCATAGAAATATTGGGTGGCTTGTTCTAAGAAACCCGTTTGAATCGCCATGACACCTACGATAGACAGCACGATAGTGTAAGGCAATGCCATCCATACCATTCTGCCATAGGATAAGCGGATAAGTGGCGCTAGGGCTGAGGTTAGTAGGAATAAGAACGCCGCTTGACCATTGGGCGTGGCAACCGAAGGTAAGTTAGTTCCAGTATTAATCGCAACGGCCAGCAAGTCGAATTGATCACGGCTGATTTGACCGTTAATCAATGCCGCTTTCACTTCGTTAATGTACACAGTGCCGACGAACACGTTATCACTCACCATAGACAGCAATCCGTTGGCGATATAGAAAATCACCAACTGAGTATTGCCTTGATAACTCAGTGCCCATTGGATCACTGGTGCGAATAAGTGCTGGTCGATAATCACGCCAACAACCGCAAAGAAGACAGCTAATAACGCGGTAAAAGGCAGTGCTTCTTCGAAAGCTTTACCGAGGGCATGCTCATCGGTAACGCCGTTAAAGGCTGTGGTTAAAATAATCACAGAAAGACCAATTAAGCCCACTGAGGCTAAGTGCAATGCAAGTCCTGCGATCAACCAGACACCTACTAAGGCTTGGACGATTAACTTCATGTTGTCTTTATTGGTACGGCGCGCATCTTCATGGGCGGCATATTCACATAAGATCCGATGAACGGCCGTTGGCAACTTAGCGCCATAACCAAAAATGCCAAATTTTTCAACTAAGTAACAAGTTAAGATACCCGAGATTAATACTGGAACAGTAACGGGTGACATACGCACGGCGAATTCACCAAATTGCCAATTTGCTTGCGCGGCGATAATAAGGTTTTGTGGTTCACCGACCATAGTACACACGCCGCCCAGCGCAGTACCCACACCCGCATGCATTAACAGATTACGTAGGAAACCACGGAATGCACTGAGTTCTTCTTCGTTTAACTGATCTTCACCATCATCATTTTTACCTTCAGAGGTATGATCGTGATCGGCGCCGAAATCTTTTCCAGAAGCGACCTTGTGGTAAATAGAATAGAAACCCACAGCGACCGCGATAATGACGGCAATAACCGTTAACGCATCTAAGAAGGCTGATAAAAAGGCTGAAGCCAAACAAAACATTAATGACACTAAAATTTTAGAGCGCACTTTAGTAATGATTTTCGTGAAGCCAAATAGCAGCAATTGCTTCATGAAATATATACCAGCGACCATAAATACCAAGAGTAATAATACTTCGAGGTTGGCTTCTATTTCATGTAAGACTTGGCTTGCCGATGTCATTCCGATCGCGACGGCTTCAATTGCCAATAATCCGCCAGGCTGTAATGGATAGCATTTTAATGCCATTGCTAAGGTAAAAATAAATTCAAGCACCAATACCCAACCAGCCACAAAGGGGTCGACATAGAAAAAGAGTATTGGATTGATAATTAAAAATGACAGTATTGCGGTTTTGTACCACTTAGGAGAATTTCCTAAGAAGTTCCCAATAAACGCCTGACTCATTGTCGCCGGCATGGCAGCCTCTCTTCTAATTATGTTAAAAATTGCACGTGATTATTATCAATACCTGCGTTAGTTAAATGAGTCTAGCCTAAAGAGAAAGCTAATGTAATGAGTTACTGATACCGACATTTCAAAAAGCGGAGCTAAGCGGCAAAATTGGCCCATCCTGTATTGACCTTGGTCGTTTTTTTGAACGATTCTGTGACATTTACACGGCGATAACACAGTGATTTTAAGTGAATGGTTTCCATTTTTTACCGCTCTGGTATGATCAGTGACCATTACGACGCACAACAACTGGATAAGTGGGCTGATGATTATCAATGCCAAAGGACCTGCAAGTTTTGCAGAGAAGTATATTGTGAGATCAATTTGGGAAAACAAATTTCCTCCAGGGTCCATTTTACCGGCTGAACGTGAGCTTTCAGAATTGATTGGTGTGACTCGCACCACTCTGCGTGAGGTGTTACAGCGCTTGGCGCGTGACGGTTGGCTGAAAATTCAGCATGGCAAACCAACACGGGTTAACAACTTTTGGGAAACCTCAGGCTTAAACATCCTTGAGACTATTGCTGATTTGAATCCCGAGGGTTTTCCGGTATTGGTTGACCAACTCTTGTCAGCTAGAACGAACGTCAGTGCTATCTATTTTCGCGGTGCTTTGCGTTATAACCCGGATACCGCTGTGGAGGTACTTGCAAAGATTCACCAGCTTGAAGATACGGCTGAATCCTATGCTGAATTTGACTACTTACTGCATCACACCTTAGCGTTTTCGTCTGGAAATCCACTTTACGTTTTGATATTAAACGGATTTAAAGGTTTGTATAGTCGAGTTGGTCGTTATTACTTTACCAGCTCAGATGCGCGTTTATTAGCATTGAACTTTTACAAAGAATTAGAACTGTTGGCTCAGGCGAAAAATTACCTCGATGTCTCTGCGCTAATGCGTACCTATGGCATGAATAGCGGTAAGATGTGGTTACAATTACGCGAAGATATGCCAGCTTCTATTGCTCAAGATCATTAATCTCTGTGAGTGATATCGCGTTAAGATAGCGCTAAATAAACAAAAAGGCCGTTTCAATTGGAAACGGCCTTTTTATTGTGCTTATTATTCTGGTTTATTGGCTTCAGGGCAGGATGCTAAGACGCTAATACTCGCATCTGCATTTTTTTGCTCTAAGGTGACAGTGAAACCCCATAATCGATGTAAATGCTTTAATACTTCTTTATGGCTGTTGGCTAAGGGAATATCGTTATTTGGCACATAATGTAAGGTTAAGGATCGATCACCGTTGATTTCCACATTATGTACTTGGATATTTGGCTCAATATTAGACAGGTTATATTGTTGTGATAGTAACTGGCGAATATCTTGATAGCCCCGTTCATCGTGGATCGCGGATACCGAAAGATAATTGCGTTTCTCATCATCATGGATACCAAACAATTTAAATTGGCGGATAACTTTAGGTGAGAGATATTGGCTAATAAAACTTTCATCTTTAAAGTTTTGCATCGCAAAGTGTAAGGTTTCAATCCAATCGCTGCCAGCAATGTCGGGAAACCAAGCTTTATCTTCATCGGTTGGATTTTCACAAATACGCCGAATATCGGTGAACATGGCAAAACCTAAGGCGTATGGGTTGATGCCACTGTAATAACGACTGTTGTAATCGGGTTGAGCCACAACGCCTGTATGACTTTGCAAAAACTCGATCATGAAGCGGTCAGTAACCACGCCATCGTCGTATAAGTGATTCAAGATAGTGTAATGCCAGAAGGTTGCCCAGCCTTCATTCATCACTTGAGTTTGTTTTTGCGGATAAAAATATTGCGCCATTTTACGCACAATACGGATTATTTCCCTTTGCCATGGTTCAAGCAAAGGAGCGTTTTTCTCGATGAAATATAAAATATTTTCCTGCGGTTCGGCGGGGAAACGACGTTTTTTAGATTGAGACTGCTCATGTTGATGGGTAGGAATGGTGCGCCATAAATCATTTACTTGGCTTTGAAGGTAAGCCTCGCGATCCTTTTGTCTTGCTTGTTCTTCCCTGAATGAGATTTCAGAGGGACGTTTATAACGATCGACACCATAGTTCATTAGCGCATGACAGGAGTCTATGACGCTTTCGACTTGTTCTACACCGTATTTTTGCTCGCAGTCACTGATGTAGTTTTTAGCAAAGACAAGGTAGTCAATAATCGAGCTCGCATCTGTCCATGTCTTAAATAAGTAATTGTTTTTAAAAAAGCTGTTATGTCCGAAACAGGCGTGAGCTATCACCAGCGCCTGCATTGTGATGGTATTTTCTTCCATTAAGTAAGCGATACAGGGGTTAGAGTTAATCACAATTTCATAGGCGAGCCCCATTTGGCCACGTTTGTAACCTTGCTCGGTTTCGATAAAACGTTTGCCGAAAGACCAATGGGTGTAACCTATGGGCATGCCTATGCCAGCATACGCATCCATCATCTGTTCAGCTGTGATGACTTCAATTTGATTTGGGTAAGTGCTGAGTTTATAGAGCGCTGCCACCCGCTCAATTTCCTTGAGGTAGTCCTGAAGTAGCTCGAAGCTCCAGTCGGGACCATCGCTCAGTGGTGTCCAAGGTGTTGATTTAGTTATCCCCATAGTGCCCCCTTAAACCGCTTGTTTCTTGAATAGCTCCCTAAAGACAGGGTAAATATCTTCGGCTTGACGTATATGCTGCACGGCGATGTTGTCGTAATGCTGTTGCAGGGATTCATATTCGCGCCACAGGGTTTGATGGGCGCGATTGGTGATTTCGATATAGCTGTAGTAGCGCACCAGTGGCAATATTTTTTGTTCTAACAATTGCCTACAGGTAGGTGAATCGTCGGCCCAGTTATCACCGTCGGATGCTTGGGCTGCGTAAATATTCCACTCATCGGCGGGGTAGCGGGTTTGTTGAATTTCATGCATTAATTTCAGTGCACTGGACACTATGGTACCGCCCGTTTCTTGGGAGTAAAAGAACTCGTGTTCATCGACTTCTTTGGCTTGGGTATGGTGGCGAATGTAAACCACTTCTAAATTTTTATAGGTACGGGTGAGGAACAGATACAGCAAGATATAGAAGCGTTTTGCCATATCTTTAGTTGCCTGATCCATAGAACCAGACACATCCATCAAGCAGAACATCACGGCTTGGCTAGAAGGGATTTCCCTTTTGGAATAGTTATTAAAGCGCAGATCGAAGGTATCGATAAACGGCACTCTGGCAATCTTTTGTTTTAACTCCTCAATTTGGGCTTTTAAATCCAAAATCAACTCCGCCTTAGTACCTGGAATATTTTCCAGTTCAGCAAGTTCTTGTTCTAACTCTT
Source organism: Shewanella sp. SM68 (assembly GCF_025653925.1). NCBI lineage: Bacteria > Pseudomonadati > Pseudomonadota > Gammaproteobacteria > Alteromonadales > Shewanellaceae > Shewanella > Shewanella sp. SM68. The sequence goes on from NZ_JAKKRU010000003.1 coordinate 461,753, forward strand.
TTAATAGTTTCTTTTTACTGGCCGACATCGCAATGCGACGTGCAAGGGATGAACGTAATGAACGGACAATATTGATGTTAGCGGGGACGCCATCATTGGTGAATCCCGCACGGTAGATTTGGTACTCCACTAGTTTATTAAGGCGATTTTTTTGTAGATTGGGGAGTTCTAAGTCCTCAAACAATAACTCTAGATACTCGTCTTTAGAGATTTCGAACACAAAGTCATCGTCGCCTTCACCCGAGTTTGAGGCCTCACCTTTGCCCGAACCGCCGCCTGAACCACCAGGTGGTCGGTCAATTTTATCGCCACGGGTAAATTGGTCATTACCGGGATGCACTCTATCCCTGACACCGCCTTTGCCTTGGTGAAACATAGGTTCACTGATATCCCGTGTTGGGATACTGATTTTTTCGCCTTTATCTACATCCGTTACGCTGCGACGAGTCACTGCATCGCTGACGGCTTTTTTAATTTGTTGCTTATATCTATTGATAAAGCGTTGGCGGTTGACTGTGCTTTTTCCTTTCGCATTCAACCGTCTATCGATAAAGTTCGCCATACGCACCTCCCAAAACCCAGCGAAGGCTTTGGCAACACCAAAGCCCTGTACTTAGTTAGCGCAAGTTTAAGAAGATTTACGAACTCGTAAATACCACTCAGACAAGAGTCGGACTTGTTTTTTGGTATAGCCTTTCTCCATCATGCGATTGACGAAATCATCGTGTTTGCGTTGATCGTCGTTCGACGTTTTGGCGTTAAAGGAAATAACAGGCAGTAAATCTTCTGTGTTGGAGAACATTTTCTTCTCGATCACAGTGCGAAGTTTCTCGTAGCTGGTCCATAGCGGATTGTTACCCTCATGATTCGCGCGGGCGCGCAGCACAAAGTTAACGATTTCATTACGGAAATCTTTAGGATTGCTGATCCCCGCGGGCTTCTCAATCTTCTCAAGTTCAGCATTGAGGGCGGCGCGGTCGAATAGCTGACCTGTTTCTGGGTCGCGGTATTCTTGATCTTGGATCCAAAAATCGGCGTAAGTGACATAGCGGTCGAAAATATTTTGGCCGTATTCAGAGTAAGACTCTAAGTAAGCGGTTTGAATTTCTTTACCGATAAACTCCACATATTTAGGGATCAAATAACCTTTTAGGAATTCAAGATAACGTTCGGCGGTATCACCGGGGAACTGTTCTTGTTCAATTTGTCGTTCGAGGACATAGAATAAATGTACTGGGTTGGCTGCGATCTCTGAATGGTCGAAGTTAAATACCCGCGACAAAATCTTAAAGGCGAAACGGGTGGATAGTCCATTCATGCCTTCATCGACACCTGCGTAATCACGGTATTCTTGGTAAGACTTAGCCTTAGGATCGGTATCTTTCAGGCTTTCACCGTCATATACCCGCATCTTAGAGTAGATGGAGGAGTTTTCAGGCGGCTTGATGCGTGACAACACACTAAATTGCGCTAAGGTTTCTAAGGTGCCGGGAGCGCAGGGCGCTTTCGATAACTCAGAGTTGATTAGCAGTTTTTGATAGATTTGCAGCTCTTCTGAGACCCGTAAACAGTAGGGCACTTTGACTATGTAAACACGGTCGAGGAAGGCTTCGTTGTTTTTGTTGTTTTTGAAGGTTGACCACTCGGACTCGTTTGAGTGAGCCAGAATAATCCCGCTATAGGGCAAGGCCGATAAGCCTTCTGTGCCGTTATAGTTACCTTCCTGAGTTGCAGTTAGTAGTGGATGCAGCACTTTAATTGGTGCCTTAAACATCTCGACGAATTCCATCACCCCTTGGTTTGCACGGCACAATGCGCCTGAATAGGCGTAAGCATCGGGATCATCTTGGGAGAAATGTTCGAGCTGCCGAATATCGACTTTACCGACAAGGGACGAAATATCTTGGTTGTTTTCATCACCGGGTTCAGTTTTCGCTATTGCCACTTGGTCCAGAATGGATGGAAAGACTTTCACCACGCGAAATTTGGAGATATCGCCACCAAACTCATGCAGACGTTTTACCGCCCAAGGCGACATGATGGTTTTCAGATAACGGTTGGGAATGTTGAATTCATCTTTTAACAGCTGTCCATCTTCTTCCACATCAAACAGGCAGAAGGGGTGATCGTTGACTGGGCTGCGGACTCCATTCGCGCTCAGAATGTAAATGGGCACTTTTTGCATTAGGGCTTTGAGTTTTTCGGCTAGCGATGACTTACCGCCGCCCACTGGGCCCAGTAGGTATAGAATTTGTTTGGATTCTTCTAATCCTTGAGCCGAGTGCTTTAGGTAAGCCACAATTTGCTCTATGGCGTCTTCCATGCCGAAGAAATCTTTAAATGCGGGATAGCGTGAAATAAGTCGATTCGAAAAAATACGGCTAAGTGTTGGATTTTTTGCGGTATCAATGACTTCTGCTTCACCAATTGCAAGCAGTAGTCGCTCTGATGCTGACATGTAAGCGCTGCGATCTCCCTTGCAGATGTCCAGAAACTCCTGCAAAGAATATTCTTCATCGAGTTTTTGTTCGTAGCGCTTTTGGTAATGCTCGAAAATGCCCATATAAACCCCCTGAAACGCCAGTGATGTCATGGAACGGATAACTGGCTAGCCAGCCTCCTACTCTAATCTTAGACACAAACTCACTATCTGTGTCAAAAAAATATCAAATAAAAACAATAACAAATAGTTGCAAACGCAATTATTGCACTTGTAGTTAGCGGAGGATAAATCGGTAGGATAAGGGATGGGCGGCAAACGAGGGGCATAAAAAAAGAGCCACTAGGGCTCTTTTTACTGGGATTAACCCACTGCTCATTCGGCAGTAAACAACGTTAGGTTAAATGAATTAACCTGCGAAGTTTTGGTTAACGAAGTCCCAGTTAACTAATTGCCAGAAGTGGGCAAGATAGTCAGGACGCACGTTACGGTAATCGATGTAGTAAGCGTGTTCCCACACGTCAACTGTCATGATTGGCGTTACTGTGCTGTCAGTCAGTGGCGTCGCTGCATTGCTAGTGTTAACGATAGCAAGAGTGCCATCGGCTTTTTTCACTAACCATGTCCAAGCGCTACCGAAATTGTTTACTGCTGAATCAGTAAATTGCGCTTTGAATGCGTCGAATGAACCGAAAGCGGCATTGATTGCATCAGCAACTGGGCCTGTTGGTTCGCCGCCAGCATTAGGGGCTAAGCAGTTCCAGTAGAAAGTGTGGTTCCACACTTGAGCTGCGTTGTTAAATACGCCACCGGTAGAAGTCTTGATGATATCTTCTAAAGATTTGCCAGCGAAATCAGTTCCTTCGATTAAGCCGTTTAGCTTCACAACATAAGTGTTGTGGTGCTTGCCGTAGTGGTATTCTATGGTTTCTTGAGAAATGTGTGGTTCTAGTGCGTTCTTTGCATATGGTAATGCGGGTAATTCGAAAGCCATTAGTATCTCTCCATGGTCTTAGGTTATCGTTTCTTAAACGTGCTCACTTAGGACTATTGTACCGATAAAATTTGTGATGTGAATCATTGTTTAGCTAATTGACTAGATAGACGCCATCGAAAAATCAAATGTCGACATAACCTTACAAACTGTGGGATTTTGTTCTGCGTCTAGCTGACGTACAATAGTCGCATTGAGTCAACGTCATCCTACTTAGGAATCAAAATGGAAACAGTAGAGAAAATTAAGCAGCAGATCACGGAAAACCCTATCATTGTTTATATGAAAGGCTCTCCTAAGTTACCAAGCTGTGGCTTCTCGTCACAGGTAGCTCAGATCATGATTAACTGCGGCGAGCAGTTTGCATTCGTGGATATTCTTCAGCATCCAGACATTCGCGCAGAATTACCTAAGTTTGCTAACTGGCCGACTTTCCCACAATTGTGGATTGAAGGCGAGTTGATCGGTGGGTGTGATATTGTAGTGGACATGTTCCAAAAAGGCGAATTACAACCTTTGATCAAAGCGGCTGCCGCTAAGATCAAGACTGAGGAGTAAGAGTTAATTCTTACTTCATAAAAATATTGCTTCATAAAAAAGGCCGCCGTGATTGATATCACGGCGGCTTTTTTGTGGTGGTATTTTAAGAAACGATCAATTTTATAAAGTGGTCATTTTTCAACGACCTACTTCGAAATTGATCGTGTCTTCAAGCCGTAATTAATGAGGCGTCACATCAGAGTCGTGGTGTTTATTGTGTGGCTTAGTCGCGGGTAATAGTAAGTTCATGGTAATAGCGACAATACCGCACAAGCTAATACCGGTTAGACTGAATGAACCAATGCCAAATGCCATGCCGCCGATACCAAAGACTAAGGTAACACCGACAATACTTAAATTACGAGGCTCAGATAAATCCACATGATTACGAATAAGGGTGTTGAGGCCAACTGCGGCAATGGAACCAAATAGCAAACACATAATACCGCCCATCACTGGGACGGGGATAGTTTGCATCAGTGCACCTAGTTTGCCAACGAAGGCTAAAGTGATAGCGGTAATGGCAGTCCAAGTCATGATCTTCGGATCAAAATTTCGGGTTAAGGTTACTGCACCTGTCACTTCTGAGTAAGTCGTGTTCGGTGGACCACCAAAGGCTGCGGCTGCAATTGTGGCAATACCGTCACCCGTTAGCGTGCGATGCAGGCCGGGTTTTTTCATAAAATCTTTACCCGTGACGTTGGATATCGCTAGAATATCACCTATATGTTCTACCGCAGGGGCGATTGCCACTGGGATCATAAATGCGATGGCATACCAGTTTAATTCTGGCGCGACAAATTTAGGAATAGCAATCCAGCTTGCAGCGGTCACAACGGCAAAATCAACAATACCAAAGGCTAGGCTTAAACTGTAACCTACTATAATACCTGCTAAAATCGGCATCACTTTGAGTAGGCCCTTTGCGAAAATCGCCACCGCGATAGTGGTGCCAAGCGATGCGAGCGAAATAAATAACGCCGTATTTGTAGCGACTAAAGTCAAGCTACCATCACCACTCTTGCCTAATGCCATATTCACCGCCACGGGGGCTAAGCCAAGGCCGATAATAATGATCACAGGTCCCACTACGACTGGGGGCAATAATCTGTGAATAAAGTCAGTGCCGCGCACTTTAACCAAGGCGCCGAGCATGACGTAGACCACGCCCGCGGCCATAATGCCGCCCATTGTGGATGGAATTCCCCAAGTCTGCACGCCATAAAGTATGGGGGCAATAAAAGCGAAGGAAGATGCGAGGAAGATAGGCACTTGGCGTTTAGTAATCAATTGGAAGAGTAGGGTACCGATACCTGCGGTAAACAATGCCACACTGGTGTCGAGCCCTGTGAGTAGCGGCATTAACACTAGGGCACCGAAGGCCACAAATAGCATTTGCGCGCCCTGTAGGGGGATAGCGAGTCGTCTCATTTATTATTCTCGTTAATTTAGGGTAAACCGCCAAATGATAACAGTTTGTTGGATTTTGAGCAGAAGAAAATCGCCTGTTTTGCCGACGTTGATCACTGTTTGGGTTTTCTGTGCTATGGCAGGCACGGAAATGGGGCTAAATTTTGGCAAGACTCGCTTAAGGCGCTAACTATGGTACAATTTGCCTCATCTGACGCTACTTCAACTACTCAAAGATGCTGAAATTCCTATTGAAGCCGAGCTTAATTGCATTTCTATATTGTCTGTTCACGATTAATAGCGTCAATGCTGTTGAGGTGAGTAAATTAGATGAGGCCAATGTGCCTGTGTCTTCGCGCGCAGTTGCTGAACGCGACAAAGCCTTAAAAAGTGCACTTGAGCAAGTCATTATCAAGAACACTGGGACTGCGCGATCCCTCGATAACAGTCTGATCCAATCTCAGCTCAGTAATCCTGATACCTTGCTGAGCCAGTATGGTTATATCGAGCAAAATGGCCAATTGCTGTTGACCGCGAGTTTTGAGCACCGCCGCATAGTGGCGTTACTGCGTCAGGCACAATTGCCTGTTTGGGGAACTCAACGCCCGCTGACCTTATTTTGGGTCGCTATGCCTGGTGATGGCGACACTATGATATTGGGTGACTCATCTGCGTTAGCCGAACGTAAGATTTTTAGCGATTTTTCCTATGCCCGCGGTATACCTGTACTCTTGCCTATCTTAGATCTTGATGAGTTGATGGGTATAAATCCTAACGATATTAAAGGGATGTTTGCCGACATCGTGGCGAGTGTATCTGGCCGCTATCAAGCTGACTTTTTGGCGCTAGTGGCAATTGATGCCGCCGGGAATCAGGTTCGTTATCGTTTAAATCTTTATACTAAGGCTACCATTGACTCTTTGACGCCACCGTTATTCAGTTACAACGGCAGTGCTGAAAATTCGGCCCAAGCGATTACCGCTATGATGGCGGCGTTAGGTGAATACTATTTTACTAAGTATGCGATTGCCGATACTGGTACTCAGCTTGGTGCGAGTGTTACCTTCGTTAATATCCAAAAAATGGCGCAATTAGTTGAAGTTGAAAAATATTTGAAGCAACTCAGCGCGATTAAAAATGCCACGTTAACGCATATTCAAGGTAATACCGTGACTTTCTCGTTAGATTTATTTGGCTCAGAGACGGACTTACAACGCTTATTAAGCTTAGAGCCGCGTATTTCTGTGGTCGCACCTGTGAGTGCAGGTGAATTTAGCCCTGTCTCTAATCAAACTGGCAAACCTGTGTATGAATGGCGTTTACATTAAGATGTTATCGGCCGTGCTTAGTTAAGCACGGCATTGTTTTTATTTAATATTGAGAAGACCGAGTGCCCTTAAACTCACCTCTGCAACTCTCGTTACCTGTGCATTTGCCAGACGACGAAACCTTTAATAGTTATTACCCCGCCGCGGGTAATGATGAACTTATTCAAAAATTGAGAGCGAATGCCGAAGGGCATGGTGAAGCCGCCATCTATTTGTGGGGCCCAGTTAAATCAGGTCGAACCCATTTAATGCACGCTGCTTGCGCCCACGCCAATGAAGTGGAGCGGCGCAGCTTTTATATTCCCTTAGGCATACATGCGAGTATTTCGACTGCATTGCTTGAAGGCCTAGAACAGTTGGATTTGGTTTGTATCGATGATGTCGATGCCATCGCCGGCCACCCCGTTTGGGAAGAGGCGATTTTTGATCTCTACAATCGCGTCGCAGAAAATAAGAATTGTGCTTTAGTGGTTAGCGGCAGTTCGTCTCCTGCGGATGCTGGGTTCCTCTTGCCAGATCTTGTTTCACGTATGCAATGGGGGTTGAATTACCAACTGCAACCCATGGCAGATGATGAAAAACTTGCCGCACTGCAACGCCGCGCCGCTATGCGTGGCCTGCAATTACCGGAAGATGTCGGGCGTTTTTTACTGAACCGTATGGCGCGGGATTTGCGTACCTTGTTTGATGTATTAGATAAGTTAGATAAAGCCTCATTAGTGCATCAGCGTAAACTCACGATTCCGTTTGCCAAAGAGATGCTGCACCTTTAGATACAGCATGGTTTGTGTTCGTTCTGAAGATACAAAACCTACTGGCATTAAAGCCAAAAAGAGTAAAGCCCGTCATGTTGAATACATACGGGCTTTTGTTTATCTAAAATTTAAAACGCTATTGTTGTGGATGTTGGTGACGGTCACCACTTAAGCGAAGTTCGGCTTCAAAACGAGACTCGGCATTAATTGCAGCTGCATTGCTTTCGCCTTTGAGCTGCGTATTCGCAGGCGATATTGCCAATGTTTGACGCCAGCTTTGACCTTGCACCATATTAATTGGTTCGGGTAGGCTTTCGACCAGACTGATCCCATTAAGCTCCGGCAGCATTTCATCAATCACCAACGCAGCGCGATTTTCTAGACTGTCTTTTGCAATTCGTCCCCTTTGTCCCCAGTCAATAATCAGCGAATCCGCAGTTAAAATCGCAGGTTTATTGGTGACGGCGACATCACGCAATATTTGATAGCGATAACTCATCATGGCTTCTTCAAATAACATGGCCGTGTCTTCACGGGTACTGGAATAGGCATAGAAGTCGCTGGCGATATCGGTAGAAAAGAAAGTACTGACATCCGATGCTTGATAGGCCTTTTGCACATTACTCGCCGCTGCGCCGAGGAAACTAACATTGGCAAGTCCCATCATTTCAGTGCTCGTTAATGGGTAGGTTTTGCTGACTTGATCTGATATTAGACTCTTGCTGGCATTGCGGCGGCTGTAGTCATCTAACAATCTTGGCCCTATGAGTGTGGCATGCACGCTGCGTGGAAAAAAGTCATTGGCATGGGCGAGCTCGTGGTACAACAAGGACGCCAGATCGGGATTGATTTGCGCTAATGTGCGGTTTGCTCTGATGGTAATAGGCACGCCAAGGGAGGCATATTGGTTATCTTTTACATAACGCCAAGGCATCACAAAGTTAAGATCATTTCCGAAATTACTGCGGTAATCCGGCGCTTCATTAATAGTGTCGCGCTGGCTTGGCGTAAGCCATAAATCATTGGGATCGAGATAAATCGCCCCTGTGACTACCCAGTAAAAAGAAGGGCGTACATCATAGCTAATCACCACGGCCGTGACGGATTGTAACAGGCGGGCAAAATCGCTATTGGGGTCCATCTGAGCTAAAAAGGCGGCAAAGTTATCACCCATCCAATCGTGGGAAACCAGTACTCGATTTAGAATCGTCTCGTGATTGAGATCGCTTGAGGTTTGACCTATCAAAGGTAAGATATTGATAGTGCAGCTATCATTAAGCTGATTGGAGTAAACACAGTTTGCTAGCACATTGGCGTAAGGTGAAGCCGGACGATAGGCATGGGTGCGCGCAACTGGGGTATCGAAGTATGGCGAGCTGATCGCTGGCGCTGAGGTTGTTAGCACAAAGACATCATCGCTAAGCTGATTGCCATTGACGTTGGCATTCACTTTGAGGCGAGTGATTGTATCCTGGGTGACCGTTGGCGCGGTAAACAAGGGTCTAAACGGATCGCTCACATCGACCATTAAATCTGGGCCAGATGCTACACACCAAGAGATATTTGCTGCGCTTAATTCCGATTGTTGTCCGAGTCTTAAGCTCACATTATTACCTTCAACCACTTGGTGATCTTGACGGACGTTTAGCATACCCGTCGATGTGGGATCGACATTAATGCCAATTTCTCCGGTGACATCTAGATTACTGCCCGTCACATGCAAGCTAAAACGGTAGCCGCCTGCGGTGGGAGTATCAAAGGCTAATACTGGGCTGTTTTGACTGACGAGTGCTATGTTAGGGCCATCGATTTGCTGCCAACGGAAGGTTAAGTCTTGGCTGTCACGATTTAGGATATTGGCAATGATAGTACTGGATTGACCCGCCACATAATTTGGCTCGGTTTGAAAGCGAATTGAGGATGACGTGGTGGTAATGAGTGGCGAAATGCTATCTGTGCAGCGTGCTAGTGAAGTGGATGGTGGCGTGACTACACTATCATCTGGTTGACTATCACCACCGCCCCCGCATGCTGCAAGTAGGCCAGAGCAGGCCATAAATCCGAAAAATTTCAGTGGTATCGACATTCCCATTACACCATTCTCCCTTGTTAACTCTGCTGTGCTATTTAGACTTTTGTGGCGTCATGGGACGCTTATACTGTGAGAAACTGACTATAACACGGGCACTTAGTTGCAAAAAGTCAGTGTAAGTATAATAAGTGTTAATTTTGTCGTGATGGGAATTGACGTCGGAACGGAGGTTGAAACTAAGGTTGAAATGGGTATTCAGACTGAGATCATAAGGGATATTTGAGCCAAGGTTTGGTCTTGTAATATAAAAAATGCCGCCATACCTAGCAAGGTGAGGCGGCACTGAAAATACATTGAACGGACTATTCTTTAGATTTTTTCTTCAGGCCTAATCCCAGTTCACGACCACGTATGCGGGCATAAAATGGAAAAGCGATTAGCAGTACACCAATCAATAATACTTCGATTAAGGCAAAAGCGAAGGCGTCATTGGTGACATAAAGCAGGGTGAGCCCATGTAACATATATAAGCACAGAATAAAACTCGCCCAAGCGTAAGTGTATGGATTACCTTGGAAAACTCCCTTTGCGGGTAGTAATAACGGCACTATCCATAAGAGACTAAATAGCAGGGTGTATTCACCGCTAATCCCTTGGCCAACAAACCAACCGCCTAACAGCAGCACTAGCGCAAAGTAGCCTAAACGGCTAAGGATAAATAAGGTGTTGGACGTCATAAGTCTACCTAAGGGTTGAAAATAAAAGCCATTTTGGTTTAAAAATCATGGGTTAAAGAATAGTGAGCACATTCTCAGGAGGACGGCCGATGGCTGCGCTTTGATTGGCGAGCACAATTGGCCGTTCGATGAGTTTAGGTGTGTTGACCATAGCCTCAATCAACTGCAATTCTGTTAGTGATGAGTCTGCAAGTCCCAAGGCTTGATATTCTGCTTCCTTGATGCGCATTAATTCGCGAGCACTGATGCCTAATTTAGCCAGAATGTCGCCGATGTCTTTAGCCGTAGGGGGATTTTTTAAGTATTCCACTAGGGTAATGTCGCAGCCTTGTTGCTCAAGTAAAGCTAAGGTTTCACGGCTTTTTGAACAACGTGGGTTATGGTAAATCGTCGCTTGGGTCATAGTACTAGAGGCTCAATACGGGCTGAAATAACAATGGCGCGGATAATAACAGAAAAAACCGCGCCACGTCAGTGTGTTCGGGGCGCATAAATGGGTTATTGTCTTTAATCTATTTGTAAAACAACTTATTACTTAAGCGCATCCATTTCTTTATCAGCTATTTTAAACTGGCGAATACGTGCTTCAATACGTGCAAGCTGTAATGGATTATTTTCGGATGCACGGTATGCAAAGTTAAGTTGGTCGATAGCGCCCTTATAATTAGCACCTAAGGCCATCAGCTCTGCGGTGGAAAAATATTCCAATGCTTGGTTGCCGGTTTTTTTATACACCATAGTCAACAATTGATAGGGCAGTTCATTTTGTTTATCGAGGAAAATCATATCTTCCAGCAAAGGGATTGCTTTGGGGGCTTGATCGGCTTCGATATATATATTGGCTAAGTTGGCATTGATCACTTGAGACGTTGGTTTCATTTTACGTTGGGCTTCGAGCATAGTAATCGCTTTTGCATAGTCCTTACGTTCGATCAGTAAATCAGATTTAGTGTCTATATAAAACAGGTTGTTATCATCGATTTTTAACAGCTCATCGACGATTTTTTCTGATTCATTAAACTTCTTCAATCTATATAAAGCCAGCGCTTTGCCATAAAGTGCTGCCTCTTTGAAGCTATAGGTCTGTTTGTTGAGCTGCCGATCAAACATGCTTAATACTGCTTCGTCGCTATAGCTGGAAAAACGGACTTGAATACGAGCTTTTGCTAGCTGAAAATTAAGATTATCAGGGATATAACGTTTAGGGTATTGCTCGGCACGGTTACGGGCTTCAGTGATCCGCGATTCAGGCAATGGGTGAGTTAATAACATTTGTGGTGGTGTTGTGGTAAAGCGATAACGACTGGCTAATTTACCAAAGAAATCCGCCGCAGCATTGGGATTAAAGCCTGCATCCACTAGAATTTGCATTCCGATGCGATCGGCTTCCTTTTCATGCAAACGGGTGTAGTTGATTTTCGATTGTGTCGCCATGGCTTGGGTTGTCGCAAGCGCCGCCATACCTGCTTGTGGTACTGCAATAGTTAACAAAATGGCGCCGAGTAAACCGGCAATTGTTGCAGGATTACTTTTTTGCTGTGCTTCAAGTGATCGGGCAAGGTGACGTTGAGTAACGTGAGTCACTTCGTGGCCTAATACTGAAGCGAGTTCGCTTTCATTGTCGGCATTGAGAAATAAGCCTGTGTGCACGGCAACATGGCCACCAAAGAAGGCGAAGGCGTTGATTTCATCATTTTGTAATAGGAAAAAATAAAACGGCGTTTTTACGCCTGTGGCATGGGCGACCAGTTTATTGCCAAGCTCGGTAAGATATTGACTCAACACGGGGTCATTTAGCATAGGTGCCGATGAGCGAATGATGCGCATATAAGCATCACCGTAAACCATTTCTTTTTCAAGGCTGAAGGTGTTAACTGCGGCCGTACCTAAATCCGGTAAGTCATTGTTGGCAAAGCTTTTGGCGGCGAAGGTTAGCAACATCAAGGAGAGTGCGCCTGCAACAAAAGGTTTTAATCGAGTCAAAAAAGTCAAGTTACGCAAGCGGATCCTTTTATTTCTAATTATCTCAACTAAAGGCAGATACTGCACTTAGCTTGTAGTTTGAGGTGCAACTTAGGATAATGGCCCAAGTTCGTCTATAGCAAGTTCATTATGATTTTTATTGATTTAACGCTCTTTCGTTGTCCAGTACCCTTAGTGAAAGTGAAGCTTGCATTGAAGCCAATGCGAGATGGTGAGCAGTTGCATATCTTACTCTCAGACTCTGGTTCGCGGCGAGATGTTCCCCAATATTTAAAAAAACAAGGGCATGTCGTGCAAGAGTTGCGTAATGATGCAAGTCTGTTAGCCTTGATGGTCACCAAAGTTGATCTATCTCAGGGATAAATTGAGGATTTTTATGTTTAAATCCTCTTAGACTAACATCAAGCGCCTAATTCTGAGCCAGAGTGCCGCTCAGGCTAGGTTATTTACTCTTGTCAGTATTTTTTTGATTTAGCTGACATGTAGAAGCGAAAGTCTAACTGAGTAAAGTCTCGAATAACATCATGATAAATAAACTTTCCTGAGCGTTTGGGAAGCCTCGCCAACCATCACTATTGGAATGATCCATGTTTACTGTTTTTTCTCGTTGGTATCAAGAGCGCTTTAGTGATCCACAAGCTGTGACCTTAATGGCTATTCTTGTCGGGCTCGCGCTGGTGATTTATTTTGCGGCAGGTTTACTTGCTCCGCTGTTGGTCGCTCTTGTGTTGGCATTTCTATTGGAATGGCCTGTGGCGCAAATGCTTAAATTGGGGATTAATCGCACCGCTGGTGCATCTTTGGTTATTGTGTTGTTTTTGGGTATAGTGGTTTTACTGACATTTGGCTTAATTCCGAGTGTGTGGCGTCAAGGTGTTAGCTTAATTGCCGACTTGCCTAGCATGATTGATAAAGGCTTGCTGACAATACAAACGCTGATCAATCAATATCCACGATTTATCAATCCAGAGCAGTTAGATCTGATGGTTGGTGAGCTTAAAAAACTGCTCGATACTCAACATGTGTTGGATATTGCTAAGCAATTAATCGGTTATTCAGCTTCTTTACTCGTCTTGATGGTGTACGCGATTTTAGTCCCCTTACTGGTGTTTTTCTTTTTAAAAGATAAAGACCAACTGATTAGCGGCAGTAAGCGATTTTTTCCCGTAAATCGCCAGTTAGCCCGTAAAGTTTGGTTTGAAATGCACCAACAGATTTTTAATTACATTCGTGGCAAAGTGATCGAAATCGTGGTTGTTGGTGTCGCAACTTATATTTTGTTTGCCTTGATGGGACTGCGATATTCGGCGTTGCTTGGTGTGTTAACGGGGTTATCGGTATTGATCCCTTATGTCGGTGCAACCTTAGTTACATTACCTATCGCCCTAGTGGCATTTTTTCAGTGGGGTTTTAGTTCTGAATTTGGCTATTTAATGTTGGGTTACGGTATTATTCAGGCGCTCGACGGTAATTTACTCGTGCCTATTTTGTTCTCCGATGCGGTGGATTTACATCCGGTGATCATCATAGCGGCCGTTTTAGTCTTTGGCGGTTTATGGGGTGTATGGGGAGTATTCTTTGCCATTCCATTGGCATCGTTGGTCAAAGCCGTGATTAACGCTTGGCCTAAAACAGAGCTTGAGGCTGACAATAAACTTGATGCGAGTTGATGCTTACCTGTCTAACCGCCATTTGTATTATTGGTTATAGTGGGCGAGTTAACCGTTATCGCTAATTCCTCTTGGCATTTGAATTAAGTGCCAGAGGCGTTTGGGTTGAATGTTGTGCCTTCACAATTTAAAGCATCCTCGTCTAGTACTCTGTACCCATTCACTTATTGTCATTCCTTTTTATTATCACTTTGTCTTAAGTATCACCATGAATCGAGCTTTTAGTTTTAGATTAAGGGGGATTTATTCTGTCGCTTGCCAGTTTAGGGATTTACATTATGTAGCCTCTAGGTTAGGTAGATGTAAAACTCTTATATAAGCATGTGGTTACATGATGCAGCGCACATTTTACCCTTGAGTATGTTGATAAAGTTGTGTCGCTTAGTTTGGGTTTGCTTATTCGTTCATCCTTAGCTAAGTTATATCGAGTCGTGCTATTTATTTTGGTTGAGAGATGGAAGTCACCCTGACAAGAATTTCCACTGACAATCGCCATTGGAGGATACTATTGTGAGCAAAAAACTATTAAGTGCGCTTTTCGGGGCAAGTCTGGCAGCGTTAGCGCTGTCGCCAACCGCATTTGCTGCAGATCAAAAATTGTCTGATTTCCATGCTGAGTCGGGTGGATGCGAAAGCTGTCATAAAGATGGTACACCTTCTGCGGATGGTGCTTTTGAATTTGCACAGTGCCAAAGTTGTCATGGTACCTATGCTGAAATGGACGCTGTGCATAAGCCACATGACGGTAATTTAGTCTGTGCAGATTGTCATGCGGTACATGATATGAATGTCGGTCAAAAACCTACCTGTGAAAGTTGCCATGATGATGGTCGTACCCCAGCAACTGTTCTGAAAAAATAATCTCAAAAATACGTTTAGAAAAGTTGGTATATACCTTCATGTCTAAATAAATAACGCCAGCAAATGCTGGCGTTATTTTTATCCGTTTACTAACCGATTACTCGTCTTTTGGCTGACCTTGGATGATCTTCTTGCCGGAGAACATGGCTGAAATAATCCCTGGTTGACGTTTTACTTCAGTATAAATCACCGCAAATACATGTAATAACATCAGCAGTAACAACACATAAACCGCATAGACGTGCACTTGACCTGCCAATCCTTTCATTGGTTTAAGTGCATCCGCTTTTTCTGCATTCACACCCGTTGCATCATAGGGTTTTAAGCTTGTTGGTTCGACATTGGTATCAGCAAGATAGCTTTGTACAGCACTACCTAGCGGCGGATAATAAATATCTGTACCTGCACGCAAAAGTCCAGTGATCATTATGGTCACTAATAGCAACATGATGGCCAGCACGGCAAATTTACCTTTAGGGTTATGACCTAAATACTGCGGATTTTTCCCCGCGGCTAATTCAGTCTTATAAGCTATTAATTCGCTTTTGCTATTAGCATTGGGAAACATGTGGCTGAAACGCGCATATTTGTTACCGATAAAACCCCACACAAGGCGGACTATGAGGTTTATTGCGAACGCATATCCTATGCACACATGTAAAGTTTTCAAGCCAATTTTACCTGTTAACTCAGATATGCCTAGCTCAGTGCGATACATCATGATGCCACCGACTAAGATGAGTGCGAGCACAAGAATGACATTAATCCAATGAAATAATCGCGTCGGTTTGTCCCACACAGGATAGGATTTTATTTCAAAAGCGGTGGGGTTACTGCTGGACATGGAATTTCCTTATTTTTTGTGTTGGTATGATCTTACGCTTTTATCCTAAAATTTCAGTAACTTTTTTCAGTTTCAATTAAGACTTCTGATTGATAGTGTAGTCAACGAAAGTGTTAGAAGTTTTTGATTTGCGTACGGTAAATATTTTTTACGTAAGTCTTTTTAATCTGTTTTATCTAATGCTAATATCGTGACCACGGTAGACTTGGAAGTCTATTGAACGGATGTTGAAGTCGTATTTGGAGGATCTTAGATCCTTAAAGTGAATAATCGTTAACCAGACAGGGAGTGAGCAGGATGTTCAAAATATTACATTGGATTGTAGTGTCACGATCGCAAGTATTGATGGAATTGCTCGCAGGACGTTGGCCGCAGGAGTTTCTCGTTAAGTTGACCCAAGTCAGCCCTGATGAGATGTGTGAGAAAATCAAAGATAATAATGCCTCCATGGTCGTGATCGATTTAGCGACTGTTGATCTTCAAAAAGCCCATCAATTTCAACGTTTACTTGCCCGTGAGCAACCGAGTGTGCGAGTTGTCTATTTACAGTTCCCTAAACAAGTGGATGCACGTTTTTTAATGCAAGCTGCCACAACTGCAGGGGTGTTTTATCTTGATGCAGGTTTAACTGAAATAAGCCTAGGACTCTCGAATATTTTACGAGGTCATAGGGTCATCCCAATTCAGCTCATTAATGGGGTAAATGATGATTTTGGATTGTTCGAAGACACTGAACCGTTAACTATCCGTGAGCGTGAAGTATTACAAGCATTGTTGACGGGAAGTACTAATTTAGATATCGCCAATCAGTTGTTTGTCAGTGAAAGCACGATAAAAACCCATTTGTACCGAGTATTCCGTAAAATTGGAGTGTCTAGCCGTGGTCAAGCGATTGCGTGGGCACAAACCTATTTGCACGATGTGGTGGTTTAAGTCGATATCAGTATTGATATACAAACGTATATACGTTTAAGTTAAGTCTTATCTCAGATAAAAGGGGCTAAAGCCCCTTTTATTATTTCTCAAAAGAGTTCTTAAGCCGAAAGTCTATTAACGTCCAAGCCAAGCCACTATTTTGCTTTTGTCACGAATGGATAGGGCGACAGTATCCTTAGGCGCGGCAGCAACAGTTAACTCACCCGTCATCAATTCATCCCGTCTAAACCAATGTAGATTCAAGGATTCACCCAGCGGATATTGCTGTAGCTGCGCCTCAAATTGTCCTGTGACTTGTAGGTTATCCGCGGCAATTAACACATCACCTGCACTTAACCCTGCAAGGTGTGCAGGGCTACCTTGGGTGACAGTCACGATTTTTAATCCTATAGGTGCTGCTTGGGTTTTCGCGCCGAATGCAATCTCATAACCTTTCGCTTGCCCGCCGCCCACATCTTGCGCACCTTGACTGGATCGAAGACTCAAGTTGACCCCAAATTCGGCGAGTAAAGCCGCTAACGGAATATCGTCCGTACTATCTAAGTAGGCAAACAGATCTTGGCAATCACGACCAAGGAGTCGTTCCACGATGGCTTGATGGCAAGTATCTGTGGTGCCTTTATCTTGCAGAGCATATTCCTGCCATAAAATCTGCATAACATGGTCGAGATTGTATTTGCCCTGGGTTTCGCTGCGCAGGGTTAAATCTAAGTACAGCGCAAACAGAGCCCCTTTAGTGTAATAACTGATGATGGCATTTTGTGCGTTTTCATCCTGCTTGTAGAACTTAGTCCAAGCATTAAAGCTTGAGTCCTTAACACTTTGTTTAAAGCGTCCCTGGCTGCGATAGACACGGGTGAAGGTCTCACTCAGCATATCTAAATAGCTTTGTTCATCCACCAGACCTGCACGATAGGTAAGAAAGTCATCGTAATAGGAGGTGATGCCTTCATAGGCCCATAATTGTGGCGTATAGGTTTCTGCCTCAAGTTTATAGGGTAAAAAGCATTCAGGTTTAATGCGCTTAACGTTCCAGCTGTGGAAATACTCGTGGCTGCACAGGGATAAATAAGTGCGATAGTCGTTATTGATTGGCATATCGAGCGACAGTGGTAAGTCTTTGCGTGAACACATTAATGCAGTAGAAGCTCTGTGCTCTAAACCGCCAAAGCCATTGTCTAATACTGTGGTCATAAACAAATAACGCTTAAACGGTGCAGGCGTACCAAAGAAGTTAATCTGATACTCACAAATGGCCTTTAAATCTTGGCAGAGCCTTGGCATGCAAGCACGGTGGCGACCATTGAGTACTATATCATGCCTCACGCCACAGGCATCAAAACTCCCTAAGGTGAATAAACCCATTTCCACCGGATGATCGATGAGCTCGTCATAGCTTTTAGCTGAAAATTGGCCGAAGGCAAAATCGTCACCACTGGTGCGGGTTATGCTGGTAGCAAGGCGCCAGTCACTTAATGTTGGCTCTGTTGGTGGATCTATAGAGACGGTGTGTAAAGTGTCTTCAAAACCATGGGCAGATAAAAACACGCTACTGCCGTTAAAGAAGCCGTGGGTCATGTCCAAATGCGCGGTGCGCACCGACAGATCCCAAGCATACACTTGATAAGTCAGAATAATTTCGCTGCTATTATTGTCAACCGACCAAGTTTGCTTATCTAGTTGGGTGAGCTTAAGTGTCTGGCCTTGTGCATCTTGTGCCTTGAGTTCAATGATGTTTTTGGCAAAGTCGCGCACCATATAACTGCCGGGCAGCCAAGCGGGTAGGCTAAAGACTTGCACTGGCTTGGGTTGTGATAATGTCATAGTGACAGCGAATAAATGGGCTTTCGGATCGACGGGGATTATCTGGTAATGGATCATATTTATCCTGCAAAACCTGAGTATTTTAATGGTGGCCATGCTGCCAAAAATGCCTGCAACTGGCAAATGAAAAGCAAAATATCTGCAGACACAAAGTATTGAATTGCTAGTATACTATGCCAACTAACCCAAGGAGGACGCCCCATGGCCGAAGAAACGATTTTCAGCAAAATTATTCGTCGCGAAATTCCCGCGGATATTCTGTATCAAGATGAACTTGTGACTGCCTTTAGAGACATTTCCCCTAAGGCGCCAACGCATATTTTGATTGTGCCGAATCACTTGATCCCAACGGCTAATGAGATGAAAGCCTCTGATGAGCCTGTGCTTGGCCGTATGATGACGGTTGCGGCTAAATTGGCGGCGGAAGCGGGTATCGCTAAAGATGGCTACCGACTGATCATGAACTGCAATCAACATGGTGGACAAGAAGTCTATCATATTCATTTCCACCTTGTGGGCGGGGAGCCTCTGGGGCCCATGTTGAGCCAAGGAAAATGAAGGTCAATTCGGATTTTTTCCCGCTGACCCAAATGGCGCAGCGGTTTGTGGATCAACTCGCTCAGTGTCGCCGTCTCGGTTTAACCGTATTGGAGGCGAGTGAGCACCATGTGTTGATTGAGTTGCCCTACAGCACTGAATTAATTGGTTATCCCGATACGGGCGTTATCCATGGTGGAGTGATCACTACCTTAATGGATACTGCCTGTGGCAGTGCCGTCGTGAGCGCAATTTTCCATAAATTCAAATTGTTAGAAATCTCACCCACGCTCGATTTACGGGTGGACTACATGAAGCCCGCTCAGCCCCATAAGCCTGTATTTGGTTTCGCAGAATGCTACAAGTTGTCTTCTAATATTGCCTTTACCCGTGCAATTGCTTACCAAGACAGTATTGACGATCCCATCGCCCATGCCGTCGGCTCTTTTATGCGGATCAGCCCTGAAATGGTCGGTGATGCCTTTAGGCAAGCGTTAATGGGTGAAGCCGTGCCTGCGATAGGAGAGAGTGATGAGCGCAAATAATTCGATACTAGATGCAGCCAGTACAACTCAAAACGCACAGGTTAAAGCGCCTATTGATGTGCAAGGGATAGTTAAACGCGCCACTGAACTTAATGATTTTGGCCATTTACTTGAGCACGTTCCCTATGCCAAATTTATTGGTATGAAGGTGGAGCGTTTTGGTGATGAACTGATTTTTAAATTGCCCGCTAAAGACGACAATATCGGTAATCCTGTGTTGCCCGCCATTCATGGCGGCGTGATTGCGGGCTTTATGGAAATGTCAGCGATAGTGCAGTTAATGGTATTTATGCAAACAGCAAAGGTGCCTAAAGTCGTTGATTTTTCAATCGACTATTTACGTGCAGGTCTGCACAAGGATAGTTTTGCTGAGTGTCGTATTACCCGTCAGGGTCGACGAGTCGCCAACGTGAATATTGATTGTTGGCAAACCAATCGTAAGCAGCTTATTGCTACGGCACGGGCACATTTTTTGATTGATTAATCTGATTAAGTTTAGATTGATGAAGCATGACTGATTCACTATTTTAGATTGAGAATGCTTTATTTAACCTATGTTATTAAGCATGAGTTCAGCACTGTTCGATTAGTTTGTCGTTTAATGGGAAATGATGCGCTAGCTGCGTATTTTGTGGCGTGACTAGGAGAAATATATGAAACAAGTTTATACAGGGTTATTACTGGCCGCAGCGCTTACCTTAGGTGCTTGTGCCTCACATACCGCAGGGATTTCAGTGAGCTCACTGGGTGAAACCCGCGTCGATAATTCCAGCTTTGCCCGAGATATTGCGGTAGAGAGTGTGGATGCACGCCGAGTCGGTGATTTAGTGCAGGGCTCAGCATTGATTGTTAGTAAATCCTCGTCCGATATGCGTGTGCAATATAAATTCACTTGGTACGATGCCAGCGGCTTTACTATCGAAGATGAAGCGACCAGCTGGAAATCGGTGAAATTACACGGCAAACAGCAATTGCAAGTCGGCGCCGTAGCACCTAATGCCCAAGTGGTTAAATTTGATGTATACGTGCGTGAAACCTTTTCAAACTAAGCTTGAGTTTGCTTCTGTTTAGTTTATTCCGGGTTTAATTGATTTTTTGATATTAAACCCGTTCTAAAAAGGCTTACTTCTTTTAAGGAGTAAGCCTTTTTTATTCGTTTTACATCAACTTTTAGTGACCTTAAGGTCATTCAAATGTTATTAGCTTTCGTCTTTTTGACATTGAAAGTTGCGATAAATTACCCATTTTTAAGCAAAAAGGTTTACGGCAAGGTGAAATCCGGACTTTAGTCCTAAATACATTTAGTGATTGAGCACTACTATCAGCATATTACCACATGAGGATAGAAAGATGACTGCTCATATTAATGCTCAACCTACTGATTTTGCTGAAACTGTTATTATGCCGGGTGATCCACTCCGTGCTAAATATATCGCTGAAACCTATCTCACCGATGCCGTAGAAGTCACGAATGTTCGCAATATGCTTGGTTACACGGGCTTTTACCAAGGACAGCGCATTTCCGTTATGGGTCATGGTATGGGGATTTCATCTATGGTGCTTTATGGCCATGAGCTGATTAATTATTTTGGCGTGAAACGCATTATTCGTATTGGCAGTTTAGGTGCAACACAAAAACATGTACAAATGCGAGATGTCATTTTAGCCCAAGCCGCAGGCACGGATTCACCTACTAACGCTAAGCGTAGTAGCGGCTACCAAATGGTGACTTCTGCGACCTTTTCTTTATTGCATAAAGCCTATACAACAGCGAATGAGAAAGGTATTAGTGTAAAAGTTGGCAATATCTTTAGTGGTGATCTTTATTACGATCCCGATGAAGATATGATCCCCGCACTTGAGCGTTTTGGGGTATTAGGTATTGATATGGAAGTGGCGGGGCTTTATGGATTGTCACACCAACAAGGTATCGAATCATTAGCCATTTTAACGGTATCGGATCATTGTTTAACCGGTGAAGAAACAACGGCAGAAGAACGCCAACTCTCTTTTAATAATATGATTGAGCTCGCGTTAGAAACCGCCCTCAATTAGGTTTAAAGCCATCCTTTGAACCCTTAGCATTTCACTTATGGAATGACATAATGAATAATAAAATTACTTTAACAGCCATCAGTTTTCTCGCCAATTTTATTATGGCGGGCTTTGCGACCCAATTTGGGATGTTGATTGAACCCATAGCTGAGAAATTTGCCGCTAATGTTAACGAAGTTGCATCAATCTTTTCATTGCTCAATGGTGGTGCACTCGCGGGGACGATTGCAGCATTTTTCTTTATTGAAAAAATGGGTATCAAAAGAATGACCTTGATAAGTTACAGTCTGGTTGCTCTTTCTGCTCTGGCTTTACATCTAACCAGTTTCCTACAAGTTGTGATGGTAGCAATGACCTTAATTGGTTTTTGTGGCGGTATCGGTTTATGTATTGCTGGTACGATTGTGGTGTCTGTGTGGCAAGAGAAATTACAAAGCACAATGTTAGTGGTGCAAGATGCGACGTTTAATATTGCAGGCGTTATTTTTCCATTGATAACGACTTATGCATTAACAAGTTCACTATCATGGAGTTATAGCTATTTAGCCGTAGGTTTAGTGGCGTTCGGTACAGTCATTATTACCTTGTTCACTCATTTCTCTATTTGCGAGCAATCTTCTACAACACAAGAGAAACAACAGTCTGAATGGAATCTCGGTATTATTAGTGGAGGTATTGGTTTATTTTTAGGAATGCTGGCTTTATATACTTTTTTAACTTGGGCACCTTTATTTGTAAAACAAAAATTTGATATTCCGTTTGAAGATGCCGGTAATATTATTACCCAGTATTGGTCCGCTGCGCTAATTGGGGCGTTAATTTCGACTGTGATTGTGACTCGTGTAAAAATTCACCATTTCTTAGTCGGTATTATTGCTTTAGCTATGGTGATCACCGCTGCCATTGTCAGTACCAATAATCTTAATTGGATAGCTTATTTAACCTATGGTTATGGTTTTGTGTGTGCTGCTCTTTATAATGCATTTATTGCTTATGGCGTGTCTTTTGTAAAAAAAGCCAGCAGCAAAAATGTGTCATATATACTTATTAGCGGAAGTGCAGGGGCGATGTTTAGCCCAGCCATCAGTTCTTTCTTTGAACGTATTATCGGATTACAAACTGTGATGTATGTGATTCCTTTGCTTTACGCAGCGATATTTATGCTATTGATCGTTTCAAGTCGGATGAAACCGGCTATGGAACAACACTCGCCATCGGTAAGTTAATTTACCTGTGCATCCATCCCACACTCGGTTGTTAAATTATGTCGAGTGTGGGTTATGCTGAAAGCGATTATATGCCTGCTTCAACAAATTTCTTGAGTGCGTTGAGATCACAAATCCGAATGCCATCTTTTCTCCGCTCAATTAAGCCTCGTTCCTCAAGATTTTGTAGCGCCCGACGGTAGACTCGGTCGGTAGTGCCAAATCGTTCAGCCTCTAAATAGCGTTTACTAAAGCCATCTACAGGCAAGTCATTTAAGTATTCATGATAAATATCAAATGCCACGTTATAACTGATGGGATAGAGCAGTCGCCGAGTAAAAATATCCACTGTGTCTTGGTAGTCAATCGCAATTGCACTAGCGAAGAATAGCGCGAGTTGAGGATGCTGACCGAGGCAATGTTGTAGTTTTTCAGCGCTAATCAACATGATTTCTATGGGTCACTGGCAATAATGTCTAGTTGACAGTGGTACTGGGTGAAGAACTCCATTTCGCCAAACAGTTGTGAATCACAATCAATAGTACCTAATTGAAAACACCGACCATTTCTCGCGGTATGGCCGAGTGATACGCGACCTTGCTTCACCAATACAAGTGATGCCATCGCTTCCCCCTGCGTCATGAGGTGAGCGCCTTTTTTGAGCATTTTTATTTCGCTGATACAGCTAAGTACAACCGCTTCAATAAGTGGATAGTCTTGCTCCCATCGCTGGCTATAACGTCCTTTCGATAAAGGTTTTAGCTGCATCGACTATTGTCCTCTTACTGTGTTCGAAATTGCGACCTTCTATAGCATTATCATGATAGGCGGTCAAATGGACGAAAGGATTTAGGCGGCTACTAAAGATATTTTCATCATACGAACTGAAGGGCAGTGGTTTTCGCGACATTTAATTGAATCGCAGAGATAAGAGTGCCCACTTTTTATTTCCGTCATGTATACTAGGCGCCGCCAAGGGGTGTTTGTTGTGCATTAATGTTACTCTGATTTTAACGTTAACGGCTGCAAACTGAGATGTCATCTGACGAACCCTTAGAACCTGATCCGGCTAATACCGGCGTAGGAATGGGCCAATCAACAGCACACTTCTGAATCGCTTATTCGTTGCCGGATCTCAAACATTATATTTGAGGTCCTATGTCAAACCGTAAAACGTCAAACCATCAATCTCCATTTTCAACCGTATCGCCAAGCTTATTTTTAGCCCGAGCGCCGCTGGCGTTAGCCATCGCCGCAGCGCTGAGCACCCCTGTTTTTGCACAAACCGACGCTATTGACAGACCCGATCCCAGCACTGAGATGGAAGTCATAGTGGTGACGGCGGATTTTCGCAGTTCAAGCTTAGAAAAAATGCCCTCCAGCATTACCGTTATCGACAGTCAAAAAATTCAAGATGAAAGTGCGCAACACTTTGAAGATCTGCTTAATTCTATCGCCAATTTTAACTGGTCAGGTGGAAGCTCGCGGCCGAAATATTTTCAAATTCGCGGTGTAGGAGAGCAGGAACAATACCAAGGCGCACCTAATTCTTCCGTGGGTTACATCATAGATGATATCGATTTATCCGGTATTGGTATGGTGTCGAGCATGTACGATTTACAGCAGGTCGAAGTGCTTCGTGGACCGCAGGGGACGCGTTACGGCGCGAATGCCTTAGCGGGATTGATTTATCTGAAGAGTAACGATCCAACTGATGTGTTTGAGCATGGCGGCGAAGTGTCGTTAGGCGATGATGATTTGCGCACTTTTAGCGGTTTCAGTTCTGGCCCATTAACGGATTCTGGCAAGCTGCTTTATCGTGTGTCAATGCAGCAACATCAGCAAAATGGTTACCACGATAATCTGTATTTAGACCGTGATGATACCAATGGTCGCGATGAATTCAGCGGCCGCGCTAAGCTGCGCTGGTATGCGACTGATGATTTGCAGTTTGATTTAACTGTGCTGCATGCCGATTTCGATAATGGCTATGATGTGTGGAGTTTAACCAATTCACCAACCCAGACAACATCGGATCAACCGGGTGTTGATAGCCAACGCACCACAGGCGCGGGTTTTAAAGCGACCTATTCTGGCGCAGAAAACTTCGAATTAACTTCGTTAACCTCTTTTGCCAATACCGATCACCATTACAGTTACGATGGCGATTGGGCTAACTCAGAATATTGGGCCTCTAAGCAATGCAATGATGACAATGGCAATCTGGCGCCGTGTCAATACGATTATTTTTGGGATAAAACGGGTCAGCGTAAAACCGCGTCGCAAGAGTTTCGCCTAAGTTCTACCGAGCAGGGCCGTATTTTTGCAGAGAGTACTGATTGGTTGCTTGGTGTGTATGCCATGAATCTGAAAGAAGATAACCAATTGTATTCTGAATACAATGCTTCGCCGGATGAAGTCTTAGACTCAGAGTATGAGGCGACAAACTATGCACTGTTTGGTCAGCTCGATACGGATTTGGGCTCAAATTATGCTTTATCTGTGGGGCTACGTTTAGAGCGCCGCAACAGCCATTACTCTGATACGAATAACGATAATTTCGACCCGAGCGAAACCATGTGGGGCGGTCATATTGCTGTGAGTAAAGTGCTGAACGACTCGCACAATGCTTATGTCCGAGTCGCACGCGGTTACAAGGCGGGCGGTTTCAACATGACTTTACCCGTCGAATTGAACGATAAAAAAGAGTTTAGTACTGAGACGCTCTATAACTATGAAATCGGCCTTAAATCCCATTGGTTAGCGGGACTTATCGATACTAATTTGGCGCTGTTCTATATGGACAGGCAAGATCAACAGGTGGCTGCATCACAGCAAGATCCCGATAAACCACAGCGTTTTATCTTGTTCACTGAAAATGCAGGCAGTTCGAATAACTATGGCGCTGAGTTAGATGCAACCTGGTATGCCACGGATAATCTGCAAGTTTACTCAAGCTTAGGTTGGTTAGAAACGGCCTACGGTGACTACCAGTATCAGGACAAATATGGCACTGAGGTGGATTTAACTGGCCGCGATCTAGCCCATTCTCCACATCTTACCTACAGCCTTGGTGGGACTTATCGTGCCAATTCGGGTTGGTTTGCTAACCTGAATCTTAGCGGTAAGAGTGAATTCTATTATTCAGACAGCAATGAATCCCGCTCTGAACCCTACACTATCGTCAATGCCCGTATAGGTTATGAGGCGAGCGCCTGGTCGGCATATTTATGGGGACGCAATCTGTTTAATGAAGAATACGGTGTGCGTGGCTTCTATTTTGGCAATGAGCCAGATAACGGTTGGGCGGAAAAACAATATATTCGTTACGGCGATCCGCGTCAGATTGGCGTAACCTTTAACGTTAAGTTTATGTAATAGCTCATTTTAAAGTGAGCATAATCATTTAAGTGTTAACTGAACTGTAGCCCAGTATTTGGGCTACAACCTTACTTCAGAATATCAAGGAATTAAAATGAAACTGACCGCAGAAATTAGCATGTATCCCTTTAATGAAAATTACCTCGATCCTATCAAGTGGTTTATTGGCCGCGTGGATAGCTATCCCAATATCGAGCGCGTGACTAATGCGATGGCAACTCAAGTGTGCGGCGATTATTTAGATGTGATGACTATGCTGGCGACCGAGATGCAAGCGGCCCATGAGAAGTGGGGCAAGGCGGTATTTGTGTGTAAGTTTATCGGTGGTGAGCTGAATTTAGCTCACAGCGAATAATGATTGACCGCCATGTAAGCGACAAATAGGCAATGAGAACAACACTATGACAGATTTATGGTTAACCTTGGTCGATAGCGTTAATACGGCCTTTGGTGAAGTCCATGTGATGACCGTATGGGAAGCACTCGCGGTATTGCTGGCGATGGCATATTTACTGCTGGCGATGAAGGCCAGTGTGTGGTGCTGGGCGGCGGCCTTTGCCAGTACCGCCATTTACACTGTGTTGTTTTGGAAGGTGTCGCTACTGATGGAGTCTGTGCTTAACGTCTATTACATGGCGATGGCGCTCTATGGATATTGGCTCTGGACCCAAGGTGGTGATAAGCATCAAGGCGTAAAAGTGACCACTTGGCCATTGAAAACCCATTTAAAGTTGATCGCAGCGACGGGCGTGATTTCGCTTTTGGTTGGTCACGGTATGGCGACGTATACCCAAGCCGCATTCCCGTATCTAGATGCGGCGACAACCTGTTTCGCCGTGATGACGACTTATTTAGTGGCAAAAAAGGTACTTGAGAATTGGCTTTATTGGGTGGTTATTGACATAGTGTCGATTTACCTTTACCTCAGCAAAGGCTTGATGCTGACATCCTTGTTATTCGTGCTTTATGTGGGGCTGGCGGTCGTGGGATATTTCCTGTGGCGAACCGCGTTAGTCGACGCCCGTGAAGCTAATACCTTGAAGTTACTCAGTTAATGCTCGATATAAACGCCTCGATGCAACGCTCAGCAGGCGAGCCATTCAAAGCACTTTACCCCATACTCAAAAGTGCTGGGCTAGTTAACGTGTTAAGTATTCATGAGCTTGCGGGCGGCTTAAGTAATCACAACTATAAAATCACTACGCCCGCAGGCAGTTATGTGCTGCGGGTGAATGCGGATGCGGCGGACAGTTTTTGCAACCGCCAGCAGGAGCGTTTTTACTGGCAGCAATTGGCTCAAGCTAAACTTGCTCCTGAACTGTTGTGGGTGAGCGAAGATGAGCGTTATTACCTCAGTGATTTTATTGAAAGTGATTATATTGAAAGTGACGATATTGAAAACGAGGTCTTAATCCACTGGCCAGCGTTAGAGCGCCAAACGAGTGCTGCTGATTTTGTGCTGGGGCAATCGACGTTTAACTATTCACAGTTTCCGGCAGCAGAACAAGCAACGCATCCTAACCAAGCCCATTGTTTGCTATTGGCGTTATTGCTGCAATTACGCGATCTGCCTACAGGGCCTTATGCTATTAGTATCACTGAGCAGTGGCAGGAATATCACCAGCAAATGCTTGCCTATCAGACTTCTGCAACATTTAGTGAGCCAGTATTAAGGCGTGCTGTGCCATTGAAGCAGGGTAGTGATATTGGTGATAGCAATACTCGTGATTGGAATGAGCGGGTGGCTAAGCTGCTTGCAATTCAAATTGAAATCAAACATTGGTGTGATGAGTTAGCAGCTTGCATAATCAAGCCGCAGTTTTGCCATCGTGATCTTAATCCCCATAATTTGTTACTCAAAAATAACCGCTTGTGTTGTATCGATTTTGAGTATGCGACGGCGTCGCATCCACTGTGTGAGTTAGCTGTAGTGTTAGCGACCCATGGGTTAACGGCCTATCAGCAAAGTCTGTTGGTGAAACAGTATCTGAGTGGACATCCTTATGTTACTGCACAAGCCGTAACGGCAGTACCTGCCGCTATTGACATGTATTGGGTATTTGCTTGCTACTGGGCATTATTGATGGCAGCGCAAACAGAACCCAGTTGTAGCGCCGACTACCTTGCTTGGTTTGATTGCTTCTGGCCGCTGATCACCCCCAAATAGCCATTATTGCGTGTGCTTAGTTTCCATCTGATGATAATGGCTCATTCCCTTATGGCATTGACCGCGCGATTGGTGGGACATGCGGGTAGAACATACTGAAAACCTTTATTAGACAAACTTGTTTGATATAAAAAGCAACTTTATATAGTCTCAAGCGTCTTATTAGCAACAATTCTAGGATGGATTATTCAGTATGAAAAAAGGCGTGATGCTACTTGTGTGTCTCTTAGGCTTAAGCGCCTGCTCCACTAAATTCAGTTACCATTTCCTTGACTGGGCCATCGGCTGGGAGCAAGAGGATTATGTTACCTTAGATAAATCTCAGCAAAAGGCATTCGATGCCCTCATTGAAAAATTTGTCATTTGGCACCAATCCAAAGAGTTAGCTCATTATGTGGTGCAATTGACCGAAGTCGAAGGCCTCATAAAAACCAATACGTTAACGCCAGTGCTATGGGCAGATCATGTGAATATTGCTAAGCGGCATTGGTTTCGATTGTTTGAGTTCGCCTTGCCCGAGCTTCTACCTATCATAATGTCTTTGTCCGATGAACAGGTGAAGCAGATCCTCACAAAATTACGGGAGGAAGAGCAGGAGCTTGTTAAAGAATTTGCGGGTAAAACCCCTGAACAGTTACAAAAAGATGCCGATGAAAACCTTCAAACCCAATTTGATGATTGGCTTGGAAGTGTAACTGCGGAGCAAAAAGTGCTTATTCACCAATATAATCAACAGCGTTTATCCACCTTAGATATGTGGCTTGAGTACAGACACGAATGGTTACGCCAGTTTGAGGTTGCACTGGGTCAGCGCGCTGATAAAGCATTATTAACCGAGCGTTTGACCTTGCTGATGACGCAGCCCGATGAGCTTAAGTCAGAGCAACATAAAGTGTTTTTACGTAAAAATACTGAGGCATTTGGGACTTTGCTGTTGGCGATGAATGCGAGCTTATCGGAGCAGCAGTCTAAGCATTTTTATAAAAAGTTAGGTGGACTCATTCAAGATCTCAAGGAGCTGAATCAGGAAGCGATTGAAAAAGAAGCCTAGGCCATGAAAGATTTATTGCCTTGCTAGGGTCTATTCCTGCAAGCCAATAAATCAGCCTACTAACTACTAATAGAGACCTTATGCTACTCGTATCCCTTTATCAGAAACTGCTCAATATGAGCCGCTATTTCGAAGGCTTAGCGCCATTAGCCCTTAGGATTTACCTTGCACCTGTGTTAATGCAAGCAGGCTATAACAAGCTCGCTCACTTTGAAGATACGGTTGCTTGGTTTGCCAATCCCGATTGGGGTTTAGGTCTGCCAATGCCAGCGTTAATGGCAGGACTGGCGGCGGGAACTGAGTTCTTTGGCGCTATCTTGTTACTGCTTGGGCTCGCGACGCGACTGATTTCAATCCCTTTAATGGTCACTATGTTGGTCGCCGCATTGACTGTGCATTGGCCAAATGGTTGGTTAGCGATTGCCGATGGTAGTTCTTGGCTTACGAATGACAGAGTGCTTGAGGCAGGGGATAAACTGATAAAAGCCAAAGAGTTATTGCAGGAGCACGGTAACTATGACTGGCTGACCAGTTCAGGTAATTTTGCTGTGCTTAATAATGGTATTGAGTTTGCGATCACCTATTTTATTATGTTGCTGGCGCTTTTTACCTTAGGCGGTGGTCGTTACACTAGCCTAGATTATTTCATCGCTAAGCGCTGTGGGATTAAGTAAGTCTTTCTCAAGCGGGCTCAATTGTTAACTGCATCGGATTTTCAAGCGCATTTAATTTTTAAGCACACTCGATTGTTAAGTGCACTCAACAAGTTAAATCCCACTCAAGCGGTGGGATTTTTTTATGCCTCTTTGTCAGCAATTTGCTATGCTTGAGCGCAATTTATATCGAACTAGGATAAGAACTTGGACGCTATTGAACTTTTACTCACTCGCCAATCAACCCCACGATTAACTGCTCCTGCTCCAGATGCGAGTCAATTAAAAATCATCTTAGATGCTGCCATTCGTGTGCCAGATCATGGCGCCTTAGCGCCATGGGAATTTATTATTGCCGTAGGAAAAGGGTTAGATACCTTGGCTGATATCTTTGTTGAGGCAGCGAAAGCGAGCGGCGCCGATGAGGATTTTGTCAATAAAGCTAAGGGTATGCCAATGCGTGCGCCTATGGTGATTACTGTCGTGGCGAAAACGCAGCAACATCCTAAAGTCCCCGTGCTTGAACAGCTCATTGCAGCGGGCTGCGCGACGATGGCAATGCAGCAGACTGCCTTTGCCTTAGGTTTAGGGGCAGTGTGGCGTACAGGGGATTTTGCCTTTGATGCGAATGTGAATGTTGCTTTAGGTCTTGAGCCACACGATCAAATTGTCGGCTTTTTGTATGTGGGGACGCCAGCCGTTACCGCTCCTAAGAAACCGCAAAAGGACGGCAGTCAGTACGTCCGTTATTTATAAATCCGCCTCTATTTTTAGTGGAGAAATTCTATGCAAGTTGCGCGTACTCCTAGACTCATCCTGCGGCAGTTAACCCCAGCCGACGCTTCTTTTATGTTAGTCTTGCTCAATAGCCAAGGCTTTGTAGAGAATATCGGGGATAGAGGAGTACGCACACTTGTGCAGGCTAAGGATTATATCGTCAATGGACCGATGAAAAGTTATGCCGAGTGCGGTTTTGGTTTTTATGCTGTAGTGCTCGCCGAGAATGGATTCACCATTGGCATCTGCGGTTTAATCAAACGGCCGACACTGGACAATGTCGATATAGGTTATGCTTTTTTGCCGCAATATTGGGGCAAGGGCTATGCATTCGAAGCGGCTAAAGCCGCTTTTGACTTAGGTAAAAGTTTAGGTATTGAGCGTATTGTCGCGATTGTGAGCGCCCATAATAGTGCTTCAAAAGCTTTGCTGAACAAACTTGGATTACACTTTGAGCGTTGTTTGCAGCTTAGTGATCATGATGCGCCTGTTGAACTGTTTGGTTAACGTTAACGTGTTGTTTATATAGGTTTTTATTTTGTTGTAATTCCGTCTTCTTTATTCTAGAATTTCGCAAAATTTATCGTTGAGATATGGCAATCATATCTCTTATCGACGCCCCTCGAAAATCAGGCTCACTTAATCCCTCCTTGAGCCCTTGAGTACAGCAAAAGCGTAGCCCTTTTTTGGATGTAGCATAATGGTTTCGCAATTAAGTGAAGCAATGCTGGACGTGATCGCTGATGCCTTGGTAGACAAAGGCTATATCTTTTTATCTGACTTAGTTCCTCTCTATATTAGCCAAGTACTATTGGAAAAAATTCAATCAACTGAAATATATGAATTAAAAGCTGCCTCTATTGGTCGAGGTTCTGAACAGCACTTAAATCCAGACATTCGCCGTGACAGAATACAGTGGCTAGAAGAGCAAAATGAGCCCGATGCCCAGTATCTTGAGTTGATGACACAACTCAAAAATGGCTTGAATCGTCGCTTGTTTATGGGCTTATTCGATTATGAAAGCCACTATGCGGTATATCAGCCTGGGGCCTTTTATAAAAAACATGTTGATGCACTTAAGGGCAGCCAAAATCGTATTTTAACCACAGTGTTTTTCTTAAATCCTGACTGGAAAGCGGCAGATTGTGGTGAGTTGATTATCTATGATGAAGCCGATATTGAGATTGAGCGCATCGCGCCTAAAATGGGCCATTTTGTGATTTTCCTCAGTGAGCGTTTTCCCCATGAAGTGACCAAAACCTTGGCACAGCGTAATAGCATTGCGGGCTGGTTTAGGGTCAGTAACAGCGTGCATGGTTTTTAACTTTAGCTTTTAACTTCACCAGATAACAAACGCCTAAATGCTGCCCACAGGTTTAGGTGTTTTTGCTCTCGATTGCCGCTTTTGGTCATCATCAATCACCAATCACCAATCACTTATCGCGACTGCGCAATGTCATTGGCTATTTCTCGGATATTGATTGGCCATCACGGCTTGTTCTTCCGCAGCAGTATTTATTCCAATCTGTTTTAACTGCCTTGTACTCATTTTTTCAAATTTTTTTACACTCTTATGCTTTAGGTAATCTAAACCGCCGACAATGGAATGAATTTGTCCAATCATGCTGAAAATAGGGTGTTTTTTTATTCTCGTTTAATGTTAGGCTAGATAAAAACGTGCGCTACAACACACTTTTCTATCATCTAACGGAGGCGATACTGTGGGCTGTGAAGATAACTTAGGTTGTTTAAGTGGTGAGCATATTGTACTTGAGCCCTTATCTTTGTCCCATGTGGCGGCATTGAGTCTCGCCGTCACAGATGGTCAACTTTGGCGTTTATGGTTTACCAGTGTCCCCGAGCCAACTGAGATGAAGCTCTATGTGGCTAAAGCGCTCGAAGAAAAAGCGCGGGGCCTGAGTTTTCCCTTTGCGGTGCGGGATAGAGTGTCAGGGGAAATCGTCGGATGCACGCGAATTTGCAACTGGGAGTCTGATAATCGCCGTCTTGAGATTGGATACACTTGGTATGCTAAACGTGCCCAGCGCACTGGGATTAATACTGAAGCTAAACTGCTGTTATTGACCTTTGCTTTTGAAACCTTAGACGCCATTGCCGTTGAGTTCCGTACTCACTGGCATAATCAAGCTTCGAGACAAGCCATTGCAAGACTAGGCGCTAAGCAAGATGGTGTATTGCGAAATCATAAGATTCTTAAGGACGGTACGATCCGCGATACCGTGGTGTATTCCATTATTGATACCGAGTGGCCAACGGTGAAAAACAGTCTGCAATTTCGATTGCGACAACGACCGCCAACACTCTAATGATAAATAGGAAAGGCCCATGGCAAGCATTATAACTCGAGTAGATGTGACTCATGTCCATGAGGTTGCAGTGTTATTCAATGAGTACCGCCAGTTTTATGGGCGTAGGGATGATCTCGCGGCTGCGGAGCAGTTTATTTATTCAAGAGTGTCAGATGGCTCATCGGTGATATTTATAGCTAAAGATAATCAAGGGCTTGGATTAGGTTTTGTTCAAATGTATCCCAGTTTTTCATCGTTACGTTTGGCCCCTATGTTGATCCTCAATGATGTGTATGTGACTCAACATGCCCGATGTGTCGGTATTGGGCGGGCGTTAGTGCTACAGGCCGCCAGTTATGCCAAAGCGCATAATATGAGTTATTTGATGTTAGAAACACAGCAAAAAAACCAGCGCGCGCAGGGCTTGTATGAAGGTTTAGGCTTTGTGCGTAACCAAGATTTTTATATCTACGAACTTGAGCTCCACCGAGGGCTTGAGTAGGTTTATTTATGGCGATTAAAAGGAAAAGTAACATGTTAACTCAGGTAAAAACGTTAGTATTAGGTGGTTTAGTCTTAAGTGCCAGTACTGCAGTTTGGGCTGATGAAGCAGAAAAAGCGTTTAGTAAAGAAGCCATTGAATGTGCCGCTTACTATCAAATTAGCTCAGAAGCCATTGGGGCGATGAATGCACCGCAAATGCAGGCCGTGGGTGAGCGTTTAAAAAGTTCTAAAATTGAGTCTGAGAATTTAGCTAAGAAATACAGCTCTGAAGCTGAGGTCACTCAAGCGGTTGCCGATGCTAAAGCCCGTCAAATCGAAAGCTTAGGGGGGTCAAGTAACTTAGGTGCGTTAATGGGTAAATATAAAGAAGAATGTAAAAACCTGTTAGCCGATCCACAAAAGCGTTTAAATTATTGGACTATGGCGACTATGTAATCGTAGGTTTTAGTCAGGGTAATCGTTTACGGATTGTGAAGAAAAGGAGCCTGATGGCTCCTTTTTGCTTAAAGCACAAGCACTAAGGAGCTGATGGGGTCATTCATATTGAGTCGGTTTTCCCATAGATTTTAGCCCTGTTTGGTTTAGGGGCTTAGAACCAAGTTGCTTATTTTCGCTCGGCTGAAACTCAACCGCAGTTTTTAGGGTCTTAGTTACATGGTCAAGTATTTAAGCCTTGGGTTTAAATTCTCCTCAGTTTTAAATTCTTAGTTCAGTTTACGATATTCAAAGATAATCAAATATGAGTACTAAATAGGAGCACTATGGTATTAACAATAATGGTAGCGACTGTTTTGAGTGCTGGAGTCTGTGGCTACCATTTAATCTATGGTAAGCGGGTTTTATTGGCGCCGCTCTTGAAGGCGAATGTGTCACAGCAAAGCAAGCAAATGCTACTGTGCTTATTTCACTGCCAATCGGTATTTTTTGTGGTTTCAACGGTTGCACTTTTAGCCTGTGCACTTAAGGTGATCCCTGGGATGTATGCCTTTAGCCTGTTGTTATTCCTCGGGATGAACTACGGGATCTTTGCGATTTGGCAGTTTTACATTGCCACTCTGAGTCCACCAAATAGTGGACAGATGATCATAGTGCAAGCGCTGATTTTCTTGCTCATTGGTATTTTGGCTATGCTAGGGCCACTCTTGTCTGCCGCGTAAATTGCTCATGAGAACTTGATAAATCATCGCGATTGAAGCGTCAGAGTTTGAAAAACAAACAGCGAATTATGGGGTTAATTGAATACCGTATTGGGCGGCGAGTTCAGCGAGTTTGCCATTATTGATGAGCAGTTCAATCCAGTGTGAGAGCCTTTTGCTATCGAGCTGTGAACTGGGGTTGAGTAAAATGCCATTGGCGTATTTTTGGTCCCATTCATCTGATATTAAAAGTAATTTTCTCTCTTCTGGATGAACCTTTAAATAATACTGTAAGTAAGAGTTAGTCACGGGCGCTAGGTCGGCGCGTTCACGCAGAATGCTTTCGATAGAGGCGTTATTGTGACTGACGAACAAGGGACGAAATTGCTTTGCCAGCGTATTCGCATCGGTTTCAAAGTGGGCAAACTGGTAGTGATATCCTTTGATGAACGCAATTGACTTGTTGGTTAAGTTTTTGAAATAGCTTTGGTTATGAGCTTTAGTTTTAAGTGCAATAAAGACTTCACCATCTATCATATGTAGCGGAATAAACTGAGTCGCTATTTTTTGCCATCCCCAAGCGGGATTCTCAAAGAGCATCATGTCGAAGCGACCTAAGGAATAGGCTTTATATCTGTGCTCAATACTGGTGACGGCAAATTTAAAGACCACTTCTTGTTGTACTTGATTTAATGCATTAATGATATCGAGTGTGAGACCTGTGTAACGGCCGTCTTGTTGTTGATGGACATAGGGAGCAAATTGATAACCACCGACATGAATTGTCGGAATTGACTCGGGAATCGCTGGCGACTGAACTTTATCTTGGGCGATAGCCGCAGTAAATGCGCTAATGCTTAAGGCTAAACAAAAGAGTAGACGACACAACTGGCTCAATATCATAGTCACCCCTTGTTATTTTTAGCATGAATGATTTTTTACAAGTATACACAATTTAATTTGTTCAATGCTGTCGATAAAGTGCGAATTTTAAATCTGTCATAGTAAGCTAGCGCAAACAGGATGAGGGAGATTTCACATTGAGCAAGATAAAATCTCAAGTGTGTGGTTGGGTTGAACAGGGACATATCACGCAAGAGCAGGCAAATAAGCTTTATCGACAGGTGACAGTCTTGCCGGATGGGTCTAGTTGGCGTCGCTTAATCGCTCATTTATTACTCTGGTTCGGTGCGTTAAGTTTTGCCTGTGGGGTGATTTTTTTCTTTGCTTATAATTGGCAATCTTTGGGGCGATTTGCCAAATTTGGACTGATTGAAGTGGCTATAATACTTGCTATCAGCGCATTTGCTTGGCTCTATTATCGTGCCAACATTTATTCCCCCGTTAGCCCTTATCGTAAAGACAGCACTTTTGGTGCGACGACCGCCAATGGCGTGCTACTGGCCGCAAGTGTGTTAGTCGGTGGCTTATTAGCGTTAGTTGGGCAAACCTATCAAACGGGCGCCGATCCTTGGCAGTTATTCGCGCTATGGGCATTTGTTATCTTACCCTTTGCTTGGGTGGCGGGATTTGATGGTTTGTGGCTGTTGCTGGTGGGATTGCTAAACCTCAGCATAGGGATATTTCTGGATTCCTTTTCCCATTTCTGGGGATTATTTTGGGGCGCTCAAGGACAATTGCTGATCTTTATCTGTTTGAATTTAGTTATCTATTATGCTTTTGTACTTTTAGACCACAAAGTCGCGGGGCGCTGGCATGCGCCAATCCTTGAATATGCCTGTTCATTGTTTGCTATGGGTTGTTTTACTTGGTTAATCACTTGGCTTATTTTCGACGATTTCCTTGAACGTGATAGCTTCAGCACTGGGATCTTCTGTGGTTATTTTGCCCATCTGATATTCGGATTCGTTATTTTTCGTTATAGATTACCACGCATATATCCCTTGGCCTTGGGCGGTTTTAGCCTGATTGCCGTAGGCGCCGCGTTACTGATAAAGCTGATGTTTGAGGATAATGACCCCATAGGTGGATTTTTGTTTATTGGGCTTTATATCATTTTGGCAAGCACAGGTTTGAGTATTTGGTTGAGGGAGCTAAGCCGGAAACTTAAACCTCAGTTTGCAGGAATCGCCACCCAAGGGAGCGTGGGCGTGGGAGATGTTCATGAGCAACAATAATGGTTTACAGGATAGCGAAATGATCACTCGACCCTGCACTGATAGTGTTACGTCAATCGACGCTTCGAGTGAATTAAGTCTAATCAAACACTGGCAAGCTTTGTATGCCGAAGGCAATGTTAGTGCAGCTCAAATGCCAGAAGACCATGATATCCCTTGGTATATTGCCACTATGCAGGCGTTTGCTGCTTGGATAGCGGCGTTGTTTTTATTGAGCTTCATGATGGCAGTGTTTGGTGCCATTTTTGAGCATGTTGAAGAAGATGTCATTTTATTTATCGGCTTAACCTATTTAGCCTTGGGGATTGGGCTGTATTTTTTACCGCGGCAACAGATTTTTATTGAACAATTTGCTTTTGCCGCCTGTTTGAGTGGTTTGATCAGTGTGGCATGGGGATTATTTGATTTAATTAACAATGATTTTAGCCTCACATGGTATCTCAGTATGGCGGGTATTACATTGGTACTGTGGGGCTTGATTGCCCACGGGCTAGCCCAGTTTGTATTCGCTTTTTGCTTAAGTTGGTGCGTGATTGGCCTGATGGCAAAATTTGAACTGCTCAATTTTAGCCCAAGCCTTTTTACCGTAGTCATTAGTCTAGTGTTATTAAATATCAATCAGTTCGGGCGTCATTATCGCAGGGCTCGGATGCTCATCTATGGTTTCGCACTCGCGTTGCTTTCGTTGCAGTTGATGCACGCTTTTAGTATGGACAGTATTTTTGAAGCCTTATTTAGCCCTTGGCAGCAAAGCCTGTGGCTGACACTGACTCATCTGTTGATTATTTTCGCTATTTGCGGATTTTTATTGGTGACAATCTTGCGCGAGCGCCATCAATCACTAAGCTCACCAGCGGCGCTAGGGTGTGTTATCGGTTTAGTCATCGTTAGCGGTTTATCCTTACCTATGCAGGGTTTATCAACAGCTATTCTATTGATCTTGCTTGGCCATTATTGCAACGAGTCTTGGTTGAAAGGTATGGGAATGGTGTCGGCGCTGTTATTTGTCAGCGGGTATTATTATTCCCTAGAAACGACTCTGTTACTTAAATCTGGTTATTTGATGGGCTTAGGCGCCTTGCTGTTGGTGACAAGGTTAGTGATGTGGCGGTT
Organism: Shewanella sp. SM68; assembly: GCF_025653925.1. NCBI lineage: Bacteria > Pseudomonadati > Pseudomonadota > Gammaproteobacteria > Alteromonadales > Shewanellaceae > Shewanella > Shewanella sp. SM68. The sequence continues at coordinate 499,678 of NZ_JAKKRU010000003.1, forward strand.
ATTTCCTGCCAATGAAAATGCCAAGGAGACTGTGTGATGGGCAATGTGATGGGAAAACTGTCGGCTTCACATAAATGGGCGCTTGGGCTCGTATTATTCACAACAGTGGCGATTCTCGCTGGCGTGAATTGGCGCATTTTCAAATTCGAACAACTCCTTAATCACGGCCAAGTGGTGCGTTTTGCATTAGCACCGGTCGATCCGCGCTCATTAATGCAGGGTGATTACATGGCGCTTGAATATGCAATTGCACGCGATGTGCGTAGCGCCTTAGCGCCGCAACAAATGCAGGGGCAGTTATTGCTGGCTGTCGATGGGCAAAAAGTGGCGCGTTTTGTCGACTTTTATACCGACCAAGCACTCGGTAAAGATCAACTACGAGTGCAGTTTCGTGTCCGTGGTAATCAAATTAAACTCGCATCGAACAGCTTTTTCTTTGAAGAAGGACAAGCCGATCATTTTAGTGCAGCAAAATACGGTGAGTTTAGAGTGAATTTGCAAGGTGAGTTACTGCTCGTCAGTTTACTCGATGAAAAGCTTCTGCCCTTATAACCCTGTGTCAGGATTGTCAGGATTGCCATCCATTTGTTCTGCTTACTTGATTAACCTCGATTTATCTCTGGCCGCACTGTGTAGTGCGGCCAGCATCTCCCGTACTGCTTTCTTCCTAGTTCTGATCGCTAAATCGCACGAATAATATCCACCTTAAGTTGCAACTTTGATGCAACCAATTTGTAACCTTGACCGCCTATAGTATCGTCAGTCTTCGAGGTGACATCACCTTGAAGCATCTAAGCGCATCAATTAAATACCAAATATTAAAACAATACATTTAGGGGTCTCAATGTTTAACACTAAAACTGTGCTGGCGTTAGCCATCAGCAGCGTTTGTGGGCTTGCCCATGGCGCGGATAATTTGATCATTTCTGAATATGTCGAAGGCAGCAGTAATAATAAAGCTATCGAACTGTATAACCCAACCGCGGGCGCTATTGATTTAAGCCAATACCAATTGCGCTTCTATTTTAATGGCAGCACAAACGTCGGCACGACCATTGCGCTCACTGGCTCCTTAGCGGCGGGGGCGACTTATGTGGTTGCCGATAATGACTCTTCTGCCGATATCCTTGCGGTCACAAATCAACAGAGTAGCGCCAGCTTCTTTAACGGCGACGATGCGATTGAACTAACCTATCAAAATCAAGTCATTGATAGTTTAGGCCAAGTCGGTGTTGATCCCGGCGCCGAGTGGGGCAGTGGTGATCTCTCTACTCAAGATAATACCCTGCGCCGTAATCCTGATCTGCTGATTGCCGATCCTATCAGTACTGATGCAGTAAGCTTTAGCACTTGGCTAGGTTTTGCGAAGGATGATGTTTCTGATCTTGGTAAATTCAGTGCGGGTACGCCAACCGATCCAGTCGACCCTCCACCAAGCTCTTTAGTGTGCGGCGAAGAAGCCACAGCAATTCATGCGCTTCAAGGCGCGGGCGCTGCTAGCCCTCTCAATGGTCAAACTTTAGTGGTTGAGGCGGTTGTCGTCAGTAATCAAGAAGCCGGTCTTAAGGGCATTTTTGTACAAATGGCCGATAACGAAGTCGATAGCGATCCCCAAACCTCGGAAGGTGTGTTTGTGTATACCGGTACTGCACCCACAGCTTATGTGGCAGGCGATCGTATTCGTTTAAAAGCAAAAGTCACTGAATATCAAGGCTTAACTGAACTAACGACTTTATCTGATCACAAGTTGTGTGCTACAGGACAAACGTTACCAAAGGCCGCGCTAGTGACCTTACCTGTTAACAGCAGTGATGATTTTGAGCCCTTTGAGGGCATGCGTGTTCGTTTTAGCCAAGATTTAGTGGTGAATGAAGTCTATAACCTCGGTCGTTATGGCGAGATTTCATTAGGCAGTCAGCGCCACTTTATTGGTACGCAGGTGGCTGCACCGGGCGCGGATGCGCTGGCGGTGAGCGCAGCCAACCAACGTGACAGTATTTTATTGGATGATGGTTTAACGGCGCAGAATCCTGATCCTGTGCAATTCCCCGCTCCTGGTTTGAGCGCATCAAACACTGTGCGTGTAGGCGATAAAGCCACATCGCTCACAGGTGTAATGCACTATGGCTTTAATCTGTATCGTATTATGCCAATCGAAACGGTGAACTTTGTGGCTGAAAACCCACGCCCAGTTGCGCCCACATTGGTTGAGGGGGGTAATCTAAAAGTCGCTAGCTTTAACGTGCTTAACTACTTCAATGGTGATGGCCAAGGTGCAGGTTTCCCAACCGCGCGTGGTGCCAATACCTTAAGCGAGTTTGAGCGTCAAAAGGCGAAGATTGTCAGTGCCATGGTGGGCATTAGTGCCGATGTATTTGGTTTGATGGAAATTGAAAATGATGGCTTTGGCACTAATTCAGCCATTGCCGATTTAGTCGCAGGTTTGAATGCCGCAGTGGGTGAAGCGCGTTATGCTTATATCGCGCCAACAGGCATGAATGCGATTGGCACCGATGCCATCACAGTCGGCTTGATTTATCGCAGTGATAAAGTCACGCCGCAGGGCGCTGCACGTATTCTATCTAGTGCAAATTCGCCATTAGATAGCGATCAACAGCCCCTGTTTGACGATAGCAAAAACCGTCCAATGCTGACGCAAGCCTTTAGCGTGAACGGCAGTGAAGAAGGTGTGGTTGTTGCGGTTAATCACCTTAAATCTAAGGGCAGTGAATGTGCGGACGATCCTGATCTCAATGATGGTCAAGGCAACTGTAATATCACTCGTACCCGTGCGGCGACTGCTGCAGGTCAATGGATTAGCGAGCAATATCCAGATCAAGGCGTACTGCTGATTGGTGATTTGAACGCCTATGCGAAGGAAGATCCATTAACTGCTTTAGGTAATGCAGGCTTTAGTGAGCTGTTTGCCAAACTTGAAAAGCCAAATCCTTATTCCTATGTGTTCTCGGCTGAATCGGGTCAGTTGGACCATGCTTTAGCAAACGCTGCCCTGGTGGATAAAGTGGTGGATGTGACGCAGTGGCATATCAATACCGACGAACCACGTGTATTGGATTACAACGAAGAGTTTAAGACGCCTGCTCAAATCCAAGACTTATTCGCAAGTGATGCTTATCGCTCATCGGATCACGATCCTGTGGTGATTTCACTCTTGCTCGAAGCGGAAAAAGTCGCGCCAGTGGCCAGTTTCACTCAAGTGGTGAATGGCGCAGCGGTGCAACTGACATCCACTTCAACCGACATCGACGGACAAATCGTGTCAGCTGAGTGGAGCTTTGGTGATAACACTGTGGCAGTGGGTGAGGTTGTGACCCACAGTTACAGCCAAAGCGGCGAGTATTTGGTCACGCTAACTGTGACTGATAATGACGGCCTAACCCATAGCACGTCGCAAATGGTGACAGTGGATGCTGGCAATGTTAAACAACCACCCGTTGCGCAAATTCAGCGTATTAATTTATGGCTAGTCGATATGTTTATCTCGACTAGCTATGATACCGATGGCGTGATCAAGCAACATAAATGGACGTTCGACAATGGCACTCGCGCTAACGGTCAAGTGGTATTGCGCCTTGCCCGCCGTGGACAACACACTGTTGAACTGACCGTTAAAGATAACGACAAGTTAACGGATACCACGACGCTGACGTATCGTTAAGTCAGTCTTTGTATTCCGCTGATATTTAAAGTGACGCCAAGCCCGCAGCCGCGGGCTTTTTTTTTTGCCCAAAAGCAAAATAAAGTTGTTGTCAGTTGTGACGCATCAATTTTCATTGTTTCCCCAGTGACTCATTACCTCTTTATTTAACAAGAAGCCTCCCTGAGGGCTCTAATAAAATATCCCTGTTTTAGAAGGTTACAGGTGCAACAATGACAATCCTCATTAACCCTATCGTTGTTCGATTAGCTGAAAAGCTAATGCCCCAAAGTGTGTTTCGTAGTTTGAATGCTTTAATCAAAATCAAAGTCGTGGGGCTTCACCCCACACCCGACCAAGGAGGACTGCTCGTCCTATCCTCCTTGGATGCTCCAAGACGCCCCCAACGGAGTTGAAAGCCCCTTGTGCTCATTGACAAATTTGCTATCGCTTCCGAAGGATGCGTCCCTGCACCTGCGAAAGCTAGTCGGTCATCCATGACCGAACTCACGCAATTTGTCTATTCGCCCTGCGACAACTCCGAGGGGAGGTATATTCCTTGGAGTTTCGAGTCGTTAGATAGCGATTCATCAGCAAAAAATAAGCGCGAAAAATGAGAAAGCTAAAACGATATCAAGTGATTACCCATCAAACTGTATAAAAAACCGCTACCGCAAAAAAGCAAATTCCTATAGCATCATTTATACCAATTGACACGGATGTGGCATCGGCCAAGTCCAACAAGCGATTTATGCCCTGCAAACAGCGCAGTGTATAAATACTAAGACGTTATAAAGCAAGGTAGCTATGAGTTCTGGTACGGTAGATGATTGGATCGGCTTACTAAAGTTTCGAGATGAAAAATTCAAATCTCTAAGTCATAGTAACTTGCAAGAGAAATACATTCTCGCTTTGAGCATAAGAGTTACTGAATTATGCTTAGATGCAGTAATACTTTTAAACAATCATAGAATGACATCGGTTCCTATTGTCCTTCGTTCAGCTTTAGAGTCGTATGCAGACCTTCAATGTTGTATAAAAGATACTAATCACCCAGACGCTATGACTAAGGCACAATACTGGCGACTTTACGAACTCCATAAACATGTAAAGAGTGATACTGCGGAAGAGCACAAAAAACGTGGGAAAAAACTATCTGTTTGGGAACGCTTTAATAAATCGAAATTGGTTGAGTTATACAATGGGTATTATTCAGTTCTTTCTATGTACTCTCATGGAAACGTCGGTGCTTTGGTTGAAAATTCTGTCGGAGAGCAAGTTTTACTTGGATCTGCATTCAATGATGAGAAATCTTTACAATATTTTGATCAAGCTATTAATCTAGTTGCGCTGTCTATTAAAGATACCTTAGTTTTCTATAATTTTGATTTCGCCTCAGTAGAGTACCCAACTAAAATCATAGATAAAATTAATAAAGCTTTATAATAAGGCGATTAAACGTAACAAAAAACAGTTTGTTATGTTTCATGCCTCAACAATTTTTGTCCGCTTAGCGCGGCGTTAGCCATCTTAATGAGAATCAAGCATGTCTGAAAAATCACCATTATTTATAAGTTCCATGGAACTGCTGGGGCATGCAGTCGAACTTCTGGAACTCGACGATGAAAAGAAGAATAAATTTATTGTTCTGCATATAAGTAATGCTGTGGAGCTATTACTGAAAGATATGGTCATTGACATAGGCCAATCTATATATGAAAGCAACAACAAGAATACGATAGTTGTCTGGAAGGCCTTTTCTATCCTTGAGTCCCATGGCATAAAGATCAAGCACAGGCCAAATATTGAAATGCTGATAGATGATAGAAATGTAATTCAGCATAAATTTGGCTACCCGAGTCGTGAGTCAGTTCTGTACTACATCGAATTTGTAATTGATTTATTTCGTGCGTGTATGCACGATCATTACTCAATTGAGTTTGATGAGATCGCCGAAGAATATTTTTCAGACAATGGAATGCAGCTAATTGGATTAGGTGATGAAGATGTATTCTCAAAAGTTGATGCCATTGCTAAATATGACATGCTTTCTGCAATTTCCACAGCATACTCATTGCTTGAGGCAAAATCTCATGAATTGTTAGGGCATGATGAATTATCAAGGCCGGTGATGATTTGGCATGACAAACGATTTTATTCACTTCTTAAGCTTATCGATCCCTCTGTCATGGAAAATAAGCGGCCTAGAGAGTTTTTTGACTCGATACGTCAGCTAAGGAATATATCTGTTCACCGCCAGCATCATAATCCGGAAGAGCACGATCAGGTGTTGGATGCTGGGCTAAAGAAGATAAAAACCTTATACAATGCCATAAGCGATATACCCGAGGAAAAAATCGCTAAAGTAGTTAAAAATGGCTAACAAAACATTGCAGCGGACAAGCCGCTGAATGCGGCGTTACCCATAGAAATTTTAATCCGAAATTCACGAATTAGAGTTAGGAATCTAACACGCTTTTGTCCCAAAGCGTACTGCGTAACGCTTTTAAATCTTCAGATTACGCGAATGCCATGGCAAGCCTGTGCTAGTGGATACCCGTAAACGCTAAACTTCTAACAACTGAAATTACTGCTCCCCAAACACTACTTTCCAACACATTTCTGTCCAAAAGCGTGCGGCGTATCGCTTTAAATATACAAGTTATGCTAGTGCGCAAAAAGGCGTGCCATGGTGACTCGCGTGACGACCATCCGCCCTACGGACGGGGCGGTCGGGCATTCTAGGATGGACTGGAACAATATCCATGCTTAACTGCCAGTTCACCCTCCATGGATCTTATTCATAAACTTAGAATCCCTAGGTTTCTATTCACCCTGTCGACGAGCAAATACGATGGCAAGCTTATATGAGTAGGTCAAACCAATAAGCGCTCCACGGTTAAAAATGGCTGGCCTAATTTATTGCCCATCATTTTATCTGTCATTTTAATTAGTTTTTATTGGCAATATATATCTATTAAAGCGATATCATTTAGTTTTTCACTTAGTCGCTTGAGACACTAAAAAATGAATTCTGAAGTTTTGAAGTATGTAAACGAGCATCAGCTTTTGTCTGTAATGAATAAAACAAAGTGGTGCGAGCTTGAAAAGGCATTAAATGGATCTGAAGACTTTATTCCCTATGTGCGATACAAATTGATTTATGATGAAAACCCTAATGCAGGTTTTACTGCCGTGTGGTGGCACGAGTTACTTGAAATAGCAGAAACCATTGAGTGGTTAGAAGTTGATCCATTCAAAAGAGAATGGCTAGGCAGATTAGTGGCGGATCGAGTGACGGACTTTTCTGATGTTGTAAGCGCACAATTAGCCCAATATTCAATTCCTTATTCGATAGAAAATGGTATGTTTCGGATTTGGGGTTATCTGAGGAGGAATGAATCTCCAGAATTTATCTAACTGAAGAGTTTTATCTCTGTAAGTTACTTATTTTCAAGCTAAAACCACTCAAAAACTGAGACATAAATACTGATTATTGGGATTGAACATAGAGAAACAAGACAGTAAAAAAGTGCTTTATTTTTCAATAAAGCACTCATTTTAAAGCGACTCAAGCACTCGTTAACCTACTGAACACACTACTGATTAAAGTACCGATCAAAGTACTATGTAGAGTGGCCAGCCGAGGAGGCCGACGAGACCTTCTTTATGTTCGAATCTTTCTAATCGCTCGGGTGAAGCGTCGCTGAGTAAGAGTTCGCGGTAGCTTTTCGCAAAGTGCAGAGTACGCAGTAGGGCGGGGGCAAAGTTTTTGCCGAGATCTTTACTGATGGTTTCAGCGAGTTCTGCGGGTAATTCTGCTAACGCTTTCTGAGTTTCCAATTCGATATGCTCACGGGTAAACCATTCCTCTTTTAAGGTGATTTTGCCGATACGCTTTTTCAAATCCTGTCTGACTTTGGCGCCATCAAACAACAATCGATACAGTACCGCTTCGGCTAATACACTCTCTAGATTGAGAAAATCTAGCGGATCATAGCTCGATTGCGCGTAAAACTGTGCCAATAGGGCCGCAATCGACTGTTGGCGTTGGTGTTCAAGCAGGGCATCTTGATAGGCTTCATAGCCTAACCATTCTTCCGCATCTGGCGGGCTAGACACTTGTTCAAGCAAGAACTTGTCGACATCGCCGTACAGTGACTTGCCGTTGACGAGTTTGTGCTTGCTGACAATGCTGAGCATGCTCCAGCCTTTTTGAAAGCATTTGACTACGCCATCGGCGGTGATCAACAGGCGTATTGCCTGCTGCGGATTCTGGTTTGATAACTCCATCAAACCAAGGCTGACCACACCAATGACATCGTGTGCCGCTTGTTCAAGCAGGTGCATTTTGTACTTGTTGTAAAACTTATCGGCCAGTTTGAGGCTCATCAAAATGGCTTTGGATTTGATTTGTGACAGCTGTTCACCGCTCAGCGTTTCGTCTGCTTGGCCTTGGATCAATACCTTGCTTAGGTAGGGTCCTTGATCTACATCACGCAGTACCAGTTGCATCAAATAATTCCTTAATCCAAAAAGCTAAACATATCATCGACTTCAGCGTATTCATCCGTCACTTGGTTTTTCTCTTTGGCTTGAATAACCAGCTCGTTGACAAACTTGCTGATGATCATTTCCCAACCTGAGCTTTCGTTTCGCAGCAGACTCTTAATGGCTTTTTCAACATCGGGCGCGAGCTCGTGGATCAAGGCCATTAGGCTGCGTGGGTCGTCTATGCTGAGGCTGTGTGCATCTTCACTGGCGACGCGGCTGTCGTAGCCGATGGTTTCAGTGTCTTCTTCGTCATCGTAGAGATCTGTGTAGCCGTCTTCATCTTCATGTTTTTCACCTAACATCATTTCGATGAATGGGATCGACAGGTAGAAGAGGCCCGCAGGATCTTCGGCGATACATTCTAAAATCGCAGTTTGCTTTTCTTCGCTATCTTGGATGCGAATTAAATAGGTCAAAAAATCAAAGGTATGCTGAATAAGTTCTTCGGCATTGTTTTTGATTTTTTCTTCCCAGTACAAAGGTTGCTGACAGACGATGTCGCGAATTTGTTCCGGGGTCATGAGTTCAGACATGATCGAAGGACAAGAGATATCATGGTGACTGTTGATTTGCGTCAGCGTGACGATATCCATGTGTTCGATAACTTCGACTAATTGCTCGTCGCTCATGGTATTTGCAATGATTTCAAAGCGTTTGCTCGCTTGCTTTGGCTCTACGTCCGCCAACTCTTTAATTTCGGCGACGGTAATCTCAATGAGACTAGTGTTCATTAGCGGTCCTCATCATCGTAGTGATCGTAGTAGCCATCTTCCTCTTCGCCTTCATCATCATCGTCGTTATCTGAGGTGCCAACATAATCGTTGTCATCATCTTCATCGTCGTGATGTTTTGCTGCTGGCGTTGCTTTACCTTGAGTTTCAAGTAAATACAGCACGGCGCAGCTTTCAATCAGTAAGGTTTCCGAGTAACCACGCACGGCTAACACTAAAGGTAAATCAGCATTGTTAAAGCCAATCGTGACTTTAAACTCATCCCACTCGGGTTGAGTTGCCGTGTTTATCCAATGTGCCCACTTGAGTTTGGCTTCGGCGGGAAACTTAATTCGACCGTAAAGCGCGACAGGCAGGTACTCAGGCACAGTATCGAGCATCTTAGGATCGGCTTCTAACACCTTTTTGATTTGGCTAGTAAATTGTTCTAGCGCTTTAGGTGTATCGGGATCGTCGTAGGACTCGATATTGTCGTAGGCATTATTTTTTAGCTCATTAATGCGTGAGATATTCAGTTTTTTGACCATTTGACACTACTCTAGAAAACGCTCAAGGATAAAATTGATCCCACAGCTCGCGCATGGCGCTAGCGGGATCGGTCACTATGACGTTATTGAAATCTTTGATAAACGCATTTCGTCGCTTAGGATCTGACAACACATCATAAGCATTTTTAACGCGTTCAAGTTGTACGGCGGCTTGCTGCTTTTCCTCTTCCGAGGCGCCTAACAACTTGTCGGGATGATATTTGTTTGACAGCCGTCGATAGGCTTTTTTAATGTCGTCTTCTTTGGCACTGGGTTTTATACCAAGCACACTAAAGTGGTTAATCATACTTGTACCTGCAGGCGATGGGGCTGATATCGCGAGATAAAAAGGGTTTGACTCTGATTATCTTTAAATTCGTGGAATTATGATTAGTCAGCCGTGGATGATAGCAGAAATCCCCACTCAGCGGCAAACGCGCGAGCAGGAATTTGTGCTTTAGTGAAGGGTTAAAAATCCTTTAAACATTAATCTGTTGTGGCGCATGGATTAAGTCTACCGCTATGCTGTTGAAATCCGGTTACCAAGCCAGATTCACTGCTAACTTAACCTTGTTTTTAGGCGAGATAATGGCCCTTGATTAAGGGCAATATTTTAGTGCCGAATCTTTCGCTAAACGTATTCATACAGAGCTAACCCACACTCGCCGGCCACGTTAGGCTGAGCTAACGCCGTAACCGCTAAGTCAGACTAGACACTAAACGCAGATTCATTCCAAGGGTGAGCATTTGTTTTTGTTCTCGCTGTAAATCTTTCATAAACAAGCTGATTTTCCGCTTATGGCTTGGTAGTACTAGCATGAGTCCATCGGGGATCACTTTAATATGATCTAAGGTCAGCGTCTTAGCGATACGGCCAAGATTGAGCAAGACAGCGAGCCTAAGCAGGCAGAGTAGGCGATTGAGCGTGAGCTTATGGTTGGGATCGAGTTCAGCGAGCATTAATTCGTTAGGCTTCTTTCTGTGATTGGTGATAAGCCGCGCTAAATCCAGCTGTAATGCTTCGCTAAACCCAGGTAAGTCACTGTTACTGATAATGTAACCGCCGTGTTTGTGCAGGGATTTTGAATTAATGTGTAATCCGATTTCATGTAAGGTCGCACTGTAGGCAAGCAAGCGTGCATGGGGCCTTAATTGCCATTCGTCGGCGACCTGTTCAAACAAGGCCATAGCAGTGTCGCGTACCTTAGCGGCGTGGGCCATATCGATATGATAAAGCTGGGCAATACTGTCGACGGTGCGGTGGCGAATATCCTGATACTGGCCAATCTTTGCCAGTTCATAGAGTACGCCTTCACGCAGTGCGCCTGGGCTAAACTCGAGCTTTTGTATCGGTAAGCGCCTAAAAAAGCTGATTAAAATGGCAAGTCCGGCGGGCACTAAGGGAATGCGTTTATCATCGACGTTGGCAAATTGGATTTGGCTAATATGGCCACATTTGATCAACTTGATTTTGAGCTGTTTGAGTCGTGGCAGCGTGATGGTTTCATCGCCGTGCTCTTCTTGAATTGCTTCGCAGATGGCTTTCACTGTACCTGAACTACCCAAGGTGAGTTCCCAGCCACCCGCGAAATATTCCTTTGAGAGCGACGCGAACTGCTTATCGGCCGCACTTTGGGCATCGCGAAATGAGGCAGGGGTGATGAGCCCATCAATAAAGAAACGCTCATTAAAACTCACACAACCGCAGCGCAGGCTAGATAACTGAGTTGGGGTATTTTTCTGGCCGATCACCACTTCGGTAGAACCGCCACCGATATCGATGACTAAATTACTTTTTCCTAGCACTTGGCTTTGGGCAATACCGTTATAAATCAAACGCGCTTCTTCATGGCCCGAAATGACCTCCACCGGATAGGGCATGATGGCGAGCGCCGCCTCGATAAACTGATCGCGGTTTTTGGCGATTCTCAGAGTGTGGGTGGCGACTAATCGCACTTGCGCTTGGTCGAGATTGGAAAATCGTTGGTTAAAATCCCGTAGGCAATTGAGCCCACGTTCTATGGCGTCATTGTCGAGAATATTTTGCGCATTGAGCCCAGTGGCGAGCTGAACCTGTTGTTTTTCTTTATGTAAAATCTGCAAACTACCATCTTGCTCGCGTGCGATGACCAGATGAAAACTGTTCGACCCCATATCGATGGCGACAAAGTGGCGCGATTTAGAGTTTGCGAGTACATTGCTGGGCGTAGCGTATGACTGTGTGTGCGAATATGTGGTTACCAATCGGATTATCCTTAGGCAATCAAAGCGATATAAAGCCAGCGATTAGCTGGCTTTGGCCCGTAACTCAGGTGTTATGTCAGGCTGAGTTTTCACTTCTCGCTCAGCGTCACCCTCATGGGTGGACATACGTAAGGCATTAAATTCTTGCAGTTGGCGCTTCTCATAATTAATCAGATATTGATAAATGGCAATTTGAGAACGCACTTTTCGTTTGTTACCGCGATTCCGATAAGGATTACTTTGTTCCTTGTTAATGACACGTGCTTTAGTGTTGTCATTGAACTGTAAGGATAAAATATCCATTATCATCTGTTTTAGGCGCAGATCATAAATCGGCACACTCACTTCAACGCGATTATCTATGTTGCGGCTCATCCAGTCGGCGGAGCAGATAAAGAGTTTGTTCTCTCCACCCGCGTGGAACAGCATCACCCGTGAGTGTTCGAGGAATCGGTCGACGATACTATAGACTTCGATGTTGTCGCTGATCCCCGGAATTTGCGGGATAAGCGAGCACATGCCGCGAATAAGTAACTTGATTTTGACCCCAGCCGCCGAGGCTTCATAGAGCTTTTGTACTAAGGATTCATCGAGTAAGTTATTTAGTTTTAAGGTAATCGCCGCCTTCATATGGCTTTGGGCATTGACGATTTCATTATCAATCAAGTGACTCAGTTTTTGTCTGGCATCGTAGGGCGACACGATTAAATGCTGGAAGTTATCGCGGCGATACGGATGCTCAATTAAGTCAAACACTTGCTCCACTTCACGGGCAATTTCTTGATTGGCGGTGAACAGCGACAAGTCAGTGTAGACCCGCGCCGTGCCTTCGTTAAAGTTGCCTGAGCCGACGTGACAATAGAGTTTGATTTCCCCTTGTTCCTCACGGCCAATCAAACACAACTTGGAATGCACTTTTAAGCTGGTGATACCGTGGTGAACTTTGACGCCCGCTTCGGCCAAGATGCGGGTCCATTCGATGTTGGATTGCTCATCGAATCTGGCCCTGAGTTCAATGACGGCGGTGACTTGTTTGCCATTTTTCACTGCATCGATAAGCGATTGCATCACATGGGATTTTTTCGCCACTCGATATAAATTAATTCGAATAAAGCGCACCGCCGGATCGTAGGCCGCTTGGCGCACCATTTCGGTAAAGTGGGAAAACTTATGGTACGGATAATTGAGCATGATATCGCCCATCCGAATCGCATCGAAACTGTTGGCACTGCGGCCAAAACCTGCACTATTGAGCGCCGGTAGTTTTTCGTTTTCGAGGTAGTCGCGGCTCGGGTTGGGGAAGGCGATAAAGTCTTTAAAGCTGTGGTAACGCCCGCCTGGGATCAAACATTCGGTCGAGCTGATGTTCAGGTTTTCTTTGAGCATCACCAACATGTGTTCAGGCATTTCTTTGTCATACACTAAGCGCACAGGCTCGGCGGTAAGACGTTTTTTCAATCCCTTGGTCATTTTCTCAAGCTGGGTTTGTTCAAGCTCGTCAGTGATATCAAAATCAGCATCGCGGGTTAACTTCATCGAATACACTTCGATAGCATCGTACTCGAAGAAGGGGCCAAAGAGTTCATCGACGCAGTGGCGAATAATATTATCTAATAAAATCAGATATTTTTTCGCTTTACTCTTTTCGGCTGGGAGTTCGATAAACCGCGGCACATTTTTAGTCGGTACTTCGACTAAGGCGTATTGGCGGCGAGCTTTAGTGAACAAACACACACACAAATAGGTGGCGTCGTCGTTGATTTGCTTGATCAGATCGCGATTATTATTGACCATAAGTGGCGCGATATGGCGTTTGAAATGGTCTCTAAAATGCTTTTTCAGCCAGTCGCTGTGGAACTCGCTTAATTGTTTCTCATTGATTAACAAAATATTACGACGTACAAGTTCGCGCATTAAATCCGTGTATATGCCATCGAACCTTTCTTGCAATGCCATCACTTTCGATTGGATCTTGGCCATTAAATGGCGGCTATTACTGCGACCTTCCTGCAGGGATGACAGCAAAATGGAGCGTCTGACCGCAGCCACACGCACCCTAAAAAACTCATCCATGTTATTGGAAAATATCCCTAAAAAGCGGACTCGCTCCACTAAGGGAACATTGTGATCGCAGGCTTCTTGCAATACCCGCTCATTAAAAGACAACCAAGAGAGTTCTTTATCAATCGAAAGTTTATCGGTATTCGGGGACACTGCACAGCTCCTTTAAGCAAGCGTCATGGCGCAATATACAATAGCATTCATCCGCCGTTGTGCAATCAGATTTACTGCCGACAAGTGAAGGAATTTCAATGATAAATATTGCGTACACGCCAAAATCAGTCTGGGATTTATCTGGGATAAAGATACGAGGGAAATATGTCAACTTGATGACGAGTGTGACAGAAATATGACCTTATGATGATCATCTTGGATTGAGCTTAAACTCAGTTCGCGTCATTGCGATTTAAGTCTTGAGAAACTGTGCAAGCGCGGCTTACTGGAGGATAAATCCGTCAGTGTTAACTCCTTGGGCATTATCGCAAACTATGTTATCTTGCTCGGCTTTTTTATCGCGGGAGTAAAAGGTATGTTTGTTGGATTTGATTATGGTAGTGCTAACTGCGCCGTAGGGATCATGCTGGGTGATGGTGTGCAGTTATTGGCGTTATCAGAGCAATCAGCTTATTTGCCTTCGACCTTATACGCGATGGACAGGGAACTGATCGCCGAGGCGGTTTATCGTGGCCTTCCCACTGAATTAAAAGCCGATTACGCCAAAAAGCGCGCCGCGCAATTGAGTCGTGCCCGTATGGTGCGCCATGAGTTAGATCTCGATGCCGATGTTCAGGCTGTATTTGTTGGCGAGCAGGCGGTGAGCGCGTATTTAGAGATGCCGGAGGAGGGATTCTATGTCCGTTCGCCAAAATCTTTTTTAGGCGCGACAGGGCTTAGACCCGAACAAGTGGCCCTGTTTGAAGATATTGTTACCTTGATGATGCAGCATATTAAAGTGCGCGCCGAATCTGTGTTAGTTGAAAAAGACCTTGTTAAACAGGGTAGCACTGCGATGATCACCCATGCGATTATTGGTCGTCCGGTGAATTTTCAAGGCATAGGCGGAGAAGAGAGTAACCGCCAGGCTGAAGCCATTTTGACCTTAGCGGCAAAACGCGCGGGTTTCATCGACGTTGATTTTCTGTTCGAGCCGTTAGCGGCGGGGATGGATTATGAAGCGACCTTGACCGACAACAAAACGGTATTGGTCGTTGACGTAGGCGGCGGTACAACGGACTGCTCTGTGGTAAAAATGGGACCCGCCCATAAACAAAAAGCGGATCGCAGTGAAGATTTCCTCGGTCACAGCGGCCAGCGGATCGGCGGTAACGATCTCGATATCGCCCTTGCAATGAATGCCTTTATGCCGCACTTTGGTTTAGGTTCCTTGATGATTAATGGCAAACCTATGCCCAGTAAAACATTTTGGAATGCGGTCGCAGTGAATGATATTAGCGCCCAGCGAGAATTCAGTACCTTAAGTAGCCGTAAATTGATTGATGAATTGGTTAAAGAAGCCGAGCAGCCACAGTTACTGAAGCGATTGTTAAAGGTGCAACAGCAGCAGTTAAGCTATCAACTGGTTCGCCAAGCCGAGCGTGCGAAAATTGCGCTGTCAGATACCGATAATACAGATGTTAATCTGGATTTTATCGAAGCTGCGCTGCACGCGGGTGTGAGTCGTGACTTGTTTGAAAATGCCATTGAGCCGTCGCTGACGAAAGTGGAAGCCCTGATGCACCAAGCGCTCACGCAAGCTGCAAAAACTTTGGCTGCAACAAATGTCGCGGTAAACCGCTCAGCAACAGAGGATTTATCCGCTGAAGCAGAGTGCAAACCCGATGTGATTTACGTGACGGGGGGGACGGCACGAAGCCCAGCAATTTATGCGAAAATCGCTGGTATTTATCCCGATATTCCGGTCGTGGTCGGCGATCACTTTGGCTCTGTGACAGCAGGATTAACCCGCTGGGCACAAAAGCTATTCGCTACGCATTAATATATAAGCGCTAGCATATCAGCACTAATGTAAAAGGATGTATGAATGAAAACTCTGTTGAAGTGTGCGTTTGCGGCCTCTGTAGGTCTATTGCTTGCGGGTTGTGGTGACGATGTGGGTAAGGTGAGCTTAGGGCTTTTTACCACTAAAGATGTGATTATTGATGCTAAAAACGATCCTAAAATACCTGGGGTGACTTGCCATATCAGTCGTATCGAAGCCAATTTAGATTTTGCTGATCCGTCCGATATGGGGATCAGTTGCCGTCAAACTGGGCCAATTACTGCGGCCGATCTGGCGAAGATAGATATGGGGAAACACGGCGAAGTGATTTTCACTGAATCCCTGAGTATTTTATTTAAGTCATTAAAAGTGCGTAGAATTTACGATGCGCAAAATCAGACTCTGTTGTATTTGTCCTATTCGACGAAAGAGACCAATGGCAGCCATAAACATGCGCTCTCAACAGTGCCGCTTTATGGCTCTGCGGCTTGGGTCGATCCTGCATTAAGTATTGGAACGAAAGCGAATTAATCACCGTAGAGTTTATGATTTAGCGGTTTATTTGCTATAAGCATAATGATATTGCAATAAAAATTCGTATTTGTATCAGTACCGATAAGAGAAGGGGCGGAATATTTATTCCGCCCCTTTTTTATATTCTGCTAGCACTTAGCACATTAAATATCGTTACTTAGCTTTGGCCGCCAATACTGCGTTAAAGCGTTCAAACCCAGCACTGAGATCGGCGATTAAATCAGCGGGATCTTCTAAACCAATATGTAAACGGATCAAAGGTTTGCTCGCATCCCATTGAGTTGCAGAGCGGATTTTTTCAATACCGAAAATGCCGAGGATTAAACTCTCGTAGCCGCCCCAAGAAAAGCCCATCTTAAAGTGACTCATATTTTCAACCAGTGCGGTGACGGCATCGGCATCGCCCTGTTTTAAGATAAAGGAGAACAAGCCGTTGGAGGCACTAAAGTCGCGTTTAAAGAATTCGTGCCCAGGGCATGTATCAAACGCTGGATGACGTAGATGATCGACTTCTGGCCGGGTTTTCAACCAGTTGGCCACTTGCAGGGCATTTTTTTCATGTTGCGCCATACGCACGCCTAAGGTACGTAGGCCGCGGGCAGCAAGGTACACATCGTCTGGCGATGTGGTTTGTCCCATCAAATAGCTGTGTTCACGTAATTGTGGCCAGTATTTTTCGTTGGCCGTGGCCGTGCCTATCATCACATCCGAGTGACCGACGATATATTTGGTCGCCGCTTGAATTGAGATATCTACACCCATTTCAAAGGGTTTGCTATTGATGGGCGAGGCCCAAGTGTTGTCCAGCATAGTGATCAACCCATGTTCGTGGGCGATGCGGCACAAGGTCGGTACATCTTGCACTTCCATGGTGATGGAGCCCGGAGACTCTAAAAACAGAACCCTAGTATTGGGGCGAATGAGGTCGCGAATGCCTGCGCCAATCAGCGGATCGTAGTAAGTGGTTTCGATACCAAAACTGCCGAGAATATGAGTACACAGATCCCGCGTTGGCTCATACACGCTATCAACCATTAACAGGTGATCGCCCGTTTTTAAAAATGACAATAACGCCGCACTGATCGCCGCAGCGCCAGAAGGATACAGCGCCGTACCGACGCCACCTTCTAGTTCGGCAATCGCGGCCTGAAAGGCAAAATGGGTTGGAGTGCCACGGCGGCCATAAAACATCTCGCCATTGGTTTTATTTTTCGCGGAGTGGCGCATTTCATCCATGGTTTCGAAGACGATAGTCGAAGCACGAAAAATGGGCGGATTGATCACGCCTTTGGTCCATTTTTTGTCTCGACCTAAGCTGACGATTTGGGTGGCTTGATGATGTTTATCTGTCATTGGATCATTACCTTGGCATTTAGGTTGAACGAATAGGTTGAACAATTTGGGAGAATAATTGGCGTTTCTTATCGATTGTTATGGCGGTCATCTTAGCATCTGCCCGCATAAATGACAGGAGGCGCGTGATGAGTTTGGCTCATGTTATTGGCCTCCTGTATTTTAGCTGTTGAGATTATGACGCAGGGCTTAAAAGCTGTAACACGCTTAACTTAAAGGCCGTATGTTCTTAATTTAAAGGTAAGGTGACAAGGATATCCACACCATTATGTTCGCTGCGATTACGGGCAAGGATTTGTCCTTGGTGGAACTCGGCGACCAATCGCGCGATATACAGACCTAAGCCTAGGTGGGGTTTATCTTGGGCTTGATTAATCCGCACCGACACCATGGAATCGAAAATCTGCTCCGACATATCAATGGGCAGTTCAGGTCCTAAGTTGCTGATAAGCAGAGTCGCTTGCTTACCCACTTGGGTGAGCGTGACTTCGATAGCACTGTCTTTATGGCAAAACTCAATGGCGTTAGCGATAAGTTTGTCCATTAACTGGGCGATATATTCTGGTACACCTTGCATCATCAGTGGTTGATCGGGCACTTTCACACTAAAGCCTTGTTCTGGATAGGTCATTTGATAACCTTGCATACAACCGCTGACCACTTGGGAGAGTGGGAACTTAGTGATATCGGCCTGCGTTAAACTCTGCTCTAGGCGTGTTGCCTCGCTCATGTTGTTTAAAATCATACTTAAGCGGCTGACACCTTCTTGGGCGCGGTCGACATATTTTTGCGTGTCTTTATCTAAGGTCTGCAGGTTTAAATGCTCAAGGGATGAACGCACCACAGCCACGGGCGTACGTAACTCATGGGACAGGCGCGACGACATGTTTTCTAGATAGTGAGTGTACTGACCCAGTCGCCCCACAATGCTAGAGAAGCTACGGGACAGATCGCCAATTTCATCCCGAGCCTTCGACGGTTTGAGGTGATTACGCACACGGCCTTGGCTATCGATGGCGTTTTCGGCTTCATCGCGCAATTTACGGATGCGGTTAGAAATACTCGAGGCGAAGAAGAACAGCGCCAAGGTGCCCATACTCATTATGGTCAAAATCACGTTAAAGAGTTTTTCCAGCGCTCGGTTGCGTAGGGTTCGAATTCCGTGGGTGGTTTCTTCGGCGACGACGGCACCCATCACATTGTTATCAATCCAAATGGGGCTCGCGGCGGCGAGTACCACAGCTTTGTTGTCTGGGGTTAACCGCCAAGTCGAACTTTGCTGACCCGCGAGGGCTTTTTGGATATGACTGCCGTCAAGCTCGGTGGAATCTTGTAAGGAATCAATAAAGTCTTTGGGCGGTTTTGTGAGAATTTTATAGTACAGCGGATGCAGATAATCACGCTTGAAGGTATCCCACAGCGCGGTGCTCTTTTCATCTTCTAAGGTGCGGGTCCATACACTGTCATTAGCGCGAATGTCACCGGATTTTGCCAGTACGCGACCGTGTTTATCGACTACCCAAATACGTGAGCTATAGTGGCTCATGCCTTTGATAATACTTTCAATTTCCGGTGATGGTACCAGCACAGTGCCGAGATTGTCGACCGTATCTAAGGCCGAGGTGCCGACAACTGCAGCGACATCACGGTATTTGCTGTCGTTGACATCGGCAATGGCAAATCCGAGTTTGCTGCCGACCATGTCTAAGGGAATACGCAGCTCGACATTGTAGCCCACATCTGTCGTCGCCCATTGTCCTTGGATGCGCACCTCAGGTGTGACGGGCACAGTTTGCTTAGGGTTAGCGGGTAATTCGAAGGCGCTGATCCAGCCGGGTTGAGTCGTGGCAACGATATAGCGTTTGAATTTATTGTCGGGCGCGAGTGTCGCAATCGAGAGATGATCGTTTCTATCAACACTTAGAGCATTTTTACCCCGCAGTACCACTGTTGGATCAATGACTTGAAAAAAAGCATACAGATAACCATCGTATTGGCCGACCATGTGGGTAAAGCTTAAGGTCAGGGGGGCGTTCGGATCGGCACGCATAATTTGGTGCGCCTCACCGTATTGGATAAATCTGTGCTGATATTCCTGCCATTCGTTGAGTTTGCCGTCGAGTAGAATCGCCCCCGCCAGTGGATAGGCGTATAGATCGCGGCTTTTTTCTACTTGCTTTAAAAAACTCGCTTGCCCATCGAACAATTTCGGCCGCTCGTGCAGCGCGGTGGCCAGTGCTTGAGTGGTGCCTTCTAAGGTGCGTTCTTGGCCGTGGCGAAGATACTTTTCCATTTCCCACACATATTGATACCCCAGCCAAGGTAGGCAGAGTAAGAACAGGCTAAGGCCGATGACTTTAGTGCGTAGACCAAAGGGGAAACGTGTCATAAGTTAGGGATCAGCATTAATGGGTTTAAAAGTTCATTCATCCAAGGTTATCTGGTTCAACGCCGCGCTTAAAGGTTGGTTAAGCCATAGATCAGGCTAAGCTGTCCCAGCGATAACCCATACCATAGACAGTATCAATACAATCAAACTCTGGCGCGGTAGCGATAAACTTTTTGCGAATGCGTTTCACATGGGAGGTGATAGTGCTGTCATCGACAAAGATTTTAGCCTCTTGCATTAATTCATGGCGACTGCGTACATGGCCTGGATGTTTGGCTAACGCATGCACCATCCAAAATTCGGTCACGGTAAGCTCGATTGGTAACTGGTTCCAATAGACTTGCATGCGGTTGGCATCAATGGTCAGTGGGCCACGTTCGAGCAGATTTTCCTGCGCCGTTTGGCTGGCCGCAAGTTCAGAGCGTCGAAACAATGCGGCTAGTCGTGCGGTTAAATGGGGAAAACTCACTTCTTTACTCAAGTAATCATCGGCGCCTAAACGCAGGCCACACACAGTATCAAAGTCACTGTCACGGGCGGTTAAAAAGATGATCGGCAGCGTGCTCGACATGGCGCGCAATGACTGACATAGCATAAAGCCGCCATCAATTTCATTACCTAAGCCGATGTCGATAATGGCTAAATCCGGTAAACGGGTATTAAAGGCTAGCATGGCCGATGGTCTATCGGCGTAGGTTTGCACGCTGTAACCGTGTTGTTGCAGCACGTCCTTGTAATTCTCGCGAATGGCCGCTTCATCTTCCACTATGGCGATACGCTTCATAGAGCCGTATTCCTATTGACTTGGGGGAGTAAGTTTTCGTGACTATACAGGATTTTACCCGAGAAAAAAGGCCACAAATGCAATTGCCATTTTGTTGCCACAATTGATAGTTGTATTGCCATTTTCCATCCCTGCTCATGCCATTCCACTTGTGTTTAATAGCCCCATTCAGTTTTGTACCCGTTTGACCTGATGTGGTGTTGAGTGGATTGCTTCAGGTACGAGTCCAAGCTCAGCTAATAATCAAAAAGGAATGAGATGATGAAAAAGACACTAATTAATCTATTGGTTTTGAGTTTATTAAGCACACCTGTAGCCAGTGTGTCGGCGCGGGTTTCACTGCAAAACCAAGTGATAGGACAAGACCTCACCCTAGAAAATGATGTCTATGCTAGCGGTATAGCGATGGATGACGAATACGCAAGCGAGGACGAACAACCGGAAGCCCTCATTGGCCTCGGTGGTGGAGCCTTAGTGGGGGCGTTAGTCGGTGGTCCAGTGGGGGCCATTATTGGTGCGTTCACAGGCACCTTAATTGGCAAATCGGTCAGCGATACAGACACATTGCATGTTCAGCAAAGACAGATCCATTTGCAAGAGTCCCAGTTATCCGAGTGGAGTGTAAAACAGCAAGCCGCCGAAAAACGGGCGAGCGAATATACCAAGGCGCAGCAAGAGCTGGATGAGTTGCTGTCAGCGCAACGTCAATTGCTCAGTGAACTCGCCTTGGGGCTTAGCGTACAGTTTCGTACCGGTTCCTCTGAGGTTGAATCGCATTTTTTACCTCAATTAGATGATGTGGCTGAGGTGATGAATTTGTCACCAGAACTCAATCTTGAGCTGAAGGGTTATGCCGACCGCCGTGGTGATGAGAGTTACAACCAAGCCCTTTCTGAGCAGCGTCTACTGGAGGTGCGTGGCTACCTGATTAAGCAAGGCGTCACTGCCGAGCGTATGACCACTCAAGCCTTTGGTGCTTTATCGCCTTTGCAAGCCGACCAAGACAGAGAATCGGATGTGTTCGACCGCCGCGTGACATTAACACTACAGCCTCATTTGGCCTTGACGGCAAGGCACTCTGCTGACTAGCGGTCAATTTAAGCAGTCCATTTTACGTCGTTCATATTAACGACAACCAACATCAGTTCATATTTGTTAATAGAGGAAGCCTTTGTGATGATCACAGGGAAAAGGGTAAAAGAAGTGAGTGAAGCGGTAGCGGTATTGCTGATCAGTGCCGCCGTGTGTTGGGGTTTGCCCTTTGTGGCATTGGCTTCGCCGAATAGTACCGGCACATTATCTGCGCCACAGAATATGGCTTCGGCATTGGTCGGGCAAAATAGTGCTGAGTCACACATCATTAATTACGATGATATTACGCAGGGGCTGTTGCTTTATCGCCAGCCGAGCGGTGCTTGGGTGCCATCTTTGCCGCTCGATACACAAGTGTCGATGCAAGTCTCTGGCTTAAGTAATCGCGTGAGTGTGAAGCAGGTTTTTCGCAACAACACTGAATTTGTGTTGAATGGGCAATATTTGTTCCCGCTGCCCAATGAGGCTGCGGTGGATTCGTTGCGATTACATATAGGCCAGAGAGTGATCGAAGGGCAAATTCATCCTAAGGCCGATGCCAAGCAGATTTTTGAGCAAGCGAAAGCTGAAGGTAAACGTGCCAGCTTAGTGAGCCAAGAGCGGCCTAATATGTTCACGACCGAAATCGCAAACCTAGCACCTCAAGAGGAGCTGATTGTAGAAATCAGCTATCAGGAGACCATTAAATATGAAAATGGTTTGTTTAGTTTACGTTTTCCGCTGGTGGTCGCGCCCCGTTATATTCCGGGATTAACATCGGATTCAAGTGCTAGCGACTCACATGATCCTATGGCACAGGTGCGCCAATCAAGCCGAGTGACAAGTTCGCAGGTGTTTGATGCTGACAGGATTGTGGCACCAGTGCGGGACGGCGCCAGTGGACGCGATCCTGTGCTGAAGGCAGACATTCAAGTCTTACTCGCAAAGGGGGTTGATAAAGCGTCCATTGAGAGTCCTTACCATGACATCAAACTCAAGCAAGACAACAGCGGCGCGGTCGATGTATCGCTGGCGCAACGTGTGCCCGCTAATCGGGATTTTGTGCTGCAATGGCGAGTACAGCAGGGCACGAGCCCAATGGCTTGGGTGTTTAATCAGCAAGGTAAAACCCATAAGCTCGATGACGAAAATCTGTCTCAGGATACACTTGAGACAAATAAAACCAGCGGCGTAAATGATGATAATTACAGTCTCGTCATGGTGTTGCCTCCTAAGGTTGAAAAGAGTACTCAGCCGAGTTTGCCCCGTGAATTAATTTTAGTGATTGATACTTCGGGCTCTATGGCGGGGGATTCTATCGTTCAAGCTAAAAATGCACTGTTATACGCGTTAAAAGGACTGAAGCCGGAGGACAGTTTTAACATTATCGAATTTAACTCCAGTTTGTCTCAGTTCTCAGCAGTGCCATTACCGGCGACCTCGTCGAATTTGTCACGGGCACGTCAGTTTGTGAGCCGTTTACAGGCCGATGGTGGCACTGAAATGGCGTTAGCACTGGACGCTGCCTTGCCAAAATCTTTGGGCAGTGTATCGCTTGATGCAACGCAGCCTTTGCGCCAAGTGATCTTTATGACCGACGGCTCTGTGGGCAATGAACAAGCGTTATTTGATTTGATCCGTTATCAAATAGGTGAGAGTCGCCTATTTACTGTCGGCATAGGTTCGGCGCCTAATTCTCACTTTATGCAAAGGGCGGCTGAACTCGGTCGTGGCACTTTTACCTATATTGGCAAAGTGGATGAAGTCGATGAGAAGATCAGCGCCTTACTCAGCAAAATTCAATATCCCGTGTTAACCGATATTCAAGTGCGTTTTGATGATGGCAGTGTGCCCGATTACTGGCCATCACCGATTGCCGATCTGTACCGCGGTGAGCCAGTGCTCGTGAGTCTAAAGCGCAGCGCCCGTGAGCCACAGGAGTTAGTGATTTCAGGACGGCAAGGGCATCAAAACTGGCAACAGTCGCTCTCGCTGCAGGATAACTCCGCAGGATTGATGACCCATCAAGGTGCAGGTTTAGACTTACTGTGGGCGCGTAAACAGATTGGTGCATTGGAGTTGAGTAAAAATGGCGCGAATGATGACAAGGTCAAACAGCAAGTGACGGCCTTATCAATGAATTATCACTTAGTCAGCGCCTATACCAGCTTAGTGGCGGTGGACTTAACCCCAATTGATTCAACTGCAATGAGCCGTGATGCCGTGGTTCGTCAGCACTTGCCCTTAGGTTGGCAACCTTTTGGAGCCTTGCCGCAAACCGCGACGTCAAGCCGTTTGGATATGTTATTAGGTGCGCTGACCTTGCTACTCGCCTTGATTCTTACTGGATCGATTGTTCGACAAAGACGGGAAGAGAAGGCGGCCTTGGTGGCACTTACCAGTGAACGATGAGTTAAGCGCGATGAGCAAAAGCAGAACACAGCGATTCTTAGTGGTGGGATTATTTTTAATTGGCGCAACATTGTTAGGAAAGGGACTCTATATGCAAGCTAAAGCACACTTTGCCCAGTATTTGATTGAACAGGCGTGGACTAAAACCTTGGCTGATGGCCAATCCCATAAGCCTTGGTCATGGGCGGATACCTATCCCGTGGCAAAGCTGTCTATTCATCGTGAGCAAGTGGCGGCGAACAACAATATTGAAGCAGAGCTTAATGACAGTTTATACGTTCTTGCGGGGGCTTCTGGGCGAAATTTGGCCTTTGGTCCGAGTCTGGTGTTGTCCAGTGCGCCAGCGGGGCAAAAAGGCAATACTGTGATTGCTGGCCACAGGGATACGCATTTTGCGATACTCAATGGCATGGCGGTGGGGCGTCGATTATCGTTACAAACGCTTAAAGGCAATCACATTATTTATGAAGTGGTGGCGACTCAGGTCGTACATGAAACCGAAACTCAATTTATGGCGCCATCCGATGATAATCGCTTAACGTTAATTACGTGTTATCCCTTCGATTCACTTCAAGGTGGTGCTGAACTGCGGTTTGTGGTGCAGGCGATCCCCGTCGAAAATGAGTCGATGGAAACACACGGTACGAATGCATCCGTTTCAATAGGGAGTGGCGTGCAAGGGAATATTGGAACTGTTTCACGCAGTTTCAAACATTAATCTGAAATCTAATTTAAATCATTCACTTAGCTTTCAAAAAAATGCTATTTTGTTAATCATCTTAGCCTGAAGCTGAATTATCGGCTTCAGGCTAAGTTATAACCATCAGTTACTGATAGGCAGCACACGATTTCGTCCTAAGCGTTTGGCTTTATAAAGTAATTTGTCTGCCGCTTCAATCAATTGCATACCAGTTTGTTTTTCTTGCCATTGGGCGACGCCAAAGGAAGCACTGATATTATTGATGCGTTCGTCTTTGCGTCTGTCTTTTAAACTGAGTTTTTCGAGTCCACGGCGCATAGCTTCGGCCAGTTGCCTTGCGATACGTAGCTGACTTTTAGGGACAATAATCGCAAATTCTTCACCGCCAAAACGATACAGTTTCGTGCCATCGCGGCAGGATTCCTGTAGTCGTTTCGCCACGGCGCGTAACACTTGGTCGCCGAGCTGGTGGCCATAGGTGTCGTTAAACACTTTAAAATGGTCGATATCGGCCAAGATCACACAAGTGCCTAAGGGGGCTTGGGCTATCATTCCTGCAAAATCAGTGTCAAAGGCGCGGCGATTAAAGCAGCCCGTCAGTGCATCGTAGAGAACGTCTTTTTCTGTTTGTTCAAGTTTTTTCTTTAGTGCGTCTATTTCGGTTTGAGCCTTCTGCAGCTGACCGGTAAAGAACTCTGTGCTCGAGCGAATATTGTCCGACTCTTTCACTAAGCTGCGGACCAGATCGAGTACTTGCTCAACACTAAAGCCCTCGTCTTCGATGCGGTTGAGCTTTTCAAAATTACTTTCGATACGCGACTGGAAGTCATTGGCATCTAGATTGGTATCTTTGAGTGATTGGGAAAGCTCAGTCACCATAGCATCCAGATTTTGGCGCATTTCTCTGACATCGAGTTCAACTGGGTCGGCAACATATTGGCGATACAAGATTTCGCTACTGACAGGAGGGCAAGTATTGTATTGGGCAATAACAGTATCGAGTTGTTGATTTAACTGCGGATTTTGTTCACCAACATAAGTGTACCAAAGCGCATAGTTAACGGGGGTGGTCGGAATTTTATGTTTGAGCATCAGAGGCACTGCTTTTTTGAGGTTCAGTGCAGCGGCTTGTAATAACTCTAGCGACATATTGTTACCTTACTCAATGAAAATACACGGATATTTTAAAATTTTCGCTATTTTTTATTCTGTTGCAGTCAGGTTTAGGTCAACGACAAGAATATCGGTCAGATGGAGACATGATTACCGTTTACTCTTGGATGTAGCGACTCCGTTTGCGCTAAGACTTCCATCATAAATTAAAGATGATATGGTAAAGTCTATCCTTAAAACCAAA
The DNA here is from genome assembly GCF_025653925.1 of Shewanella sp. SM68. Taxonomy (NCBI): domain Bacteria; kingdom Pseudomonadati; phylum Pseudomonadota; class Gammaproteobacteria; order Alteromonadales; family Shewanellaceae; genus Shewanella; species Shewanella sp. SM68. The sequence continues at coordinate 526,052 of NZ_JAKKRU010000003.1, forward strand.
TAATGATAATAACTTGGGAGAAAGTTGTGAAAAATTTAATCATAACCACAAGTCTGTTGGCCACTATCTCATTACCTGTCTTTGCTGAAACGGCATTTGTGAAAAGTCTCGATCTCGTGCAATACCGAACCGATGTGAAAGCCTTAGCGAGCGATGCTTTTGGGGGACGCGCGCCCTTGTCTGAAGGTGAGACGTTAACTTTAGACTATTTAGTGACAGCATTTAAAGATATGGGTCTCAAACCCGGATTTGGCGATAGCTATTTACAGGCGGTTCCTTTGGCGCAAATTAGTGCCGATCAAAACATGCAGCTTGATATTGGCGGACTTAAATTTGCCAATGGCAGTGAATTTACCGCGAGAACCCAAAGAATCGCCGAAAAAGTCAGCTTGAATAAAAGTGATGTGGTATTTGTTGGCTATGGTATCAATGCACCCGAATATGGCTGGAATGATTATCAAGGGTTAGATGTAAAAGGCAAAACGGTCATCGTACTCGTGAATGACCCCGGCTTTGCGACCCAAGATCCAACAATATTTAAAGGCAATGCTATGACCTATTATGGTCGCTGGACTTATAAATATGAGGAAGCGGCGCGTCAAGGCGCTGAGGCCGTGTTTATTGTTCACGAAACAGCGCCTGCCGCCTATGGCTGGGGTGTGGTGCAAAATTCCAACACAGGGACTAAGTTTACTCTGGTCGATGCCAATAATAACCAAGGTCAAGTGGGCGTGATGGGCTGGGTTCAGCACGAAACCGCACAAAAAATCTTTGCCAAAGCGGGATTGGATTTTGATACCTTAAAACGGCAAGCAGCCAAGCCAAACTTTAAGGCTATCCCACTTAAGCTGAGTGCGCAGCTCACCTTAAACAATAAAATTGAACGCGCCGAGTCCCATAACGTCGCGGCCTTACTACCCGGTAAAATGCGCCCCGACGAAGTGGTGATGATGCATGCCCATTGGGATCACCTCGGTACTGTGATTGAAGACGGTAAGTCAGAGATTTTAAACGGTGCGGTCGATAATGCCAGCGGTGTGGCGGGGGTTTTAGCGTTAGCGCGTTACTTCAAACAGCAGGCTAGCACGGCGCCACTGGATCGCTCGGTGCTCTTCAGTGCCTTTACTGCAGAAGAAACGGGTCTGATTGGTGCACAGCATTTTGCTCAGCATCCCAGTGTGCCAACCAAAAATATCGTCGCCTTTTTAAATATCGATGGCATGAATGTAAATAAAGGCGTGGATTACATTTTGCGCTATGGGGAAGGGGTATCTGAGTTGGAGCAATACTTAGATAAAGCCGCCAAAGCCCAAGACCGTTCGGTTAAAGCGGATCCAAGACCACAGAATGGATTGATGTTTAGATCAGACCATTTTGCGCTGGCCCAGCAAGGTGTACCAGGATTGTTATTTATGAGTCTTGGGGATACAGATCCTGACTATATTGCGCATAAATATCACCAAGGAGCCGATGATTATGATCCAAATTGGACGTTGGAGGGGGTGAGTCAAGACCTAGATTTGATCGCCAGTATGATAACCACCTTAGCGAATGGTTCAGATTGGCCCCATTGGCTTGAATCATCAGACTTTAAAGCCAAACGTGAGCAGGATGGTCGTAAATAGGTTTAATGGGTTGAATTATGAGGGCGTCCAGTAGGCGCCCTTATTTTTAGCACTAATTTGGGCTAGGGTTCGGGCAACTGTTTGAGCGAGAAGGGGTGTTTAATACAATATGGGAAGAGATTTTATAGAATTAAAAGGAATAGCTGATAGAAAGCATAGGGCCAATAAAATTGTAATAGATGTTGTAATCGGCTATTTGAGTATCTTTATTCGGCGAATTTTGGGCGATATCAACGTCAACTTTATAGTAGTTATAGGCCACGCTCATACGCCAGTTTGGGGTGATTTGTGCATTAACCCCCACTTTAATATCAACCAGTTCGCCTTTGACATCATTGAGTTTGATATAGAAATACTGTGCATGGCTGGTGATTTGCCAACCGGGAACAAATTCATACTGACCATATATGCCAATGTCGGGCAGTGGCGCAGTGACATTTTCGTCAACAATGCGCGGAATTGCTTGGCTACCGCAGACATTATTGAGTAATTCCGATGAAGCGCAAACACCAATCACCCCTTCAAAACCTGTCTTGATAAACATAGTATGTAAACCAAGTGATAGACCGACATCATAGTTACTGCCTTGAAATACATCATAGCCATAGCCGAAGCGCAGTACATCAATGTTTAAGGTTGAATTTAGATTACCGCCTGCTTTGATATCGTAAATGGTGTCGTTAATCTCGAGCTGGAAGGGTTTGGTTAAGGCTTGGGTTTCGGCGTTACGATGAAGCTGTTTCCAGTCTAGGTAGATATTGTGCCGTTCGTTAAAGTGATAATTTAACTCGATAAAGGGTAAAAATTCGTTTTCTGCAAGTTGTAGATCGGACTCATAATCTAAGGTGAAATTATTACCCGAAATAGGGTTAGTGACTTCCATATTGGTGTCTGATTGCGAATAAAAGCCGCCTAACTGAATAGTAAAATCATCGGCTTGCACTTGAGTGCTGAGTAGTGACGCTATGATTAGGGGTAATAGGCGGATCGACATGTTAAGGAGTGACTCCTGCATTATTCTTATTATGTTTAGCGATAAGGTCAGAATTTAGTGCCATAAAAAAACAACATTTGGAGTTTAACAGCAAATTTTTTAATGTGAACAAAATGTTTTAAAAAATGCAAAAAATTGTGATTCAAAACAAAAGTAGAGCTGGTTCTCGTGAGGTTGAATGAAATTTGAGTGAGCGATCACATCAATTGTGGATTGAAAGACTAAGGGCAAGTGCTTCCTGAACGGCTTTAGGATTGTTGTGTTGGATGGGGCGAGATACAAATGGATATAGACACAAACATGGTGGAGAATCATCGATATTGAGAATATCTAGCGGTACGATCCCGCTAGATATTGGTATGTCCTAGTACTTCTATTTCGTCTCGATAGAGGACGATAGAGGTGACGGGGTAGAAGTCTCAGCCTCTACGCTATCAGCTACGATTTTTGGGCTACTTGGTTCATCTTTATTAAACATGCCTAAACGGATGCGAATAAAATGCAAAATTTGCGCGGCAATATCCACATTCAAGCAGGACTCTAAGCCCTCGAACCCTGGAGATGAGTTAGCCTCACAAATTTTGTAATGGCCGTTATCAAACAATAAATCGATACCTGCAACATCAAGATCGAGAATATTGGCTGTTTGGGTGGCAAGCCATTCAATTTCAGGAGTGATCTGAAATGGACGCGCTGAACCACCGGCACTGACATTGGCTTTGAAACTGTCTTCTTGACCACGCCTTTCATAGCAACCCGCCACACGACCACCAATAGTGAATACGCGTAGATCGCGCCCATGACTGTTAGCGATAAACTCTTGAAGAATGATGTTAGCGTTTTTATTGGTCGCTTCAATCAGCTGCATTAAATCGTCAAATTCACGCGCCTTATGGGATAAAAACACACCACTGCCTTGTGAGCCTGAAAGTGTTTTTATCACCACAGGAAAACCGAGATGGCGTTCTACGAGGGCGATATCGACGGGGAATTTAACCAACATGGTTTTAGGCGTAGGCAGATTCTTCTCGGCCAACAATTGTTGGGAGAATAACTTGTCTTTAACGATTTCAATGGCTTTAGATGGATTGAGGCAATATACCCCTAATCTTTCTAAGTGACGAATAATGGCTAAAGCAAAGTAGGTCGTGCCTGAGCCCATTCGCGGAATGATAAAATCGGGCAGCTCGACGGCTTGCCCATTCAATAAAATACTCTTGTTATCTTCTCTGGTGACAGTCAGATCAAATTCATCAGGTGCGTAAACTTCCAACTCTATGTTATCGGCTTTTGCTGCCGCCAGTAGACGCTCAATTTCATACCATTCAGGTTTTAGCTGAGTCGCGGTTTCTTTATATAAAATCCAACCACGCATTTAGTAGCAAACCTTAATCTTCATTCTTTATCCTCGGGTTCAGGTTCATCCTGAACATCATCTTCAATATCAAATACAGCCTCAGCCTCTATTTCTATCTCGGGCTTGGTTGCAGGCAAATGCACTGTACCAACCACGGCATAAAAGGGTTTCCCCATGGCGAGCCTGCGATACTTTACCCAGATCTGCTCTAACAAGCTACTGGGGGCGATATTTCCTTTGGCGACTTCCACAAATTGGGCTTCATCAGAGGTGCAAGGCAGCGTTTTCCCTTCCGCTAAATTCTTCATCGCATGACCATGCAATTCAAGGAGTTCAGCTTCTTTATTGGTAAAATCGCCGCTTCGTTTAAAGCCTTTGGGGAAATTAGCGTCGTCGTAGAAACGTTTTTGAGAGACAAAACTGGTAGCAACTGAGCCGTTAAACGTCTCAGAACCCTTGTTAGCGTTAAAAAAAGACTGTTCAGACATGGCAGATACCCTCTAGTTTTTGATATACAAAGATTTGCAACTGGAGTATTGGCTAGTATTATTGATTTATAAATCAAAAAAATTTGCCTATGTTGGTCAAGAATTTTTATGGATACCGATTTACTAAAAACCTTTCTCGAAGTCTCCCGTACTCGCCATTTTGGTAAAGCGGCTGAGAATCTTTATCTCACCCGAAGCGCTGTGAGCTTTAGGGTGAAACAGCTTGAGAGCATTTTGGGTGTAGCCTTATTTGAACGGCAACGTAATAATATTCAGCCCACGCCAGCAGGCGAACGTATGCTTGGTCATGCCGAAGCGGTGTTAACAGCATGGGAGCGGGCTAAGCAAGATGTTTCCCTCAGCCAGTTACAGACAACGCAGCTTGCCATCGGTGCAGGGCCGAATATTTGGGACGCTTACTTGCAAGGTTATTTACAGGGACTGCATGTCGGTTTACCTGGCGTGGCGTTGCGCACCGAAGTGCTACCCGCGAATGCAATGACGCGTCAGCTAATGGACCGCACCTTAGATATTGCGATTTCATTCGATCCGCCAAAGCTTGATCAATTTGAGATAGTGCAACTGGGGCAAATTAATTTGTTGTTGGTGTCGAGCTTAAAAGGTCAAACGGTAAAAGCGGTTGTGCCGGGGCAATATGTAAAAGTCGATTGGGGTACGGCGTTCAATATTGTTCACGCGCAGGAATATGCCTCGCTGCCAGTGCCAACGCTGCACACGAGTTCAGCACGTATTGCGTTAGATTTCATCTTGAATAATGGCGGCTGCGCATTTTTACCTGAGCATCTAGTGCAACATGCATTGCGCGGCGGCGAATTGCATCTCGTCAGCGGCGCGAATGCCATTTCACGAAATGTGTATCTTGCGTATTGGGCTGAGAATGACCGCTTAGCCCAGATCAAACAAGCCATCGACTTTTTAAGGGACGATGGCTCAATGGTTGTTCATGCGACGGTTTAGAAACTAAGAATTAAAGCACTAGCGGCGTTAATACAACCAGCCAAGTTAATCCACAAAGTGCAAGACTCATAAAGACGGCAGCCGAGGCAATGTCCTTGGCTTGGCCACTTAACGGGTGTATTTCACTGCCGACACGGTCAACCACAGCTTCAATCGCCGAGTTTAATAGCTCAACAATCAACACGATAAACAACGTGAAAATCAGCATAAGGCGTTCAATAGTGCTGATATCAACCCATAAGGCTACGGGTAACATGACTATCGTCAAGATTAATTCCTGTCTGAAGGCGGCTTCGTGGATCCAAGCGGCCTTTAGGCCCTTCATCGAAAATCCCGTCGCTCTGAATATGCGCTTAATACCGTGATTATTGGCTGGTTTCATAGTGTTTCCAATTGACGTTAGCGACAAAGCGCTGAGGTTCTGCTCATTCAAAACAGGGTGGATAAATCCTACTGTTGTCTTTGTTAACATTTGACTGAGTCATAAATTTGGCCGCAGTATAGCCTGAGATGAAAAGTGCATAAACAATTAACTGAGCAAATTTGATCATCAACATTCGTTGTTAACTTAGGGAGTTAGTGACTTTTGCGGTTATTTTAGTGCAACTTTAGCCGTGCGGCCTAAGCTTGATGAAGGATATATTGCAGCGTGGGCAAGGGAATGACTCATACTAACCCGTTACGAAATTTAACATTTAATCAGTTCATCCGTTTTAGTGTTTTTAAGCTCAGCTTGCTCATACTTTGCGGTTTAACTCTTTCGGTTAACGCACAAACCTCACCACCTGCTATACAACTTGCTACCGAGTTTGATGCGACTCGAACTTCGCAAGATATTAATATTCAAAATTTTTTGATTAGTGAGAAACTCGACGGGGTTCGAGGTTACTGGAATGGCAAGGAATTATTCACTCGGCAGGGAAATGCCATCGCCACACCCATTTGGTTTACTGCGAATTTTCCGAATTATCCCCTCGATGGTGAATTATGGCTTGGGCGAGGTCAGTTTGAAGCGATGTCGAGTTTAGTTCGACAAACCTCAGCTAAGGATGATGATTGGCGCAAAGTGCGATTTATGGTGTTCGATGTCCCCAAGGCGAGTGGCGACTTTCAGCATCGCTATCAATTTGCGCTGACTGAACTGAGTGGCAAATCGAATTATCTTGAAGTCATAGTGCAGTTCCAAGTAGAAAGCCTTGAAGCCCTGTATCAAAAACTCGATGCCTTAGTTGCAAAAGGCGCCGAAGGCTTGATGCTGCATCGCAGTTCTGCGACTTATATCAGTGGCCGCAATCCTCATTTGATGAAGCTAAAACCCTATTATGATGCTGAAGCTACTGTTATCGCTTATATCCCTGGTAAAGGTCAATTTGCAGGGCAGATGGGCGCATTAAAAGTGCAAACGCCAGACGGCCGAATTTTTAGTATTGGCACAGGTTTTAGTCTCGCAGAGCGCCAACATCCCCCCGCAGTGGGCACTATCATTACCTATAAATATCTTGGTCTTACCGTTAACGGTTTACCGCGGTTTGCCAGTTTTTTACGGGTAAGAACCGATGTTGAAACTGAGTAGCCGTACCTAGTAAATCAAATTGCGCATTAGTCTTTACGCTGAGTAATGCGCAATTGATATTTTGATAGTGTTATTCGTAATAGGCGACTGTCGATAATAGTTGTTCACTGAAATTAAAAATATCATCTACAGAGTTAATAGGATGACGAGTTTCATTTTTATTTTCATCCACTAATCCGAGATACTTTTGTTTAGCATTGAAGTGTAAGCGGCATAAGGGTTTTCGGTTATTATCATCCAATAGTATGCCAAAGTAACTTTGGGTATCCCTTGCGATGATTCGATTAACTTCTATTTTTTGCCTCAATATAGCTTTTATCACATTGAAACCGTCAATTTCTTCTTCAGTAGTAACTACTTTAATTTTTTCATCATTGGATGGGATTGGGGTATCGATTAAATTTTTGTTTTCATCAGTTGGTTTATCATTGCCAATAGCGGATTTTAAACGTTCATTAATGCTGTCGTTGAGAAATTGTCTTAGTGCTTTATGAGTAATTTCAGCAAATTGATGTTTTACTTTAGGTGTAAGAACCCCATCATAAGCCCTTGAGGCAAAAAAGCGAATAAACTCTTCTTCAGGTTCTTTAAATTGCTCACTAATAATACGTTTTATCTGACTCAAGTATTTTAGTTCTCCTGCCGCGCTGACTATTGAGTTAACGTCGAACGAGTTTTTAGTCAGCTTTTTAACTTCAGGAATTAAGTGTTCATCAATATTTTCAAGATCTAAGATCAGAAATGGTTTTTCATCCATTTTGTTAGGAGCATCAAGATCGGTATAAAATTGATATTCAGTACCGTTTGTAAGAATAGCTAAGCGTGCGTTTGTGACAGAAAAATAACGAAATAGTTGTGACGCATGCTTTATGGACAGCTTTTCATTGTACTTTTTGCATTCAATAAGGATTTGCACTTCACCTTCCTTAATTAATGCGTAGTCAACTTTCTCACCTTTTTTACCTATAGTATCTGCCGTAAATTCTGGGACAACTTCGCTAGGATTAAAAACATCATATCCTAGAACTGTATGCAAAAATGGCATAACTAAGGCATTCTTAGTCGCTTCCTCAGTTTGAAGGCTATTAGCAATTTGAGGGATGCGTTTTGATAGAACATCGATTCGTTCAATAAAATCCATTTTACTTTTCCTCTTCTTGTACTTTGTGGTGTATTTTTTATTTGAGCGAGTATGCGGTGAACATTCAGTTTTATTTTAAACCGTACTCTGACATATAAACCTAGTCGATAAAAAATCCTTAGCAAGGAGGCTAATTTGTTTCTGTGCTGTTTATCGTATATTTTACGGGTTAGGTTAAATTTTGTGCGTGCTTGGTATGTATATGGCTCAAGGGGAATATTTTAGCTGAGGTGACACCCTTAACTTTCGGATCGTAGCGCGCATTTTATTTTTGATAATGGTTTGGCGTAAGAATATTTTGTATTTCTAGGTTTAACATTTTGTATTTATAGGTAAATAATTAATGTATTAAGCTGCTTATCATATTAAGTTTACATCTAGGTTTAAGCACATTAGATAAATTATTGATAATACTAAGCTATGAGGTATTCATGTTAAAAAATCAAAGTGTACGGCGAATATTGATGGTTTGTATGGGTAATATTTGTCGCTCACCGACGGCAGAGGCGGTTTGTCGTTTTAAGATTGCTGAGCGCAGGCTTAATATTGAGGTGGATTCGGCGGGTACTATTGGTTATCACCAAGGGGATAAGCCCGATAGCCGCGCTATTGAGGCTGGTAAAAAGCGGGGTTTTAGTTTCGAGGGCATGCGGGCGCGGCAGGTGGTGAATGCTGATTTTGAGCATTTTGATTTAATTCTAGCTGCGGATAATACCAATTTGGCGGATCTGCTTAGCCGTTGTCCGGTTGAGTATCAACACAAGTTACAGTTAATGTTGTCCTATGCTGATACGCAAATAACGGAAGTACCAGATCCTTACTATGGCGGCGCACAGGGTTTTGAACTAGTGCTCGATCTCCTCGAGCAGAGTATGGAAGCTTTATTAGATCAATTGACCGAAAAGTTCCGTTGAGATGCGTATTTCCATTTACGGTTTGGGTTTTATGATAAGTTCGGGTAAATCCCCTTATGCGAGATGACGATGAAAGTAATGGATTCTGAAAACCGAGTATGGTTCTTTTTGGAGCATGAAGGTCGCTTGTACTTGAATGCAAATTGCAACATGAGTGCATTTGGCTATAGCTATATGATCCAGCTCAATGGTCAGGAACTGCAAAATTATGAAGGTGGTGGCCGCGAGTATCTAAATAATCTTGCTCACGATATTCATTATTCTGTTCCAATCGCAAAAGACACAACTTCAATTTACAAAGGTCTGTAGTGGCACACTAATTTTGGCCACCTAAATAGAGGTGATATTATTACCTCGTAGATGACTTTAGGTGAACACATGAGATCGACAACCAGAAAAACATTTAGTGCTGAATTCAAACTTGAAGCAGCCCAATTAGTCCTCGATAAAAACCATAGCATCATCGAAGCTGCAAAGGCGATGAACGTAGGTAAGTCCACTATGGATAAATGGGTGAGACAGTTAAAACTAGAACGCCATGGT
>NZ_JAKKRU010000021.1:0-28817 GCF_025653925.1 Shewanella sp. SM68
GCGCTGGAGCACCGGATCCGGCAGGGCTTAGTAGAGCAGAACCGGAGTGTGGCGGACATGAAAAAGAAACCCACGCAAAAACCGACTGCGCGGTGGATTTTTTTACGCTTTGGCGGGGTGCACGAGTACCAGTTGGGAGAGGCGCCACCTCAAGTCACAGGACTCACAGTGGACCAGCAGATCATTCTCGACGTGTTAGGCGAACGGTATCGGCAAATTTATTCCTAAATCAGGTGCGGAAAGTCGGTTATATTATTTAGTGGTTCACCCTCTCCGCTAATTGAAATACGCCTTACTGCAGGGTCATTAATTAACCTTTTCAAGTTAACCCGCGCAAGTTCCGAAAGAACCATATTTTTCCCAGACGCGTGCTTATCAGCATACATACAGAAATCGCACCCGATGCCACATATTTGCGTGATATCCAAATATAACAAGTGGCCTTGTAATTCCATTTCTAAATCTCCCTAAAAAATTTAAGTCATATGACGACTTTTTCTGGCCATCCGTTTAAAAATACTGTGCCATCCAAATTGCAGTGTACCTCTATCACTCTTTCTACACTGTCTCTCACTTCAATCGTTCTATCGTATCTGTTAGTCAGATAATGAAATCGCTGATTCGTAGAGCCCACCCATTGCCGACTATTTTCTCGTTGTTTAGATTCGTAAGGACCATCAACTAAGACATCCGTATAACGAAGTAATCGTTCAACTCCAGGTAAACACAACTCATCAAGTTCTCTTAATGTATATCCGCTAAATACCATCACCGACAGACCAAGTGACTGAGCTCCTTGAGCAACATCGGCCAAGCCCTGAGCCTGCAACATTGGCTCGCCACCGAGAAAGGTAATTCCCTCTAAATCATGCATATAGTGCGAATTCTCCAACCATTCGAGCACTGATGAGGCCGAAACAAGCTCACGCTCTGCCAGCTGCAAGTACGCAGGGTTGCAGCAGCCAGGACAACGCTTATTGCACCCTTGTACCCACAAGGCTGCTCTGCGTCCCGGCCCTTCGGCTTCTGTACAAGGAAGGCGAGATGCCAAATTCAAACAATGCATCATGTCACTCCAACTCGAATAGCAATTTACTTCCGGCAATATGAACTTCAATTGCCTTACCTCGGATCTCAGCAGGCGATACCATTTGTTCAAACAGAAAATCGGCCAATGGATCAATAAGCTTATTGGTCAGAGCGTTGGGGACGCCGCGCCCTCCCGTTCCGCGATCCACGTCCCTGACTAGCAAGGTCAGTATTTCGGCCTCCTTAATCAATTTCAAGTCCGACACCCCCCATTTGTCCTTCAGCCCTTTGCGCAACGGTTCCAGCTTTGCGCGAGCGATGTCAATCAAGAAGTTATCGTCACGCATAAAGTTAAATGGAATGATGTTGGCCTCGCCGATTCGGCCCAACAATTCTGGGCGCTTTAGCTCGTGCACGAAGTGCTGCCGCACCTTTTGGATGAATTCATTGCGCACATCCTGACTTTCATAACTGACCTCGGCTGCGCCAATATTTGAAGTGAATACGATAACGGTATCTGAAAACATCACCGTTTCCCCCTTGCCATCCGTTAAGCGCCCATCTTCAAGAATCTGTAAAAACTTGTCGAGAATGCGCGGGTGCGCCTTCTCGATTTCGTCAAACAGCAACAGGGAAAATGGCCTTTGTTTGATAGCATTGGTCAACTGTCCGCCAGCTTCGTAACCCACATATCCTGGAGGTGCGCCCACCAGCCTCTGATCGGCATGTTCGTGATTAAACTCTGACATATCGAAGCGAAGACAGGCTTCTTCGTCGCCAAAGAGGAATTCGGCAATGGACTTTGCCAATTCCGTTTTACCTACACCGGTTGGGCCAACAAAAAACAACACGCCCTTGGGAGTGCGTTGCCTGTAAGAGTGTTGAAGCCCCGATAGCCCAGTGAAGGCACGCACAAGGATGCGCCGTACCGATTCAATAGCTTCCCCTTGCCCTTTAACCCGCCGCCCTAGGGTTTCGACAATGGTCTGAAGTTTTTTGTGATCTAGTTGTTCCCAAGGACTGTGTCTGCGTCCGTGGCGATAAAGATTGAGCAAAGACAAAGCACTTGAAACTTCAGTCTCCTGTCGTGAGAGTCGCGCCAAGTTGTGAATGTCGCGGATACTCTGGCCTTCTAAACCGTCAACGAAGTCAGCCAGCTCACGCCCTCCTTGCTGTAAAGGGGGCAGCAGCCGAAACACTTCCTTCAAGCCCAGTACTGCAGACTCGCGAATTAGCCTTGATGGAAAGGGAATGGCTATTTCCTTAAATAGTGGATTATTCAAGTAAAGCGAAGGTGGCAACACATTCAAGCCCCCGCACAGCAGCACCAGCAGTGATTGAGGTTGGCCTATGCTTTCAGCATTGCGAACCACGGCGGCATCACGAGTCGCCTGCCCCAGGCGTAGTAGCCAGCCGCGCTCGTTCTCGCTCAGCGAGTTGGCGCTGCCAAACAAGTATTGTGTCCAGTCCAGCACAAAAGCGACAGGCCTATCTGCGCGTGGCTGCCGCAGCCATTGTGCAGCAACAGCTAGAAAGTCATCCGCGCTGGCCGTGATGCCGTTGGATGCGGGGCGCGCCAAAGGCGTGGGCGGCAAATCACCCATATCATAGGCATTCCCTTCAGATGTACTTTCTCTTGCAGCAGGGGGGACAACTAAGCTTTGCAATTCCCCCCAAGTCCTCGCATCGACACCACTGACACCATTGACGCGGTTCCAAAAGACCACATGCTGATATCCACGCTGACGCAGCAGGTTCATCAACGCGGTAGGCAAAACCGTCCATTGTCCTGGAGCTTCGGGATCGGATGTCAAATCACCCGTATTACCGTGCAATATCAATCCGCGTCGTATTCCGCATTCGCGGCGAAAATCTTCCTGCCAAGGTAACAAAGCTGAACTCATTTGCATCTCTCCTGTGTTGCATCCGGGTAAGGGCGAGCATCCTGATCTTGATCATCGGGATTGACCCAAATCACTCGCTTGTCGTTCAGACTAATCCCGTAAGCATCTTGCAGCGTTGCCATGACGGGGGCAACATCCTTCTCGCACGTTTTGCCTTTGTATTGATGAAATTTGTAGCTGAGGTGCCCGCTCAGGTTGACGCGGAAATCTGCTTGCGCGCCAGCAGGACGACGGGCGCGAATCAGCACTTCGTCATGCCCTTGTGATGTGAAATGCTCGGGACCATCCACGACAAAGCCAGCTTGTTGCAGTGACAGATAAACAGCCCGTACAACTTCACGACGCTGACTTTCATCTACGGCAGCTTCATCCTGCTCTTGCGCCAGTTGGTTCAAGGCTTCAGCTTGCTCTTCAGGAGCAAGCCCTGTCGCATGAGCCAACGCCTCACGCAACTTGGCGGAGCGCTCGCCGCTGTTCTTTTTCGCCTCCAGCTCCAACTGCTCTCTTTGCAGCGTAAGAACATCGGTAACGGCTTCACTCTGTGCACGATTTTTCATTTCCTGCAACTGACGTTCAGCATCCCCTTCATACCGCAACCGAACTTCGCGCAAGGAGGCTGAAATTTGCGCTGGGGTCATATTACCGGCGGCATCACCAAGTAGTCGCGCCCGTAATTGCTGCAATTCAGCAAACGCGGCGTTGAGTGCGACAGGAGTGCTCCAGTTGCTCAAGCTCTCCTGCCATGCAGCCTCAAGTTCTGCCCTTATCTGAAACTGTCGTTCGGCCTCTGCTTGCTGCGCTTTGCGGAATGCTTCGGCGGTGGCTAGCTCCGCATCTTGACGGGATCGACGCTGCTCACGAGCAAATCTTGGTAATCCGTGAAATCGTCCACCTAGCGAACGGCTCATATCTCTGGCAGCAAACGGGTCGGAGCCCAACAAAGTCTCCATTCGGTCAAGAGCGATGCTTAACTCACGAAACTCTTCCGAAACTACGGCATCAAGTCCTTGACCGATGACATCATTCAATACGCTACGGTAGCGCTCAAGGAAAGGGCGCGTTGTTTCACGCACTCGCTGTCGATCAAGCTCTTGCTTACGTTGCCTTTGAATTTGGTAGCGATATTCGTCTGCCCGACTCATAGTTTATTTCCTTCTTTTTCTATTGTTTTGCTTGCGTGGATGCATTTTTGGAGAGTCCGCGGACACAAGTTTCGAAGGTGCATATGTATTGGATTCCTGCGTTTTTAATCCAAGCGACTTGGCTTTGTTGCGTAGATTGATGTCATTACTTAGAAACAAAACTTCATTCAAACGGAAGAACAACGCAGTTGATAGAATGGAATGATCGGGTTGCTTAGCATCCCACTCTGCGGGCAGCAAGCCCGTGTATTCTGTTTCATGGCGGATACGGGATGAATTTGCATCCAGCTGGCGAATAGCTGCTCGAGCTTTAGCTGCCCGATCTCCATCTTCGCTGCACTTTAAGCCATCCAACTCGCTCAGAACCAGATGGGGAACAACCGGAATATCATCTGAACGAAGATCCTGCAAAAATTCAGGGCTTTCCATCAGAGCGCTGGTGTCGAACACTACAATGCGGTGCCCATTCTCAACCGGGGCCAGCATGTCCTGCGCCAGACGATTCCAGCTTTCCACTGCTTTATTCAACGTATCCCAGTGGGGGGATGATGTATTTAAAGCGTGGAAATGCTCAGCTGCTTTACGCCAAGCGCGCACGGCATTTAATGCACCTGGAGTCAGGGTACGCACATCTATTTGATCATTACTCGCCGCCTTCAACGCCTGTTCGCCAATAGTCCGGTAAATATCCTGGACGGCTTTCTCAATAACTTGCATTGGTTGCTGTATGGCGTGTGGGCCATACAGCTTCAACTCTTTGCGCTGCAATGCGTGCTCAAGCCACACTTGCCGCAATTCGCTGGAAAGCAATTCTTCTGGAATTTCAATGGATGAAAGCAAAGCAGAACGCAACTTTGCCAATGAATCCAAGGCACGAATGGGGGCCGCATGACGCAGCAGCGCAGCTTGCAACGACGCAGCTTTGTCGGCAGATAGGACCTGAGCTATCTGGATTAATAGAGAAACGACATCTTCAGGATCTAGCTGATAGTGCGTATGTCTCAACGACACTTCAATAGCTTTCGACAGAGATTCTTCCCAAGCAGATCTCCAGTCTTTCCTATCAGGCCGCCATAATCCAATTGCTTTCGTAGTGGGTTCGACCAACGCCATCAGGTCATCCAGAGGCTGTTCAGCACGCGTGACAAGCCATTGCCACACAGTTTCACCGAGTGCATCAACATCCCGCCATGCTGCAGACATGAAGGCAATGCGTGGATCATCGGAGTGCTCACAAGTGCCCTCTAATTTTCTGCGCAGCTTGGCCCATAGCGCATTTGCAGCCTGGTCATTCAACGTCACCGCCAGGCCACACAAACGCGGTTGTCCGGCCCAATAGAGGCGGAGGTTACCAGCCACTTCTACTTGAATGCTCGCTCCGTCGATCTGGGGCAGAGACAAGCTACGAAATCCCGTCATAATTCCTGCTGGGGCGGGCACGAGCAGTGTGAATGCGGTCGGTTGTTTGCCATTGGCAACCAGTGCTGGTGAGTTCACTTCAGACGACAAAATGATAGAGGGTGTTGTTGCATCCGCAGCCGCAACCCCTTGAGCAACGATGCACAACCGCGATCTGGCTGCCCCCCCTTTAGTTGTGACAATGGAGCTGGCAGTGCGGGCGTCTCGTAAAACAGAAGAGTCAACAATGGGTAGCAAGGATTCCGGCTCGCTTGTCAGTGCATCAGAAAGCAGAATTGACCATGCCAGTTCGGGTTGCGCTTGCTCCAGCCAACGCTGCAACGCTAAATCATGCGGAGCGCTCGCGGACAGTGCACCATCCTCACTGCACGAGATCTCGAGTCGGCGCTCTCCCCATCCCGCTGGCTGCACCATGGGCGCGATGCGGTCTATAACTGTCGCAGGGTTTTTCCAATCATACTTTTCCTGAGCTATAGCGCGCTCAACCTGCGGAAGCGGATTTTGCGGCCTTAAAGCCTGATCCGCGACTCTGACGCGACTGAAATCACTTTGGCTGAGACGCGCTCCATCATTTTGTGTGGGTTTAATCTCGTCGCTGATGGGGTCATAGCGGTGCCAGACCTTAACCGTGCGCGAGCGAACCGGCAGGCTGTCGCTACGCAAAAATTGCAAGCCGTCGGCAGTCAATTCAAGCTCAGTTAAAGGCATCTCAAGCCTATCCTGAGCGTAACGTTTGGGCAGTGCTCCCAAAGCGGAAAGTTCAGATACGCAGCCTTCCAGCAGTTCACGCACGTCACCTGCACCCAGTTGATCGCGGAAAACTCCCAGCAAAGACAAGTTCTGTTTGTCGGGCAAATGGAGTCCAGGATCACACAGTCGCAACACCATTCGTTCAAATACTGTGGGCTTGCGCTCTGTGTGATAGGTCACATCGGATTCAATGCGATACAAGGGCAAGGGAACGGAAATTTCTGCTAGCTTCATGCTCGGCCTCCCCGGCTACCATACTTGTCGTTTTTGGTCGCAGCCGTCCGATGAGTCGGGGCACTAGACCTGCCGCGCTGTTGTTGCTGTTGGGGTAGCATGTCAGGCGACATCAATTGCCTTGCAGGAACCAGCCGTGCATCGCGCTCCAGTTGATCCAGGATGTCTTTGTAAACAGTTCGCTTCACGCTGCCTGCACTGTCCATGCGCGGCAAGTCCACCTCATAAGAGGCATACATACTTTTCGCACCAAAAACGATCAGCAGTTCCTGCGCACGCGAAAATGCCACATTAATAAATTCAAACCGAGCAACATTGGCCTTGCTGGAACGACGTCGGGGTTGATTGCCTGATCGAAAGGGGTCGTATCCATCATGGCGCACCATGCTAACCAGCACGATGGACTTTTCTTTGCCCTGATAGCGAATCACGGTATTGACTTCGACATCCAGGCAATCAAATCGCCCGTTTGACTCTTTTGGCCTGCGGCGGCGGATCGCGGCACGAATTTCTCGGCATTGGTTGGCATAGAAAGACACCACGCCGACTTTGCGTTTGTTTGTTCGTGAGTAGCCTTGCGCAGCGGATTGCCGTTCGATTTGTTCTAGCGTTTCGGCGATCAACTCCGCTTCCAGCTTATTGGTACGCCGTGGCTGGTTGCCGTCCATGTCCTCACGATGAATCTGGTTGTACAGGTTGTAGGTTGTGTCCACCCACAACGCGTGGTCACCCGGAGTGAGTAAAACTGAGCCACCGTCAACATTCTTCAATGTCAGTCCGTGAACACGGCGAAGCTTAGGGTTTGGGTCATCATCAGGCCGAAAGAGGCCACATTCCAACTGACCTTCGTAAAAATGGTTCACCATCGCCATGATTTGCGGATGCATGCGGAACTGCACATTGAGTCGTGCACGGTTGGAATCGTCCGCCATCTCGAAATGTGACTTGAACAACGAGGCTGTGACCATCTTCTCGAAGCGGCGCAAGTTGTCGCGGGTCAGTAAAGTCTGAGTTTCGGCAGGGTGACCAGTGCTGTTTTCCTCAGCGTTGGCCGCTTCGTTTTCTTCAACCTCATCCATGAAGCTGCGGGCTTCGTCGCCTTCCTGAAACAGCGGAGGCAACTGACGGTGGTCACCGACCAGCACAGCGCGACGCGCACGCATCAGGGGCATCAGCAATTCCAGCGGCGTAGCCTTGCTCACTTCATCAATGATTGCGACATCAAAACTCGTCTGCCCGGCTTCGTCGAGCGTGCGCTCGTTTTCGTTGCAGGTAATGGCCACTACGTTGCAGCTTGCCAGAAAATCTGGGCTCAGATGTTGCCAGTCTTCTACTGCGGCGTTGTTGCGACTCAAATCGCGCATCCAATCTTCCAGTAACGGCCCCCATGTCATACGCTCATGTTGCTGGCTGGCTTGGCGTTGCTCCAAGGCCTTGATGACTTGGGTCACGGTGTCGATGCGCTGCGACAAAGTAGCAGCGGGTTCTAGCGGCAGCCGGCTACCTTGGGTGATTGCCTCATCCTGCAACAGCTCCTTAACCTTCTGCTCATGCTGCCTGCGCAGCTCATTCCAGTCATCTAGGTTACTTTGAGCGATGCGCTCCTTGTTCTGTGCACCGCGCATAAGACCATCGCTCGGAACTTCAGGTGCGGGCTGCGACAACTGCGCCTGCAAGGATTGCTTGATGATTTCGACTGCCTGTTCGATGGCAGGCAGCTTCCTTTCCAACTCCGTCAGGCTGGCAGCTATTTCGTCAGCCAGTAGCGACGCATTTTCTATGGGGGCACACCATTTAGCGGCTTGGCGAAACAGGCCTTCATAGCGACTGCGCTCCAAGCCCACACCAGCCTGCTCCAAATCTTTGAGTTCCTTGCGTGTGGCTCTCCAAGCGTCTACGAAAGCGTCATCTTTTTCCATCTGCTCCTCCAAGGCTTTGACCTTGTTTCGGAGCGATTCAATGCGTAGCCTGGTGCTGGCATCCTGAATCGGGCTGTCTGCCGCTTCACGTAAGCGGCGAATATCCGCAGCAATGGCTTCTCGCACACTCGTGAAACGCCGCCATGTCGAAAGCATGTACGCCAACATTGAACCCTGGCTGCCTGTATGAGCGAGCCAGTCGTCTATTGAAAATTTCACGAGCAATCCAGCCTCATCGCAGGAAGCAAGGCCTTGCACCACACTTCTGGCAAGTAGCTCAACATCCCGTAAGTCACCATGTAGCGTTTCGGTTTCACCATCCAGCAAAACCTGAACGCTTTGTAGGCGATGGCGTTTTGCCTTGTCGTCATCCACCACTGTGCAAGCAGCGTCATACGCCTGCTGCGCCTGCCTTTTCTGGCTGCGAGCCGATGCAAAATCCATTTCAAGTTGCCCGTGCTTGGCGTTCAACTCCCTCTCGTCGTGCAGCACAAAAGCTGCACGGTCACGCCACGCCAACAGGAGACGCAAGTCTTCGTCAGCCCGCCTCCACACTGCGAGGCGATCTTCTGTTTGTGCAGCCAAGGCCTTGTAGTAACGCTGTAAGGATGCATGCCCCGCGAAAGCAGCACCATCTTCAGTCACCTTACTTTCATTCCGTGCCAACCGCACCACGCGCAATGAGGCATCATGGCCTAGCCTGTCCAGCGCGTTGTCTACGGCGGTATGCGCCTGAGATGCGAGCAACACCCGTTGCCCACGCCGCGCGAGTTGGACAATGGCCTCAGCAATCACGGTAGTCTTGCCTGTACCTGGTGGACCTTGAACCAAGCACAAGTCTGGCGCAGAAAGAATCTTAACCACGGCCTCTTTCTGGGCTGGGTTGAGCGAACGGTTAGCCCACTCTGTCACTGGAACCAAGCACTGCGGCACAGATACCTGAGCTGCTTCGAACAGATAATCAGTCAGATATGGCGCATAACCGCCTTGTTCCTGCAACTGTCGCAGCGCCTGCTGATGGCGTTTGATCAAGCTCATGTCGCCAGCCGTAGAAATGGACAGAAATCCAGACTCAGGAATCCGACTCAAAATGCGCTCACGTAACGTATCCGGCTCCTCGGCATTAGCAAGGTCATTCGCATCATCTTCAGTCAATGAGACGCTCAATTCGGCCAGCACAGGTGCATGCCACGGACATTCAGGCACGTTATCTTTATTGGGTAATTTCATGCCTTTTGGCAAAGGCGTTGGCACCGAGGGTTTGCCAGCTTGCCCAAGTCTGGGGAGGCGGCGCTCCTCCCTTTCTGGCAATCCGAACACCCAGGGATCTTTGGATTGCCCAATCTGAAATGCAATCAAGTCATCCCGCCCCAAGGCCTTGCGGCATTTTTGCAACTCTTGCGTACTCTGTGCGACGAGGGAAAAAACTAACTGATCGTCACGCCACTCGCGCGCAATGTAGCGCAAACCTCGCGCCTTATAGCGGATGAGGCTTTCTTTCCATTGAAGAAATTCGGACCACTCGGCCAACTGCGTTTGAGTTTGCTGGGTGATAGGCGGCAATTCAGCTAACAGTTGAGGGGTCAGCAGATTATTGGTTCGTTGAATTCGGCGCACGCCCGGTGGAGGCTGTTGCAAACTGTCATGTATCGCATAAGCCGTAATCTCCCTCTCAAACGGCCGTGAGGGCAAATCTGCTGTTTCGATGAAATTGGTGATGTTGAACAGTGGCGCTGGATGCGCAGTATCCCAACTGCCGGTTACAATGAACGAACACAGTTCTGGAAAAGGCCACCCATTCCGTCCTTGAATCCTGGGGCGAATTGCCATTTGGGCATAGCGTGGATTCTGCTTTTCGCGCTGTCTATTGGAGATAAACCCAGTAAATGGCATGTTGTTCGGGAAAAGAAGACTATATAAATCTTCCACCCCATCGCGCTCATTACACTTTTTATCAAAATCTTGATGACGGCGCTTAATATCGATCAGAGTCTTACTAATTCGTTCTTGATTACTCTGATCAATGGTTATGTATAGGTTCATTATTCTCGTATTCCATTACCTGATGCAAACATCCAGAATCGACCGGATGTTGTTTCATCCCAAAAAGTATTCATCGCTCTGTTCAGCAGTTATGTCTTTACATTCCAGACTTGTTGCCTTCGACCAGTGTCTTGTCGAGTTGCTCCAGCTGGAGCGAGTTTTCTATGTGAAGCCGGATGACGCTTTGGCCTATCTCAAGGCCGGGTGAGGCATAGGTGTTGCTGTGGCGGCCCTCACCTTCGCCGTAGAGGCGCTGTTCGATACTACCCGGCACTTCCATGGCGCTTTCAACTGGCAGCTAAAGCAGTGCATACCTGTCACTGCCGCTCTGAATATCATCAGCTGGCTGGTCAAGCTGTAGCGCCACGCTATAGCCTGGGCGGATATGCCAGGCCAGCAGCTTATTGGTTTGCCTAGATGGCGATCCAAACTTAGTTTCCAACCAGGTTTTCACCTTGTACTTCATCTTTACACGCCTGCGAATAATCTAAGTTATTTCCTATTTTTCAGCAATATACAAACCACATGCACGTGCATAAAAACAGATATGTATCAAATTTCAAGAATGTTCTATTCACTATGGGTGCGACTTCCAGGGGATGCCGACAAGTGCCAACTCAGGGCCCAGTTGCGCGGGGTTAAAATCTCTGGCCTTGGCTTCTAACCCCCTTTGGGGCATTGGCGTTATATCGGTTAACGCCTGTCTTTGCAGACGATCATTTGGTTCTTCAAACCCTCTGTCGTAGATCAGACCACCTTTAGCGGTGAACAATCCCCTTTGATGCAAATAACCACTGCCGTTGTCATCAAGCCAGTACCAATACAATTTGATGTGCGCAGGAAGCCGCGCCTTTAAATCATCCAAAGCCTTGTCACGCTGCCGTCTTAATGGTTTTTTATCTTCTTCAGCAAAAACGTGAAATTCGACCTCAGCCTTGGTGCAAAGGTGCATCATTTCGGTCATGGTTTTGACACAACCGGCTCTTGTAGGGCAGATGAAATTATCAAACAGGGTGACTTTTTCAGCGTCTGTGAGTAGCGCCCTGGCCGCCTTGGCGAGACTATGGGCATCTTTTGGGTACTGGGTTTGGAATTGAAAATCCACATCACCCATCAGCTGTAAATCATTTATGAAATATGGTCTCTCGTCACTCACACCATCAATAACACGATGAAATGGGCGTTCCTGATGGCTACGCTGGGCTGCTGCACCCCAATTGTCACCATCAAACGCTCTGCCAAAGCCAACCAGACGCGAATCTTTAATACGCCTCAGCTTTTCAGTTACCCGATCGACATGACCGCCTTGGTCTGCCAAATTCCTTGAAACATGGGCATACCATTTGGCTGGAAATCGCGATAGCACAGCCCCTTTGTCAAACCCAATGCGCGCTTCGAGCAGGTTTAAGTCGGCAAGAGTTCGCACCTGTTCAGGTGCGACTGCAATTTCGAGATGCAACATTAAAACAGCTCCTCTCTACGTTCGTTGAAAAAGCCGTTTGGCCATGGTGCATCAAAATCACCTTCGTCTGTTGTTTTGATGGGTATCAGCCGGGTCTTACCGTCGAACTGCTCACAAAAGATGATTTGAATATCACTCTTATGACAAAGAAACGGGCTTTCAGCATTCAGTTCTTCATCCACCGTTTGGCGCCTGCGTTTAAGCAACCTCAGCATCAAATGCTCACTGTGGGTTTCAATTAAGAACATGCGCTCAGACTGGCTCTTACAGGCAGCCAGCATAATATCCGCCAGCGCGAGTTGCCAACGGGGATGGATATGCAGCTCTGGCTGCTCGCAGGACATGATTAACGATGTTTCAAGACTCGCCCCCACGACAAACGGGAATACCTGAGACACACCAACCCCAACATTAGAAGGTAAGAGATGTAATCCAGAACGAGTATTTCTTAGCCTAACCCGCTTGGCCTCTGAAACACCTTCACCAAATTTTTCAACATCAAACTCATAGCCAGCATTGAGCATCATCTCATGGTTAAAGAAATGGTTAACCTTTTGATGAAACCCTGCTTCAGCCAATGAAAACAAGTCCCAAGCAGCTTTGCCGCTGTACCAATCTGGCTTATGAATACGAGTAACAACAGTGGCATCTGCCGACGGGATGCCCCTCAGTGGTCCTATGTGAAACATCATTTCGAAGCGCTTAACCAGATGTTTCAAAGGAGCAAGAGAGGCTTGTGATATCGCGCCCTCTGCAAACAACTTAGCTGCCAGCGGGTGCTGCTCCCATACATCATCCCAGCTAAAGGGAACCTCAGATAAATCTATTCTTTGACCTAAAGGCGGCAGCGCGTCTCGAGATGAAATATAGAATGGTTCAAATATCCCTGACTTGAATGCATTCTCTATTGAGAATTCGTCTGCGACATGCCAGTCAGGCAAGGGCTGATATTGAGTCACCAGGGCTTTAGGGCGCCCTGCCTGAGCTTCGAACTTTACGTAAGTTTGCCCTTTGCTCTGACATTCATAACGACTCACAAAAACACTGTTTTTATATGAGTCCCAGGCTAAATCAAGCTCAAATGATATTTCGTCAGCTGTAGATTCAGGCCAAAAGCCGAGATGTTTTTCCAGCAACCAATCCTCTGGGGTTGTCAGGTAATTATCCCAAATTTCTTCATCATCAAACTCGAGAGTCGCACCCAACGTAACCACTGTATCCAAACGCTTACCATGTACCAGGTTTTTGAAGCCACCTAACCAAAGCTGCTCACCGGTGACGGCACTGTAAACAGGGTCGAAATTACGATTCACTAGTACTTCATAAAGATAAAGCATCGCGTGTAGCACAGTGCTCTTGCCGGTACTGTTAGCACCAAAAAGTAAGGTAATGGGCGCCAGCGGAATGGTGGCCTTGTTGGCAATCCCTTTAAAGTTACCTATGGTCAGTGACGTAATTTTCATGGTCCGTCCTTGGTTTTTGGCTTCGTTTTCGAATGTTGACGAAACTGTTAAATTATTAATATGCCGGCTTAATGCTGTGTGCGGTTCAGAATAAAAGCGCCCTAGGTGTTATGTCCTGACTTTTCTGGTTAGCAATGGAGGACTTCGGTGCGCTGCAAAGTCCTCGTTCATGACTCTCGAATCAGCTCAAAAGTGCTGTGCGAATGACCTTGCCTTGCTCATCGAATGTCAACCCGACTTTAATCTCGCCGGAATGCAACATGGCGTTTCTGGTGTCCTCAAGCCGGGCACAGCTTTCAGTGAACCAACGCTGATTTTCAGTTATCGCATGCAGACACACTTCGGTCTGATAACCAATATATTCGGTTCGTGTGTCCAAGGTCGCCCGCTCATTAAACAGTGCTTTGGAGAGCTGCTTATCTGCTTTGTCTATGAGTGTTGCTTTCAACTCACCTACCAGGTCGTTCCATGTACCCATTTCTACCTGGAGAGCGGTAAACTTTTCCCCGGCTGGGTCAATATACAACAGCATCGCTTTGGAAATTGCGCTCAACCTGAGCAGTAATGCATAACGGTCAGCAATTTTTTCAGCTTCCGCAATGTATTCTTTGAGCTTGTTGAACGTATTCTCGGTGCCAGCAGTATCCAGGCTTTGCATACTGCTAATATTCTTATTTAGTGTTTTCAAATCCTCAAACACTTTATTGCGCCAAGTGTGCGATTTCTCATTAATTGATTCCAGCCTATTAGCAATACTAACGGATAATTCAGCGGGAGAATTTAACGCAGTGATACAACGCTTAACTTCGCCGTAATAGTCTATGGCACCTTGTAACTCTGCAACATCATTGCTGTTCAGCTTATCCTTAATATCTTTCAACTGACCTTTGATGTCGTCCAGATTCTTCTCAATTGTTGCCAAATGTGACTGTGCCACTGCAATACTGAGCAAGTTGAATGCACCAACGGATAACTGTCTAAGCTTGCCTCCCTCAATAATTCTTCCTTTGCCCACGATTTTTTTGGTCACAGGGTCAATTGCATCCGCCAGAGTTTCACCAGACTTAGTGGTTAATATTTGATACGTTCCGTCTTTTAGACCTTCTGCTATCTTTGGATTGAAAACCACTTCAACGGTTTTACCCGGTACATTGACAGCCGCCTTTATAACATCCGAAATCAAATGTGTTGATCTCTGAGCCAGTTCTGAGCTCTGATCCAATTCAGTGCTCTTTCTCGGGAAACGCCTGATTTCAGTACATTCCACCAATGGACCTGCACCATCACTTTCAATCGTAAAATCAATACGCTCGACCTGTCCCGTCGTTTGAGAAGGCGTTAATACCTGCTGAATCACTTGAGTGTCGACTTTTAGCTGTGCCAACTCGCGTCTGCTTTTAAAGGTTTGGTAGACAAAAACAAGCAACAACAACGACAGTGCTGAAATCACAGCCACAACTACCGTATCCATTAACATCCCCATTAGTTAAAACTATTATTATCTCTGACTAAATCTTATTAATTTTAATTGGTTACATCACACTAATGCAACAAGAACCGAGCGTATTGGGTAACATTAAGCAGACAGAACCGCAGTGGTACTATCGTGTTGAGTTTGTCATCTGAGTTTGCGCAGCTGCCTGGCATGGTATCCCCTACTATAAACTGGGTCGAAATTACGATTTACCAGTACTTCATAAAGATAAAGCATCGCGTGAAGCACAGTGCTCTTGCCGGTACTGTTAGCACCAAATAGCAAGGTAATGGGTGCCAGCGGGATAGTAGCCTTGTTGGCAATCCCTTTAAAGTTACCTATGGTCAGTGACGTGATTTTCATGTTCTGTCCTTGATTTTTAGCTTCGTTTCCACATGTTGACGACGCTGTTTAGTTATTACTATGCCAGCCTAATCCTGTGCGATGTTCAGAATACACGCGCCCTAGTCAGCGATGTCTATCTGACTGACCAGCTCAATCCGACTAAATGCAGTTTGGCGGAGATTAGACCTTCTAAATGTCATTCTCCTATCTCTGGCCATTTCTACCAACCTGTTAATTTCATGCTTTCGCGCATTGTCCGTCGAGAACTGGCTTATACGTTCTTCCCATGGAACAACTACTGATTCAAATTCGATTTCATTATCATCGCTGTATCCAGAGCGGATTAGCCAGCCGCATATCCAGCCAAAGGAGTCAGGAAACGGCGATTTATCAATATCTCCCCCCAGCAAAAATGCTATCACCTCATTAGTGCAGCCAACATCCTGCTTAAATTGATGATAAAGGGCATTGTGCTCCTGTCGAAGCACTAACATGCACATCAGTACCACTGCATCAACGTATTGATTGCTGGGTATGGAGCGGACTACCAAACGCAATCTGGTGATCAATTGGTCGATGTCCCTAAGGGTGTAATTAAAGCGTTCACATAGCCAATGTAGCATTTCCTCAATAACACTATACTCATCCCGCCCTTCAGTACGTTTGGCAAAGCGACTTTGTAAATCCTGCTGCTGTAGCCGTACTTTTATGTACGCATTTCGATCTGGAATTCGCAGGTGATAGTCGAGATCAATAAAACGCTTGAGGTAATTAAGCCCGTCGAAACTTGGGCCATAGACACCCTGAATGCTCTTGCTGAGCTGGTCGCGGTTTACGGCAAGCACAAACACTAGGCGGTCGATATCAAACAAGTGCTTGATACGTTCCAGCACCTCGATGGCATAGGTGGGTTTGCAGCGGTCGAGTTCATCGATAAAGACTATCAGGTTAGCCTGATCATCAGGCAAGGCATCCAGCGCCACCGACAGCTGCTGTTTGAACTTGGCCAACGATTTTTGTTTCACGTTAAAGCTGTCTACCAAGCTACCAACAGCATCGCCAGTCAAATCGGCAGCAAGCTTTTCGTATTCCTTCTCAAGATCTAACGTACCAAAAGTAGCGGCTTTAGCGGCAGCTACAGCTGTCGCCTTGATAAGGCCAGGAGCGCAGGCTTTGGCTTTATCCCACGCCTCTTTTATCGCGGGTTTACTCGATTGTGACGTTAGCCAGTCATCCAGCACAGATAACATGGGCAGCAGCGGATCGTCGGCAAAGTCACTTTCCCAGGCATTGAGGTAGAGGCTGACCTTGCCCTCCTTTTTCAGGAACTGCTGCCAAAGTTGAATAAAGGTCGTCTTGCCGCCGCCCCAGGGCGCATCGATGGCAAACACCAGTGGCGCCTCGGCGTTCAGCAGCACCGGGGTAAGGTTTTCAATTTCCCTGCTGCGGCCGAGCTTATCCGCTACGCACGGCCACTCGCCTTCCGCAAAGCAGGGCGGACGAATACGCAGAGGCACTGACGACTTGGGGTTGTTATCTGAGTTGGCGCTGCTGTCTGGCATGTTCACATCCCTGTGGCTGGTTAATTCCGTTATGTTTTGTTGGCGATAAGATGGTGCTTCAAAGCTGGCCGCTAAAGGCTTGCTGACTTAGTGATAAAAACAAACTCTCAGATTGCGAAAGCGAGCATACCTGCCGCTTCCGTTTAGTCAAAAAATCTTTGAATGTTTCTGAATACTTCTCCTGAAGCGCTAACGGCGGTGCGGGTACAAGAAGTTTTTCAAGATTTCCCTTGCTTACCATGCCTTTCATGGCATTTGTGGAAATGCTTTGGATTAGCTTCTTGCCAAATAAAGCTACAGAATAGAGATATTCTGTTGTTGCCTCACCTTCAGGGACCAATGCATTAATCTGCTGATTAAACGATACCTCTCTGTCTGCAATCGCTGCGTTACCTATACACTGGGGGCTGCCTGCGATACATGTAATCAGAACTGAGCCTCTCGGAACACTTCGTCCTTTTTTTAAACCGGCATCGGATAAGAATTCTTCAGCTTCCGTCAAGTAGTGATCTGGAGTATTGATATTGTCAGACTTTATCCACTCAATGCTAGAACCGTAATTCTCGGGCTCCTGTCTCGATGGAGTATTTCCTGTCACAACCCTAGCTAGATCCTTAATTGGCTTAGTTTGCCATCCTTTCGGGTTGGTGGCTGGGTCGCCGAACATGTCGAGAAAGACGCTGCGCAGGAACTGGTCAGCGAGGTCGATGGCTTGCTGGCGTTTACGGCGCAGGGCGTCGGCCTTGTCGAGGATGGCGGCGATGCGCTTTTGTTCGGACAGTGGCGGGAGGGGGATTTCGGACTGTTTCACTATCCGGTCAGAAACTGCAGGGTAATTAGCGCCTGTAGCTTGCATCATCATTGATTCAACAAAATTAGGCGATTGAACCCAATAGAACAAATATCTACTGTCGAGCTTAGTAGGCTCAGGACGTAATACACAATATCCTGTGGACGCTGTTGCACCGTCTAATTCTTTAGTAACCAAAGCGACACCATTCAGATTAGGGCGCACTGTAGAAACCAATACATCACCAGTAACAATGAGCTGCCGTGCACGACTGGGAGCATCGGCGGGCGAAACCAGCTCAACACTTTCAAGCGCGATATTCTTGGACTCCTTATCTACCGAACTAAGATCCACATATGGAAAGTCTTCGGCATCTGGCTCTTGTTTGGGATTCCAAGTAGATACTTTTTTGACGCATTTAGAAATTTGAGTCAGGACGTAGTCCATTAAAGCATCTCCTCCAACGCTTGCAGATCCTGCTGGATCTCGGCTTCCAGCGCCTTCAGCCGCGCCAGAATGTCCTTGGGCGAGTCGTACTCTTCGGCCTGATACTTTTGCTCTTTATAGCGATTGAGGGACAGGTCGTAATTCTCGGCGCGGATGGCATCGGCCGAGACCATAAAGGCCTTCTTGGTTTTATCGCCAAATTCGGCCTTGAGGGCGGCGGTATCGTTGGCACGATAAAGTGCGCTGTAGCGGCGCCACTTTTCAAGTACATCGGGGATGTCGTTATCGGTAATGGCCGTGCGCTTGTCATCGAGCGAATAGCCATCGGCCTGCATGTCGTAAAACAGCACCTGGTCAGTATTGCCGCCCTTGGTGAAAATCAAAATCCCGGTGGAGACGCCAGCGTAGGGCTTGAACACGCCGCTTGGCAGGGAAATCATGGCCTCGAGCTGGTTATTGTCGAGCAGCTCCTTGCGCAGGTCCTTGTGGGCCTTGGAGCTGCCAAAGAGCACGCCGTCTGGGACGATGGTGGCGCTGCGGCCACCAAGCTTGAGCATGCGCAGGATAAGGGCGACAAACAGGAGCTCGGTTTTTTTGGTTTTAACGGTGGCGAGCACCTTGGGATTGACCGACTGCTCGTCCAGGCTGCCTTTAAAGGGTGGGTTGGCGAGGATTTTATCGAAAAAGTTGTGCTCCTGAGGCACACCTGCAAAGTTTTTATTGAGGCTGTCCTGATAGCGGATATTGGCGGCGCTGACCCCGTGCAGCAGCATGTTCATGGCGGAGACCCGCAGCATGGTGCTGTCGAAGTCGAAGCCCCAGAACATCTGGCTGTTGATATGGTCCTGATAGGGGTGCAGTAAATCACCGCTGTAGACCGGGTTGCCGTCTTCGTCGCTGTGAATACTCTCGGGGCTGCTGTGATTGCGGATAAGGTATTCCATGGTGCGGGACAAAAAGCCTGCGGTGCCGCAGGCTGGGTCACAAATCACATCGGTTGGCTGCACGTCGAGCATTTCGACCATAAGGTCGATAATATGGCGCGGGGTGCGGAACTGGCCGTTGATACCGGCGGAGGAGAGTTTACTGAGCAGGTATTCGTAGATATCGCCTTTAACATCGCTTTTATCCAGCGGCAACTTGTCGACCATGTCGACCGCGGCGCGCAGCACTGACTCGCTGCGGATTTCGACATCGGCCTCGGCCATAAAGTGGGCGATATCTGAGCCTGCCAGTTCAACCTCGGCAAAATGGGGGAACACCTTTTTACGCAGGTGCGGCAACAGCTCGGCGCCGGACATGTGGTTGAAGTTTTGCCAACGCAGCAACTGACCTGCCGGAGTTTCGGGGAACTGACGCTTAAAGGGCAAGCCGGTACGCTTGGCTTTGCGCTCGGCGGCGGTTTCCTGCATGTCGAGCATACGGGCAAACATCAGGTAGCTGATTTGCTCAATCACCACCAGCGGGTTGGTGACGCCGCCGGTCCAGAATTTTTCCCAGAGTTTGTCGATATCGTTGCGCAGTTGTCCTGTCAGCATAGCTCTCTCTTGTTGTTGACGGGTGGCGTTGCCCTGCCCGTTTTGGTCATTCTGGTTGCCAGCGCGGTAGCTAAAACCACAGTGGTTGCCGTTCTCATTTTCGCCATGATGGCGCTGCACAGTATCCGAAAGGTGCAGTTGGCATGTGGCCAATTCTACCCGTTTCAAGCTCGGCTTGGGGTGTTCGCAAGCTTATGACACCGCCGAATGTTCAGCTTTTAGTCGATTTTCACTTTTAGTCGTTTTAGCCGCTCTCGCCGAGTTGACCCTGAAAGCACTTGGCTTACATTCTCGCATTCCTGTAATACCAGTTTAATTGGGCAACAGGTAAGGCTTTAGCAGCGACTGCAGTTCCTCAATATTGGCCTCGGGGAAGATATCAAGGCCCTCGCCATCGGTCAGGCGCTCAAAGGGGCCTTCGTACAGATCCTGAACCTTAATGCGCCCCTGACGGCAGATAACGCTTTTCAGCTGGTTGATAAACTGCACCTGCTTATAACTCAGCGGATGGGTTTGAATGAATCCGGCAAAGCGACTGTTGACCTCCTCAGGCTCAAGCCCCACCAGCTGCGCCAACGTATGGCCAAGCTCCTCAGGGGTACGGCCATAAAAGGCATTTAGGGCGTTAAGATCCACTCCGGGGTGCTGGGTGAGGATGATAGAAGCGAGTGATTTAAGCTCGGCCTCGGTAACTGGCTGGCCTTGATGAATCTTTTGCAACACAGGCTCGGTGGCCAGCATAGTATTAACAATGGTTTTAAGGCGCTCGCGGTAGGCTAAAGCCTCATTGTTGCCACCAATTACCACTGGGCGGTCATTCACCTGATAGTCAGTATCTTGGGTATGAGTAGTTGGCGTGCCAACAAGGGGCCCAGGCCCGGGCTTTTTGTACTTCATGATTCCGCGCAGGCTTTTGCGGGTGTTCTCGAGGGCGTCAAGGCTTAGGTTATTCCAGTAATCAGCGCTTTGTACTTTGGCAATTTCCGCGCCCATGTTACGCACGTGGTGGATGGTAACAGCCAGATTTTGCAACGCAGCAATCAGCTCAGCCTTGAGGTTTTCAAGCTCGCTGCTGCCACTTAGCAGCGCTGTTTGCAAACTGGCGAGCAGTCGGTCGAATGCCGAGGCATCTTTATCTTTGAGTTTGCGCTGCCCCATAAGCGGCGCGATTACCGATTCCAACTGGTGTTTGGTGGTGCCGCTCATCTCGAGCAACTTATCGGTTTCCTGCAGCTCTTTCACTAGGCGCAGATTACGACGCACGGCGATGGCCTCATCGGGCAGATCGCAAATATCCGCTTTGAGCTGGCTGCAGGCAAGTTCATAAGCCTGTACATGTGCTTTGCTTTGGGCCTCATTGGCAAGAGCCAGACGCGCCTCAAACAGGGTTTGCAACAATGAGCGGCTTTGGCCTGTATCGGCCTCGACATACTCTTCGTCAAAGTAAGCAAAGTTGCCGTAGTAATCAAAAATCAGGAACTCTTCTTTATGTTTGCCTGGGCCAAACAGATCTGGGCAAAGGCGTGTGCCGCGGCCAATCATCTGCCAAAACTTAACCCAAGACTTGACCGGGCGAGCAAATACCAGATTAACCACTTCGGGCACATCGATGCCTGTATCCATCATGTCGACCGAAATAGCGATACGAAATTCACTGCCGGCCTTTTTGAACTCATCGATACGTGCTTCAGGACGGTCAACCTTGTTGTGAATGACCTTGCACACCTTGCTGCCGTGCTGGGGATAAAGCTTTTCACAAAACAGTTTTTCGAGATGTTCTGCGTGGCGCTGATTCTGGGCAAAGATGATGGTTTTACCCACCAGCGAGTTTGTCGCATCCCTGATGCCATTGTCCATCAGGTTTTCGAGAATGGCGGTATCAGTTGTCACACTGAAAATCTTGCGACCTATGTCCTTGCCCTTAATGGTGGTCTTTTGCGCTTCTTCTTGACCCAGATCCTGCTCTAGCTGCGCTTGCTGCTCTAACGTGAGATCCTTGTAATGAATACCTTGCCTTAAGAATTCACTAGAGCATTCTTTGACTCGGAACGGATTGAGGAATCGCGGCTCGTGGCTGATGGCTTCGGCCAAATCAAAGTTAAAGCTGGGGTCGCCATTTTCACAGCCAAAGAGATCGTAGGTATTGCGGGCAATAAACTTGACCGGTGTGGCCGTGAGCCCCACTTGCATGGCATCGAAATAATCGAAGATGTCCCGGTAGCGGTTATAGATACTGCGGTGCGATTCGTCGGCAATGATAAGGTCGAAAAAGCCTACATCAAGCTGGCTGAAGCGGTTCATCATGCCGGGATAGGTGGAAACGAACACTTTTGCCGAAGCATCGATTTGGTTTTTCTCGCCAATGACACATCGCGGCTCGGACGGCAGAAAGTCTTTAAAGGCTTCGTCGGCCTGACGACGCAGCTCTTTTCTGTCGCACAAAAACAGCACCCTTTTTACCCACTTGGCCCGCAGCAGCAGCAGCTCCACCAGCGCAATGGATACCCGGGTTTTGCCAGTACCTGTTGCCTGGACAATCAGCGCCTTGCGCCTTTGCAGCTGAAATTTGGCTGTAACGGCTTTAATGGCCTCAACCTGATATGGGCGATTGTGACCGGCAATATTGAAATCAGGGTTCAGCAGTTCGAGATTAGGCTCTTTATATTTATGCTGGTATTGCAGGAATTTAAGGCTGTCTTTGGAATAGAAACCAAACACTTGACGATAGGTGTTGTACTGCTTGGTATCCCAGATACAGATTTCATAGCCATTAGTGTAAAACACAATGGGCGTGGGGCAATTGTGCTGCTTTGCGAGACCTTCAGCATAGTAACGAGCCTGTTCACGCCCCTTTTGCAAGTTTTCGCGGGAGCGTTTGGCTTCAACCACCGCCAGCGGTGTGCCATCGTCATCCCAGAGTACATAGTCGGCAAAACCAGTACCACTGCTGGTTGGCTGATGCGCGACTGGCACCTCAATACCTACGTGATCAGGATTACTGATATCCCAGCCTGCTTTGGCCAATTGAGTATCAATGAGAAGCTGACGGGTTTTGTTTTCATCCCACTGCAGGCTGTTGGCAGTTTGGGTACTGCGAGCCTTGGCAAGACGAAGTTCTTCGTCGGTAAGCTCGGCACGGTTTTCTGCCTCGATACGTTTTTGGCGCTCAAGCTCAAGCTCTTTCAACAGGGTATCGTGCTGCTGGCGGTTTTGCTGTAGTACTTTGTCGAGCTGTTTTTGCGTCAGTGCGACTGCACTGCCTGGTTTTTCGGGGTACTGAAGTTCAGCCAGATCGCCGGCATGAAACCCGTAGTAGTTTACCGCCATGTAGTTGGACAAAGCATGGGCGGTACCCAGTGCTGCGTAGGCTATTTGCAGTGAACCTTCAGCCCCATGGGCAGTAAGATTGCCTTCTACCCGCAAAAAATGCAGCTGATCACGTAGGCGCTGCTCGGTAACGTGAAGGAAGCCATCATTTTTTAGTAGCTCGATAAAGCTGGCCTGAGGCAGCTTTTGAAGACCATCAATGACGTAAATCTCTCTTGTAACTTCTTCGGCAAAACTTCTTAGCCGGGTAATAGCGCTGCCTGGATCCAGATGTAGGATTTGCTCTGCAAGTGCACCAAGATTCGCGAGCTTTTCGTTGTGACCACGAATGAGTTCGAAGTTTAAAGATCCCGTCATTGAAATAGCTACCTCCCTATAAGACTTTGAGTCTTATACCAGAAATTATTTATTATCTCGACGATTTGGCGCCGGATTTGTGCAAATTTTCTCTATCCGTTGTTTGACAAACTCCTGAATGATAAGCGTAACCGATCAGGATTAAACATTGAGGGTAAATAAGCTTGTGAAATGACCTTTCTTTATTGCCAGCTAAAAGCTTTAAAGACGTTGATGGAAGCAGTTACACAGATGTCGCACGCTAGAACTCAATCAAATCCGGCTGCCCACTTAAGGCGACTCGGTATCTCTGCCCCTGAGCCTCTGAAGTCGACAGAATTGATAACCTATCTGCTGTAGCTATAGGTAACGCTCTCTTTAACTTGCTATTGATCGTGCTACATATAGGTTGCAAAAATGCCCTCTCCATCCCTTTGAGCTTTTGCAGTTCATGGGCTTTAAAATCCTCAGGAGTAATACCGAAGCTCTCGAACACTCGAGGGTCTTGAGACAAAGTCGAGAACTGGGTTAAAAAAGTTTGGCTGTGGGAGGGGTCATCATCAAAGTAGCGGTCTACCCGCAGCCCTGACTCACCCTTTTGGTAAAGCCACAGGTAGAAAGCCAATTCCTTTGCGGTGAGCTTAATCTCGACGCCCAAGGTTTCTATGGTTTTGGCTTTAAGATTGACTTTTATTGACAAGGTTTGGCTTTGTCCGGCATTCAACAAGGCTACAGTTTGGCTGAGTGATAGGTTTTCCATCGAAGCCAGCAGGCTAGGGTCAATGGAGTGTCGCATTCTAACAAACGGAATTTCCGCCAAAGTAACTTGGGCTTTACTGACATCTATCTCGCCTTGTCCATTCTTACCCGTGACCCATTTGGTTGACTTTGTAGGAAACCAAAAATCACGCACAAACTCAAAGTCATCATCGACAAACACATGGCTTAACGTGTCTTGATGCCGACCAAGGAGCGACATGGCATAGCCAGTGTAAAATGCCATGGTCTTGCGCCCACCCGCGAGTGATGTATGAAGCGCAATGTTGGGATCGCTGGTTAACCTGAAGAGTGTCTTGGTAATGAAGTCTGCCATAAGGCTTTGGTCGTCAACGGTTTTAGCATCATCAACCTGATTACCGTCATCATCTTCAATCAACCAGATATGGGACTCATCGAAACGAAAATCGGGAAGCTGATATTCGTCTTTTAGTGCCTGTAAATGACCATCGCGAAACAGACCATTCATCAGCAACGGCTTAGCTGAAAGCGTAGTGATGACAAACACCTCCTCCGGGAACGGCTTGCCGCTCTGGTGGATGGCATACAGGGTTTCTGTCAATACCTGAGGGCTTGCCCCTATGGTTGCTAATAGGATGTTTTTCATAACGTTCCGTGTTTTACTGGTCTTCTAGGCATCATCTTCAATCACCTGAAAATTCTTGTACTCCCGGAAGACATCTGCTGAAACATCCTTGGATTGCTTTCCCTGCCCTGATGGCTGTACTACAAACCTGATTGAGTCCTGTAGTTGGACTTGAGATCTTTCGTAATCCTCGCCTATTGGAAATGTAAGTGAAAACGGGCTCAGTGCCTCAGCAAAATGCTCAACTATTAAATCCCGACTTTTAAAATCATCATTATCAAGCTGGGACATTTTCGCGAGAATAGCTGTATCAATCATTGTGCCGGACAACCAATAGGAGGCAGATGAGTAACCAACGCACCACCTGAGGTTGGAATCCTCGATGCATGCTTGCATAGCGGTCACGTTTTCTCCAACGTAACAAGAACCCAACAAAACCCCAGTTATATTGTATGCTCTCGATTTACTGGCTACAGCGCTGAGCGCATCTAATAGTTTTATTCCTTGAACTTTATCCTTATAGCCATGAGCAGCGATGTAAACAATGGTATTCAGGAATTTTGTTTTACAAAGACAGTCGAGCGCTTTACCGAAGCTGCTTTTATCATAAAAATTTGCCAGATACACTTCTGTGTCACCTGCTAATTTCGCAACACCATCCACAAACGGCAGCACACTGGTGCGATTAGAGTCTTCGGAGTCGATTTCCCAAGGTGCTTCCAAAACCAAAATTGCCCGGGTTGCATTTTGATGTCTTGCCATATTAAAAAACCCTTATGTAACCTACTAAATTATAATGACTTACTATGAATCATTACGTGAAACTAGTCCATAGAGACAGTGATTGAGCACCGTAACACGACTTTAACTAGGAAGGGCTTCGAAGCCTTTAAGGAGCATTTGGGTTAATGCCGTGTCAGTAACGTTGACATTTCATTCCTCAATGAAATGGGTATCTAGATACTGTGGTGCTCAGTAAGACGCTGGCGGAGCGGACGAAGCTATCAGTAGAACGCTTATGACATCTTTCTTCGTGACAGTGACGCAGCTCAGCACCAGCTGAAGTTTGGGGCAAGCGTGGTACAGCGCATCCAAAAATTCGTGCATTAATCCCAGTGAAAAACCTTCAGGTACAGAAAAGTGAATCAAGACATCCATAACCATTTGGGTATTTATCCCGGCAATCAGCGGCGCACCTGAACTGCCGCCAAGGGCGCCAACCAACAACACCGAGTCCGATTCTTTGATGAGTTCTTTTGCATCATTAAGTCCATGTTCATCAAATGTCGCTTCACCATTATTCTGCAGCCCGTCAGAGTTAACCAAAAGGGTGTTGGCATAGTCGATGGTACTCAGCAGGCTTGACTTACGACTGGCCAAAAGCCCATCCACTTCGGTGTGATTTTTCTTAACCAGACTTGCGCCAATGTAAGAACCAAGATCGCCCACGCCAATTACCAGAACCCGAGGCGTATACATAGTGAGGGCGAGATTATCAGCGACTAAAAATACTGGCTCGTTATCCAAGTAACAAACAGCCTAGCCCACAACACCCGATTGTCCAGAGCAGAGTCAGCTTGCTTCTTGAATAGTTCAACAATGACATCCCAATCATCACAAAACTCGTACCAGTACCTAGTCTTCCCTCAATAGCATCGAAACCCTCGGTAACTAAGCTAAAAACAAATCCCTGCTCCAAACATAAACCGCACATACCCTGCTCCTTATTCATTTTACGGATTAAGGATACAGAGCAATGCGTCAACTTGAGTCGCACAAGTACAGGAAGGCAAATCGACTGAGCGCGAATATAATACCAATTATATTAATTATGTGATCTAATTGGTCATCAGTTTTTAATCATACAAAATATGAATCATCCCCACATCGCAGCCTTAGTTAAATCGGAGAAAAGTGCACGCAAACGTATGCGCTATCTTGCCTTACTCCATTTCACTGAAGGTCATTCTCGTACCGCCATCGCAAGCATGCTTAAGGTCAGTAGAACCAGCGTCAATCGCTGGGTCTCCGCCTATTTAACCCATGGGCTGACTGGCCTTGACGATGCACCCAATCCGGGCCGTCCTGCGACACTCTCCAGACCACAGCAAGCTAAGCTTAAAGCCTTCGTACAGCACAGCAGTCTATCTGAACAAGGTGGCAGGTTGATGGCCAAGGATGTCGGCCTGTTTATTCAGTCTGAATTTGGCGTGACGTTCAAGCAAGCAAATATCTACCGCTTGCTGCATCAACTTGGCTTCTCATGGATTAGCACTCGCTCTCGCCACCCGAAACAATCTCAGGCTATACAAGAGGCTTTTAAAAAACTTCCGCATGGCAACGATCCTTAACACACCTGGGCACGTTGCACTCGATCGCATGGTTTCAAGATGAAGCCCGCTTTGGCCAACAGAATACCACCACCCGTATTTGGGCTGAGAAAGGGACCCGTCCACGGGCCGTCAAGCAGCAACAATTTGAATATGTGTATCTATATGGCGCCGTGTGTCCGGCAACGGGGGCGACACAAGCGATTATTGCCCCGCATGCCAATAGCGAATATATGCGTGAACACTTAAAATCGATCTCGGCCGCAACAGAATTTGGACGGCATGCACTGGTCATCATGGACGGTGCGGGCTGGCATCAACAAGATTTGGCCGATGACTTTGATAATCTGACGCTTCTCAAGTTGCCGCCTTATACCATTCCGCATAGAAGTCTGATCTAATAGCAAGCAACCCAACAGCTTAAAATTGGATTATGAAACCTGAAACCGCTGAAAGTCTGCTTAGCCTCTCCAAAAGAGAAAAAAATCCGCATAAGCGCATGCGATTGCTCGCTGTATCGCTATTTTTGCAATGCCATAACCGCACTCAGGTGGCAGGCCAGTTGAAGGTGGCCAGATCTAGCGTCAACTTATGGGTCTCCAGCTATCTTGGGCAAGGACTGGCAGGACTTGAAGATAAACCACGCTTAGGGAAGAAGCCGTCATTGTCAAATGAGCAAAAAAGGAGACTCGCCAGATACATTGAGTTTAAAGCACAATCAGATGAGGGCGGCAGACTCACTGGGGCCGATATCCAGCAATACATCTCGAGTGAGTTTAATGTCGAGTACCATCCCAATCACATCTAGAAGCTACTCAAGAGCATGGGATTCTGTTGGATAACCAGCCGCTCCAGGCATCCAAAACAAACTCAGAGCTTACAGGACGCTTTTAAAAAAGTTTCCTCTGGAAACGATCCTTCACGCTCCCATTCATATACAACCACACCAGATTGATATTTGGTTTCAGGACGAAGCCAGATTCGGCCAGCAAAATACAACGACACGACTTTGGGCCCCCAAAGGCAGTAGACCAAGAGCGCTAAGACAGCAGCAGTTTGAATATGTACACCTCTTCGGCGCTGTCTGTCCTGCAACAGGAGAAACTGAAGCCATCATCACGCCATTCGTTAATAAGGACATCATGCACCAGCACTTGGAGCTGATTGCAAAACGCACCAAACCTGGCCGCCATGCTGTCGTGGTAATGGACGGTGCGGGTTGGCATACCAATGACATTGCTGCTGATATCCCCAACCTGTCGATACTCAAACTGCCGCCATATTCCCCAGAACTAAACTCCATCGAACAGGTATGGAGTTGGCTGCGCCAACATTATCTCGCCAATCGTTGTTTTAAAGGATATGAGGACATAGTGGATGCCTGCAGCCAGGCATGGAACAGCTTTATCAGTTGTACAAAACGCGTGGTAAACTCGGGAGTGGGCGAAGGTGACTGAACTTTAATGCGGAATGGTATTATTCATAGCAAGGACAGCGTAAAAAGTTTGTGCACAAGAGGCTGGGCTAAAGTGGTCAAGATCTGATGCGGATTGGTATGACATGACCTCCGGTCAAACACAGTACAAAGTCACCATATGGTCACATTTTGGTCACGGTCACAAAGGGAGGAATGGGATTGTAAACGGATTAAAATCAAAAAGCCCATGCTAATTAATAGCATGGGCTTCATGAATGTTGGCGGAGCGGACGGGACTCGAACCCGCGACCCCCGGCGTGACAGGCCGGTATTCTAACCAACTGAACTACCGCTCCTTTAGGTTAACGTCTACACGTTAACCTAAATTAGGCGCTTGGCGATGACCTACTCTCACATGGGGAGACCCCACACTACCATCGGCGCGTTTGCGTTTCACTTCTGAGTTCGGGATGGGATCAGGTGGTTCCACAAGGCTATTGTCACCAAGCAAATTCTGCTTATT
>NZ_JAKKRU010000022.1:0-24578 GCF_025653925.1 Shewanella sp. SM68
CAAACTGTACATATTACTATGAACACTCATTGTTACATTGATTTAAATTTTTGACTGCCAACCCGAAGGTTAAGCAGTTTCGATTAACTCAACACCTGTGAGTGTCCACACAGATTTCTTGTTTTATCTTGTTAAAGAGCAACTCAATATTCGTAAGAGAACTTGAGTACCACACTGAGCGTCGAACGCTTCCAGTTGGCTAGGGCTGCGTATTCTACGCATTTCCCGTTTCGCGTCAAGGAGTTTTTTCAACTTCTTGCTGCKRTTGAATTAAGTGCTTAAAAGCGACTCAATTCAACCTAACTCGTCAGCCTGCTTTCGCTGTCTGCCGTGTCAGTGGATGCGCATTATAGGCAGTGAAACTTTTTGTGCAAGGGCTTTTTAAATGAAAAAAGATCGCATGGCGATCTTTTAAACAACGGCGATTATTTTACATGCAAAGTGCCCATTAATTGGGCTTTTTGCTGCCTTTATCGATAAAACCTTGGATTAGCGAGACGGCTTTTACGTCATCCCAATCAACATAGGATCGAACAAAGGCAATCAATTGACCCTGTTGATCAAGAATAAAGGTCGCAGGAATCGTGTCGAGCGGAAAAACGTTTCCAAGACTTTGTGGTTGATCATAGTAAGAGTTGAAATTCGCCATACCCAATGAACTTAAGAACGGCTGAACCTGCTGCTTACCTTCTGCATCAATTGAGATAGGCAGTACGACAAAATCTTCAGTCTTGAACTTAGTTGCTAACCTTTCGATTGCAGGCAACTCTCTGACACATGGCGGACACCAAGTCGCCCACATGTTAACCATAATGATCTTGCCTTTAAATTGGCTGAAGTCGATAGCTTTACCATCGACATCATTAAAGGCAACAGGCTCAATAGGAAAAGTCTTTGGCAGTACATTGATCAAATCAACCGTTGATTCCATCGGTTTAGCCGTTTGCTGCATACCAGGGTACGCATGCGCGACCCCAGCAACAAATACCGAAAGAATGGATGACAACATGAATGCCGTTATGACTTTATGCTTCATTTTGTATTGCGCTTTAGCAAGGTATCTAACTCGCGCTGATCTTCTGCGCTAATTTCGTTCGGCACATTACCGCCAATACGTTGCTTACGAATGAAGATGAATCCAATCACTAGACCCAGAAGTAATAAACCAATAGGACCTAACCAGAGAATGTAGGTCTTGGTTTCCATCTTAGGTTTATAGAGAACAAACTCACCGTAACGACTAGTCATAAACTCGATGATCTCATCATCCCCTTTTCCTTCGTCAACCATCTTGAATACCTCAAGACGCAGATCTCGAGCAACGGGTGAATTGGAGTCGATCAAATTTTGGTTTTGACACTGTGGACAACGTAGTTCATGGGCCAAAGACAAACCGCGCTTTTGATTTTCAGGTGACTTGAATTCGTAAGTATCAACTGGTGTTGCCATGACGGCAGTCGTCATGCTGAACATCAGCACTAGACCACCTATGATTTTTATCATCGTTCTCATGCTGCGCCATCCTTCGCTGCTTCAGCTTGTAATTGTTGGATCATAGGGTAAAGGGTTTCACTCCATACGCGTTGGTCTATTGGACCTGCATAACGGAAACGGATAATACCGTTGTGATCAACAATAAAACTCTCTGGAGCACCATAAACGCCAAGATCTAATCCTAAACGCCCATCTTTATCATAAATATTAACGTTGTAGGGATCGCCCTGACGTTTTAACTCTTCTAACGCAGGAACACGCTCATCACGATAGTTGATCCCGTAAATTGGCAGAAGATTTTTACGTTTTAGCATCACTAAGAAAGGATGCTCATATTTACAAGATGGACACCACGTCGCCCATACGTTAAGTAATGATACCTTACCTTTTAATTGCTCATTCGTTATGATCTCAGCCGGTGTTTCTAGGCGTTCCAGTTGGAAAGCCGGAATAGGCTTCCCTTCCAGTGCTGAATCCAATTGCTGCGGATTCAGAAATAACCCTTTATATAGAAACACCCCCATGGCGAGAAATATGACCAATGGGATAAACAGAACCAACTTCTTCATACATTCCCCAATTATTGAGCCGTTGCCAATTTTGCCTTTTCGGCCAAAGGCGCGACAGCTGCAGTGACTTTCGCACGGTAACGTTTATCCGATGCAGCGAAGAATCCACCTATCATCATGAAAATTGCCCCAAACCATAACCAACGCACGAACGGCTTATAGTTTAAACGAACCGCAAATTCAGTGCTGGTAATAGGGTCGCCCATAGTCACGTACAAGTCACGGAATAGACCCCAGTCAATACCGGCTTCTGTCATATCCATAGTTCGCACATTATATTGACGACGATCAGGTTTTAGTAATGTCAGTAGCTCATCGCCCTTATAGATCTCTATCTGTCCCTGCTGTGCAGTGTAGTTAGGACCCACTACGTTTTTGGTCTCGAGATACTTAAAAGTATAACCGGCGAGTTCTTGGCTTACACCAGGTCCCATACGAACACTTTTCTCAATCGAGTAATTTGACACCATAGTGGCACCAATCACAGAAACGGCAATACCGAGATGCGCGAAGATCATACCAAGCTGACTACGGCCCATGCGGCTGATGCTGATATCACCTTCTTTCGACTTGACCATGTTATAGGCCGCTCTTGCGGTAGCCAGAATAATCCAAGCCGCGGCTGCAATACCAAAGGTAACCCAAATATTGAATACACCATCGACGATAAATGGCGTCACAATACCGATAGCAGCAGCAATCATTGCTGGGATCAATAGCTGACGCTTAAGCTCGCCCGCTTTCGATTTTTTCCAGCGAATAATTGGACCAATACCCATAAAGCCAAATAGCACTAATACGATAGGCACGAACACCGCATTAAAGTATGGAGGTCCAACAGAGATTTTACCCATGCCAAGCGCGTCGATGAGCAATGGATATAATGTACCCAATAGTACCGTACCTGCGGCAACCGTCAGTAGCACGTTACATACTAAGAGCATTGTTTCTTTAGACTTAAGCTCGAAACGGGCAGGACTACTCATTTCACTGGCACGTAAAGCAAACAGTGTTAATGAACCGCCAACAGCTAAACCAAGTAACAACAGGATGAACATACCGCGGCTTGGATCGGCTGCGAATGAATGCACTGAGGTTAATACACCTGAGCGAACAATAAAGGTACCAAGCAAACTTAAAGAGAAAGCAAAAATAGACAGTAATACAGTCCAGTTACGGAAGGCGCCGCGTTTCTCAGTCACAATCAAAGAGTGAACAAGCGCAGTACCCACTAACCAAGGCATAAAAGAGGCGTTCTCAACGGGATCCCAGAACCACCAACCGCCCCAGCCTAATTCATAATAAGCCCACCAAGATCCTAGTGCGATACCGCCCGTAAGGAAGGTCCAAGCAGCCAATGTCCATGGACGAGTCCAACGAGCCCATGCAGAATCAAGACGGCCGCTCATCAGCGCAGCAATCGCAAATGCAAAGCTTACAGAGAAGCCCACATAACCTAAGTACAACATAGGAGGATGGAAGATTAATCCCACGTCCTGCAGCATTGGATTTAAGTCACGACCTTCGGCAGGGATCGGGAATAAACGTTCAAATGGGCTAGATGTGAGTAGCATAAACAAACTAAAGCCAATCACAATAAGAGCCAATACTGCCAGCACACGGGCAGTAAATACTTCTTCTAAACCTTTGCTAAACAAGGCAACCGCAGCCGCCCAAGTTGATAAAGCAAACACCCAAAATAACAGTGACCCTTCATGACCGCCCCATACGGCCGAGATCTTAAAGAAGATAGGTAACTGAGAATTTGAATGATGTGCCACATAGGCGACCGAGAAATCATCGACGGCAAAACTATAAGCCAGCACGACAACAGATAAGGTAATAAAAAAGAACATTCCGTACGTTAATGGCCAAGCGTACCTAACAAGGTATTGGTCTTTTCTGGCAACACCTATTAGGGGGACGCTGATTAATAAGAAGGCAAAAGCCACCCCTATTATCAACGCAAAGTGTCCAAGTTCTGGGATCATGGGTTTTCCTCAGTCTTCAATAATATGTTGATTTAGAAAGACTCTATCTCAACGCACAACATGCTATTCACGCAAATGCACGAAATTTTGCTCATTTTAGTATTTGCTATTGTTCCTGTCTGCCTCTTTCGTACAAAACTGGGTTACTTGTCTCATTCTCAATTTTAGAGGTCGATGAAAGTCACGGAAGAGGCTCAGTTCTGCATGTGACCGACAAATGACACTTAAGTTTCATACAAAATTTACAAGAAGAATCAATTTGTGAACCAGTGCCCAACTATAAGCTTTCAGCACTGGGATTACCTTATATTACTGTTCAATGAACAATCTTTACGTATAATCTTGCTTCCAAGCCTAGCGGTTACTCCGCTTTCTGCAAACTAAAGTGAATATAGAAACAATGACGACATTTTGGATTTTTATTGCGCTTGTTATGTTAGTCGGCCTGATGCTGATTTGGATCCCGCACTTCAGACAGCAAAAATTGCTGAAAACGGAAGAAGCTGGAGTTCGTAAACAAACGAACCTTGAATTGTTCAATGAGCGCTTAGGCGTTCTTGAAAAAGAATTAAGTGAAGAGCTACTCGATCAAGCCGAATTTGATGCATTGAAGAAAGAACTGGAAATCAGTCTACTCCAAGACATCAAACAAGCGAACGACGATTCACTGGTCAACCAAATAAAGCCAAAGACGATTCTGTGGCCGTCGATCATGTCAGTTTGTTTGATTGTCATCTCAGGCTATCTATATCAACACTTAGGTGCCTTCGAGAATATTGATAGTGCTCAACAACCTGCAAATCCACATGCAGGAATGGATACGGCTCAAATCATGATGCAACGCGTGCAGATGATGGAAGCTCAAGTTAAAGCCGAGCCAGAAAACAGCCAACTGTGGTTTAGCTTAGGTCATGCTTATGTATCAGCAAACCAATACGATAAAGCGATTGCGGCTTTCGATAAAGTAATCGAATTAGTCGGAAAGCATGCAGAATTGCTCGGTCCAAAAGCAACGGCGATGTATTACAAAGCGGGTCAACAAATGACACCGCAAGTCCAAGCTCTTATCGATGAGTCCTTAGCTATGGATGCCCAAGATCCTTCAACGCTACTGCTCGTGGGTATGGATGCTTTCTTTACTGCTGACTACAAGAAAGCCATCACCTCTTGGCAAACGATTTTAGATAGCGGTCATGCCGACGTTGATCGTGCTGCTCTTATGAATGCAATCGAAACCGCCAACTTACGCATGCAGTCGGAAACCGCTGGCATGCCAAATGATGATGCACATAAGCAAGTCAAAGCGAGTGCTAAATCGGTCAATGTCACTATATCTATCTCTGCAGAACTTGCGGCTAAAGCCAGTCCAGAAGACACCATTTTCATC
Organism: Shewanella sp. SM68; assembly: GCF_025653925.1. Taxonomy (NCBI): domain Bacteria; kingdom Pseudomonadati; phylum Pseudomonadota; class Gammaproteobacteria; order Alteromonadales; family Shewanellaceae; genus Shewanella; species Shewanella sp. SM68. The sequence goes on from NZ_JAKKRU010000022.1 coordinate 5,442, forward strand.
TTTGCCCGTGCAACTGAAGGACCTAAAGTTCCATTAGCTGCAACCAAAGTCAGTGCGAAGTCTTTCCCGATTACAGTGACATTAGATGACAGTAGCGGTATGGGTGGTGATGTGAAGTTAAGCGATGCAGCCAATGTGGAAGTGATTGCAGTGCTGTCTAAACAAGGTAATATCAAACCGCAAACGGGTGATATTCAAGGCAAGATCAGTAAAGTCGCCGTAGGCGATACAGCGAACCTAGTACTTGATACTCAAGTGCAATAAATCGCAGTTAATTGCAGATATAAAAAAACCGGCTTTCGCCGGTTTTTTTATATCTGAAAAATTACTTAGCTGTAGACATAAATTTGATAGCAGCTTTGTAATCATCATCAGTACAATCAGTACACATACCGCCTGGTGGCATAGCATTCAGACCGGTTTTCACACTCTTCACTAGAGCGTCAACACCCTTAGCTAAGCGTGGTTCCCATTCTGCAGCGTTGTGTACTTTTGGAGCACCAGCAACACCCATACTGTGGCATACGGTACATGCCTTATTATAAATAGCCTCAGCATCTTGAGCTGAAGCGTTAACTGACATAGTCAAAGCAGCGACAGCAGTCATTGCTAAAAGTTTTTTCATGTTCAATGTTCCTAATGCAAATACGTACAAAGCTCGGCGCCGCCCTTACTTAGGCAGACTCATTATAGCCGACTAAGATTACTACAAACTTCAAGAAATCTCATCTTTTTGTGATTAGAATCTCAACACAAAATGAATCAGGCGACAAGGATGACAAATTCGTTAATATATTAGCAAGTCGTAAAAAAGTTCGATAAATATTGCGGTTATTGGAACCACATCATATTGCTGACATCTAGTGCAAACCAAGAGTAAACCCCCAATAACGTTTGTGTTAGAATGACTTGTGTTTCCTTCCGGCTTGAGATAGAGGGTTCAGTGACAAATATAACTAAAGAAACCACATTAGTGTCAGCCAGCAAGCTGACCTGTATCCGCGAAGAACGCATCCTCTTTGATGAGTTAAGTTTTGATATAAATGCCGGTGACATTGTTCAGATTGAAGGCCCTAACGGCGCAGGCAAGACCAGTTTATTACGCATATTGGCGGGCCTTTCTCGCCCCTATGCCGGACAAACTTTTTACATTAATGAAGACATAAACCGTTGCCGCGATGAATACAATGAAGACCTCTTGTATTTAGGCCATTTAGCTGGCGTGAAATGCGAGCTGACTGCCGAAGAAAACCTTAATTTCAATTTAAGAATCAGTGGTTATGATGACTTTGATACGTCAGAGATTTTAGCCAAAGTCAATTTAACGGGCTTTGAAGAAGCTCTCGCGGGGCATTTATCCGCAGGCCAGCATCGCAGAACAGCGCTATCAAGATTGTGGCATAGCAACTGTAAAATTTGGATCCTTGACGAACCTTTTACTGCAATTGATAAAAAAGGCGTCGAAGAACTGGAGCAGTTATTTATTCAGCATGCGGATAATGGTGGTTGTGTGATCCTCACAACTCACCAAGATATGGGCATTATCACAGATGATAGGCTTCGTAAAATTCGTCTCGATTATCGCTTCATATAAGGTCAGGCTCAATGAAAAGAGGCATCAGTTTTACCCAAGCATTTTTCACCTTGCTGCAGCGAGATCTTAAAATTGCTATTCGCCACCGCGGCGACATTTTTAACCCACTGCTATTTTTTATTATGGTCGTTACCTTGTTTCCGCTGGGAATTGGACCAGAGCCGCAAATGTTAGCACGTGTGGCACCGGGGATAATTTGGGTAGCCGCATTATTAGCATCAATGTTGTCACTTGAAAGGCTTTTCAAAGCCGACTTTAGTGATGGTAGCTTAGAACAAATGCTATTAAGCCCACAGCCATTAGCCATTCTCGTATTAGCTAAAGTGTTAGCCCACTGGATTTTAACAGGTGTGCCACTGATTATTATCGCACCACTGTTAGCGGTATTACTCAATCTAGACGGCAACAGCTACGGTGCGTTAATTTCAACGCTTGCGCTAGGCACGCCAGTATTGTCGCTGTTAGGTGCTATTGGTGTGGCATTAACCGTCGGTCTAAGGAAAGGCGGCGTGTTACTCAGCTTACTTATTTTGCCCCTATATATCCCAGTACTCATTTTTGCAACGAGTGCCATAGACGCGGCAGGAATGAATTTACCCTATGATGGTCAGCTCGCTATAATAGGCGCTATGCTGGTCGGATCGTTAACCTTAGCACCTTTTGCAATTGGTGCATCTCTGCGAGTGAGTACTAACTAAAATGTGGAAATGGTTACACCCTTACGCGGATCCTGAACGCGCATATAAATTATCAGGAACGTTATTTCCATGGTTTGCGATCTTAGCCGGTCTATTGATTGCTGTTGGCACTACATGGGGACTCGTCTTCGCGCCGACGGATTACCAGCAGGGTGATAGCTACCGTATTATCTTTATCCATGTTCCTGCCGCGTCTATGTCAATGGCGGCTTATATGGGTATGGCAACAGCGGCCTTTATCGGTCTAGTTTGGCAAATAAAACTTGCCGACTGGGCTGCAGCATCTATTGCTCCCATTGGTGCAGTAATCACCTTTATCGCACTCTTTACCGGAGCAGCATGGGGCAAACCTATGTGGGGTGCTTGGTGGGTATGGGATGCACGCTTAACTTCTGAGCTGGTATTACTATTCCTATATCTAGGTGTGATCTCGCTCTATGCCTCATTTGAGGATAAAGTGCTCGCAGCTCGTGCAGCAGGGATCTTAGCGATCGTCGGTGTGATTAATATTCCTATCATCAAATACTCAGTTGAATGGTGGAGCTCATTACATCAACCGTCGACAATACGCATTACCGAGAAATCGACTATGTCGACGGAAATGCTCTATCCACTGTTAATTAACATACTGGGCTTCGGTCTTATGATTGGCGCCATCACTATTGTTCGTTTTAGAGCAGAAATTTTAGCAAGAAATGGCATGCGCCCTTGGGTCCGTGAACTAGCTAAAGCGGAGGAGGTCAAATGATGCAATTCGATTCAATCAGTGATTTTTTTAATATGGGCGGCTATGCATTCTATGTATGGCTATCCTACGGAGTGACCTTCTTCTGCCTCTCTACGCTCATCATTACCAGCGCACGCCAAAAGCGTAAGGTGTTAATTGATATCGCGAAGAAGATGGATAGAGAAGAACGCCTAAAAGAAACTAGGAGTACTAAATCGTGAACCCAAGACGCAAAAAAAGACTGACATTAGCTGTAGCATTAATCGGTGGCGTTGCTGCGATTACTTCGCTTTTGCTCTATGCGCTGAACTCCAACTTGAACTTATTCTATACTCCGTCTGAAATTGTCCACGGCAAGACAGACACTGGCGTAAAACCTGAAATTGGCCAACGTATTCGTGTCGGCGGAATGGTGACGGTAGGTTCTATGGTGCGAGATCCCAAAAGCTTGCATGTCGAATTTGCAGTGCATGACTCCCTCGGCGGCGAAGTACTGGTCACTTATGACGACCTATTGCCCGATCTTTTCCGTGAAGGACAAGGCATTGTTGCTCAGGGTGTACTGGGTGCTGATGGCAAACTAGAAGCAACTGAAGTACTGGCCAAGCATGATGAAAACTACATGCCACCAGAAGTCGCTGAAGCCATGGGCCAAAAGCACGAAAAGTTAGATTATAGCCAGCAAAAGGCACCAGATACTAAGTAGGTTATTGATGGATCAGCAATAGCGTACAAACTAAGCCTCCTAGCTTAATAACTAGTGAGGCTTTTTTATTATCTGAATATGCACAATTAAAGGTGGACTATACTCTAGGCAGCGCCAATACCTAAGACTGCATATGATTCAAATAAGACAACTAAACTCTAGTTTGCAACACATTCTAAGCTTCCTAATTATCTGCTTGGTAGGCCTCTCTCAGGAAGCCAATGCTGCTAAAGTTGTTGTTATCGAAAGCTACCATCATAGCTATCAATGGGACCAAGAATACTATCAAGCGATTTATGACACGCTCAGCCCTCACCACGATGTTAGTTATTTCGAGATGGATACCAAACGCTTACCCCAAGAGCAATTTGCTGAACGGGCTGACTTAGCATGGAAATATATTCAACAACAAGCACCCCAATTGGTTATTCTCGCCGATGATAATGCGGTTAATCTCTTACACCAGCGCCTAAATGACAGCCTAATCCCAGTAGTCTATTTAGGGGTGAACATGAATCCTAGAGAATATCATCTCAATGAACACAAACGCTTCACAGGCGTCATTGAGAGACCACTACTACGACGTTCACTACTGCTCATTCAACGTTTACTACCACAGACTGTGCATAGAAAAATCTTAGTTCTATTCGACCAAGGAGTCACCTCTGACTCAGCGGCAGAATACATCAGTAAACAACACTCAAGCATGTTAGGCGATATCGAAGTTAATTTAGTGCAATTGTCACAGCTAACGGATTGGCAGCGGAATGTATTGACCGCGAAGGAACAAGGTTATAACGCTATAGTCGTGGCGCTATACCACACAGTTAGAGATGCAGATAATCGCTCAGTAGATGCAGATCAGCTCCTAAAATGGATATCTGAACATACTCCGGTACCGAATTTTGGGTTTTGGGGATTTAGTGTCTCTGCTGAAGGTAATATTGGTGGCTATGTTCTCGATGGCTATCATCATGGCAAGATTGCAGCAAATATGGCAACAAAAATACTCGGCGGCGAGAAACCCGAAAATATTTTCCCAGTAACAGATGATCTTGGAAAATACATGTTTAGCCAGAAAGGCTTAGCTAAATGGAATATCGTCCTCCCAAAAGAAATCGAGAAAACCACACTTTGGGTGAAATAGTCAAAAAGGCATAAAAAAGCCGGGCTAATGCCCGGCTTTTTAAAAGTGTAACCTTAATTACTCAGCAGCTTCAACATCAACAGCTTGAGCAGCTTCTGGGCGACCAACTAGCTCGATGTAAGCCATAGGGGCTTTATCACCAGCACGTAAACCGCACTTAAGGATACGGGTATAGCCACCAGGACGTTCCTGGTAACGTGGACCCAACTCAGTAAATAACTTACCAACGACTTCAGCGTCGCGAGTACGTGCAAACGCTAAACGACGGTTTGCAACGCTGTCACTCTTAGCAAGTGTTATCAGAGGCTCAACTACGCGACGCAGTTCTTTCGCTTTAGCCACAGTTGTCTTGATGATCTCATGACGAACTAGTGAACCGGCCATGTTGCGAAACATGGCTTGGCGATGACTGCTGTTACGGTTTAGTTGACGACCACTCTTACGATGGCGCATGACCTAATCCTTATAACCTAAATCTGTACAAACCTGAGACTTATAGGTCGTCTGCTAAACTAGCTGGAGGCCAGTTTTCCAAACGCATACCTAACGACAGTCCGCGAGAAGCTAAAACATCCTTAATTTCAGTAAGAGATTTCTTACCTAAGTTCGGGGTTTTCAGCAACTCAACTTCAGTGCGCTGTACCAGATCTCCGATGTAATGAATCGCTTCGGCTTTCAAGCAGTTAGCCGAACGTACAGTTAGCTCTAAATCGTCGACAGGACGCAGCAGAATCGGATCGAATTCCGGTTTCTCTTCTTTCAGCTCTGGCTCAGTCACGTCACGTAACTCTACAAACGCATCTAGCTGTTCAGCCAGAATAGTTGCAGAACGACGGATAGCTTCCTCAGGATCGATAGTACCGTTTGTGGTCATATCGATAACGAGTTTATCTAAGTCAGTACGCTGTTCTACACGTGCTGCTTCTACATTGTAGGCAATACGTGCAACTGGCGAGAAAGAAGCATCAACCAGCAAGCGGCCGATTGGGCGATCATCGTCTTCGGTCTGTGCACGAGCAGATGCTGGTACATAACCACGACCACGCTCAACGCGAATACGCATGCTGATATCATTGTTACCTGTCAGATGACAGATAATATGATCAGGATTCACGATAGTGACATCACCATCATGCGTGATATCTGCTGCGATGACAGGGCCTGCGCCGGACTTGCTCAACGTAAGCATAGCCTCGTCTTTACCCTCGATGGTCACTGCTAACCCTTTCAGGTTTAACAAGATCTCAAGGATATCTTCTTGAACGCCTTCCTTACTGCTGTATTCGTGCAGTACACCGTCAATCTCGACTTCGGTAACCGCGCAGCCGGGCATAGACGACAATAGGATGCGACGCAACGCGTTACCTAAAGTGTGGCCGAAACCACGCTCAAGTGGTTCCAATGTAACCTTGGCACGTGTTGAGTTAACCTGCTCGATATCAACGAGACGCGGTTTAAGAAATTCTGTAACAGAACCCTGCATTGTGTCCTCTCTTGTTTGTTAGCCTTACTTAGAGTAAAGCTCGACGATCAGCTGTTCGTTAATTTCCGCAGACAAATCGCTACGTTCTGGAACGCGCTTGAAAGCACCTTCCATTTTCGCGTTGTCGACTTCAACCCATGTAGGCTTCTCGCGTTGAGCTGCCACTTCTAAAGCCGCTTTAATACGAGCTTGAGTACGTGACTTCTCGCGGATGCTCACAACATCATTCGCAGACACTTTGAATGATGGAATGTTAACAACACGACCGTTAACCATAATAGATTTATGGCTTACTAGCTGACGTGATTCTGCACGAGTTGCACCGAAGCCCATACGATAAACAACGTTATCAAGACGGGTTTCCAAAAGCTGAAGCAGGTTTTCACCTGTGTTGCCTTTAGTACGTGCAGCATCTTTGTAATAGTTACGGAATTGTTTTTCTAACACACCGTAAATACGACGAACTTTTTGTTTTTCGCGTAACTGAGTACCGTACTCTGACAAACGTGGCTTACGAGCGCCATGTTGTCCAGGTGCAGTTTCCAGTTTACACTTTGAATCGATTGCTCTCACACCGCTTTTTAAGAAAAGGTCTGTACCTTCTCGGCGACTGAGCTTGAGCTTGGGACCCAAGTATCTTGCCATGATCTTTCTCCAACTATCCTAATGAAACGGCGTTATACACGACGCTTTTTAGGAGGACGACAACCATTATGAGGGATCGGCGTCACATCGGTAATGTTGGTAATTTTATAACCAACAGCGTTCAGCGCACGAATGGCTGACTCACGACCTGGACCTGGACCCTTCACAAACACTTCAAGGTTTTTTAAACCGTAGTCTTGAGCAGCAGCACCTGCACGCTCAGCAGCCACCTGTGCAGCAAATGGAGTAGATTTACGTGAACCACGGAAACCTGAACCACCTGAAGTAGCCCATGACAACGCATTACCTTGACGATCTGTAATGGTGACAATAGTGTTGTTGAAAGAAGCATGGATATGAGCCATGCCATCTGCAACCTGTTTACGTACGCGCTTACGCGGAGAACGTGACGGAACTTTAGCCATTGCTTTACCTTCCCGTTACTTTCTAATAGGTTTACGTGGACCTTTACGCGTACGCGCATTGGTCTTAGTACGTTGCCCACGGAGAGGCAGGCTACGGCGATGGCGGAGACCACGATAACAACCAAGATCCATAAGACGCTTGATGTTCATTGAAATCTCACGACGTAAGTCACCTTCTACTAGGTATTTGGCGACTTCTTCGCGTAGTGTGTCTATTTGAGCTTCGCTCAATTCCTTGATCTTAGCAGTTTCAGCGATTGCTGTAGCCGCGCAGATTGCTCTAGCGCGAGTACGGCCGATGCCGAAAATTGCAGTCAATGCGATGACTGTATGCTTTTGATCAGGAATGTTAATGCCAGCGATACGGGCCACTATGCACTCCTTAAAGTTAAAGGCCAACTGCGAAAAGCCCGAAAGGATACTCGACAGTCGACAGATTTGCAAACAAAATTTTGTTCAGCCCAATTCATGGGCTGAACAAATTACTTTTTAGCCTTGACGCTGTTTGTGTTTTGGTTCAACACAGATAACGCGTACAACGCCACTACGCTTGACGATCTTGCAGTTACGGCAGATCTTCTTCACGGAAGCTCGAACTTTCATTTCATCACTCCGTAAAGCTACTTAGCGACCAAAGCGATCTAAATTCGCTTTGTTAACTAGGTTAGCTTTCTTCATCACAGACTCATACTGATGAGACATCATATGCGTCTGAACCTGAGCCATGAAGTCCATGATTACGACTACCATAATTAGTAGTGAAGTACCGCCGAAATAGAACTGTACTTTCCACGCAATTAACATGAACTCCGGAATTAAGCAGATAAAGGTTATGTATAACGCGCCTGCCAATGTCAAACGGGTCATAACTTTATCAATGTAACGCGAAGTCTGTTCTCCAGGACGGATCCCAGGGATGAATGCACCACTCTTCTTCAAGTTATCTGCTGTTTCACGTGGGTTAAACACCAACGCAGTATAGAAGAAACAGAAAAAGATAATCGCTGTTGCATATAATAATGAGTAAAGCGGTTGTCCAGGTGACACAGCCAGTGAAAAATCACTTAACCATGACATGGACTCATTTTGACCGAACCACTGAGCCAGTGTTCCAGGAAACAAAATGATGCTTGACGCAAAAATTGGCGGAATAACACCTGCCATGTTTATTTTCAGCGGTAGATGGGTACTTTGCGCAGCGAATACCTTACGGCCTTGCTGACGCTTAGCATAGTTAACGACGATACGACGCTGACCACGTTCCACAAACACTACAAAATAAGTCACTGCAAACACAATTACCGCGAGCAACAACAATACTAACACATTCAAGTCACCTTGACGCGCCTGCTCAGCCGTTTGGCCGATAGCGGAAGGTAATCCAGCAACAATACCTGCGAAAATCAAAATCGAGATACCATTACCTATACCACGTTCGGTAATTTGCTCACCTAGCCACATAAGGAACATAGTTCCTGTTACTAAGCTCACAACCGCAACAAAGTAGAATCCAAATCCAATGTTGACCACAAGGCCTGGCACTAAGTTTGGTAACCCGGTTGCAATACCGACCGACTGGAATGTACCCAGCACTAAGGTACCCCATCTGGTATATTGACTGATTTTCTTACGTCCTGATTCGCCTTCTTTTTTCAATTCAGCGAGTGCAGGATGTACGACAGTCAACAGTTGCATGATAATCGATGCCGAAATGTACGGCATAATACCTAATGCAAAGATAGAGGCACGCTCAAGGGCACCACCCGAGAACATGTTAAACATGCCAAGGATGGTTCCACTTTGCTGAGCAAACAGCTCTGCTAATACAGCTGCGTCAATACCAGGAATTGGCACAAACGAACCGGCTCTAAAGACGATAATCGCACCAATCACGAACAGGAGGCGAGCTTTCAATTCTGAAAGTCCACCTTTCGCGCTTTTTAAATCAAGTCCTGGTTTTGCCATCGACGTATTATTCCTCGATCTTACCGCCGGCAGCTTCAATAGCTGCACGTGCACCTTTGGTTACCTTCAGACCTTTAACAGTCACAGGGCGCTCAATGGTACCTGAAAGAACAATTTTCGCAAACTGGATGTTGCGAGTTATTACGTTCGCATCTTTCAGAGCGTTTAAGTCGATAACATCACCGTTAACTTTTGCCAGTTCGAGTACACGAACTTCAGCTGTTACCATAGCGCGACGCGAGGTAAAACCAAATTTAGGTAAACGGATTTTAAGTGGCATTTGACCACCTTCGAATCCTGGGCGTACACCGCCACCAGAGCGAGACTTTTGGCCTTTATGACCACGACCCGCTGTTTTACCTAGACCTGAGCCCATACCACGGCCTACACGCTTTGGTGCATGCTTAGAGCCTGCTGCTGGAGATAGAGTATTTAAACGCATCTATTAATCCTCCACCTTAACCATGTAGTAGACCTTGTTGATCATACCGCGAACAGAAGGAGTATCTTCTAATTCAACAGTGTGACCAATGCGACGCAAACCAAGACCCGTTAGGGTTGCACGGTGCTTCGGTAAACGACCGATACCGCTTTTAGTTTGAGTAACTTTTACAGTTTTAGTTGCCATGGTGCATTACCCCCGAATTTCGTCAACATTCAGGCCACGCTTAGCTGCGATTTGCGAAGGTGACTTCATGTGCACCAATGCATCGACAGTCGCGCGAACGATGTTGATCGGGTTAGTAGAACCGTATGCTTTTGACAGAACGTTATGCACGCCTGCTACTTCCAATACGGCACGCATTGCGCCACCGGCAATAATACCAGTACCTTGTGATGCAGGTTGCATGTACACAAGTGAACCAGTATGACGACCTTTAACTGGGTGATGCAGAGTACCTGCATTCAACTCAACGGTCACAATGTTACGACGAGCTTTTTCCATCGCTTTTTGAATCGCGGCTGGAACTTCACGTGCTTTGCCATAGCCATAGCCAATCTTACCGTTACCGTCACCCACTACTGTCAGTGCTGTGAAGCTAAAGATACGACCGCCCTTAACTACTTTAGAAACACGATTAACTGCAATTAATTTCTCTTGCAGATCGTCTTTTTGCTGAGCTTCTAATTTAGCCATTTTATAACCCCTTAGAACTTCAGGCCAGCTTCACGAGCTGCATCTGCTAAAGCAGCTACACGACCGTGATACTTGAAACCAGAACGATCGAACGCAACTGAAGTTACGCCTTTTTCGATCGCGCGCTCAGCAACAAATTTACCTACTGCTTTCGCTGCGTCTACGTTACCGGTACTCTTCAGTAGCTCTTTAACCGCTTTTTCTACGGTTGAAGCAGCTGCCAACACCTGAGCTTCAGGATTGATCACCTGAGCATAAATGTGACGCGGTGTACGATGTACAACCAGACGGTTCACGCCCAGCTCTTGGATCTTCTTACGAGCGCGAGTAGCGCGACGTAAGCGAGATGTTTTCTTATCCATATCGCGTTACCTACTTCTTCTTAGCCTCTTTACGGCGTACTACTTCGTCGTCATAGCGAACACCTTTGCCTTTGTATGGCTCTGGTGGACGGTATCCGCGAATCTCAGCAGCGACTTGGCCAATTAACTGTTTATCAACGCCACGTAGGACGATGTCAGTTTGGCTAGGGCACTCTGCAGTAACGCCTGCGGGCAGTTTGTGTACTAACGGATGAGAGAAACCTAAAGTAAGGTCGATATCAGCACCGACGAGTTTCGCACGGTAACCAACACCAACTAACTTTAACTTACGCTCAAAACCTTGAGATACACCAACAACCATGTTGTTTACTAATGCACGAGTTGTACCAGCCTGTGCCCAAGCGTTAACAACGCCTTCAACAGGGAGGAACTTAACTACGCCGGCTTCAATAACAACATTGACCGCATTGTTGATCACTCGAGTCAGACTACCTTTTCCGCCTTTGACGGTAAGGGTCTGTTCGTTCAAGGTCACCTCTACGCCAGCTGGAATAGATACTGGTGCTTTTGCTACACGAGACATTCCTAGCTCCTTAAGCTACGTAGCAGATAACCTCGCCACCCATGCCTGCAAGGCGGGCGGCACGATCAGTCATCAAGCCTTTAGAAGTGGACACAATTGCGACACCCAGACCGCCCATCACCTTTGGAAGTTCGTTTTTACCTTTGTAAATACGAAGACCAGGGCGACTTACACGCTGGATAGTCTCAACGACTGGTTGGCCTTGGAAATACTTTAAAGTAACTTCCAGTTCAGGCTTGGCTTCATCTGCTACGGCGTAATCAGCAATATAACCTTCATCTTTAAGTAGTTTCGCAATTGCGACTTTCAACTTAGCTGAAGGCATCTTCACTGATACGTGGTTAGCAGCTTGGCCGTTACGAATACGGGTTAACATATCCGCAATAGGATCTTGCATGCTCATATTAGCTTACTCCGTGACAAGTGCTTACCAGCTGGCCTTACGCAGGCCAGGAACTTCACCACGCATGGTTGCTTCACGTAATTTGATACGGCTTAAGCCGAATTTACGTAAGAAGCCATGAGGGCGACCAGTTTGATTACAACGATTGCGTTGACGCGCAGCGCTGGAATCACGTGGTAGAGCTTGCAGCTTAAGAACCGCATCCCAACGATCTTCGTCAGAAGAAGCTGGACTTGCAATGATAGTCTTAAGAGCCGCACGCTTTTCAGCGTACTTGGCCACGAGCTGTGCACGTTTAGCTTCACGTGCTTTCATTGATGTTTTTGCCATTACGCTACCCTTATTTCTTGAATGGGAAGTTAAAAGCGTCTAACAAAGCACGACCTTCTTCATCATTCTTCGCAGTAGTAGTGATAACAATATCCATACCACGAATCTTATCGATTTTATCGTAATCGATTTCTGGGAAGATGATCTGCTCACGCACGCCCATTGCGTAGTTACCACGGCCGTCAAACGCTTTAGCGCTTAAGCCACGGAAGTCACGAATACGTGGGATTGCGATATCGACTAAACGCTCTAAGAATTCCCACATACGCTCACCGCGTAGGGTCACTTTACAGCCAATAGGGTAGCCTTCACGGATTTTAAAACCAGCAACTGACTTACGAGCTACAGTCACAACTGGCTTTTGACCAGCGATTGCAGTCATATCACGGACAGCATGGTCCATGATTTTCTTGTCTGCAACAGCTTCGCCAACACCCATGTTCAGGGTGATTTTCTCAATCCGAGGGACTTGCATGACACTGGTATAACCGAACTTTTTAGCAAGTTCAGCGACAACAGTCTCTTGGTATTTATCATGCAGTTTCGCCATCGTTTACTCCAATTACTTAACGAGTTCACTGTTCGATTTGAAGAAACGAACTTTTTTGCCGTCTTCAAAGCGGAAACCAACGCGATCAGCTTTGCCAGTGGCAGAGTTGAAAATCGCTACATTTGATGCTTGTATCGGTGCTTCTTTCTCAACAATACCGCCAGCTACGCCCAATTGTGGGTTTGGCTTTTGGTGTTTTTTGACAAGATTGATGCCTTCAACAATCAATTTACCAGTAGGAAGGACTTGAGAAACTTTTGCACGTTTACCCTTGTCTTTACCTGCTAATACAATCACTTCGTCTTCACGACGTATTTTAGCTGCCATTTTGAAGCTCCTTACAGTACTTCTGGTGCCAGCGAGACAATTTTCATAAATTGCTCATTACGCAATTCACGTGTCACTGGTCCAAAGATACGAGTACCAATCGGCTGCAGGTTGTTGTTCAAAAGAACAGCTGCATTCCGATCGAAGCGAATGACAGAACCGTCTGGACGACGTACGCCTTTCTTAGTACGGACTACCACCGCGTTATACACATCGCCTTTCTTCGCTTTAGCGCGAGGAATCGCTTCTTTAACAGAAACTTTGATGATGTCGCCGATACCGGCATAACGACGATGAGAGCCACCCAAGACCTTAATACACTGAACTCTGCGTGCGCCGCTGTTACAAGCAACGTCAAGAGTCGATTGCATTTGGATCATTTTAAGTGCTCCGCTATCGTTACTACACAATTCCCACTATGGGACAATAAAAACACTCATTTTTGCTATTAATTTAGTCAAAAATGGCGCGCAAATATAACACCATAAAAGTGGAATGTATAGTATTAAAAAACAAACGGCCCCACATTCTGGAGCCGTTTACCTAAATACCTAATTAACTTAGGCCTTTGATACTACTTCAACCAGGGTCCAAGACTTAGTCTTAGACAAAGGACGACATTCGCGAATCGCTACTAAATCGCCTTCATTGCACTGATTCGTTTCGTCATGTGCATGGATCTTTGTCGTACGCTTAATGTATTTCCCATAAATTGGGTGTTTCACTTGGCGTTCGATAGCAACAGTAATGGACTTGTCCATTTTGTTGCTAGTTACACGACCCTGCAAAGTACGGATTTTATCAGACATTATGCACCCGCCTTAGAAGTAATAATGGTCTTAACGCGCGCAATGTTACGGCGCACCAATTTCAGTTGATTAGTCTGAGTCAACTGACCAGTGGCGTGTTGCATACGCAGGTTGAACTGCTCACGCAGCAGACCAAGTAGTTCAGCGTTCAGTTCTTCAACGCTCTTTTCTCTCAGTTCGCTCGCTTTCATTACATCACCGTCTTAGTTACGAAGGTAGTCTTAATTGGAAGCTTGGCAGCAGCCAAAGCAAACGCTTCACGAGCGATCACTTCAGAAACACCATTCATCTCATAAAGAACCTTACCAGGTTGAATCTGACATACCCAGTATTCAACGTTACCTTTACCTTTACCCATACGCACTTCAAGAGGCTTAGAGGTAATCGGCTTGTCCGGGAAAACTCGAATCCAAATTTGTCCCTGACGCTTAATGTGACGTGTCATGGCACGACGTGCAGATTCGATCTGACGTGCAGTTAAACGGCCACGGCCGACTGCTTTCAGACCAAAAGTACCAAAGCTAACTTCGGTACCGTTCGCTAGACCGCGGTTGCGGCCTTTGAACATCTTGCGAAACTTCATACGTTTAGGTTGCAGCATTGCCGGCTCTCCTATTTACCACGAGGCTTGCGCTTAGGTTGCTGCTGCTTCGGCTCTTCAATCTGTGGCAGCATTCCGTCTAGAACTTCACCTTTGAAGATCCAAACTTTAACGCCAATCACACCGTATTGGGTGTGACTTTCAGATGTAGAATAGTCGATATCAGCACGCAAAGTATGTAAAGGTACACGACCTTCACGATACCACTCATCGCGCGCAATCTCAGCTCCGCCTAAACGGCCACTAACTTGTACTTTGATACCTTGAGCACCAATACGCATTGCGTTTTGAACTGCGCGCTTCATAGCACGACGGAACATTACGCGACGCTCTAATTGCTGTGCAATTGAGTCAGCAACTAACTTGGCATCTAGCTCAGGTTTACGGATCTCAGCGATGTTAATTTGAGCAGGAGTGCCAGCAAGTTTTGACACTGCAGCACGCAATACTTCAACGTCTTCACCTTTCTTACCGATCACAACACCTGGACGGGCAGTGTGAATGGTAACGCGGATGCTTTTCGCTGGACGCTCGATAACAATCTTAGATACTGAAGCAGCTTGTAATTTCTCTACAAGAAACTTACGCACTTCCCAGTCGCTGTTCAGGTTACTTGCGTAATCTGATTTATCTGCGTACCAGGTAGAGATCCAAGGCTTGGTGATACCCAGACGGATACCATTAGGATGTACTTTCTGTCCCATTGCTCTCTCCTAGCGATCTGATACAACCACAGTAATGTGGCTGGTACGCTTCATGATACGATCAGCGCGGCCTTTAGCACGTGGCATGATACGCTTCATAGTTGGGCCTTCATCTACGAAGACGGCTCCGACTTTAAGCTCATCAATATCCGCGCCTTCGTTGTGTTCGGCGTTTGCGATAGCTGAGTCAAGTACTTTTTTAACCAGTACGGCGGCTTTCTTGGGGCTGAAAGTCAAAATTTCGAGGGCCTTAGCAACAGGCAATCCACGAATTTGATCAGCAACCAGACGGGCCTTCTGCGCAGACGTACGGGCAAAACGATGTTTAGCTAAAACTTCCATCTTATTCCTCCCGTATTAACGCTTCTTCGCTTTCTTATCTGCAGCATGGCCGCGATAAGTGCGAGTTGGTGAAAATTCACCAAGTTTGTGGCCGATCATTTCGTCAGTTACGAACACAGGAACGTGCTGACGACCATTATGGACAGCGATGGTCAAACCAATCATATTTGGAATGATCATAGAGCGACGTGACCAAGTCTTAATAGGCTTTTTGTCACCGGCTTCCATCGCTTTCTCTACCTTCTTCAGCAAGTGCAGGTCAATGAAGGGACCTTTCTTGAGAGAACGTGGCATGGCGAATCCTCTTACTATTTATTACGACGACGTACGATGTACTTGTCAGTGCGCTTGTTACTACGAGTTTTATAACCCTTAGTTGGCACACCCCATGGAGTCACTGGGTGACGACCACCAGAAGTACGGCCTTCACCACCACCGTGTGGATGGTCTACTGGGTTCATTGCAACACCACGCACTGTAGGACGTATGCCTCTCCAGCGCTTAGCACCTGCTTTACCTAACTGGCGTAGCATGTGTTCGGCATTACCAACTTCACCAAATGTCGCGCGGCAATCAACTGGCACTTTACGCATTTCGCCAGAGCGAAGACGTAGAGTGGCATATGCGCCATCACGAGCAACAACTTGTACATAAGCACCTGCAGAACGAGCGATCTGAGCACCTTTACCAGGCTTCATTTCAACTGCGTGAACTACAGAACCTACTGGGATGTTGCGCAGTGGCATAGCGTTACCGGTTTTGATCTCGGCAGCAACACCAGACTGGATCTTATCGCCAGCTTGCATGCCTTTGGCAGCAAGAATATAACGACGCTCACCATCCGCATACAATACTAACGCGATGTTAGCAGTACGGTTTGGATCGTATTCCAGACGCTCAATCTTTGCAGGGATACCATCTTTATCGCGTTTGAAGTCGATTAGACGATAATGCTGCTTATGACCACCACCTACGTGACGGACAGTGATACGGCCAGTATTGTTACGGCCACCACTTTTAGATTTTTTCGCCAACAAGCCAGCAAAAGGTTTACCCTTGTGCAGGTCAGTGTTCACCACTTTAACTACGTGGCGACGACCTGGAGAGGTTGGCTTACACTTAATAACTGCCATGATAATTCTCCTTTGCTTACTCAGCGCCGCCGACGAAATCGATGTCAGCACCAGCAGCTAGAGTCACATAGGCTTTTTTCCAATCGCTACGACGACCAGTACGGCCACCAGTGCGTTTAGTTTTGCCTTTGCTCACTAAAGTGCGAACTGAATCAACTTCAACTTCAAATAGCTTAGCAACAGCAGCTTTAATTTCAGCTTTAGTTGCATCGATAGCTACGCGGAAAACAACAGTGTTGTGCTTCTCAGCGTTCACAGTGCTCTTTTCAGAGATATGTGGAGCGAGAATAACTTTTAGCAAACGTTCTTCGCGGATCATCATGCTAGCATCTCCTCGATTTGCTTCACTGCGTCAGCAGTCACAAGCACAGTGTTGAAGGCGATCAGACTCACTGGGTCTAGACCCGCTACATCACGAACGTCAACCTTGTACAGGTTACGAGCTGCTAAGAATAAGTTCTCATCAACTTCTGCAGTCACAATCAGAACGTCTTCAAGGTTCATTGCTTTCAATTTAGCTTTCAGCTCTTTAGTTTTAGGAGCTTCAACACCGAAAGATTCAACAATAACCAAACGCTCTTGACGTACCAATTCAGACAGAATGCTTCTCAGCGCGCCGCGGTACATCTTTTTGTTAACTTTTTGGCTGTGATCTTGGGTTTTAGCAGCGAATGTTACGCCACCGCCACGCCAGATTGGGCCTTTAACAGAACCAGCACGAGCACGGCCAGTTCCTTTTTGGCGCCAAGGCTTTTTGCCTGAGCCAGTTACTTCCGCACGAGTCTTTTGAGCACGAGTGCCCTGACGCGCGTTTGCAGCGTATGCTACAACTACCTGATGAACCAGTGCCTCGTTAAAGTCACGGCCGAAGGTAGTTTCGGAAACTTCAAGAGCGCTTTGCGCGTCTTTCAATACCAATTCCATTACTATCTCCTCAGACCTTAAGCTTTAACGGCAGGCTTGATAATCAAGTCGCCATTGGTAGCGCCAGGAACAGCGCCACGGACTAGTAGCAGGTTACGCTCAACATCTACACGAACAACAACTAGATTTTGAGTAGTAACACGCTCGGCACCCATATGGCCTGACATTTTTTTGCCTTTGAATACGCGACCAGGCGTTTGGTTCTGACCGATAGAACCATTCGAGCGGTGCGACAAAGAGTTACCGTGAGTCATATCTTGAGTACGGAAGTTCCAACGCTTAACGCCGCCTTGGAAGCCTTTACCTTTTGATTGACCAGTAACATCAACTTTCGCTACGTCTGCGAAAATATCAACATTTAGCTCAGCACCAACTTCAATGCCCTCGCCTTCACCGTCTACCAAACGCATTTCCCACAAACCACGACCGGCTTCAACGCCGCTCTTGGCAAAGTGACCTGCTTCTGGTTTAGTGATGCGATTGGCTTTTTTGGTGCCAGTTGTAACTTGAAGTGCACGGTAGCCGTCAGTTTCTAAAGTTTTCACTTGAGTAACACGGTTGCCTGCAACTTCAATTACAGTAACTGGTATTGAAACACCATCTTCAGTGAAGATGCGAGTCATACCAACTTTACGACCAATAAGACCGATAGCCATCTCTCAAACCTCTTCTTACTAGGATCTCAATTAACCCAAGCTAATCTGTACGTCGACACCAGCCGCAAGATCTAAACGCATTAATGCGTCAACAGTCTTTTCAGTTGGCTCTACGATGTCAACCAGGCGCTTGTGTGTACGTAATTCGTACTGGTCACGAGCATCTTTATTAACGTGCGGAGAGATCAAAATGGTATAACGCTCTTTGCGAGTAGGTAGTGGAATTGGACCACGAACCTGCGCGCCTGTACGCTTAGCAGTTTCAACGATTTCCGCTGTAGACTGATCAATTAAGCGATGATCAAATCCCTTTAAGCGGATACGGATTCTTTGGTTCTGCATTGACCAGAGCTCCTAAAATGGACATATAAAAAATCACCCTCTAGCTTCTTCAATATAGAAAAGCAGAGCGAGATGATTTAACCGTTCGACTCCCAATCGGAGCCGCTATGATAATGATTAACTTCAGCGACTAATCATTTAATTCGTCAACCTAAGTCGACGAGGGGGCCATTATACCTATCTAAATCCGGATATCAAGCCCGCTGTGTAAATAGTCATCAAATAACTATTTAACTTCAGAGTGGCGAGCATTTTACACAAATTTGTGAATAAAACCAGCCCTCAAACAAAAAAGGAAGCCGAAGCTTCCTTTTCAAACTAATTTCTRTCGCRATTAAGCGATGATTTTAGCTACTACACCAGCACCAACTGTACGACCACCTTCACGGATTGCGAAGCGTAAACCTTCGTCCATCGCGATTGGGCAAATCAGAGTCACTACCATTTTGATGTTGTCGCCAGGCATTACCATCTCTACGCCTTCTGGCAGTTCGATAGTACCGGTTACGTCAGTTGTACGGAAGTAGAACTGTGGACGGTAGCCTTTGAAGAATGGAGTGTGACGTCCGCCTTCTTCTTTTG
>NZ_JAKKRU010000023.1:0-21567 GCF_025653925.1 Shewanella sp. SM68
GTGTGCCACCAGTGTGCCACCATGGCGTTCTAGTTTTAACTGTCTCACCCATTTATCCATAGTGGACTTACCTACGTTCATCGCCTTTGCAGCTTCGATGATGCTATGGTTTTTATCGAGGACTAATTGGGCTGCTTCAAGTTTGAATTCAGCACTAAATGTTTTTCTGGTTGTCGATCTCATGTGTTCACCTAAAGTCATCTACGAGGTAATAATATCACCTCTATTTAGGTGGCCAAAATTAGTGTGCCACTACAGACACTGTGAAAACCTATGTATTACGCTTACGCCGTGCTAAGCACATGGAAACTTTGGTGTCGCTGAAACCAAACCATGACACAGCAGAGTATCTAAGAACAATGACTTAGCTAAATCATATACCCATACATTGACATAAAATAAACCCATAGTCTGACAAATAAGAAATCCAAAAATAACTCAAGTGATAAGTGTAATTTTACTACGAATATCCATATAAACCTTTGCAAACTTACAATGGGATAGAAGCGTGCTACGAAGTTCTAGTTACTCTGACATCTCGGATAACCTCATCTACTCCAAATCACATAAATTGCCTACAAACTGATGACCAGTTTCACTCATTCACTACACCCAGTTCCTTTTTCTTCACTGAAAACTTTAAGCACAACCGTAAAATTCAGCCTTATAGTTTAAAAATTACATAACAAGTGTTTTGTAAAAAAATTTTTTGTATTAGAATTGTGCAAATGGCGACCACTGTCTAAAGATTTCGACAGGCAGACTTCGCAACTTCTATACATTGATCGGGGGACTCAATGAGCATTTTAGAAAATTTCATAAGGTTACTTTTCTCGTTTTTGGAGCTATTTTTACTTCCAGTTTACTTAAGCAAGATTCACGTGTACCACTTTTGAGAAGATGCCTGTATCTACACACTCAATTAGAGTGCAGCAGTGATTATCTGAATTCTGAGCTATTATGAAAATCAATACAAATGTTGACATCGGCAATAAATTGAGAATTGCTAGATTAAGCAAAGGATTATCATTGGATAACCTTGCAGAAAAAATAGGTTTAAGTAAAGCATTACTTTGGGAAATTGAAAATAGAAGTGTTGAAAATTTGGATATACAAATACTTAATGTCATTATTAAAGAGTTAAGTATAACCTACGACAGCGCCTTTGAGAACTATATTAAAGATACTAGTATTTTAAATGATTACAGTTTGCTAGAGCCAGAACAAAAACAAATAGTCAGAGAGTTAATTAAGAATCTAACGCAGAATAATTAAAATATAAACTCCCAATGAAATAGTAATGTATAAAGGCAGTTTACAAACTTAATCAATAAATAGAACTTTGATAATTAAAAATTCTACTATATGATACACATTTTTTGTATCAAAGTGCTGTATTCGAGATTTTTAAACATTATCTTGAAGCAATAATGCTAAAATCTGCCTATGTTATATATTGAGTATAAAATTATATATCTTCCATTATTTACAAGTATAAATTAATTTAAATAGTTAAGATATAGTTATAACGCACCTTCGAATTACTAGTCACTTAACTACTTTGAGCTTGTAGAATCAGAATTATTATAAGTAAAGTTATGCACTTCTTACTTGATAGCAAGACTTATTATGTCACTATCACTTGAATCGTTACTGCCTGGCTAGCAACTCAATTAACCACCACTCTGACACACTTATGCTCAGAGCACATCCCTCGTGCATTCAAAAGCGGCAGATAGATGATCTCTTCTAGATTCTTCATCTTCACTGAAAATCTTAAGCATAAAAAATTGGTTCCCTCTTAGATATTCACATTTTTCATAACAAGTGTTTTGTTAAATGTTTTTTTGTATTAGAATTGCTCAAATGACGAGCTATGCCTATAAGTTTAGACAGGTAGGCTTCGTTACTTCTGCACTTCAATCGGAGGACTCAATGAGCATTTTTGTGGGAGAGGAATAAAGTTTCATACTAACCCATTCTGCAGACACTAATTTTTAGCCGTGAAAATCGATACTGAAAAAATAAAGTATCATACTAAATCTGAAATAAGCTCCATTTCGAAGCCTTCATTAAGTAATAAAGTGTCATACCGATATAAATCTAACTACAAAGACAAAGCAGAGAGCAAATAACTATCATCAAACTGTCTGCTCCACTTCAATATTCAGTCCTAGCTTAACTTCTTCGTAAATTGGAAGGTCGCTTCCCGGAGTGTCAAGAGTTACAACCAATGCATAAGGTACATCTATTCCTTCATACCCAGCACGTCCGTTGCAATGAACTTGAATCGCGAGGAAATCCCCCTCGGTAAAGCTGGCAGCCTTGTCACCCTTTCTGACTTCATGGAATATCGTTCCATTTTTCAAGTGATGATGATAATAGTCTCCATTATCCGCATTTATAACTTTATGGGCTGGCGTAGCCCATAATTGAGCACCTCTGTAATCTTGATGGCCATGATTAACGGGTGAAAACCAAGCAACTGTTACAATTAAGCGTCTATTTACTGTTTCAGCGGCTAAACATGGAGGTAAAGGTAAACGGTACTCATGTGCCGCACCATCTCTTATTACTCCAGTGTAAATCAATGTCGCTTGATTGTTTTGGCATGCATGTATCCGGCTCTCATTTACCACTCCAAAGCCTAAGTACTGATTTAATTCAGACTTAAATGTACGATTATTCTCTTTGGTCTTTAACAATTGCTCTATGACTTCTGTCGCTTGCTCCATGTGCTCCGCACCATGCGCGAGCAGAGCCTTGAGAATCAAGGCGTCTGAAGCATATGATAACGCTTGCTGATCCCCAAACTCTTTAATGCTGATAAGTGTTTCATAGAGAAATGCAAGGCGTCGTGTAGCGAGTGCCGCAGCATTGCTTGTGCCAGTTATAAATCCATATGTATTTAACGCACCTGGTGAAGATGCAGGTAGGGCTGTTTTTACTCCTGGTCCAAAACGAACACTCCTGGCAACGTCAAGGACTACATCCTCATTCACTAGCATCGTTTTGTTAATATATGTCTGACGCCCACCTGGCATTAACAGTTCTGGCTTTACCGAATTCTTCTTACCTAATGTGACAGGGCTTATTGGACTAAATAAGCCAGGCGTAGTAAACACATCAACCTGATTAACTGGTATAGCTCCTTCAAATCGATCTTGGTGGGAGGATTTCACTGTTATTGCATTTATAGCTTCGGCAGGCGACATCATCCTCCGTTCATGCTTTTGCTTTGCAATTGCTTTGAGCGTCCTCTCTTCCAATTCTTCAGGCGTTAAAGATTTAAAATCATGTTCTTTGATACCGTCCAAGCATATGCGCTGAGTCATATTACCCGCACTAACAACAAACAAAACGCCATATCGAATAGAAAGCCAATCCAGCATTCTCGCCCAAGGGCTCATCTGAGTATCAAATAACCTATATGGATCGCCAACGGAAAGATTTATTATGACGACATTTGGTGCAGTAGGTGGAAGGCCCCCTTCTCCTTCTTTCATACGAATGACAGCTCTATGTACTAAATCAATAGGCAAGTATGCAGATGGAATTTGCTCAAGTCTGGTTCCATCCATTTGAGTATGCTCAGGCGCAAGTATAGGCCGTACATACAACGGGAGCTCTAATGGTCTTTCTTGGCGATTATTTAAATCACCATGAATGATTATAGAAGCCATTGCTGTACCATGAACCTGCTCTGAAGGAGATTGATAAAACTGTTCTAAATCATCAGCATCATCAATTATCAGCATGCCTTTCAAAGCGTTATGATTTGATAGAGGTAGGCCATCCAGAAGGGCCACTACTGGTTGTTGATATCCCGGTGATGGGCCTTCAAAACGTTCTGAATCAGTAATGAGTTGCTCTTCTGCAGTGATAATCTTTGGAGTAATACATTGACCTAAAGGCCTAAAAAACATAACCTCATCACATCTCATTAATTCCAGTGCGGCGCCACTCGATTCGACAACATCCCTCACTTTACTTAGAGGTAATAAACCGAGTAAACCATGATAACCTATCCCATCATGGACAAAGCTTTTCGAAATACTTCCACCACACCCTAAGACGACACTTCGAATATGTCCTTCAGCTTGCCCTCTTAAAAATCCAGTTGGTCGATACCAAAGTTCTATTTCAAAAGGAATAGACTCATCAAATCCTAGCTCTGCATCCTGTAATTTATGTTGCCAATCTTCAAGAATATAGGTGCTTTCCAGCCTATCCTTGGTATCCCAAAATCTTATATCTGCGAGTTGTAAGAATGCATCTCTTAATGGTGTAAACCCTGCGTCAATTTGGCCTGTTGCAACATAACGCTTCCACATAGCAAGGAGTTTATGTAACCCAGCTTGATTACTCATCGCCAAGTAAGCATTTTTGACAACTGACTTAATTTTACCATTCTTCTCAATGTAAAAATTATCATCCTTAAAGTCTCTGTCGACTATGTGTTGAGCTAAAAGCTCAAAACCTTGAACTTTAGCTAAAGCATCAGCCAAGTTCTGTACATCGCCAGCGACCTCAAGAACGAGAACTCTTTCAGGCTGCATACCTTCAGGTGAATAAGAAAGTTGAATATGTTCTGCGAAGTGCTTCTCTAAACGTTCTACTTTTGGAATAATGCGCGCAGCTTGTGCACCCACTCCCGGAGTTATTGGAGCACCGCCCCTCCCTTGCAATTTCCCTCTTATTCCATCCGTTTTGGGTTTGTTAAAGGTAAGAATCGGCTTCATATCCATATGCAACGTCCTTTACTACTAATAAGTTATTATTTGTTTTCAGTCTTATAACGGTTGACCCAAAAGGATAGGCAATGAGAAGTAATTTCTTTTAGATTGTTTTCACTGTCCGGAAGCCCGAGCACGTACTTTCTTTGAACATCTAATGCAAACTCTTCCAACTCAGCAAAGCTCAGTCCTGATAATTTGCGCGCCAATGTGCTTGGAGCCAACCCTAAACTATGGCCAATTCGTTTTTCAAACTCTTCAAACCACTTTGTCGCCATCCGTTGAGTTGGGCTAGGTATATTAACTTGAACCTGAAAGCGTCTCCAGATAGCTCTATCAAGCATTGACTCATGGTTGGTTGCACCCACGACAACAACATGGCTTGGCAGCATATCAATTTGTTTCAGAAGTGAATTAACCACACGTTTCATTTCGCCATTGTCATTTGCATCTTCGCGTTCCTTACCGATCGCATCAAACTCATCAAAGAAAAGCACACAACGTTGGGTTTTTATATGCTCAAATAGCTTATCGATTTGCTGTGCTGTTTCACCAAGGAAACGATTAATAATGCCCTCATACTTAACAGTAAAGAAAGGGACTGACAAATGATTGGCTAAGGCTTCTGCCAAGGTTGTTTTGCCATTGCCAGGAGGACCTGACAACAATAACTTATGACGAGGCTCTAGATTATAGGAACGAAGTAGATCTCTGCGAGCATGCTCTTCAACTACCTCTTGGAATACAGAGATCACATGATCGGGAAGCGTTAGATCTGATAGAGTTTTTTGGGCGTGAATTTCATAGAATGCATTTTGAAGGTCTGCATTATGAGTAAATTTTCTAGTCTCAACTGTCGCGGTGCTTGTAAGAATATTTCTTAGCCTATCCGCTAAATGATAATGATGACGAGCCTTGGCTTCAGCCGCAATTGCTTCTGCTGTTTTTTTAAAACGAGGAAGGTCACCCTTTATTCCCGTTTCAACCAAATTTAAAACCAAATCAGCTCTAGCCATGATACACCCCAAGTTACTACGTCCTGTAGTCTATCAGTAAGAATATGAAGAAAATACATATATATCAACTAGACATTTTAATTCATTTAAAGAATAATTTCCATAATTTCCACAAACCCTATAAACACATGTTTTTACTAAGTGAACCTGAAGTCATAAAGCTTGCCATGAAAAAATCAGGCTTGAAACAGGCTGGTTTTGCGAAAAAAATAGGCAAGAGTCAGGCTCAAGTATCAAAATACATATCAGGTGATAGCAAACCATCCACAGAAATATATATTCACTGCATGAATATAATCAATTCTAGTGAACAAGGAGATGAAAGCTTGTTGGATCTGATTAATGAGGTATCAAGATTAGACGGAGATAAGCATAAACATATACGCAATGCTTTAGTTGAAATGATAAAAGCCTACAAATCAGCACGTTAAACAATTGATACGTATATTCGACTTGCCCATTTTTCAATGTCCTCTGGGGTCAACGCTCCCGCTTTATTTGACTTCTGGTGCGGTATCCATGAGTGGTTTCCCGCCCCTACAAGCTTGTCTAAATGCTCCTTAGGCCAAGACAAGGAAGCCTTTAGCAATTGCTTTTCTATCTCATATAGGTGTGACTCTATGTCACCAATTGCGCTGGCACGGATTACTTTTGTCGACAACGCCTTACTGGAATCAGATGTATCAACCTCCAATAGGTAATAACCAGTTGTTTCTACAGTGATATGAGTGACCGACAAGCATCTAGGGTTACCGTCCGTTTCCAGAATATGCCTTTTGCATTTACCAATGGCAGGCAGTTTTCTAAGTGGATATTTTACGACCTCACAGCCATGCTTTTTCTCCAGAAGATCCAACATCGCAAAGTAGCTAGTAAATTTGTCTAAATACAGATGAGCATCGTCCGTTTGCTCTTTCAAATTATCCCATTCAGCACTCGGTAGATCACCGTTTGGCCCCTGCTCTTCAGTACTGACATCGCTAGAAGCTTCACTTGGTTCCTCCGCGTCTTTTTTACCGCGGCCCACAGACTTTCTTTTCTTACTGACCTTAGATGTTTGCACTGCTCGGTCAAACTCAAACTCCGTAGTATTTTCACTTATCATGACCGGCTTATTATCACGACTTCCCTCTGCGGTTTCGTCGATATCATGATTAGGTGGGCGATCAGCTCCTGTTCTGGCTGCTCGGCCCTGTCCGTTTACTTGGGAATAAAATTTGGGGCTGAAAAATTCGATATATTCCGGCAGATCGGTAGGTATATTTAAAATGCTGGATATTTCATAGACAAACAGGGTATTAGTCTTGAGATCAAAATGCCCCTTCAGTTTCAACTTAGCTCCTTTTAGCGCAGGAGGGTTAAACCTAAAGGCCCAACGCCGGTATTGCCCCACATCGTATCCATCGTTCAATTGGTAATTGCCGATACTCTCATATGAAGGCCTAGCATCTTTGTCCATCAGCAACCAAGCGATTAATCGACGATAACCATAATCATTGAATAACTCCCAGTTTCCAGAAAAAGTTTCCAGTACATTGATGATGGTCTTATCACCATCTTGCTCAAGGGAAAACTCATTACTCAATAGATCGTGAACTACCGAAGAACGGGCTAAATAGGCATTATGGAAGAATAATGCTCGCGCCAACTCAAACTGAGGTAGGTACACCCTAGTTCCGTCAGTCAGTTGAAACACAAAACAGTATTGACCTAATTCCTTGGGTAATCGTCTTTCAAGAGCAGGACAATTTTCGAGCTTATCAACTTGCCAATTACTGGTTGTAGAGATTTTAATCGTCTTTTCAAAATCTTTACGATAATAGTCTTTGGTCGGATTAATGATGTGCTTACGTATAAGGATAGGTGCATTAGAAAGGATAATTGCATCAGGGCCGTTATCTTTACTTGGATAAATACTGAGGTTAATTCCCCATTGTTTACTATCCTTTTTACGGAATAGATCACCGATACCATTGATCCAAGTATCGTCTTTAAATCCCTTAAGATGCGTTGTACCGTTCAAATCCCAATAATTTCCTTTAGAAATAGACTTGCTTGTTCGGTGAGGCGTTCTTCGCTAAGTCCTGATTTTCTCAAAACTTGCCAGCGTTTGAGCGGCTCGTCATCCAACATAAGAGATATAACTGTTCCGGTTATTCTTCTTATTTGATATTCAAAGATATTTTCACAATAACGATCAAAAAACAATCTGCACAACGGAAGTAGTTTCAAGTGTTTTTCAATACTAGCCTTATGCTCAAGCTGGTTTAGATACCAGTTTATTGAACGTCTGGGCATATCCTGCAGTAACTCGCTCAATTCACGAATGCGTATCAGCTTTTTAACTGTATCTCGATCTCGTCTCTGCCAGTCAACTTTTGCTTTATGTTTTGGTTGCGGCATTTGATTAACCTGATTTGTTTTGAGTAACCAATCTCTGTCACGACGATAAAGCCAA
This sequence comes from Shewanella sp. SM68, assembly GCF_025653925.1. NCBI lineage: Bacteria > Pseudomonadati > Pseudomonadota > Gammaproteobacteria > Alteromonadales > Shewanellaceae > Shewanella > Shewanella sp. SM68. The sequence goes on from NZ_JAKKRU010000023.1 coordinate 8,211, forward strand.
GCGTAAAGATCATCAAAACCATTGAGGCGTGCTTGCTTGGTTCCTTGTATTTCTATGGCTTTTCGCCATCGATTGCGACATTCATTCAGTAAATGTTTATCTGTTCCACTCAGTATCTTGCTCGATTTTTTCTTATCTGGCTTGAGCCGCATAACAGTATCGATGACACTTGCCAGCTTCCATCTAGGTTCTAAGAAGGCATGAAGTACAACTAAATGCTCTAAGTAGCTAAAAGCCTTACGGTGTTTACGAAATATACTTTTAAGCCAATTAGCTTCGTCATCATTTGGCATTAGCCCATATCGGGAAAGCCAGTTTGTGCCCCAAAAACTGAGGACTTTGTCACGGATAAGGTCATGACGTATAAAAGAGCCACGAGTGCATAAATGGTTAGCTGCTAGATTGGCGTACCAAAGACTCCATTGTGAGAACTCTGGTGCAAGCACAACACCTAGGTTCAATAAGTCATTAATACTTTCAGCAAGCAAGTTGTATTGCCATTCACCTTGAAGCTGTTCAACCTGAGGGCAGATAGTCAAATCAGCGACTAAAAACTCATGCCTATGCACATCGTGGCGAAATATTTGTGAATCTATGAGCTTGCCATGAACAAGGCAAATTTCGGAACCAGCAACTTGCCAATCGCGCCGCCAATAGCATTCTCCATGTTTGCTTAACTGCTCGAGCATACAAGCTGGACAATATCTTAGGTATTTAGGCTGTCTTATACGCGAAGCCGCCACCCCGACCGAGAGATGAACAGAACTTTTACTGTTTGCCGTAAGCTCCTTAACTAGAGCTATCCGTTTTATTTCGCCTACGAAAGATGCATACAAAGGAAAAAGAGTATTTCGATAGAGCAAATCGAGCGGTGTAATCTCAAGTTCTTTAGGATAGAGTGCTGCGATATGTTGTAGGTGCGATGGCAAATCTGACGAAGCAATGATCTTAGTATCACTGAATACTTCAAATAACAGCTCCTTCGGCGAAGCTATGCCACAGTGGCTCCCATGCCTCGCAATAGTGCTGTATAGCAGTTCATCGCGATAAGGCAAAGGAAAGCCCAACATATCAGCCTACTTTCTTCAGCCACTTAGGCACGTCGAACAATTCTTTACCGTATTTCAACTCTTCGTAAAGCCGCCCTTTGCCAGCCTGAGAGAATTTGAACCTCAAATCTTCGGAAGGCAGTGTATGCCAATCCGAGGGCTTAATAGTCTGAGTTTTGACCTTTTTAGGAGGTTCGGAAGGCTTCGAATACCAGTCCAGAATAATTCTGCTTAGCTCAGGAAGAGACAAATTGGGATGCTGCTTGAAAGCATTAATAATCAGTGGCTGCAACAATGCAGAGTCGCATCCCATAGCCTGTAACATGGTATTCAGCCGCATAGCTTTCTCATCACCGGCAAAGGCCGCTTCATTTTCTTTTTCGCCCTGCCGCTCTTCAATTAATCTCCTTAGCTCAATAAGGCGCTTATCAATCCCAGGTAACTGTAAATCTGAATATTTAACGATAAGCTGAGGATCATCTCTACGTAAAGCGTCCAACATGGGATGTACTGGCTTTAACTCTTGCTCATATACGGTCCGCAACAATTTAGTGGTGATCCGCTCCAACCCTGTAGAAATAGCTCGCATCTGTGCAAGCACAAATATTTTCACGACTATATCAATTACACCCTGTGACAAATCAAACCAACAATCGCGAATTTCGTCACTCAACACCTCATCACGATTACTCAACCACTGGTATTGCCAAAGCTTGTCAGTAAATGCCTGCCATTCGGTTCTTCTCGATTTTCCTGTAGTCGGATCTGTTTTAACTAAACCTTGTTGCATAGGCTCCCAAAACAGCGAACCGAACCCAGCACTGCGTCGACCAGCCTGAAGTTCCATTTCAAATATAGGCCTAGCTTTAGGCGTACCCACCATCACAACTGGCACCCCAACCACGTTTACAAGCGCAACAAAAAACTCCAGCATCGCTTCTTTGCTTATCGAACGCTTCAACGTTAATCGTTGAATTTCATCTATGACCAAAACACCTATTGCCCGCTGTGTTGCCACCTGTCCCATAAGAGAAAGCAGGACTTCTGTACTATGGCGTTTGCGTGCATACTTTTCCTCATACCCAGTATGGAGGGTACGATCAACTTCGCGGAAAAAATTTAGGCATAAACTCTTCAACGAGCCATCTGACGGGCATTCGATTCTCAGATAGGGCATCTGAATGAAGTTATATTTTTTGTGATAAATGACTTGCGGATAAGTCGCGAGAATACGATTAATAGTCGAACTCTTTCCGCTACCAGAACAGCCAATCAATGACATGCTCTTTGCCGTCGAGTTCGATTGTGTAAAACGAAAATCGTTCGTAGCTCCTGACATAATCCTTTGGTAGCCTTCCTGCATCTTCTGATTCAGGGAACCGTCCGCTATATTACGCCCCACATAACCACCGCGGATCATGACCGATATTTTCTCTTCTAACTGCTTGTGAATTGACAGTGGCTGAAAAAAATCATCGAGTAGAGCACTAATCTCGTGAGCACGTATATGTCCCTTTACATAACAGTCCTTAGGGTTGAACTCCACCTTACCTGTTAGCTTGACCTTAAGGTCTTGTAAATCCATTATCGGCGGCAGAGCCTCTATCAGCGGATTGCCCCGATAGCGTTCGAGACCAGGATCGATGTAAACGGCCTCGACAAAGTTATCTGGTAATGACATCAGTCATCCTCCCCAAACAGTTCATCGATATAATCGGGATAATCCAAGTCCGGCTCAGGGTTTACAAGGTGGATCACCTTACCTGGCTTTCTATTATCCTTTGTAACGGGATTGTGCGCCTTCTCAGCTCTCTCCCTGGCCTTTTCTTCCCGCTTATTCTCGTTGATAGCACGTATCCGCTCCGCATTGGAGATCCCCGAAGTATCAGGTGCAGTCTTCTCCGCTTGAGCTATCTTATCGATGACAAATTGCTCATGTTGCCGTTTCTTTGCCTTAGACTGCACACGAGCTTGCCCAGTCGTCATTTTCTGCTCATCACGAAGTTGCCATACATCCCAAAACGAAGCGCCTTGAAACTCTCTTGATCGGTCAGCCAAGTTGCATACCCAATACTTGTTATTACCCTTTTCAGGAAAAAGGTAAATTCTATCGGCAACAAGTGGATCGTAAGCAGCTTCCATATTGGCTGGACGCTTCACATCCTTCCCTCTATGCGTCCAACCCAACTGCAGCAATTCAGAAGACGTATAGTAAATACCGAATAGGCAAACTCCCAACTCAGATAAAGTGGCCGTTTTTCTTGGAAAAAGGGCGATACGAAGCGCATCTTCATCAGCTTGGTGCAAGCGTCCGGTTCGATGCTGTAAACCCCAGTTCCACAAGTGAATAGGGGTTGTAGACAGATCAGTCGGCATATCTGAATCTCTGTCATACTTTTCAAGTATTGCGTACTGATTATGATAAAGCACTGATGAGATAATGATCTGAGAAAACTCTTTTACCGTTAGCTTCGCGTCTAGCCGATAGTCGTTTCCACCTCGTTTTTTTACCATAGTACCCGAGACATAACCTGGTACAAACGGACCAAAGGAAGCCTGAATAGTTTTGAAATTACGTTCAACAATACCTTTTGCATCACCTCGGTAGGGCGGCGTATTTTCTATTCTGACTGCAAAATTGCTCTCTAAATTCTCAATCTGATGACCTAGTAGCTCACCCCTATCAGCTAGAATGGCATCCGGTAGGCCTACACTAGGCCAATCCTCCGATGCAATATCAAAACCCAACGCTTTGCAGTATGACGTTTTATCGGTAGCAGCCATAAACAAAGCCTGCATAGCTGCAGCATAGGAGGCATTTTCAAAACCAATATAGAAACCAACAATCATTCGGCTGAACACATCAATAACCATATAAACAACGGGACGGCCGACGATGTTTGCCCTCTCACTATCTGATACAAGATAAAGATCAGCTATGGTGGCATCTATCTCGTAACGAGATCCTGGTCCAAGCACTTGAGTATTGGCAGTACTATGAAGGGGCCTGATATCTTTATTATATTCAACGTTCGACACACGCTTTCTTAGCTTTTCAGGTTGAGAATACTCGCGCTTGTAGAAGTGCATCATCTGCCAGTTACTGGGCAATTCTTCTTGAGGCGTATCAGGAAAATAATTTAAATACAGAGTCTCGAAACGACGATGAGCATAAGGGAACGAATGGCCCTTATCTTTCAAGAGATAACGGTCAATTGCGATACGAAAAAGACGTTCAATAAATTCATCAATTTTAGCCCCGGTTCCTGGCTCATATTTACGCGGACGCCCAAGCTTTTTATCCTTGGCCACCCGGCGTTTGCCCTTGCCACCGGAATTTTTATAATCAGGTAATAGAGCGTTCGGCGTCTGCCCACGCTGCCAGTAACGACGTGCCAGCCGATATAGCGTCTGTTTAGTTGAACCATGCTCAGCAAGGATGCCTTTGATAACCGCCCCGCGGCTTTGAGGCCTATAAAAGTCTGGTAGAGCAAGCAATGGTTTAATTAATGCGTAGTTTGTATCGCGCTTGGTTCTAGCAACACCACCTTCAATAGGTGTTTCGAAGGAAAGTTCTTTATACGGATCATTTATACGTTCAAGATTTTCCTGATCAATTGCCCTTATCAGTTCGCTCGTCAATATTAATTCAGGAAAAGCAGATGCGTCATCGATATCTATCCATACCAAATACTCGCCGAGTTGCTGCAGAACTCGATATCTGCGCTCACCAAACTTAAGAACCTCATTGATTCGAAACAAGGTATGCCTCCCTGATAAAACCTAGCTCTCCAGCGTTCAAATCACACGCCTTGAGTTTGGTGGTCGGAATGAAGATATCGAAGGAGAAATAGCGCTTGGCCAGCAAGCACCTTACTTCGTAAAGCGATTCGCCGAGCGGCAGATCGTAAGCCGCATCCAATTCCTTGCACAAGGCGAGTACCGTCTTATTAGGATTCTTTTTGAAATGATGAGCATAGAATTCGATCTGCTGCAGTGCCAACTCTACGTCCTCAGTTTCTTCCCTTTGTGCCGAATAGAGCCATTTGATGTTTCTAGTCACCACATCAGGCACGTTTTGTTCTGTTATCAGATACCAAGGCAAGGTTTTCTCCTGCCAATAGAGACGCTCGAGTTCAACTTTTTCGACAGTTCTCACATCACTCAAAGCCGAGGAATGCTTTGCCTGCAATACAAACCTTGACTCTTCTTCATCGGTAGAATCGACCAAAAAATCCGACGACATGTACTGATCAATACCCGCGATATTTGGATGTTTGATCCCAGCGTCGCTCGCCAGTTGGCGGGTGATATCGCGCTCAAGCGGAAATTGCTCGCGGATCTGGGTGACTTCGCAGTGCCACTCCAGCATAAGGAATACTGAAAGCTCGAGATCGGAAAACAGGTGATGGGTTCTTTGTGATTTGTGGCCAAATACACGATGAACACGCCCTAAAGATGGAAAATCCCTAACAGTTAACCAAGGTTTGTAGTCTGCATGCAGGCCACTACCTCGACCTTCCTTTATCCATTTGGCAAATTGCTGCTCTGAGCAGCCCTTTAATCGTGAAGCCATAAAAAAACCACCGATATTAGCTCGTTAATCGAGCATAATGACGATGGTTTTAGTATGCAACTTTATTACCTCTCTTTTTTAGGGCTGATGACCTTATAGTACTATCAACCTAAACGGTAATATTGGTGCTTTCTTTTTGAGTTATGCTTCCAACTTTTTGCTACATCAAAGACATGTGAAGGGTAATCATCCCAAGAATCTGCTAGCAGTTTCCCACGAGCAGCACGAAGTTTAACTGGATACCCCTTGCATTCAATCAAATGCATAAAGTAAAAACTTTTCTCTTGTTTAGTACTAAAATATTTATGTAAACCGCTACGAATAGTGGGATATCGCCACCATAAATATTTTGAATGTTCCTCATTTATAGTCTGTATGTAATGTGATTTTAGCTTTTTCATACACCCTCCAGGTTTACGTTACCTAGAAGGGGTCCTCTTCAAAATAGTTCATAAATTCACTCTTGCTTATATAATATATAAATCAGGCCCAATGACGGCCTGGACTCCCAGGCTCCAAACCAACTGGACCACCTAAAGCACCTTGCAACTTTCTCTTTCTCTTTCTCTTTCTCTTTCTCTTTCTCTTTCTCTTTCTGCACCATGCTATCGCAATTTTATCAAACACATCTGCTGGAATTTCAGCGTCCAGCCTTCCGAAAAATTTACCCTCAGCATTTGTAGTGGCCAACTAAATTTGACCACTACATTCTTATGTCATTGCAGGGAAACGATAAGGTGGACTACATTACAATTTCAACGATTCACCATCTTCAGGAATTAATACTTGTTTTTCTATGCCTTTTTCTTCCACGAACTCCCTGAGCTCTTTACGAGTCAATGCTGCGTGATTAACCGTATCCATATGCACAGCAATAATGTTCGCTTGAGGAGCATGTTTAATAGCCCTTACCGTATCTTCTTTCCCCATGATAATTGAGCCTTTAAGATTTTCCATTCGAGCATCACCAGTGTTAAGCACAACGAATTCAGGCTTAAATTTATGTAACGCATCCTCCACTTCATCGCGCCAAATAGTATCACCGACAAAATAAACAGTGTTGTAGTTGTCAGCCTCTAATATGACGCCCATAGCCTCTCCTAGTGCTTTAGCTAACGCTGGGATTGCATACATTTCATCCGTGCCATGCTGCCCACCCGTTTTGGTTAAACTAATGCCATTGAACTGAGTTTTAATTCCTAACACGCGCACATCTTTAAAGCCTTGAGCGCGAATAGTATTTGCATCCTCTTCATTTTGAACAAATAAAGGCATCGTTTTAGGTATTACACTTTGTGCTGCATCATCCCAATGATCAAGATGTGTGTGAGTGACAATAACAGCGTCTACATTGTCAATTACAACTTTAGCTGACATGGGTAAATCGATCATTGGTATACGTATTTCACTACGGTAAGTACCGGCAAAACCAGGATAAGTATCTTTCTCTGCCAGCATAGGGTCGATTAAGAATGTTGTGTCACCATAAGTGAGTTTAGATGTTGCATTTCGAATATGCTGAAAGTGAATCTGCTGTGGTTCTGCATGCAGCGTTGGAGCCGATTCAGCTAGTGCATTGGTGCTATTTATTATGGTTGCAAGCCCTAAGGTAAGTAGGATGGTGATAGCTTTGTTTTTCATAATGTATCTCTTTGGCGGTTGATTAATATGAGACATTATCTTCGGTATTTACGAGAGGGAATATTGACCCAAGTGACAAATGTCGAAACAATTGGGCCAAATAATGATATGACGATCCACTTGGGAGCACTTTGCACATGCAAGTACCAACTGTCGCTTTGATTCTCTACCCTCACTTCAGCGTGTTTCATGTCGCTGTGCCTCAAGCTGTTTTTTCGATGCAGCCAGATGGCAAACCCATTTTTGACTTAAAGATAGTGTCAATTGATGGTAAGCCACAACACTCTGACAATTGGATGACAGTTCAGCCTGATGGTGGATTAGAACTCGTTGAGTTGGCAGATATAGTTGTCATCCCTGGGTGGCATGACCTAGACAGTACGCCTGCTTCTAATATTTCTGAAGCATTGGTTAGAGCTCATGAAAGAGGATCTACTGTCGTGGGGCTTTGCTATGGTGCTTACGCATTAGCCTACTCAGGGTTATTAGATGAAAAAGAAGCTGCTACTCATTGGATGGCAGAGGATGATTTTACTGTTCGTTTTCCAAATATAAAGCTAAATACGAATGCACTTTATGTTGAAAGCGACCGTGTAGTCACGTCTGCAGGTACAGCCGCTGCTTTAGACTGCTGCTTGTATATTGTGAGGTCTTTTTATGGGACAAAAACAGCGAATAAAGTTGCGCGCATCTTGGTTGTACCGCCACACAGAGAAGGCGGTCAGGCACAATTTATTGCACAACCTATCCCAAAATCAACTCAAGATGCAGAGGTCAATCGGTTACTGGATTATTTACGTGAAAACCTCGACAAACAATATTCCATTGCTGATTTAGCAGACCAATTATTTATGAGTCGCCGTACCTTTACTCGGCATTTCAACAACGCTACCGGTATGTCATTTGGAAAATGGCTTGTAAGCACTCGTCTGCAACGTAGCCTTGAGCTTCTTGAAAGTACAAGACTTTCTGTAGAAAAAGTGTCTGAAATGGTTGGTTTTCAGACTGCAACGTCATTTAGGCAACATTTTAATCAACGTTTTCACGTTAGCCCAAGTGCTTGGCGTAAAACATTCGCAGGAAGTTAATGGTGTTCAGAAAATTAACAAGCACTAAATGAAATAGCTTTTCCCCAGCTGGCATCCGTTAACATAAGTCTTTGCATGGCTTGAGGTTATAGTTACTTTTGGCGAAGCAAATTATAACGTCTTGCCATACTGTCTGAAAATCACCGGCCAAAGATCAACAGACCCTAGCTACTTCACTTTATAATTTATTGCGTTGGATAAGTTGGTCTGGAATGGTTTCACCCCATTTTCCCATTGCTTCAAGAACATCTCGTAGATTTTCGCCTAAAGTAGTTAATTCATATACCACTCGTGGCGGCGTTTCGGCATACACAGTGCGAGTAACAAGTCCGTTAGCTTCAAATTGCTTTAATCTGTGGGTTAGGGTATGTGCACTAATTCCATTCAGGTTATTTTTCAGTTCGGTAAAACGAAGGGGGCCATGTAACAGCTCTCTAATGATTAACGTTGCCCATGGGCCATCCATAAGTATTAAAAAACGCGCGACTCCGCAGCAAGGCGTTTCTCTGTTATTCATACTTCTCTCATTTTTGTAAGTTATTTCTAATAGTGCATTTGACGTAACCGACTTAACGTCTGCACTATTATCACTCTGTTTAAATTATCATTACTGGAGTATATATGAAATACATTATTCATGGAGCAACTGGTGCCCAGGGATCGCCTCTTTTTAATAAGTTGATTGAACAAGGTGTGGATGCTGTTGCTGCTGTGCGCGACCCCACCTCTCTTAAGGGTGTTCCAACAGTCACTTTAGACTTAACTTCCATAGACTCTCTTATTTCTGCTTATGCTGGTGCTGATGGGATATTCGTTCATTTACCAATTGGTCCTGAAGTAATGCGTAGTGAATTTGCACATAATATAGCGAAAGCGATTATGGAGGCTAAGCCTGCCCGTGTAGTTCTTACAACTAGTGGTTGGCCCTTAGGTATCCCTGGAGATAAAAACGCATTGCCCACTCTGATTAATGAACTTGAGAAGACGAACGTCTCTTTGGCTATCATTGCACCGCAGTTATATCTTGAGAATTTGTTGTTGCCAATTGTTATTGGACCAGTGAAAGAAGATCATAAACTCCCTTATCCACTTCGTAATGATTATCCAGTTTCTTGGTGTTCTCATCTTGATATTGCTGATGTCGCAGCAGCTCTTCTTCGCAATTTTTCTGTAACAGGGATTGTGGAAGTGGGCCAATTGCCAGCCATCACTGGTAATGACCTAGCAGATGCATTTGCTGACTATTTTGGTCATGATGTTAGCTTTCAAAGCCTTACTCCTGATGAGTTTGGTATGAAATTAGCTATTTTGTTTGGAGAAAGTACCGCAACAGAGGTTGTAAAAGGATATAAAGCAAAAGCATTAACTCAAGATTCAGCAATCAAACAAGCTATGAGTGCGCAAGTATTATTAGGAATTACACCACGTACCATAGGACAGTGGTTAAGAGATATAAATATTTGACTATCTGATAATCAGGCCTATACATTAATATGTAAAGGCCATAAAATTCTAAGTAACACCTAAATTATCACCGAGTGGCTGTGTGAGAAATTCTTTATTAAAGACTATTAAACCAAATTTAACATTATATCTCAAGAGATAGTCCATCATATTTTTCCATATCCAAAACTTGTACACAAAGCTTGCCCAATACACTTTTAAATAAGGTCGCAAAAAAAGTAAAACGTTAAACATTTTTATTCGTAAATCAGATAATAACTATATCTCTATCAAATAAGTGAGCATCAGTTAAGTATGTTTCGCTAGATGAATTTCCATCACCATTTATGTAAAACTTTAGTTCTTTAATTAATCTTGTTTAATGGGAATTCTCAATAACTTATTGCAACCTTGGATCGTGAAGATTTCAACAAATTTTTCAGATGAAAAACCTAATTAAATTGGCAATAGATTCTTCCATGATAACATTAATTAAAAACTGTCTTATAGAAAAATCAGAAATGAACATTGTAACCGTCATTCCGCACCTAATTTAATAATTAAAATAGTGTGATCCAGTGATCATTTCTCAGTGAAAAAGACGATACCATCTTGACCGCGAACGACAGTTTTGATCTATTACTGTTATTTGACGGTCTCAAAATATGTCGACTCAACCTATTATTAAGCGCTTGGATCACCTTGGCCTCATTGCCGCTTTTTGTCATGAAATCGGCCTGCCACAGATGATAGATGCGGTCATTCCTAAGTATTCCGACCACCATGTTTCTCATGGTGACGCTGTATTGGCCATGATCCTTAATGGACTCGGCTTTCACAGCAGAACGCTTCACATGTTCTCTGACTTTTTTAAGACCAAGCCCGTGTCTAAATTGCTCGCCAAAGATATTGATGCACATCACCTGACCGATGACGTGCTAGGTCGCACCTTGGATGCCCTGTACGAAGCCGATGTCTCCGCGCTCTATCAAGTTATTGCACAGCGCGTTGTTGATAAACTCGGCCTGACTACGGACGCTGTTCATCTGGATATCACGAGCTTTCACGTTGATGGCAAGTATGCGCAAGATGAAGAGACCAATGTGATCCAGCTTGTGAAAGGTTATAGCCGAGACCACCGTCCAGAGCTCAATCAAGTGGTGCTTGAGCTCATTTGTGAAAACCAAGCTGGCCTTCCGGTTTATATGCAAGCGCTCAGTGGTAACACCAATGATGCCAAAGCATTCGCCGAAGTCACTCGCCATCATATTCATTGTCTAAAAGCGGCACAAAATAGCCGTTACTTTATCGCTGATGCCGCGTTGTACACAGAAGAGAGCATCGCCTCGCTAGATAAACAACAGCAAAAGTTCATTACCCGAGTGCCGATGACCATCAAACTGGCAAAGCAAGCTTTGCTTGCCTTAGAGCCAGAGCAATTAAGCTCGATGGGCAACGGCTACTCAGGGTGCTGGATAGATTCGGACTACGGCAAGGTGACTCAACGCTGGTTGCTCGTTCACAGTGAGCAAGCGACAAAGCGAGAAGAAATCACCTTCTACAAAAACTTAGAGAAAAACGTCGCTAACGAACTCAAAGCGTTAGATAAAATAAGCAAGCTCCCCTTCGCTTGCGATGCCGACGCAACATTGGCATTCAACACCTTCAAGAAGCAATGCCAGCTACTGGGATTTGAACAAACCATTATCATCAAAACGCCGACTTACTCGAGTCCTGGTCGCCCAAAGAAAAACGAAAAACCGACTGGATATCAATATTTCATCGAGGCGCGACCATTTACCGACCTAGAAAAAGTAAAGTTGGCAAAACTTAAAGTCGGCATGTTCATCCTTGCAACGAATGACATCGCCAGCGAAGCGCTAACAATGGAAGCCCTTCTCAAGCACTACAAATCGCAACAAAAAGTCGAGCGCGGGTTTCGTTTTCTAAAAAGTCCGGAGTTCCTAACTTCTTCAATATTCTTGAAAAAACCACAGCGTATTGAAGCATTGCTGATGATAATGACGCTGAGCTTGCTTGTTTACGCCAGCTTAGAGCACAAAATCAGAGAACAACTCACCCAAACCGAAGCGTTTTTCCCGAGCATGGTAAGCAACAAACCGACGACAAAGCCGACGGCACGCTGGGTGTTCTTGAAGTTTGAAGGTATAGATATCTTGGAAATCAATGGCCAACGATTCATCACAGGGCTTCAAGAACATCAAACTCGGCTTTTAAAACGGTTAGGTAGCCTCTACGAGGCAGTTTATTCCTGAATTAGGTGCGGAATGTCGGTTGTAAAAATAGGTTACATGTTCACCTAGGAATTCAAGGAAATCGTAAAGTAAAATCTAATAGTTCTGTATCCACATCATGAATTAATTCACTTAGTTAAATGCTAAACACGGCCTTGTTCTCAGAGAGTCGAACTCAACCATTATTAATGGCAATCATATTATTTACTTTAAATTTTAGCATGTTATTCGATTTGCACCCACTAGCGTCCTCTCTACCTAATGGACAAGGTGATAAGTTTTTTATAAACTTTGAGTTAAAAAACATATAGTTACACTCCTTTTTTAACAATCCATTTTTACGAAGCTTGGCCAGCATAATATCTAACTTAATTATACTTATATGTAAAATGTCCGATATTTCCTCTCTAGTTAGCTTGACATCAACTTTAAGCCATTCATCCTTAAAGTTACTGTTGAACACTGTTAACAAGTCAAAAACTAACTTTACTAACTTTTCGTCAGGAGAGGACGTTAGTAAAAAAATTGCCAAAGCCGTTTGTCTTTCCATGAAATAGTTTGAACTAAACATAAACTTAGTAAAAAGATTAATATTTGTGTGAGATAAATTGTTGATTAATCGTTTATCTATAAACGTTACTTTACTATCCCTCGCAACTATTATTTGTTTGCAACAAGTACATTTATCCTCTAAGAGCAAATGATAATCAGTCAGCCTACCTGGGATTATTGCATTTACAAATTTTGGTCTAGTGTAATCGTTAGTCCGTTTGGCATATAAAAGAAGTCCATCGTCTAAATATATAAAATTGTTTAACAACAACTGCTTACTTATCGAGCTTCCTTTGGATAAAGTCTTTGTTACACCATTTTCATATATAAAATCCACAATGCATTTTTCAACTTTTTCGGGGAAAAATATTGTCGACTGTTCCCTCATTCTTGCGTTTAGATCTACTGCGTTCATGATAAAGCCATCTAATAGTTACCACGTATATTAATTATAATAATTAAAACAAACTTTAAACATACCACTTATCAATTTTATATTTATAAAATCGTGACACAACCGACTTTCCGCACCTGATTTAGGAATAAATTTGCCGATACCGTTCGCCTAACACGTCGAGAATGATCTGCTGGTCCACTGTGAGTCCTGTGACTTGAGGTGGCGCCTCTCCCAACTGGTACTCGTGCACCCCGCCAAAGCGTAAAAAAATCCACCGCGCAGTCGGTTTTTGCGTGGGTTTCTTTTTCATGTCCGCCACACTCCGGTTCTGCTCTACTAAGCCCTGCCGGATCCGG
>NZ_JAKKRU010000024.1:0-19897 GCF_025653925.1 Shewanella sp. SM68
CGTTGATGGTTCAATGCCTGTTGTGGCTAGTTGGTTTACACGCACAGCAACAGGGCTGGGATAAGCATTTTCAGGCCAATACCATTGGGCATCGAACGGTACTCTCAACGATTCGCTTGGGATTGGAGGTACTCAGGCGGCCTGATTATCAAATCACGGAGAAAGAATTGCTGGCGGCCTGGGTATTATTCGCCAATCAGTTGCTCAAATATGGCTATGCTATGGCTGATTTATGAGGGGATCCTTCAGAGCAATGTATTGAATTTCGAATTCTTCATTTAGTTCCTCCAGTCAAATCGCAAATGATCCTGAATATAATGTGGAGCAGTACCAAAATTTGGTCAACCCAACAAGACCGAACATTACAACTTAGGCCACAGATAAATTGAAAAGGGACATAAATTGTTTAGAGTCCAAACTTAAATTAGTGAAAGACGAATAACTTCAGGTTTGGCAAATGAAGTTGAAAGTATCAGTCTGTTCAGTATTCCTTCCTATTTATCGACTCATTTTCGAATGGTACCCAATTCAAGTCTGGGGGGGGGCACCATATAGAAAAGGCCTGATAGTATTTATTTGTTCTCAGGCTTTTTGTTTTTAAGTCACTGTGCTGCACATGTGCTATTTTTTCTAAATCAGAGCTCTCCGTCACACTCCGTTGTAAGCGAAATAACTCATACCAGTTAGTTCGATAAAGTGAGCTCGCTATTACAGCTAACCAATATCATGCACTGTTATCAAGTGCGAGTGAGACAGAGCTCATAACCTCAAGCAATACATAGACTATCGATTTCCACAAACCACAAGCTGTTCAAAAATAGGACAACCATTCTTACAGGTTGACATGTGATTACACCCACCACAACGATCTGAGCTAAAGTAATCACGAAAAGATTGCATGTTTGCTGATTTAGTCCATATATCTACTAATGATGTATCCTCATCCAAAGTATCTCCAGACTCTAAACCACTTTGAAAAGAACATGGGTATACCTTTAAATCTTCTGATACATACATTGAAAATCTTGCCGCGTCGCAGGCATCAACCATAACCGGGCTCGCATTTGTTCTCGCAAATACGCCACTAACACAACAGGCGTCAAATCCAACCTTTAGCTTCCTCTCCGAAGATGTAGCCAGCCTAAAAAACTCATCAAGTCTATCGCTGTTTCTTAACAACTTATCTTCAAAGACCTTCCTTCCTGAAGGCTTATAATTGAGAAATATGACAGCATTAATACCCATCAAAAACTCTGGTGGCTCCTTCAACCAGCTTATTGCAGTATCAATACTGTGAGCATCTAAGATAAAATGTAAGTTAACTTTAACTCCAGCACTAAGCAGCTTTTGTAAGCTCTGCTCGGTCTCATCATATGGAGGGTACGCAGAAATAGCTACAGCTCCGCAGCACCTTTTTGTTGCCTCAAGAACTTCATCACTCAGCCCGCGACCATTCGATGTATAGTTAGGAACAATTCCTTTTAACTTCGTATACTCTAATATCTCTATGAAATCTGGATGCTGATTTGGATTCCCACCTCCCAAAGCTACCTGAAAGGTTCCCATCTCAGCAGCTTGGTTGATGATTAACTTATAATCATCCAAACTCATATGCTTTCCGCGACTTGTCGATGACTTATAGCAAAATGAACATCCCTTATCACACCAGTTGGTTATAGATATGTCCATTAACTCAGGACCATGTGGAGACCAAAATGGCTCTAGCTTATCTCTGTCGGGAATACGAGCAAAGAAACCAGTAACACTATTAAAAACTGCTGTATAGCCAAGATCTTTAAACCGATTTACCTTAAGCATATATCACCAGTAGTTATTGTAAGCATTGACATAGAAGTGTTCAGAGTTGATTTCAAACACTGCCATACAAAGAAGAGACTCTGCAAACTCACCATCGCTACTCAATGATGAAGTAATGACATTTTTCCCGTTGGCAATACCATCCTTCATCTTATCAATAACGTCAGGAGTAAACTCATAAGAACCTAACAAAGCATTTGCTTCTTCTTCCGTTTTGATTGGTTTACCATAATTCACAATCGCGTCATGTAACTCGTTATACATATCACAAAATAGATCTCCTACAGGGCCATCCTTATCAACACCAACCGACTCTAGAAACTTATCTAAAGTCAATTCAGTATCTGAAATATAGACAAATGAGGTTGATGAACTATTGGATACAAAATCAAGCTTTATTTTCATTGTTTACCTCATTCAAAATAGCAAGACTATTCAGAACTGCTTCCAATTTATTATCTTCATAATTGTCGTCGACTACTTGTGGCATCCAAGTTACAGCAAATATTCTTTTAGCTTCCAAGTCTTCATCACTGAGCTTTTTACCATATCGAATTTCTACATAATCCGATAAACATCCATACTCTACTGAGTAAAATCGCTCATATTCTTCTGTTACGTTGATTGAGGATTTAAAAAATGCATCATATACAGAAGAGAAAATTTGTGCTCCAAGGCCTCTCGATGATATCCCTAGAGATGACAAAAACTCTTCAAAGTTTGGCTCCCAAGAGGTAGCAACAATAAATTTAACTTCATCCATCACAACTCTTCAACTCCCTGTTCTAACTCATCTAAGTATGATTGAATACATTCTGAACAAGCATCGCGACAAGAAACTATTGCAGCAACTACGTTATTATGATCCTTGTACTTATTAAGGAGATTAAGGACATATTCCCTTTGCTCCCAATATACATAAGGCAAGGTATATAAAATAAACGCTAATACCAGTGGATCAAGTGACACCTTGTCTTCATCGCTATAGTCTTTCAAACATCCAACTTGTCTGCTTAGCTCTATTTTCCAATCATTGCGCCCATATCCGAAATTTCCGCCATACATAAAGCTTAAAAACTGTTCTGACTCATCATAATTCAATGTACCTAAATGCGCGTTTAAAATTCCCAAGTTAAGCAGTTCAGAAGTATTTCTTTTTCTAAAAAGAAACCAAGCAACAGACCGTATTTTTGAAGGAGTAGAACTTTCCTTTAATATGCTTCTTACACGTTCAACATCTTCATCTGATTGCAAATCCGCAGATAGAAGTGGCAAGTTGTTCAAATAGTGGGTGTTAAAGTCATCGAAGCTCTCACACAACGATGTAACCTCTTGCTTATTATGTTTCCGGGCTAAGATATAGGTGTAACGAAATAGGCCTTCATAGATTGGCCAATCACTCATTTTTTCGAATATACTAGTATCTTGTCTATCCGGTCCGATATCAACCACCATAAAGTAAGCTAGCAGAAAATCCCTCATTTCATCATATGTGAACGAAATATTTTCAATGCCAAGAGACATCAACCCTGATGGAGGTATCTCTCTTCTTAAAATGATATCCTCGCCGATTAGCTTCTCTATGACCTGCCGCTCAATAGCATCGAAACCAGCGTTTGACACCAATGAAAAATCTTCATTCTTAAGCATCTGGTGACAAATTTTTCTCAGGGAGCCGATAGCAATTGATTTTTGCTCTAGTGGGAACTGATCTATTTTAATTATCAAGTAATGTTCAAACAATTCTCCTTTATATATATCAGGGATATATCCTATATCTTGCCCTTCATATATTTCACAAAACAGCCTCAGCAGAATCAGATCATTCATCAAAAAATTTTTTGAAACTTCAGAAAGCCTGAGATTAATATTAAAGTATTCAAAGTATTCAGTTAGAAGTTTTGATTTATTATTGTCTGACATTTCATTTCTAAGATCCTGAACCCGATATAGGTGGTCTGAAAATTGAGGCTCAAAGACTCCAGAAAACTTGTGGTCGAAAAACTCGTTTCTACATGTAACAATAATTTTAATATGGTCATACTGACATAATGCTTCAAGGAATATCTTTAGTTCATCAACAAACCCTTGCAGATCTCCAACTTCGTTTATCCCATCCAACGCTATAATAAATGGTTTACCAGACTCTGATGCAACATTATTTAGCAATTCAAATAATTCATGCAAACTCGACAAACTTGGACAAAAACGGTTATTAGTTATATATGATAAAATCCTATTTGGAGCAGAGTAATGATTTAAGAGTCTCGCAGGTATGAATATAGTTGGAACCTCAAATCGTTGAAGTTGATTCTCTACTAAATCACATACAAAATTAGTCTTCCCTTGACCTGCCATTCCGGTAATCAAGAATATCTTAGAAGTTGATATTTCAATTTTATCCAGAACTTCATTTAACTGATGATAAATACCAGTTGCACTTGATTCAACGTTATATTTAAAAACTCTCCAGTAATCTTTCAAGTCAGCTTGAGGGCTAAACTTTTCATTATCTTCGCTTCGCCAAGAAAGAGGTGAAATAAGCTTCTTAAACCTACTAATAACCTCTTTTTGTTGTAATAGTCGAGAATTTAATTCTTCAAGATTACTTGGCTCTGGAAGTGATATCAAATCTTTGACTTCAATGTTTAGTGGTTCAACTTTTGCTAACCCAAGTAAGTAATTGCAGTTGTCGAGATTAATACGTTGTAAATCATAATCAATCTTTCTATAAAAAAACTTAGGGTTTGAAAAAAATCGAACAGAATCTTTTATTTCAGAGGTTTCTACAAATACAGATGGGATATACTTCTTAGTTTTCTTTTCATCTTCAATTTTCTTTTGGCTTACACTTATAAATTCGGTTAAATTTTTTCTAAATTTTAAATTTGAATCAACTTTATCAAACTCGGACTCTAAGTGAGTTCGAATAATATCTAGTTTTTCACTGCTTAGACCGCTTAACCTTTCGGCCAAGCTCCTATAGTCTAGAATATTATCTTGAGTGTTAAACTTAACATGACATTTTTTAATCTCAGTCTCAAGGGTTGAAGACCTATATGTTTTCTGTCTTTCCGATATTACATAGATATAAAGGGTATCAAACAAACTATGTAGTTCATGCTCTCGAAATTTTTTTATCGTTTTATATATTTTGGGAGCGGACGGGTCTGAAGTTACTTGAATTGATATTCGACTTTTATCACAACCTAAGTCTACTGCTGGAAAATTCATTTGAACGCGATTTTGATTTTTTAACTCAGGGCAGTCCAAAACTACAGATAAAATAGGTACTAAAAAGTCTTCAGCAAGAATATTAATGTCATACAACCCTGTTGCATTTGAAACCCTAACCTCATACGCAAATCGTCCCAACAGTGCGTTAATTCTTGTTAATAGCTCTTGTTGATTCATATATATCTCAATAAACCGATAACCTATCGATTAGTTTTTCGTGTCGCTAATGATTATACAAATTAACCACATTAACAATGATCTTTCACTCATTTGGTAGAAAAACAAGCTTTCTTGAGCGGCACAAACCTTGGCTCATAAAATGTTGGGCTTCACATGTGACTGAACTTGTCACATAGGAAACTGTTTATGCAGTTGCTTTCCTGCTTCACTCACCTTTTCTTCAGCATTTAACTTTCTCTTTTTGCGCTTTCTTTTTACGCGTATTATCTCGATAACTTATCCTAGGTATCTTGATGATTGACAGTCAAGTATTCTACCAACCATTACTTTATTGGCATTATGAAAATTAAGTCAAATGACGCTTAGCAGAAATATATGGTCAAGCCGTCGTAAGAAGGTTTGGGGCAAAAGTTAGTCAATCAGCAACGCTCGCGTATACGGAAACAGCATACAACGCACGCCACGATTAAGGATTTAAACCAGCTTGCAGGACAAGGAATGCTGAAAAACATTTCGAAGTTCAATATTCAAAAATTTCAGTGGCTTGTTTATAAATTCGATTAAGGAAACAAATCAGATCACGATCACATAAATCGATCTTTTTACCGATCAACTTTTGATCACACTTGGGAGATGAAAAAGTGAGCCCTATATTAAAGGAAGGACGCAATCACAGGAAATGGAATTCTGATGACCCAAATAATTTTAAAGCTCCAAAAGAAGCATCAGGTGAACTTACATCCAGCAGCGAGAAAAGCTTTCGATGTAATGCAATCATTACCTGGGTTATGTAATCTACATGCCTTACCTGCAATTATCAGGTCTGAATTTGCTTCCCAAACAATATATTGTTTGGAGTACATAGATTCGAAAGCCAGCATCAATAAGACAAAACACCATACCAGAACATTTCAGTTTTATAGTCCTATCTGGGCAGCACTTTTTTGGGAAAATGGTCGCCCACCAGAAGGTACTCTTCTGGTTTTAGAAACAAATACTCAAGCTCAATTGACGCCTGAAAGCGTCGAGAAAAAAGCATGGTTATCACTATTGCAAGTGCTCTGTCTATCCATCAATTCTAAATATGTTGCCGCCTTTATTGATGACTGGCGTCAAGGCCTACCAGAGCAGTTTTCACGAGAACTCTTTGGGAAGGATACACTACCTGACCAGCTATTTTGTGATTTGTTATCTATCTCGAGAGGCACTCTGGTTCAGCAGCGCCAGCGCCAGTTTCCTAAATGCCCAATATCTGATTCTGTCGATATTCTCGCCGAATTAGCAATGCCATGGGAGCCCAAATAATGACTCCTCCTGTACGCAACACCAGCAAAAAATTAAAGGAATTTTTAAGCAAATATTTTGCGCCAGAGCATTTAAATCCAGAGCTCAAGCAAACGCTGTTAATGCAACTAGCCTATAGTATTCAAGCATTTCCAGCAGGCTATTGGGAGCAATTCGAACTAATAGATAGGCTAGTAAAAATTCTGATAACAAAAATGCCTTCAGGCTCTGTCAGTAACACTGAAATATTTGGAATTTTAAAGAAAAATAAGCATCTTACATCATACCCATTTGCTGCCACCATTTGTGCAGTGTTACCCCCAAATGCCACACTACAATGGAGAACGAAATACACAGCATACCAATCGATTGTTCTTATCTGTTGTTTCATACGCTATACCCATGACCAGCAACTCGCAACCTCAGGAAATGAAAATGCATTACGAGAGCTACGTCTGGTAGCGATGGACCCCAAGCATCGAAAACTATTAGATATACTGCCAGAATTGGATGACGCATCATCAGTTGAACGACTGGTGTCAAAACTTAAAGAACTACGAAAGGAAAAATATCCTGCCCCGCAAGAGTACGGCCTTGGCTACTTGGAGTTAGTGCTTAGAGAAGCTGTATCAGGGAGCAAAAGACGACGACGAAGAATTAGAATACCTCCTATTTCAGACCCTGACACCTTCATCGAACTTAATCCGGTTGATGCATTTGAAGACGCAGGCCTTGAGGTTAAAGAACTATGTGTCGCATTCACAAAACCGACGACGGCTCAAGAACGAGATGAGGCTATATCGGTAACAGCTGGTCGAACATTTCGTATTGAAGATAAACCCTTAACGAATAAACTAAAAACACCCCCTCCCCCATCCTCAAGAGCGGTACGGGCTATACAGCATAAGTGTCTGACTGAAAAACTCGGCATTATGCAGTTATCCTTAAATTGCAGTTACAATCAACTGACCGAATGGGATATATGTCAACTCATTCGTTTTACGACCAATGGAATTAAAACTGGAGTAAACCCAGATAGCTGCTCAACCCTACTGCTGTGCCTCCTATGCGGTCGAGATCCTATTTCACTAGGACAATCTTCAAATACATTTTGTCTCACACATTACAAAAATCGCCCTTGCATATCTCTAACCCACACAGTACCAGCAAGCAAACAAGATGTAAGACTAGAAAAATGTTTGAACAATATAACAAACCATTTAGTGCTGCCGCTCCCTCAATTTTTACAAGATAAGCTTACTCAAAACGTGGACACGGCAGAGTTGAAGTCAGTCATTAGTGACATCAACAAGCAACACCGATGTCGTTTAAGTCTCGGAAGAATCACCCGTTTTCTTGAACACTGGTATATCAATAATGGACTAGATCGTGCCGAAGTCGGACTCATAAAAGGGCGAGCCCCCCGAAACCAGCCTGCACTGAGCTATTCAAATTTCGATGCAGATAAACTGATTGAAAACCACCACAGATACGTGAGTTCAATCTTCGAGATAGCTGAAATCGCTTCGCAACTCCCCGAAGTAAAGCCCATCAAAAAGCAACTGGGAAGTGCATTACATCTCCCTCCACGGACTTTACACAATTTTTTTCGCGTTTTGAGGAGTCAAATTCCTCGCCCGCGAAAGCAATCATTGGAAGAACTCACGACACTACATAATCACTATGTCTGCTACGTATGGGCGCTTTTGACGTTTGCAACCGGTCACCGCGATGTTAATGCACCAATGGGACAGCGTACCGATTTCAACAGCCATAACAATACCTGGTGGATTAGCGATAAAGAAAACCGACATGGGATATCTGCTAGAACGCTGATACTTCCACAGACTGCAGTGAAGCAACTTGAACATTATCTACAACATCTTCAAGAGTTGAAAAAACGCAGTCAACTCATCGCAAAAGATATTTTCAAACGTGCAGACGAGGCAATGACCGGCAGCGGAAATCTTCTATTTTTTATAAAACATCAAGAACAGGACAACATCCCCCAAATTACGCAAGAACTCACGCCTGCCAGAGTAAAAGCATTTCTTGGAGACCAGTTACCCTGGCCTGGCAACTGGGGGAGGCATCACATGCGCAGCGAATTAAAGCGTCTCGGTGTTGCTCCGGCAGAAATAGATGGTTGGATGGGACACGAAGATATTGGAGAAGAATCAATGGGTCGTCATAGCATGCTATCAACTCAATACCTCAACCGTATTGCTCAGCATATCGAAACGCTACTGAACACTCATGAAATTACGGTGGTTGACGCATGGAAAACCCGCTGATCCTTCCACATGAACAGAAATCCCTAGTACGGTTATTGGGGCATCAGTCCAGAACTGCTGCTCGGCAAAAAAGTCATATAACGATAATAAAACAAGCTCTGGCCGTACTTGAACATCATCTACCTGAACTGTTTGAAACACCACCGAAATACGACCGATTTTCGGCAGTTTGGCCACAGGTTGACTCAGATCTGCGAAAGGTTCTCAAATCGGAAACAGCCTACCGCCGAGGATATGCTTTTATCTGCAGGCAACTAGAAACGGGTAACCGACAAGGGCTTTGGCAGATCAATCCTCCCTCAGACTATCTCACGCTTCGTAGAGTTCGACCGCTTAGAAATTTGACCTGGCAACACAATACTTCTGCTTTCGCATCAAAAATTGACGGTTTGCTAGACAAGCTTGATAAAACATCCGATCCCCAACAATGCTTTGCCAGATTGCTGATGAGTTGCATTTGCTATAGTGGCCTGAATCGACCTAGGCTATGGCCCGCGCTGGCGAAGGCATTAAATAGCGATAAACCATTAAGTGGCAATAAAGACCTTTGCTGGCTAACGTTGAGACCAAGTCCAGGGCAGAGCTTTGCCAGTAATCTTTACACCGTTCACGACGATTTTGAACCTAATAAAGCTCAGGTCGAGGTTCATTTTTTCCCCGATCCAATAAGTCTCGGGCTAATAAAGCCATTTCTAAACAGCCGAACAAGAAGTTGGCGCCCCCCAAAATCAGTCAAACAATGTTTAGAGATAATTAAGTCAGAACTTAAACTCATTCTTCCAAAAAAACAGTTTCAACAAGGTGGGATTTGTTTTGCAGAGGCTCAGCCTAATGTCGAGTTACCACAAGTGTTGGTAGAGTATTCGTTGGGACGTCAAAAAAGCGCATCCCTACCCAATGCCTACTGGTTCAGATTATTTAAAGGTGCAACGGGACCTTGCAACGTAAGAAGCTTTGCTCAATTCAAGAAATGGTATAATTCAATACAAACAGACTCTTCAGTAACATCGCCATCACACCGTTTTAAGCTAGGTAACCGATACCTGCTTAACCAAATAAGAGAAATATTTAAGCAGAATAACGCCAATCCCCAAGGAAAGCGCCAAGTTGTTCTTCATTTACAAGAACTAACACAAGCAAGCCTCTGCCCTAACGAAGAGATCCTGCTTCAATGGCTCATTCACCACCTGACTACTGAGAAAAATGAAGTATCAACAGCGAATAGGTACTTTGGAGCAATTGGAGGCCACTGGTTGGCTGCGACCGCAGACATTGACTTATACAGCCTGAGCAGTGAAGACTTTATCGATATTTATCAAGAAATTATGAATCGTACTGATAGTCAACATGAACTGCACTATAAAGCTCGTCGGTTTGAGAACCTACATTTATTCGCACAACAGAGATTTGATCTCCCTCCTCTTAATCAGCCACTCAGCGAAGGTAGCAATATTACTCCCCATGTAAGTGCAGCCATTGTTGATGAGCCACTGTTTTCGGCCCTGCTTCGCCAAATCGATTACATAGACGATTTAGACCATGCAGCCCAACGGATGTTAAAATGCTATTTGCTCATTGCCTATCGTACAGGTCTCAGACCCGGTGAAGTCGCCAAACTGCGTCTAAAAGACATTGAGCCTTCCTCTATCGGCTGGCTATTTATTCGTGAAAGCCGCCACGGGCATAACAAAACCGACTCAGCGCTTCGAAAAGTGCCTTTATTTCCTTTGTTGACCGACAACGAAAAAAGTTTAATGGAAAGCTATCTTAGGGATCGCCTTATGGCTTGCCATGAACGTTATAACGAATTGCTCTTTCACGAAGAGGCTAATCCCTTTCACGTTGTCAATACTGGTCAAATATCCCTGATGGTGAAAGAGATATTGTCTCAGTTAACCGGCGGAATTTACTATCGTCTATATCATCTTCGCCATACAGCATTGTCCAGACTTCAACTCCTTGCCCATGATGACTTAATCACATTACCTGAAGTTATCAAGACGATGTTGCCATACCCACCGTCACAAAAAAGGATAATATCTAAACTGATATTTGGTGAAAACCGGTTACGAGACAGATATTCTGCGCTGGCAGTGTTTGCTGGCCATAGCAGTCCAGACACCACATTCAGAAGCTATCTACATTTTACCGATTTACTGCTAGGCAGCCATTTGACAATAAACGCTCAAGAAATACCTGAAGACACCGCAAATATTGTACTTGGAGTACGCCCACACCGTTATAAAGTGATGCAAAAATCAGGAAACATCACCCCTGTGCGTTTGCTGCCATTTTTTAGAAAGCGGCTAGTCCCTTTTATGGGCCCGGTGAGCGGCATTCGCCAAAGTACAATCCGCCAGAAAAATGAGGTTGTAAAAAGCAGTCACTACAATCAAGCCTTGGCGGTACTCAGGAGTATTGAGCTTGGTCATGACTATCAAGACGTTGCCTTTCAGTATCGCCTCACTCCTGAACGCGTCAGACGCTGGATAGATGCTGCAACTGCACTTCGGATGTTAAAAACACCACGAGGTATTGGCCGATTATTTTCAAACAGACGTTGTAATGCGCTGCTACCCGCAGACCCCATTGATATTTCTGTTCGAAAGGATATTTATTCAGCCCTACAAGTATGTCGCGAACTCAAGTCGAGTCAAAAAGGAAACGTCGAATTACAATGGGCTATTAAGTATTACTTAACGCATACAACCAGCAGTAACCCGTCGATTTTCTTTAACAAAACAACAGAGTTTCAGCGATTTATGGCAGTGGTAAGCAAGCTTTTTACTTGGAAGCGCTGGCACCTTATACTGCATTATCAATATGGAAAACCCTATAATCAGTGGAAATGCCACCGCAACCTTCAGATAACCTGCTACACGTTACAGAAAATAAATGAATATCCAGAAGGATCTGGAGCATTATTTTTACGGCACATAAAAACACGCGGCGACGAAGCAATAAGCCAATATTCCTCCCCGGCACTGAAAACCTTATTCCACCAGCTGGCGATTATCCTGTTCAAAGCGGAGCAAATAAAGCAATGGGAACAGAGTTAATGTCACCAAGCGTCATCCGAGCCGCTTATACCATTGATCGTTCATAGCAGAATGAGCGTACCAATGATGTGGAGGCACATCTGCAAAAGCGGTGCGCCAATGGCATACTTCCATGGAGAGATTGTCGCATAGTCTCACCATAGAGGCCGGAATATATGCCTCAGAGCGGCGCCCGATCTTGACCGATAAGCAACTACTCAGCGCCTCAAAAATCTTGGGGGAATTTCGATACAACAACTCTAATGGCTCAGCCAACACCATAAAATTGTATGACTCGTGTGAACCTGCAATGCCATCCCGAGTATCTGCATTATAAAAAAGGTGAATTTTACCGATGTCGTGTAAAAGGCCTCCAATAAAAGCGACGCATACACTTAAAGGCCCAACATTGTATCGCCAGCAAAGCATTGCTGCCGTAACAGCCACCTCATGGCTATGTTCCAGTAATCCACAAGCATGATTATGATGATGACTTCGGCTCGCTCTGGCGTTAAAAAACTGTCCCATCAGCTCATTGTTGAGTAATACCGCTAAGTAAAAGCGTCTTAATGCCTCATCATGGATAAGTCCCAAAATCCCCCAAATATCGATAATGATTGACTCACAACCTGCGGGGACAAGTTTAAAATGATGATGCACAGCAGCTTTATCGGTAACCTCATGGATATTCAAGGTTATTTTTACCCGCTGCAAATCATTGCTAGGGCTCCACTGAACCATCACTAGCTGCCCCTCAGGGTTTACACCTTCCATAATATTTGGGGATAGCTCTAGTGCATAAGACTGTCTTAAGCAGCTAAATTGCCACAACTCTACCTGTTTTATCCGCTCTATCAGATGTACCCAGGCCAAGTCATCAGCATTATTTGTTCGGGATTTAATATTCATTTTGACGACTCCCCTTTTGGACCATTGCCAATCAACCGTTCAAACGCTGCGCCATCTTGCCCTAATAAATTAGGTACATAGCGAGAATACACTCTAAATAACATCCCCGTATTGGCATGTCCTAACTGCCGAGCAATCCATTCTGGACTCTCTCCTGCTGCAAGCCACAGGGTTGCTGCAGTGTGTCTGGTCTGGTAAGGATTTCGCTTTTCGAGTGCCAGACTTTCCAGCAGTGGATACCAAACACGTTTGGTCACATTCTGATGGCTCAGTGCGTCTCCACGGCGGTTACAAAAAACGAATTTGCTCCGAATTTTGGTTAGCTTACTTTGGGCCTGAAGTGCTTCATATACAGGCTGATTCATTGCAATCGCACGGTCTGAACTTGACGTTTTAGTTAGGCCAAGGCTCCCACGAACTAATGACTGGCGGATGTGGATCAATCTGTTCGTAAAATCAATATTTTCCCACGTCAGACCATCGATTTCCCCTGTGCGCATACCTGTAAAAAATCGAACGGTGTAGTAAGGGCGAAAATCATCCCTTACACCCTCGATAATCCGATATACCTCTACCAAAGAAAATGGTTGAATATCCGTTCGCGGCATAGGTAACGCTTTGATATTTCGCCAAGGAGTCTGAAAACCAAAGCGCTCAGCAGCCTCATTTAGGATTAATCGTAAATAAGTCATGATGTGATTGATTCTTGAAGCTGACAGCGAACGATTTGTGAGTGCATCGACCTCACAAAGACTTAGACGCAAACCCAGAATATCCTGCTTACAGATAGTGGCTATCATCTTAGTCCCCATCGCGGGTATGAGGTGACATCTTAAGATCCCCTCAACCGTCTCAATTTGACTAGCGCGCCATTCTACCCGCTTCTCGTCCAGCCAAAGATTAGCAAAGGCACTAAACAACATGCGCCCACCAGCAGCATGGAATTGACTGAGTTTAGCTAACTGAGCAAAGTGTTCGACTTTAGGGCTATTAGGAAAATGATGCCGATAATCAAATGAACCAGCTTTCATTTGCTGTTCCAGCATTAACAACAGTTTATTTAATTTTTGTCGATTCGCCGGAGTATCGGCAAGACTGGTCTGCTCTCGGCAACGTACACCCTTATAGCGAAAATCTAGATAAAGTTTGCCATCTCGGCTATTTACAGTTCCCATGGCAACCCCCTAGTTCAGCTGATTTATCAGATCATGGGCAGAGGCTCCAAGCAACATAGACTCCTCAACTCGTTCCCAAATGTAGAGAATTTTTCGCCCGCCAAAGGGGCGGATGTAATGGATCCCCTCAAACAGCACCGCATCCTTTAAACATTGGCGGATAGTACGAACGTCGTACTTAATCCTTATGGATAACTCTTCAGTAGTAAGATAAGTATTCATACCTGTCACCTTGCACATTTAAACTTGACTCACAAATGATTCATTTGAATCTTTCTAGATTAAAATAACCCACAAAAGATTAAAGTCAAGCTTTATTTGCGTCATATATGAGTCGTTTGATATGATGGATGACAAATAAGACTTATGGATAGAACATGATCAGGATCCTTCTCATCAAGCAGCTTGATGAAAAAGCGTTCAAGGAAAAGCGCCGTATCACCTTGTCTGAAGTGAGTGAAAAGACAGGTATTAGCCGTGCCACATTAACGCGTATAGCCAACGTGCCAGGCAATGTGACTAACACTGATACCATCAATGCCTTATGCAAGTATTTTGAATGTGAGCCAGGGGAACTATTGATGTATGTCGAAGATGAATCCAATACAAATTAGAGTGTTAAATTCATGAATCTGTTTTAGCCAACAATCAATCAACAGCACCATTTGAAATTGTCCCAGCTGTCGATCTATTTTGAGAGCGGCAGTATGAGTACATAGGTCTTTGATTTTTAGCATGACACAGAATTTTGAATAGCCTACAATTTGGAACAGCTAGTTAGGATGACTATGCTGAAATATATGAATATAACGATTGCTCATCAGAGTAATCTTGTTCTTCTGTAAACTCAGCTTCAAGACTCTTTCTCATATAACCAGGAATGGAGATTAATTCCATATCTTCGATGATCTCAGCTCTTTCTGCTAGTGTTGTAAGAGTCCCATCGAACTTCTCTACCAAACCGCCTTTAAAACATTCTAAGAGTTTTACTGGCTTACCAGATTCATAACCGCTGAGCCCCCTACAGAAAGCGTCTGTTAATGTATTTGGTCCATTTTTAACTGAGTTCTCTTTATTCTTCATATGAATACTTTGAGTAACAATATGCTTATGCAGACCCGGATTTGTTGTAAGTATTAAATGAAATATAGAATAATGAATGTGATATTCATTCAAAAAGCTAACTTCTTGAAGGTTTGCACGTAAAAAGCATGGATAATCTCTATAAGATTTTGCTGAAGACTTCCAATTCCAATATCTATCTATCTCAATATTGAAATATTTCAAAAATAAAGAATCCTTTTTTGCATAAAGCATTCCCAGTTCAATGCCATCTATCCCGTCCTCAAAAAAATACTGACCATGTTCACTTTTTCTAATAAATGTAACATTTGAATAACCAGCAACGGTTGCATTAGGAGATAGCAAAAGATTATTATACAGCTCTATTTCACTAAGGCATTTTTTCAAAAATATCGTACTAGTATCAAAGTAAGCACCACCATAACGCTCTAACAGACGGAGCCTTATAATATCACTTTGATTTCCATTTACAGATGAAACATTAGACGTTTTATTTTTTATTTCATTAAAATACATAGGAAGATCAATATAGTTTTGAATATAAAACTCTGAATCCACGACTAGATTTGTAAGTATAACTCTATATTTTCCACCTTTTGTTCTTCTAATCAAGTTGACTATATTCCATCTTTGTAAAAAAGGAATTTCATCAAATTCTTTATCATAGTAGAGAAATATAGATTTTTGATCACCCAAAACTGAGCCGTTATTCAATCTTTTTATGGCATAGCCTATTTCAACATCCAAAAATTCATTCATATTTTTCAATCCATTAACAATTTCAGCATTGCTAAAGACAAATTCAATATTTGAACTTTTTGGTGGCATCCAGGGATTAAATTGGTTCATTCTCGGATATATTGCGACAGTCTTTTTTTTCAAGCCATATGCCAAATGAACTATAGATGTATCAACACTAATTATATACTCCGCATTTTTTATGTAAGACACAGCATCACTGATATCTGAAATGTTTTGAGACAAATTAATATTTTTATTAGAAGCTAGATTTACTATGTCTTTAGCCAATGAATATGTCACTGGAGAATATAATAGATAAATTTTTTTATCTGGCATAAATCCCGCTAAGAAATTCAGTAGAGAAACAGATCTAAAAACAGATAAAGACTTATCAGCTCTACTTGCAAATGGATTAAATAGAATATAGTCAGTATCTAAAACTTTTCTAGTTGAACTTGGAATTATGTATGAATAATCATTCCTAATGTTTTTATTAATTTTTTTAGCAAAAAGTCGAAAAAGCTCATCTATTGATAGCTGAGAAATTTTTTCACCACCGTTTAGATTCGACATCTTTAACGAGTCATCAATAGATAAAAAATTTGATGGCCTTATTATTCCTGCGAAAAATATATCTCTCCACTGCATTTTGCCAATCAAAGGTATTATGGTATCACAAAAACTAAGTGACTTAGCCGCTCTGTATAAATCAAAAAAACGAAAATTATTCTTTATTATATAAACAGAATCAACCCTATAATCTTTAATATATAAATCCGCCAAACTAGCTGATGTTATTACATGTATCTTTATATCTGTTTCAGCCTTTATTGCAGATATGAAACTAGATGAAATTGTTGCGTCCCCAATCATTCCGCGCCAATTTATTAAAAGTATATGTTTAATATCTCTGCAAACAATTTTACCTAGATTTCTATCAAACAGTATTTTGCATAACGTTCTAGAGAAATACCTTAAGAAAATCGACACTTTAATTGACAATTTCACCTAACACCCTCTCTACGTAAAACATTATTTAAAAAGAATCATAAACTGAGTAAACATTGATTATTATTCACATTTTATCATCTACGTTCCATTACCATACCACAATCATTCAACACTCTATTCTTTGTAAGATAATCACGCAGCATAACCAGCGATTGGACACATTCTGCCTGACTTAAAAATTCATTGTTAAGTGCTGATTTATATAGCTTTACCCAAGTTGCCAAAGGCACTTGAGGCAAAAAATCTGAAAGACTATCTCTATTAATATTTTCGAAAATCAGCCGCAGCGTACGCAAGATAGGTTGGTAACCTGGCTCAGATAGCAGTATTGCAAGATTACTATCCAGATTCTGTTTGATTAACGTCGAATTTAAACGTTCTTCAACTGAAGCATCGTTTAATGCAACTCTAGGATCGATCGCCACGGAATAAATGGCGCGAAACGATTTCGCGCCATTTAGAAGTGACTCGTACATCACTTTGTCAGCTGTTGCACCAGTAACCAAAACATCATCCCCAAAAATGACGTGCACGCCACTAAAACGATAGAAATTTTTCGCTGGTATTACATGATCTTGACTCAAGTTTACTAGATTTCGTTCCTCAAGGCTTAGAGTGGCGTAATTTTCGCAGGGCGGGGCTATACGAGGCAATTTGACATTGATTATTGTGGGAAATCCCATATGAGCCAACTTCATATTCACATCCTCCACCACAATCTCATAAAGCACATTTGAGGCGGAGGGAACATTACGCCATCCGGTTGTCATCAAAACAACATGTTCACCGCTCATTTTGGCTTGTCGGAACAAACTTGACCAAGAAGAACATTCATCATCCAGTTCAGCACATAGGTATTCAGTTATACCTTTCGCCAAGAAACGTATATCGCTAACTCCACCATACTTCGCGCGGCTATAAACTTCAGTCAAGGGCTGTGCATCATTGCATGTACTCATACTGTAAAATTTCTCTGGTCCCATCGGCGTAAGATGGTTCAATGCATGTCCCCCAAAAACTGCAACATAATCTGCCATGGATATAAGATCGCGCTTCAGCAAATTAGCTGCAAATGCACGAAAACCAGCTTTTACCTGTTCTGGATGGATATTTTTTTTCGCCGCATGAAATGCGGACAATTGAATAGGAACAACCTCGTCAAGAAGCTCTTTCCAGTTTCTATTAAAAGACGTATTCACAAAAATCCTTCTTTAACCAGTCCAGAATTAACTGCTAATTGTAGTTTATCAAGCGCAACATCAATTCTTTGTCGCTGCACAAAATAACTGATTTCATGTAAACCTGTCGGTTTCAAAGCCTCAATTAATTCTGTAATTCCAGCTCCAGCATCTGCAGGAGTGTGCGCATCAGAGCCCACTGTAAAAGGTACATCAAGCGCAAGCAATTTTGTCACAAATATCCGTGAAGGATAAGACCATACCCCCATAAGTTCTTTATCACTTTCAGAATTAAATATTGATTTTCGTAATCCGGATGAATTTAGTTCATATGCAATTCCGCTTCTAACAATGGCCGGCAATAGACGTTCAGCTCTGAATAAAAATTCATCCTCGGATATTCCACGCAGGAGACAATCCACGTGACCAACTGCATCGAATAAACCACATTCAATCAATGATTCTATACTTGCAAAATATCTATCTAAGAAATCTGTATTTTTCAGTCGTGGAAGATCCCAAACTTTAATCATGGAATCATCTTTGGCCGTAACGTAGTGGATGGAACCAAGTACAAAATCCAACGGATAATTTTGCAATAGTCTACTTGTATAGACTTCGGAACCGAGGATAAAATCTAATTCTAATCCTCGCAATAAAGTTATCTCGCCTTTATAGTTCTCTTGTGCCTTATCAATATCGGCGAAGTAACGCTCGAGCTCTGACTCTACCAACCTATTATCTTTATCTATTGGAAAAGGCGCGTGATCGGTTATCGTCAACACAGTAACGCCCGCCGCAATTGATGCTTGTACAAGCTCATCAACAGTACCAACAGCATGTTTTGAATAAAAAGTATGACAGTGAGAATCAATCATGCTACTTTCCATTTTTCTAATAAGTCAGAGTGCTTTGCAATCTCTTTCACCAACCAATAAGGGTTATTTGCTTTAGCAATTATGGTTCGAATTTGTTGTGCATTATCTAATCTGGCGAGCAAGTCAGTTAACGGCTGAGTATATAATGCATAAGACAGCGGATTTTCCCTAACACATTTTTCCAATTTTGGCCAATCAAAGATGTCTGTGTGCAGGTTTCCACACTTTTCAACTTCAATCCCATAAAAAAACACATCACCGTTTGGTTTAACTGTGACATCTAATCCATTTTTCTGAGGAAGCTTATTCAAACTCCCAAAAGTAAATGGTTTTTTAACTTTTAATTCAATTGCAGCAATATAACCGTGCATATCAAGATAACCACTAGGTGTACTTGGTGCCGGATTTACTAAATTTTTATAATCAATACCAAATGAAAAGCCACCAACAATAAGCAAATCTTCCAACACGCTAACTGGCTGAATGTTAGCATCAATCCCCCAGCTATCCAGATCCTGTATGAGATAATTCCGTGTAAAATCCCGTTGATTATCAACAGAACGAAATGAAAAACTCAACCCAGTGGGTTTCTTACGTTGCCAATAATCTATACTGAAGCCGTGAGCCTTCCACTTTATTTTTTTTACATGATGGCTATCCGAGCTTAATCTAATATTGCACGTATCCTTATTTCTAGACACAATATAATTTATTCTATCATAAACATCCTCCAACTTTTCATGCCGATGAAAGCCACTGGTAATAAATTCAAAACTGTTACCACCTTGCGACAACTCAAGTATTTCATAAAGGGTGTTTATATCCGTCATTCCGCACCTAATTTTCGATTTAAAAAACTTGACGGCGATCGGTCATTCTGATCTATTACTCTCTTTTGCAGGTAATTCATCATGGCCGCTCCCGCTATCTCTATCCGTAACCTCGACCACCTTGGTTTGGTCGCTGCACTTTGCCAAGAACTCGGCATTGCTCGCATGATTGATGCGGTGCTACCCAAAACGCCGCCCTACAAAGTCTCACATGGTGAAGCGTTGGTGGCGATGATACTGA
>NZ_JAKKRU010000025.1:0-16879 GCF_025653925.1 Shewanella sp. SM68
TCTACAGACGGTCCAATGCCACAGACTCGTGAGCACATCCTGCTTTCTCGTCAGGTTGGCGTACCTTTCATCATCGTGTTCATGAACAAATGTGACATGGTAGATGACGAAGAGTTACTGGAATTGGTTGAAATGGAAGTGCGTGAACTTCTGTCAGAATACGATTTCCCAGGTGATGATTTACCAGTAATCCAAGGTTCAGCTCTGAAGGCCCTAGAAGGTCAACCAGAGTGGGAAGCTAAGATCCTTGAATTAGCCGCRGCACTGGATTCTTACATTCCAGAACCACAACGTGATATCGATAAGCCGTTCCTACTGCCAATCGAAGACGTATTCTCAATTTCAGGCCGTGGTACAGTAGTTACTGGTCGTGTTGAGCGTGGTATTGTTAAAGTGGGTGACGAAGTTGAAATCGTTGGTGTTCGCACAACGACTAAAACAACGTGTACTGGTGTAGAAATGTTCCGTAAACTGCTTGACGAAGGTCGTGCAGGTGAGAACTGTGGTGTGTTATTACGTGGTACTAAGCGTGATGACGTAGAACGTGGTCAAGTATTGGCTAAACCAGGTTCAATCAACCCACACACYACTTTTGAATCAGAAGTTTATGTTCTGTCAAAAGAAGAAGGCGGACGTCACACTCCATTCTTCAAAGGCTACCGTCCACAGTTCTACTTCCGTACAACTGACGTAACCGGTACTATCGAACTGCCAGAAGGCGTAGAGATGGTAATGCCTGGCGACAACATCAAAATGGTAGTGACTCTGATTTGCCCAATCGCGATGGACGAAGGTTTACGCTTCGCAATCCGTGAAGGTGGTCGTACAGTTGGTGCTGGTGTAGTAGCTAAAATCATCGCTTAATGGCCGATTTTTGACCCTGAGCTTATGCTATTTTGCGTTTCTAAGGGTGTTCGGAAATGCAGAGTGATGTGGGATTATGCCCGTCAATTAATGTGCTCTAAGCTCAGGCCGTATTGAGTAACGGAAAAACCGATGACAACAAATACTGAAAACCAGAACAATTCTCTGGATATCGTGAAGTGGGGTTTAGTGATTGTATTGCTAGCCGCTGCTGTTATTGGCAATCAAATGTATAGCGAAGCCAGTGCCGTCATACGTGCGCTTAGTGTTATCGTTGCATTCGCTATTGCTGGTTTTATTGCGCTTCAGACTGTAAAAGGTAAAAAAGCGTTAGCTTTTGCCCGTGAAGCGCATATCGAAGTGCGCAAGGTTGTATGGCCGACGCGTCAAGAAGCGCTAAACACCACTTTTATTGTCCTTGCAGCAACAGGTATCTTAGCTCTTATCCTTTGGGGTATGGATGCTGTGTTAATGCGAATTGTCAATTTTATCACTGGCGTATAGGCACCTCGAATGACTGAAGCTAAAGAAGCTAAAAAAAGATGGTATGTAGTGCAGGCATTCTCAGGCTATGAAGGCCGAGTTTGTAAGTCACTGATTGAATATATTAAAATGCATGGCATGGAAGCATACTTCGGTGAAGTATTGGTTCCGACTGAAGAAGTCATCGAAATGCGTGCAGGTCAGCGTCGCAAGAGCGAACGTAAGTTTTTCCCTGGCTATGTGTTAGTCCAGATGGAAATGAACGATGACAGCTGGCATTTAGTCAAAAGCATCCCGCGTGTTTTAGGCTTTATTGGCGGAACGTCTGATCGTCCTGCCCCAATTTCAGATAAAGAAGCTGATGCAATTCTGCGTCGCTTACAAGAAACGACAGCGTCACCGACTCATAGAACCATATTTGAGCCTGGTGAAGTGGTACGTGTGTGTGATGGTCCATTTGCTGACTTTAACGGCACCGTTGAAGAAGTGGATTATGACAAGAGCCGCGTGAAAGTATCAGTAATGATCTTTGGTCGTTCTACGCCTGTTGAACTTGACTTCAGTCAAGTTGAAAAAGGCTGATTAAATAAAATACAAAATCCGTTTGGCAACGGGGGCGAATTTCTATATAATTCGTCCCCGTTGTTTTCGGGGGAGCACGTCAGCATGTCGCTGATGCGCGTTTGAACCCAAACTGAGGAAATGTCAGATGGCAAAGAAGATTGATGCTTATATTAAGCTACAAGTAAAATCAGGTTCTGCGAACCCGTCACCACCAGTTGGTCCAGCTTTGGGTCAAAAAGGTGTGAACATCATGGAATTCTGTAAAGCGTTTAACGCCCGTACAGAAAAAATGGAAAAAGGCATGCCTATTCCAGTCGTGATCACTGTATACAGTGACCGTTCATTCACTTTTGAAACCAAGACTTCTCCAGCGTCTTACTTACTGAAGACTGCTGCTGGCCTGAAATCAGGTTCTCCACGTCCAAACACTCAGAAAGTGGGTACTATCGCTCGCGCTAAAGTTCAAGAAATTGCTGAACTTAAAGCTGCCGATATGACTGGTGCTGACATTGAAGCGATGACTCGCTCAATCGAAGGTACTGCGCGTTCAATGGGTTTGGTTGTAGAGGATTAATATAATGGCAAAGCTAACTAAACGCATGCGCGTAATTCGCGAGAAAGTTGACGGTACTAAAAGCTACGATATCAACGAAGCTGTTGCTCTGTTAAAAGAATTAGCAACTGCAAAATTCGTTGAAAGTGTAGACGTAGCAGTTAACCTGGGTATCGACCCACGTAAATCTGACCAAAACGTTCGTGGTGCAACAGTGTTGCCACACGGTACTGGTCGTGACGTTCGCGTTGCAGTATTTACACAAGGTGCAAATGCTGAAGCTGCTAAAGCAGCTGGCGCTGAGCTAGTTGGTATGGATGATCTGGCTGAGAAAATCAAAGCCGGTGAAATGAACTTTGACGTGGTTATCGCATCTCCAGATGCAATGCGCGTTGTTGGTATGTTAGGTCAAATCTTAGGCCCACGTGGTTTAATGCCTAACCCTAAAACAGGTACAGTAACGCCAAACGTTGCTGAAGCTGTTAAGAATGCCAAGGCTGGTCAAGTTCGTTACCGTAACGACAAGAACGGTATTATCCACACTACTATCGGTAAAGTGGATTTCACACCAGTTCAATTGAAAGAAAACTTGGAAGCGTTAGTGTCAGCACTGAAAAAGGCTAAGCCTGCAGTTGCTAAAGGCATTTTCGTGAAAAAGATCAGCATCTCTACCACTATGGGTGCAGGTGTTGCAGTTGATCAAGCTACGCTTGAAACAACTCTATAATTTTACAAAGCGGGTGCATTAGTCTATAATGCGCGCACTTTGTGGGTTGAAGCCTGTTTTATCTTCCGTTTAGGCGGAGTTTAACCCAGGTTTCCGTCCAAGACCGCAGGTGTTTTTGTAAAAATAACTTAATTTCCTGCGTAGACGGTGTCAGGCCCCAGCTAAAATTTTTTACTGGATAATCTGCACCGTAAGTCACTAAATACATAAGTATTTAGTATGGTAAATACTAGGGAATACCCTAGGTAGAATCCAGGAGTAAAGCCAATGGCATTAAGACTCGAAGACAAAAAAGCGATTGTTGCTGAAGTCAACGAAGCTGCCAAAGGTGCGCTATCTGCAGTTGCCGCTGATTCTCGCGGTGTGACTGTAGGTGCTATGACCGGTCTGCGTAAAAAAGCTCGCGAAGCTGGTGTATATGTACGTGTAGTACGTAACACGCTAGCTCGTCGTGCTGTTGAAGGTACTGCTTTTGAGTGCCTAGCAGAAACGTTCACTGGCCCAACTTTGATTGCTTTTTCTTTAGAGCACCCAGGTGCTGCAGCACGTCTGTTAAAAGACTTTGCTAAAGAACAAGCTAACTTCGAAGTTAAAGGCGCAGCCTTTGAAGGGAATTTCATCCCTGCAGCTGAAATTGATCGTTTGGCGAAACTGCCAACATACGAAGAAGCACTAGCTCAGTTAATGATGACTATGAAAGAAGCATCTGCTGGCAAGTTCGTTCGTACACTGGCCGCCCTGCGCGATCAAAAACAAGAAGCCGCTTAATTTCAAGCTGGCTGCTTAATAAAATTGAATTCAGAACAATAGGAAACATTTGTTATGTCTATCACTAAAGACCAAATCTTAGAAGCCTTTGCAGCTATGTCTGTAATGGAAGTTGTTGAACTGATCGAAGCTATGGAAGAGAAGTTCGGCGTTTCTGCCGCTGCTGCTGTTGTTTCTGGCGGTGCAGAAGCAGTTGTTGTTGAAGAACAAACAGAATTCAACGTAGTTCTGACTGCTCACGGCGACAACAAAGTTGCAGTTATTAAAGCCATCCGTGGCGCAACTGGTTTAGGCCTGAAAGAAGCTAAAGCTATGTCTGAAGCTGCTCCAGTAGCAGTTAAAGAAGGCGTTTCTAAAGAAGAAGCTGAAGCTCTGAAGAAAGAACTTACTGAAGCTGGTGCTTCTGTAGAAATTAAGTAAGCTATTATTTAGCTTGCTCACCCAAGCCACTTGGGTGGAGGCTGGCGGTTTTTTAACCGTCGGCCTTTTTTGCGCTATATGCGCTGGCGATTTTTTTTCACCGTTTGTCGCCAAATTTTGCAGTCCCTAGCAGAGATTACTGGTTAGGTTCTTGCCATCAACGGTGATGGGCAAACGTGCTGAATTTTAATAACTTAAGTTATTTATTCAGTCTTGGTCACATCTCGTAAGCAGAGGAAACCCATGGTTTACTCCTATTCTGAAAAGAAGCGTATTCGCAAAGACTTTGGTAAGCGTCCAAAAGTTTTGGATATCCCTTATTTATTGTCTATCCAGCTAGACTCTTTTAAGAAGTTCACCGATCAAGATCCTACCGGTGAGCGCGGTTTAGAAGCCGCCTTCCGTAGCGTTTTTCCCATCAAGAGCTTTTCTGGTAACTCAGAACTGCAATACGTCAGCTATAAGCTTGGCGAGCCTGTTTTTGATGTGAAAGAGTGTCAGATCCGTGGTGTTACGTATTCAGCTCCACTACGCGTTAAATTACGCATGGTGTTGTATGACCGTGAAGCAGCGGCGGGCACAGTAAAAGATATTAAAGAACAAGAAGTCTACATGGGTGATATCCCATTGATGACGGATAACGGTACTTTTGTTATCAACGGTACTGAGCGTGTAATCGTATCTCAATTACACCGTTCTCCAGGCGTGTTCTTTGATCATGACCGTGGTAAAACCCACTCATCAGGTAAGGTGCTGTATAACGCACGTATTATTCCTTACCGTGGTTCATGGCTTGACTTTGAATTCGATCCTAAAGATGCACTATTTGTGCGTATTGACCGTCGCCGCAAACTGCCTGCGACCATCATGTTACGTGCATTAGAATATTCTACTCAAGAGATCCTCGATCTGTTCTTCGAACGCGTTGAGTTCAAGATCAAGAAAGATACTCTGGTCATGTCTTTGGTGCCTGAACGTCTGCGTGGCGAAACTGCCAGCTATGACATCAAGGATGCTGAAGGTTCTGTACTGGTTGAAGCGGGACGTCGTATTACTGCGCGTCATATTCGTCAGTTAGAAAAGACCAATACCACTGAGCTTGAAGTGCCAGTTGAATATATCGTGGGCAAATATGCTGCTCAAGATTATATCGATCCGGACACGGGTGAAGTTTTAGTCTCTGCCAACAGTGAAATTAGCTTAGAAGATCTGGCTAAACTATCATTGGCCGGTATTAAAGATATCAGCACGTTGTATATCAACGAGCTAGATCATGGTGCTTATATTTCAGATACGCTGCGTATCGATTCAACCACTAACCGCTTAGAAGCGCTGGTTGAGATCTATCGTATGATGCGTCCTGGCGAGCCACCAACCAAAGATGCTGCCGAAGCACTATTCCAGAACTTGTTCTTCAGTGAAGAGCGTTATGACCTGTCTAAAGTAGGTCGTATGAAGTTCAACCGTCGTCTCAGCATTCCTGATGACGAAGGTAGCGGTGTATTGTCTAAAGAAGACATCGTCGCGGTAATGAAGAACATCATTCATATCCGTAACGGTTTCGACGAAGTCGATGACATCGATCACTTAGGTAACCGTCGTATTCGTAGCGTCGGTGAAATGGCTGAAAACCAATTCCGTGTTGGTTTAGTCCGTGTTGAGCGCGCCGTGCGTGAACGTCTGTCTTTAGGCGATCTGAATGAGCTGATGCCACAAGACTTGATCAACGCTAAGCCAATTTCTGCTGCAGTGAAAGAGTTCTTCGGTTCTTCTCAGCTGTCACAATTCATGGACCAAAACAACCCGCTGTCAGAAGTAACGCATAAGCGTCGTATTTCTGCTCTTGGCCCTGGTGGTTTGACTCGTGAACGTGCAGGCTTCGAAGTCCGCGACGTACATCCAACGCATTATGGTCGTTTATGTCCAATTGAGACCCCTGAAGGTCCAAACATTGGTCTAATCAACTCATTAGCAAGTTTTGCCCGTACTAACTCTTACGGCTTCCTAGAAACGCCATACCGCAAGGTTATCGACGGCGTGATTACTGACGAAGTGGAATACTTGTCAGCAATTGAAGAAGGTCGTTATGTGATTGCACAGGCGAACATCGAAGTTGACGCTAGCGGTCGTATGGCAGAAGAGCAAATTGCTTGTCGTCATAAAGGTGAATCGACCTTTATGCGCGCTGCTGACATCCAGTATATGGATGTTTCGCCACAACAGATTATTTCTGTTGCTGCGTCACTGATCCCGTTCTTAGAACACGACGATGCTAACCGTGCCTTGATGGGTGCGAACATGCAACGTCAAGCCGTACCCACACTGCGCTCTGAAAAGCCGCTAGTAGGTACTGGTATTGAACGTACTTTGGCTGTTGACTCTGGTGTTGTGGTTGTTGCTAAACGTGGTGGTTTTGTAGACTACGTTGATGCGAGCCGCATCGTTGTTAAAGTAAATGAAGATGAGCTGCGCCCAGGCGAAGCCGGTATCGACATTTATAACCTGACTAAATACACCCGTTCTAACCAAAACACTTGTATCAACCAACGCCCTTGTTGTGCTGTTGGTGAGCCAGTCGTTCGTGGTGACGTGTTAGCAGACGGTCCGTCTACTGACTTAGGTGACTTAGCCCTTGGCCAGAACATGCGTATCGCATTCATGCCTTGGAACGGTTACAACTTCGAAGACTCGATCTTAATTTCTGAGCGCGTAGCGCAAGAAGACCGTTTCACCACTATCCACATTCAGGAGCTGTCTTGTATTGCTCGTGATACCAAACTGGGTAGCGAAGAAATCACGGCTGATATTCCAAACGTGGGTGAATCTGCTCTGTCGAAACTCGACGAGTCAGGTATCGTTTACATTGGTGCAGAAGTGAAGGGCGGCGATATTCTGGTTGGTAAAGTGACGCCAAAAGGCGAAACACAGCTAACGCCAGAAGAGAAGTTACTCCGTGCTATCTTCGGTGAGAAAGCGTCTGACGTTAAAGACAGTTCACTGCGTGTTCCTAACTCTGTTAAGGGCACTATCATCGACGTACAGGTATTTACCCGTGACGGCGTTGAAAAAGACAAGCGTGCAGTTGAAATCGAAGAGATGCACATTGCCCAAGCTCGTAAAGACTTAGGCGAAGAGTTCAAGATCCTTGAAGAAGGTGTATTGAGCCGTGCGCGTAACCTGTTAATCGGTGCTGGTTTCACTGAAGCGCAAATTGCTGCGTTGCCACGTAAAGATGTATTGGTTCAAGTCATTGACGATGAAGCAAAACAAACTGAACTTGAGCAATTAGCTGAACAGCATGAAGAGCTCAAAGCTGACTTCGATAAGAAGTTTGAAATCAAACGTCGCAAGATCACCCAAGGTGATGACTTGGCGCCAGGCGTACTCAAAATCGTTAAGGTTTACTTAGCGGTTAAGCGTACTATCCAACCTGGTGACAAGATGGCGGGTCGTCACGGTAACAAGGGTGTTATCTCTAAGATTTGCCCAATCGAAGACATGCCATATGACGAACAAGGTAACCCAGTAGACATCGTATTGAACCCGCTAGGTGTTCCATCACGTATGAACATTGGTCAGGTACTTGAAGTCCATATGGGCGCCGCTGCCAAAGGCATTGGTAACAAGATCACTGCGATGCTTGAAGAACAGCGTGAGCTGGCTGAAGTTCGTGGTTACATCAAGCAAGTTTATGAATTAGGTGACGAAGTGCAGCAGCGCGTCGATATCGATTCATTCACTGATGATGAAGTATTACGTCTTGCGACTAACCTGAAAGGCGGTATCCCGATTGCAACTCCTGCATTCGACGGTGCTAAAGAGAAAGAGATCAAGCAGATGCTTGAACTGGCAGGTTTGCCAACCTCTGGTCAGTTGAAGTTGTTTGATGGTCGTACCGGTAACGAATTTGAGCGTCAAGTAACGGTAGGTTACATGTACATGCTCAAACTGAACCACTTAGTTGATGACAAGATGCACGCCCGTTCTACCGGTTCGTACAGCTTAGTGACTCAACAACCACTGGGCGGTAAAGCTCAGTTCGGTGGTCAGCGTTTCGGTGAGATGGAAGTGTGGGCACTAGAAGCATACGGTGCCGCTTATACGCTTCAAGAAATGCTCACTGTTAAATCGGATGACGTTAACGGTCGTACTCAGATGTATAAGAACATCGTCGACGGTAACCATCAGATGCAACCTGGCATGCCAGAGTCCTTCAACGTGTTACTGAAGGAGATCCGTTCACTCGGTATTAATATCGAGTTGGATCAGGCATAAGCGCAGGCCTTTAGCCGCGTTTGGCAAACAGAATGGTGCTCCGTGCAAGCGGAGCACCCGGTTTAACTCCTTCAGGAGAGAAACGTGAAAGACTTATTAAAGTTTCTGAAACAGCAAAGCAAGACTGAAGAATTTAACGGCATCAAAATTGGTCTGGCATCGCCTGATCTGATCCGTTCTTGGTCTTTTGGTGAAGTTAAGAAGCCAGAAACCATCAACTACCGTACCTTCAAGCCTGAGCGTGAAGGTCTGTTCTGTGCGCGTATCTTTGGCCCAGTCAAAGATTACGAATGTTTGTGCGGTAAGTACAAACGTTTGAAGCACCGTGGTGTTATTTGTGAAAAGTGTGGCGTTGAAGTAACCCAAACTAAAGTACGTCGTGAGCGTATGGGTCACATCGAACTGGCTAGCCCAGTTGCGCACATTTGGTTCTTAAAATCGCTACCGTCACGTATTGGCTTAATGCTGGATATGACGCTGCGTGATATCGAACGCGTACTGTATTTTGAATCATTTGTCGTGATCGAGCCTGGCATGACCAGCCTTGAACGTGGCCAAATGCTGACAGAAGAAACTTATCTGGATGCATTAGAAGAATACGGTGATGAGTTCGAAGCTAAAATGGGTGCCGAAGCAGTGCTTGAACTGTTACGTGCTATCGATTTAGCGAAAGAAATCGAACAAATGCGTGAAGAATTGCCTTCAATCAATTCTGAGACTCGTCGCAAGAAAGTGACTAAACGTCTTAAGTTGATGGAAGCATTCTACACTTCAGGCAACAAGCCTGAGTGGATGATCTTAAAAGTACTGCCTGTGTTACCACCTGACTTACGTCCGTTGGTTCCGCTCGATGGCGGCCGCTTCGCGACTTCAGATCTTAACGACCTGTATCGCCGCGTGATCAACCGTAACAACCGTTTGAAGCGTCTGTTAGATTTAGCTGCGCCAGACATTATCGTACGCAACGAAAAGCGTATGTTACAAGAGTCTGTTGATGCGCTATTAGATAACGGTCGTCGTGGTCGTGCTATTACCGGTTCTAACAAGCGTCCTCTGAAATCTTTGGCCGATATGATCAAAGGTAAGCAAGGTCGTTTCCGTCAGAACTTA
This sequence comes from Shewanella sp. SM68, assembly GCF_025653925.1. NCBI lineage: Bacteria > Pseudomonadati > Pseudomonadota > Gammaproteobacteria > Alteromonadales > Shewanellaceae > Shewanella > Shewanella sp. SM68. The sequence continues at coordinate 9,765 of NZ_JAKKRU010000025.1, forward strand.
TTGGGTAAGCGCGTTGACTATTCTGGTCGTTCGGTAATTACCGTAGGTCCTACTCTACGTCTGCACCAATGTGGTCTTCCTAAGAAGATGGCACTGGAACTGTTCAAGCCATTCATCTATGGCAAGCTAGAAGGTCGTGGCTTAGCGACTACCATCAAAGCGGCTAAGAAGATGGTTGAGCGTGAAGTGGCAGAAGTATGGGACGTTCTGGATGAAGTGATCCGCGAACATCCAGTGATGCTCAACCGTGCACCAACACTGCACAGACTGGGTATCCAAGCGTTCGAACCTGTACTGATTGAAGGTAAAGCGATCCAGTTACACCCACTCGTTTGTGCGGCATACAACGCCGACTTCGACGGTGACCAAATGGCGGTACACGTACCGTTAACACTGGAAGCGCAGCTTGAAGCCCGTGCCCTGATGATGTCTACCAACAACATCCTGTCACCAGCCAACGGCGAACCTGTTATCACACCGTCTCAAGACGTGGTATTGGGTCTGTACTACACCAGCCGTGAGCGTATTAATGGCCGTGGTGAAGGTATGGCATTTATGTCTGTTGCTGAAGTTGAAAAAGCTTACGCAACTGGCGCTGCTGAACTGCATGCCCGCGTTAAAGTTCGTATCACTGAAACCATTATTGGTGACGATGGTGAGCGCACTGAACAACGCCGTATCGTTGATACGACTGTGGGTCGTGCTCTGCTGTCACTTATTCTGCCAGCAGGTTTGTCATTTGATCTGGTTAACCAGAACATGGGCAAAAAGCAGATCTCTAAACTGTTGAACACCTGTTATCGTCAACTGGGTCTGAAAGATACTGTTATCTTCGCTGACCAATTGATGTATACCGGTTTCCGTTTTGCAACCATCTCTGGTGCCTCTGTCGGTATCGATGACATGGTTATTCCAGACGAGAAATACACCTTAGTTGCTGATGCAGAAGCGGAAGTTCTTGAAATTCAAGAGCAGTTCCAATCTGGTCTAGTCACAGCTGGTGAGCGTTACAACAAAGTTATCGATATCTGGGCAAGTGCCAACGAAAAAGTTTCTAAAGCTATGATGGAAAACCTGTCAACTGAGACAGTGATTAACCGTGATGGTGTTGAAGAGAAACAAGCCTCGTTTAACAGCATCTATATGATGGCTGACTCAGGCGCTCGTGGTAGTGCCGCACAGATCCGTCAGTTGGCGGGTATGCGTGGTCTGATGGCTAAGCCAGACGGCTCAATCATCGAAACGCCAATTACCGCTAACTTCCGTGAAGGTCTAAACGTACTCCAGTACTTTATTTCTACTCACGGTGCGCGTAAAGGTCTAGCCGATACGGCATTGAAGACAGCGAACTCGGGTTACCTGACTCGTCGTCTTGTAGACGTTGCACAAGATTTAGTGGTTATCGAAGACGATTGTGGTACTCACGAAGGTCTAACCATGAAACCGCTGATTGAAGGTGGTGATGTGGTTGAGCCGTTACGTGAACGCGTACTGGGTCGTGTGGTTGCGATTGATGTGTTCTATCCAGGCACTGAAGACGTATTAGCACCACGTAACACGCTACTCGACGAAGCATGGTGTGACAAGTTAGAAGAGCATTCAATCGACGAAGTGATTGTACGTTCTGTTATTTCTTGTGATACCGATTTCGGTGTGTGTGCAGCTTGTTACGGTCGTGACTTGGCTCGTGGTCATATTATTAACCACGGTGAAGCCATCGGTGTTGTGGCAGCACAATCTATCGGTGAACCAGGTACACAGTTAACGATGCGTACGTTCCACATCGGTGGTGCGGCATCTAGAGCGTCTGCAGAAAACAATGTCCAAGTGAAAAACTCGGGTTCATTGAAACTGCATAATGCTAAGCATGTTACTAACAGTGACGGCAAACTGGTTATCGTTTCTCGTTCTTCTGAACTGGCTGTTATTGACGAGCTGGGTCGTGAGAAAGAGCGTTATAAAGTGCCATACGGTACTGTGCTCGAGAAACTAGAAGAAGCGGCTGTTGAAGCGGGCGATGTTATCGCTAACTGGGATCCACATACTCACCCAATCATTTCTGAAGTGGCGGGTAGTATCAAGTTCGTAGACATGATTGACGGTGTCACTATGACACGTCAAACAGACGAACTAACGGGTCTGTCATCAATCGTGATCCTTGACGTTGGTCAGCGTGGTACTGCGGGTAAAGAAATGCGCCCAATGATCCGTCTGCTTGGCGCTAATGGTGCTGACTTGATGATCCCAGGTACTGAAGTGCCAGCACAATACTTCTTACCAGGTAGTGCGATCGTTAACTTAGAAGATAACGCGCAAATCAACGTGGGTGACGCATTAGCTCGTATTCCTCAGGAATCGTCTAAAACACGCGACATCACCGGTGGTCTGCCACGCGTTGCTGACTTGTTCGAAGCGCGTAAGCCAAAAGAGCCTGCTATTCTGGCGGAAATCTCTGGTACCATCTCGTTTGGTAAAGAGACCAAAGGTAAGCGTCGTTTGGTGATTACACCTGCTGATGGCGGCGATCATTATGAAGAGATGATCCCTAAGTGGCGTAACTTAAACGTGTTCGAAGGTGAAAAAGTCGAACGTGGTGAAGTTATCGCTGACGGTCCAGAAGCTGCGCACGACATTCTGCGTCTTCGTGGTATCCACAACGTAGCAAACTACATTGTGAACGAAGTACAGGACGTTTACCGTTTGCAAGGCGTGAAGATCAACGATAAGCATATCGAAGTGATCATCCGTCAGATGCTGCGTAAGTGTCTTATCACTTCTGCCGGCGACACTGACTTCCTCGAAGGGGAACAAGCTGAAGTGTCACGCGTGAAGATCGCTAACCGCGAACTGATCGCCCAAGGTAAAGTGCCTGCGACCTTTGAACGTGAGCTACTGGGTATTACTAAAGCATCTCTGGCAACAGAATCCTTTATCTCAGCAGCATCGTTCCAAGAAACCACGCGCGTACTGACCGAAGCCGCCGTAGGTGGTAAGAGCGATCAATTACGTGGTCTGAAAGAAAACGTTATCGTTGGCCGACTGATCCCAGCCGGTACTGGTTACGCTTATCACAAGACTCGTAATGAAGCGCGTGCGAAGAAAAACGAACCTGTAGTAGTGAACAAGATCACTGCAAGTGAAGCCGAACAGAACTTGGCCGATCTCTTAAACTTGGCTGGTAGCCAAGATTAAGTAATAAGTTTGTTATAAAAAGGCGCCTATGGCGCCTTTTTTCTTGTAATATGCCGCAAAAGTTGGCTATTTCTTGACAGTCAGGCATTACCTTTCTAAAATTCCGCGTCCCACCATTGTGGGATATAGATTTTTCACACCTTATCGTTGAGTTTGATTCAACTGACTCGGAGCTATACATGGCAACTGTAAACCAGTTGGTACGTAAGCCACGCGCGCCAAAAGTCGACAAGACTAACGTGCCTGCGTTGAATGCGTGCCCGCAAAAACGTGGTGTTTGTACACGTGTGTACACTACTACCCCTAAAAAACCTAACTCTGCACTACGTAAAGTAGCTCGTGTGCGTCTAACTAACGGTTTCGAAGTTACTTCGTACATCGGCGGTGAAGGCCACAACCTGCAGGAACATAGCGTGATCTTAATCCGTGGTGGTCGTGTTAAAGACTTACCAGGTGTGCGTTATCACACTATTCGTGGCGCATTAGACTGTGCAGGCGTGACTTCACGTCGCCAAAGCCGTTCTAAATACGGTGCTAAGCGTCCTAAGTCTTAACTTATCCGTTAAGTAAGGCCAAGCTAGTTTTATTTTGAGAATTCCAGTTTTGGAAATCCCTGAAGCATACGGAGAATTGTTATGCCAAGACGTCGCGTTGTAGGACAACGTAAAATCCTACCAGATCCAAAGTTTCACAGTGAGTTGCTGGCTAAGTTCATCAACGTCATTATGCAAGACGGCAAAAAGTCGACTGCAGAAAAAATTATTTACAAGGCACTAGATGTTGTTGCTGAAAAGAAAAGCGAAAACCATTTAGTTATCCTTGAAGCAGCCCTGGACAACGTTCGCCCATCAGTCGAAGTTAAATCTCGTCGCGTTGGTGGTTCTACGTACCAGGTACCATGTGAAGTTCGTCCTGTGCGTCGTAACGCACTGGCGATGCGCTGGTTAGTTGAAGCTGCTCGTAAGCGTGGTGAAAAATCTATGGCTTTACGTCTGGCAGGTGAAATGCTGGATGCGTCTGAAAACAAAGGTACTGCTGTTAAGAAGCGTGAAGACGTGCATCGCATGGCTGAAGCTAACAAAGCCTTTGCTCATTACCGTTGGTAATATGATGGTGTGGGCTTAGGCCCACACCATAGTTGTTGATATTGCCAAGACTTAGGTCTTGGTGGAGAGGGTATAATCGTGGCTCGTACAACCCCAATTGAGCGTTATCGTAATATCGGTATTTGTGCTCATGTTGACGCAGGTAAAACCACCACAACAGAACGTGTTCTGTTCTATACCGGTTTGTCTCATAAAATCGGTGAGGTGCATGACGGCGCCGCTACCACAGACTGGATGGTTCAAGAGCAAGAGCGTGGTATCACTATCACCTCGGCTGCGGTAACCACATTCTGGCGTGGTATGGATGCTCAATTCACTGAACACCGCATCAATATCATCGATACCCCTGGTCACGTTGACTTTACTATTGAAGTTGAACGGTCTCTGCGCGTCCTCGACGGTGCTGTTGTCGTTTTCTGTGGTTCATCTGGTGTTGAACCTCAGTCAGAAACAGTGTGGCGTCAAGCTGATAAATACCGCGTTCCACGTTTGGTATTTATCAACAAGATGGACCGTGCAGGTGCAGACTTTGAACGTGTAGTGAAGCAAATTAGAACTCGTCTTGGAGCCACTTGTGTGCCTATTCAATTGAATATTGGTGCAGAAGAAAACTTCAAAGGCGTGATCGACTTAATCAAGATGAAAGCAATTAACTGGAATGAATCAGACCAGGGTATGACTTTCACTTATGAGGAGATCCCTGCAGAGTTAGCAGCTAAAGCGGCTGAAATGCATGAGTATCTGGTTGAAGTAGCAGCCGAATCTTCGGATGAACTGATGGATAAGTACCTTGAAGAAGGCACGCTATCAGAAGACGAAATTAAAAAGGCGCTACGTCAGCGTACTATAAATAATGAAATCGTTTTAGCGACTTGTGGTTCTGCATTTAAGAACAAAGGCGTTCAAGCGGTACTTGATGCGGTTATTGAATTCTTGCCAGCGCCAATTGATGTGCCTCCAATTAAGGGCATCGATGAGAACGACCAAGAAGTAGAACGCCCATCAGATGACAATGCGCCTTTTGCTGCATTGGCATTTAAGATTGCTACAGATCCATTCGTAGGAACTTTGACCTTTATTCGCGTGTACTCAGGCGTACTCGAATCAGGTTCGGGCGTTTACAACTCTGTCAAACAGAAGCGTGAACGCGTAGGTCGCATGGTGCAAATGCACGCAAACGATCGCACTGAACTGAAAGAAGTCCGTGCTGGTGATATCGCAGCGGCGATTGGTCTAAAAGAAGTGACTACGGGTGATACGCTTTGTGATAACGATCATAGAGTGATCTTGGAACGTATGGAGTTCCCAGAGCCAGTAATTACCATTGCCGTTGAGCCTAAGTCAAAAGCCGATCAGGACAAAATGGGTATCGCGTTGCAAAAACTTGCAGCGGAAGATCCATCATTCCGAGTTGAAACTGACGAAGAATCATCACAAACTCTGATTTCGGGTATGGGTGAGTTACACTTAGACATCATCGTAGACCGTATGCGTCGCGAATTCGGTGTTGAATGTAACGTAGGTAAGCCACAAGTGGCCTACCGCGAAACTATCCGAGCATCAGTAGAAGCTGAAGGTAAATTTGTACGCCAATCAGGTGGTCGTGGACAATTCGGTCACGTTTGGTTAAAACTAGAGCCTAATGAAGAAGGCGCTGGTTACGAATTTGTCAATGCTGTTGTGGGAGGTGTGATTCCTCGTGAATTCATTCCTGCGGTTGATAAAGGTATCCAAGAACAGATGAAGAATGGCGTTCTCGCTGGCTTCCCTGTGTTGGACGTGAAGGTCACTCTGTTCGATGGTTCATATCATGATGTGGACTCGAACGAGATGGCGTTCAAAATTGCAGGTTCTATGGGCTTCAAAAAGGGTGCGCTTGAAGCGAATCCGGCGTTGCTCGAACCTTGCATGAAAGTAGAAGTAACTACCCCTGAAAATTATATGGGTGACGTCGTTGGTGATTTGAACCGTCGTCGTGGCTTAATTGAAGGGATGGATGATGGCTTCGGTGGCATCAAAATAGTCCATGCTGTAGTGCCTCTTTCTGAAATGTTTGGTTATGCAACTGATTTGCGCTCTGCTACACAGGGTCGCGCTTCATACTCTATGGAGTTCTTGAAGTACTCTGATGCACCGCAAAACATTGCAAAAGCGATTATTGAATCTCGTAGCTAATATCCAGTTACGACATAAATGTTATTATGGTCCAGCACTGACTGGACTATTCTGAAAAGAAAGGAATATATCGTGGCAAAAGCTAAATTTGAACGTATTAAGCCTCACGTAAACGTGGGCACCATTGGTCACGTTGACCATGGTAAAACCACACTGACTGCAGCTATCTCTCACGTACTGGCTAAGACCTACGGTGGCGAAGCTAAAGACTTCTCTCAAATCGATAACGCTCCTGAAGAGCGTGAGCGCGGTATTACGATCAATACCTCTCACATCGAATATGACACGCCTTCACGTCACTACGCACACGTAGACTGCCCAGGCCACGCTGACTATGTTAAAAACATGATCACTGGTGCTGCACAGATGGACGGCGCGATTCTAGTAGTTGCCTCTACAGACGGTCCAATGCCACAGACTCGTGAGCACATCCTGCTTTCTCGTCAGGTTGGCGTACCTTTCATCATCGTGTTCATGAACAAATGTGACATGGTAGATGACGAAGAGTTACTGGAATTGGTTGAAATGGAAGTGCGTGAACTTCTGTCAGAATACGATTTCCCAGGTGATGATTTACCAGTAATCCAAGGTTCAGCTCTGAAGGCCCTAGAAGGTCAACCAGAGTGGGAAGCTAAGATCCTT
>NZ_JAKKRU010000026.1:0-15092 GCF_025653925.1 Shewanella sp. SM68
TAAGATGAGTCATCCCTAGGATAAGATGAGTCATCCCTAGGAATTTAATTCCTCTAAAGAGCCGTTCGAGACTAGGACGTTGATAGGCATGGTGTGTAAGCGTTGTGAGGCGTTGAGCTAACATGTACTAATGACTCGAGAGGCTTAACCATACAACCCAGATGGGTTTTACAAAGAAGCCTTAGACAGAATATCGACACTTGATAAAGTTAAAGACTCAACAGAAAATCAGCTTTCCGAATTATTATTAACGTGRKCCAGMGATGGACACGGTAATAAACAGAATTTGCTTGGTGACAATAGCCTTGTGGAACCACCTGATCCCATCCCGAACTCAGAAGTGAAACGCAAACGCGCCGATGGTAGTGTGGGGTCTCCCCATGTGAGAGTAGGTCATCGCCAAGCGCCTAATTTAGGTTAACGTGTAGACGTTAAGCTAAAGGAGCGGTAGTTCAGTTGGTTAGAATACCGGCCTGTCACGCCGGGGGTCGCGGGTTCGAGTCCCGTCCGCTCCGCCAACATTAAGAGATAAGCCTCATCGAAAGATGAGGCTTTTTTCGTTATGGCGTTGTGGATATTTCGTGTCAGTGACGTACATGCTTCGGGCTCGAAGCACATGGTTATCCTCATACTCGGGCATCATGTAGATGAAATCCTTACCAGAATATGAAGCTTTCGCTTCAATGTTAAAAATCAAAACCTACTTTTTTGCCGATCTTTATTCCACTTTATCGATATTGTTTCTTTCACGTTCTGAAAAGCTCCTGTGCGCGACTTGGCAGTATTGACCTGTGACACTGATCTCGGACAAATTAAACGGTATAATGCCTTATGTCTTTCATGAGTAAAGAAAATGAATTGTCGTCTTGGGTGTGGTGCTTGCTGTATTGCGCCTTCAATAAGCAGCAGTATTCCGGGTATGCCAAAGGGTAAGGCAGCGGGTGAACGTTGTGTGCAATTGAGCGATGCCAATTTATGTTTGATTTTCGGCTCGCCTGATCGTCCTGCGGTTTGTAGTGATTTCGATGCATCTGAAGATGTGTGTGGTCATTCGAACGAAGAGGCGCTTTGGTTGATTACCCAACTCGAATCTCAGACCTCTCATTAAGTTTATCGCTGACAGGTGAAATATGCAGTTAACTCGTTATACCGATTTTGGCGTTCGTACCCTGATGTATTTAGCGGTTCAGCCAGATAGAACAACTTTATTTAGGATTGCTGAAATTACGCAGGTATTTGATCTGTCACCAAATCATGTCTCTAAGATAGTGCATCATTTAGGCAAGATGGGTTACCTTGAAACCATCCGCGGTAAGATGGGCGGTTTCCGTTTGGGTAAGCCTGCGAGTGAGATTAACCTAGGCCAGTTAGTTCGAGTGTTAGAAAATTCACTCGCCCCGATTGATTGCAGCAAACCTTACTGCCGATTTACACCAGCATGTAAGCTTAAAGGCGTGTTAGCCCAGGCTGTTGAAGCTTATTTGAATGTGCTGGATCAATATACTTTGCTGGATATTGTGAGTAACCGTGATGAGTTAGTCGCCTTGCTGCCAGACTTTTCTATTTCAGTACTGCAACTGGATTAGTACCACTTTTAAGTGCAATACCGATGGGGAGCAAACTCGATGCTGGCACTAGATCAATCCCCTCGGTTTTAAGTCTGTGTAGGTTAGCCTCTAAGAAGCGCATAGTTTCTGGATAAGGATGGGCAATCGCCACCAAGCTACCTTGGGTATGTGCCTGACTTATCATTAAGTTAAATTGTCTCTCGAGTGCATTGGCACTAGTATCATTGTCTAGAAACAGTTGGCGTTTTAGTAAAGGAATGCCTAGCTTATCTGCGTTATCTCCTGCCTTAGTGAATCGTGTTGTCATACTATCGACAAAATACAGCTGCTTTTGTTTGAGTGTTTCCATGACCCAGAGCATGGGATCGTCCAGTTGAGTTAATAGACTCCCCATGTGGTTATTGGCACCTTTGGCAAAGGGAACACTGTTAATCGCATCAATAACACTGGTGCGAATTTGTGCCTCAGTCATCGTATTGGTTAACCCCCCCAGCCCTAACGTCTTACCATTAAGCGCCTGCATGGGAAGATGTAGCATAATTTCGTGGCCTTTTTGGTGTCCTGCGTTAGCGAGTTCTTTGCCAAGTGGGGTATGAGGTAATACAGAGAGTGTTACTGTACTGGGCAGTGCCAGCACGGCTTTATCTGTATGACGATAACCTATGTCATCAATAATGAGTGCAAGCTGGGCAGCATAGCTTTGAGAAATGCTTAGGGCCAATAGGGCCAAGGAATAAAGTAAGCGCACAATTTCTTCTTATTCGTCATGGTGCTGTATCCATGCAATGGCAGAGGTCACTTGATGATCTTGGGCCAGTGATGCATGGGCTGATAGGACGTCGATTATAGCTAAATTACCAACGCCGGAACCAGTTTCGGCGGCAATTTTTATGTCGGGGATGATCCCAATGTTGTGAATGTTTTCACCTCTAGGAGTATTGTACTGGGCAATTGTGAGTTTAATCGCGTTACCATCTTCTAAAATTGGGATCAGGCTTTGTACTGTACCTTTGCCAAAGCTGGTCTCACCTAAGAGTTTGGCACGACCATTTTCTTGTAATGCGGCGGCGAGAACTTCGGATGCAGAGGCCGAGCCTTTGTTGATTAACACTAGCATAGGCACGTTAGTCAGCATGGTTTGCGGTGAGGCATAGTAGTCAGAGTTGGCGTCGAAGAAGCGGCCAGAGGTCGAGACTATGCGTCCTTTGGCGAGAAATAGATCCGCAATTTTAACCGCTTGGTCGAGTAGGCCGCCGGGATTATTACGTAGGTCTAAGATAAGTCCTGTGAGCGGTTTGTTTTGCCATTGGCTGAGCGAGCGCACCATATCTTCGTTAGAGTTTTCTTGGAAGTTGCTTAATCTGACATAGCCAATATTGCCATCAAGCAGTTGAGTGCTGACCGACTCTATAGTGATATTGCTTGGCTTGAGTGACACTTTAAAGGTGGCATCGTCATTACTGTGTTTTAGCTCTAAGTTAATACTCTGATTATTGAGACTATGTCTTTTTATTTCAGTAAGGATATCGGCTAGATTCGTTTCAGTCGCTAGGGTGTCGTTAAGTTTAATAATAATATCGCCCGCACGTATTCCCGCTTGCTCTGCGGGAGAATGGGCAAAGGGGGCTATGATGCTAATGTGGTCTTTTTTGGCCGCGACTTCGAAACCGAAACCAAAATACTCGCCGCGATTAGAATCTTTAAGATCGAGTAATTCTTGATGATTCAGGAAGCTGGAATAGGGGTCGAGATGTTCAAAAATGCCTTTGATGGCGGCCTGCACTAGCTCTTCTTTGGGAACGGTTTTGATATAGTAAGTTTCAACCGTTTCAAGTACATCTTGTAGTAATGGATAGTCAAAGTTGTCGCGGTAGGATTTAGCATTCTCTTGGCTGGAGAGGCTGATGGATAGGCCTAAAGTGAGACCTAATCCAACGCAACTGATATAGCGGATCATGTATTTCATAACGGTCCCCTGTGATAAGGGGACCGTTATGATTAGCGACAGTATTTCGCTGGATCGACGGCTTGCCCTTTGTGCCTTATTTCAAAGTATAGGCCAGGCTCGCTCTGTCCACCTGAACGTCCGACTAAAGCAATCGCTTCACCGCTTTTTACCATCTCACCTGGGCTTTTTAGTAGGGTTTGAGCGTGACCGTAAAGACTCATATAACCTTTCCCGTGATCGATGACCATGACAAGACCAAAACCGCGTAACCAGTCGGCATAAATGACTTTACCACCTGAAACAGCTCGAATATTTTGCCCTTCTGGTGCAGACAACATAGTGCCTTTCCACACTACTTGACCGGAACGTTGGCTACCAAAGCTTGCACTCACACGACCTTTTGTCGGCCATTTAAGTTTGCCACTTTGTTTACCAAAGCCTTCCATCGAGGGGTTATCTTTCATGGCCCGCAGCGCTTGTTCAACGACACGCTTTAAGCTGGCCTCTTCAATTTGCAACTGTTCGAGCTCTGCACCCTTAGAATTTAAGGTGCGTTGCAGCTCTTTGATGGTCAGTTGACGCTGATCTTGCTCTTGGCTCAAACGTTTAGCTTGTACTTGTTGTTCGGCCACGAGTTTCGTTAATTGCTTTTGCTTACTCGTTTGCGACACCTTGATCTCATCTAGCTCGGTCAAGGTTTGCTTTAATTCGTTGATCGACTTCATCCGCGCTTTATTGAGGTATTGGTAATAAGCCAACATACGCTCGATAGTGGCGGGACTTTGCTGATTAAGCATCATCTTAGTGTAATCGTGATTACCAGCAAGATAGGCGCTCGACAGCTGTTTCGACAGTGTTTGTTGTTGAGTCACTTTAAGCGTTTCTAACTCATCTTGACGTTGTTTTAGCTCGGCAAGTTTAGTGTCGATTTGCGCTAAGCTATTTTTGGTGCTGTTGACTTTTTTGGCAGCTGACGCAATCGCTTCTTCATCGCTACGCAGCAATGACAGCAGTTTTTCTCTTTGTTTACTGGTGGTTTTTAATGCGCTTTGTTGTTGATTTATTTGCGTTTGGATTGATTTTAACTCGGACTTACGCTTCTCCAAATCAGAAGCGTGTGCCGAGAAAGATAACATCATAAAGCCAGCAATAATGCTGGCTTTAACAAGGAGTCGAGTGCTCACTAGGTAACGGTTACTCTTTTATGTGGATTAAGGGTTTGCCCGTCATCTCAGCTGGAATGGCTTCGCCGATCAAGGTCAAGATGGTAGGTGCAACATCGCTGAGTTTACCACCTTCATCTATGGTCGCATCGCGTCCAACAAAGACGAAAGGCACGAGTTCACTGGTGTGGGCCGTGTGAGCCTGACCTGTGGTTTCGTCGGTCATTTGCTCGGCATTGCCGTGGTCGGCGGTAATAATACATTCTCCGCCCACTTTCGCCAGCGCATCAACCACACGGCCGATACAAGCGTCGACAGCTTCACAAGCTTTAACGGCGGCATCGAAATTACCCGTGTGGCCAACCATGTCACCATTGGGGTAGTTACAGATGATCACGTCGTACTTAGTTGATTCAATTGCTGCGACTAACTTGTCAGTCAGCTCAGCTGAACTCATCTCAGGCTGTAGATCGTAGGTTGCCACTTTAGGCGAGTTGATTAGGATACGATCTTCACCTTCGAATGGCTCTTCTTTGCCGCCGTTGAAGAAGAAAGTCACATGGGCGTATTTCTCAGTTTCAGAGATACGCAGCTGAGTACGACCTTGTTTCTGCAGCACTTCACCTAAGGTATTCACTAAGTTTTCAGATGGATAAGCGATAGGTGCTGTGATGTCGCCAGCATACTCAGTCAAAGTGACGAAGTGCATTTTAGGCATTACAGCGCGTTCGAAACCATCGAAGTCTGGGTGAATAAAGCTACGGGTGATTTGACGGGCGCGGTCAGCACGGAAGTTCATAAAAATCAGGGCATCGCCGTCTTTTAAGGTCGCAACTTGACCGTTGGCATCTGTGATCGCAGATGAAGAGACGAATTCGTCGTTTTCGTTACGTTCGTAAGCCGCTTCTAATGCTGTAACGGCATTGTCGTATTGAAATTTTGACTTGCCTTGGGTGATTAAATCGTAGGCTTGCGACACGCGATCCCAACGATTATCCCTGTCCATAGCAAAGTAACGACCAATAATCGATGCGATACGGCCATGGCCTAATGTAGTAAACAGATCATCAAAATGGCTCAAGCTACCCTTAGCGCTGCGCGGTGGCGTATCGCGGCCGTCGAGGAAAGCGTGCAGATAAACCTGAGTTGCACCGCGCGCAACGGCCATACGGCACATAGCTTCGATATGCTCTTCATGGCTGTGGACGCCGCCGGGGGAAAGCAAGCCCATAATGTGCACAGCTCCGCCAGCTTTGATGGCTGAGTCTACCGCATCACATAGCGCAGGATTTTTTTCAAACTCATGATCTGCAATGGCTTTACTGATACGAGTGAGTTCTTGATAAACCACACGGCCAGAGCCTAAGTTAATATGGCCAACTTCAGAATTTCCCATCTGGCCATCAGGTAAGCCAACATCTAAGCCAGAACCTGAAATCAAACTATGGGGATATTGAGCGTTGAGACGGTCGAGTACCGGAGTCTTGGCGTGGAAAATCGCATTATTATGCGTGTTTTCACGGTAGCCCCAGCCATCGAGGATCAACAACGCGAGCGGACGTTTAGCTGTCGTCATAGTGATACCTTTAAGTTTTATAGAAGCGATAGAAATCTGAAATTGGTCAAATATTACTACGTTAGCGGGGTATGAAAAAGCGCTTTACCCCGATTAAGGTCATCGAATCACTAATTCGCCCGATTCTGTGAGTGGCTTGTGACAAGTACAGAGTCAATTGCACTAAAAGTGCGATCTCGAACTGTGACTAAACTGCTGCATTCTGCCAAGGCAATCGGTATACTCTGTGCCCTTATCGAATTTTCGCCATTTATGCGGGCAATCATCATGCAAGAATATATCGAATTTTTTAAAGCTCACTCAATGCTCAGTCTGGCTTGGGTGGGATTATTTGTTGTGCTTGTCGCGAGTATCATCAAATCGAGCATGTCAAAAATCAAAAGTATTTCTCATCAAGAATTAACGATTATGGTGAATAGACAGGATGCTAAAGTGGTTGATGTGCGCTCGAATGACGAGTTCCGCAAGGGCCATATTGTTGATGCACTTAACGTTACGCTCGCCGATATTAAAAATAATCAGATATCAGCCCTTGAAAAGTATAAAGCCAGTCCCATTATATTGGTATGCAATGCTGGCATGACCTCGTCTCAAGCCGCTCAGCTTTTGAGTAAGCAAGGTTTTGAAAACCTGTACAACTTGAAAGGTGGTATGGGTGAATGGCAGGCAGCAAATATGCCTGTTTCAAAAAGCAAAAGATAAGTTGTCGGCGGCAGTTATGATTTAAGCTGCACTCCATCCACAGGATAGTGCAGTAATAAAGTCATCATTGTTTGGCATACTGATCCTACGGTCGCTAAGGGCTTAATGTAAGTTTTTAGACTGGTTCGATCGATACCCGAATATGGGTACAAGTTGGGATGATACCGAGATCTGATATAGGCCTTGAGTAACATAAGCCCCGAGCCAATTTACGTTCAAATAGTAATTGGCTTTCAAATAATAATTGGCTTTCAACGAAAAGCCGATACAACATTGATAGGATAGGTAGGAAATTATGGCTGAAGTAGCAAACAACGAACAACAAGCCCCACAATTCAACATCCAACGTGTTTACACTAAAGATGTGTCTTTCGAAACGCCTAACAGCCCAGCGGTATTCCAAAAAGAATGGAACCCAGAAGTTAAGTTAGATTTAGACACGCGCAGCGCTAAATTAGCTGACGATGTGTATGAAGTTGTCCTGTCTTTAACTGTGACTGCACAAAACGGTGGCGATACCGCTTTCCTATGTGAAGTACAACAAGCCGGTATCTTCTCTATCACTGGTCTGACTGAGCCACAATTGGCCCATTCATTAGGTGCATACTGCCCTAACATCCTATTCCCATATGCTCGCGAAACCGTGGGCAGCTTAGTTGGTCGTGGTACTTTCCCACAACTGAACTTAGCACCTGTTAACTTCGACGCGCTGTTTGCCCAATACGTGCAACAACGCCAAGCTGCTGCGACTGCACCAGCTGCCGAAGAAGCTAACGCTTAATTACATGAAAAACTCTGCCGATATCACGGTATTAGGGGCGGGCTCTTATGGCTCCGCCCTTGCCATTTCTTTAGCCAGCAACGGTCATAAGACCTTGTTATGGGGACACGATCCTGTCCACATGCAAACGCTTGCTCAAGACAAGTGCAACCAAGCTTTTTTGCCTGGTATTGCGTTTCCTGATTGTTTACAGATCGAAGCCGATTTAGCCAAAGCCTTAGCCGCCAGCAACAATGTGTTAGTGGTCGTGCCAAGCCATGTGTTTGGTACTGTGCTTGAGCAAGCTAAACCGTTACTCCGTAGCGATGCGCGCATCGTATGGGCAACGAAAGGGCTCGAACCTGAAACCGGACGTTTGCTGCAAGATGTGGCCCGTGATGTGTTAGGTGAGCAATATCCGCTGGCGGTGTTATCTGGGCCGACCTTTGCGAAAGAATTAGCCATGGGTTTACCTACGGCCATTTCGGTCGCGGGCACTTGTCCTACGTTCACTAACGATCTCGTTGAGCTGTTACACAGCCCTAAACGTTTGCGGGTTTACGCCAACGACGATTTTACTGGACTGCAACTGGGCGGCGCGGTAAAGAACGTGATCGCGATTGGCGCGGGCATGTCCGACGGTATCGGCTTTGGTGCCAATGCCAGAACAGCCTTGATTACCCGTGGTTTAGTCGAATTGACGCGTTTAGGCGAAGCCTTAGGTGCCAATGCGGCGACCTTTATGGGAATGGCGGGGTTAGGCGACTTAGTGTTGACCTGTACCGACAACCAATCCCGTAACCGTCGTTTCGGTTTAGCCTTAGGTAAAGGCTGTGATGTGATGACAGCACAGGCTGAAATTGGCCAAGTGGTTGAAGGTTATCGCAATACCAAAGAAGTGTTTACGCTTGCGAAACGCCTTGGGGTTGAAATGCCAATCACTGAGCAGATTTACCAAGTCTTGTATCAAGGCAAAGCGCCGGTCGATGCTGCTAAAGAGCTGCTCAGCAGAGAAAAGAAATCAGAAACGCCTACGCAATAAACCGCGAGCCGTGATGATGCTGTAATGCCGAATAAAGGAAAGGGTGCTAAAATAGCGCCCTTTTTTGTGTCTAGCGTTTGAGCTTATCTTTGCTCCGTTTAGCTGTTGCATGACTTGCTTGCTAAAGGTTCGCGAGTCAGCAAACTGCCCGTTGGCAGCCAATACCAATCAATTTATCTGTGTGGAGTAAGAGCGTGAAACATCATGATGTCATTATTATCGGAGCCGGCGCCGCGGGATTGATGTGTGCAGCGACCGCGGGTTACCGAGGCCGTGATGTACTCGTACTCGACAATGCCAAGCAAGCAGGGCGTAAAATCCTCATCAGCGGCGGCGGGCGTTGTAACTTTACCAACCTTAAAGTCGAGCCCGCTAACTTCCTCTGTGGCAATCCTCACTTTGTTAAATCGGCACTCGCGCGTTATCCGTCGCAGCAGTTTATTGAAATGGTCGAGCGTCACGGCATTGAATACCATGAACGCGATCACGGCCAACTGTTTTGCAATGACTCGGCCAAAGAGATAGTCACTATGCTATTGACCGAGTGTGAATGGGCGGGCGTGACGATTAAGCTGCGCACCGATATTCTGGCCGTTAAAAAGACTGAAGCAGGGCGCTTTGAGCTCAATACTTCTAACGGTGAACTGAGCTGCGATTCACTGGTTATTGCCACGGGCGGCTTATCCATGCCTAAACTAGGCGCCACGCCTTACGGTTATCAACTGGCCGAGCAGTTTGGTCTCAAAGTATTACCCACTCACGCAGGTCTGGTGCCGTTTACATGGCACAGTGAAGATAAAATTCGTTTCGAACCTTTGTCGGGTATAGCGGTTCCGAGCCGCATTACCGCCAAAGATGGCACTGCATTTAGCGAAGCGCTGCTATTCACTCACCGTGGCTTATCTGGCCCCGCAATTTTGCAGATTTCCAACTATTGGAAAGCGGGCGAAACCATAGAAATCGATCTCTTGCCGAATATGGATTTGGCGCAATTGCTTGAGCAGCAGCTCACTGCGCATCCAAAACAAAGCCTGCGCAATACACTTAGCCAATGGTTACCTAAACGGCTGGTGGAAGTACTATTCGATGAAGCCCTGTTGAATAAAGCCTTAAATCAGCTAATTCACGCCGAGCGCGCAAAACTGGTGGATGATCTCCACCGCTGGACAGTATTGATGAATGGCACCGAAGGCTACCGCACCGCCGAAGTGACCTTAGGCGGCGTTGATAGTAATGAGCTGTCTTCCAAAACCATGGAAGCCAGCAAAGTCGCCGGACTCTACTTTATCGGTGAAGTCATGGACGTAAGTGGTTGGTTAGGCGGGTTTAATTTCCAATGGGCCTGGGCATCTGGCGTGGCTGCAGGACAAGCGGTTTAGTTGTTGTTTTGGAACAATAAAGTTTGTACACTGTTGAAAAAGTTTGTACACAAATGCAATTCTGAATAATAAAGTTCGTACACTAAGCTATAATATAGTCTGTCGAATTGGGTAGAGTATATGTTGTGGCTGGACGAAGAAAACTTGAAAATCTCGCTGATTTCAAGCGGGCTTTAAAACAAAAATATGGCTTAGGTGAAGGCACCAATTACACTCCTTGGATAAGAGTTCAGGATGTTAAGTCTCATGGGCACAGCGGTAAGATTGACGGAATAAAATCGGGCCGAATTCACCATACCTTATCTGAGCAAGAGACATGTTTTTTCTATTTAGCTGAGTTTTCCGATTCAGTTACCGATATTCGGGAACAGTTTCCTCTGCTTCCTCTCACTCTTTCATTAAAAATATCTAAGTTACTTGACGTTGAGCACCCCAAGCATCCAATAACCAAAGATCCTATTATTATGACTGCGGATTTCCTTTTAACCTGTAGTGATGGAAAGCGGATTTGGTATGAAGCTGTGTCTGTAAAGCCTAGTGAAAAGCTTTCAGATAAGAGGACGGCAGAAAAGCTGGATATTGAAAGAGTTTGGTGGGAGTTATTAGGCGTCCCATTTCACGTATTTTGCCTGTCAGAACTGAATCAAATTAAGTCAAAGAATATTCAGTGGATTACTGATCCTCAACGTAAGAAGTTCTCATCACCTTCGAACAAAGTTAGAGAAGAAGCCAAGCGTTTGTTGACGGTGGGTACAATGCAATTAAGTGATGTTTGCGACACGTTTTCTCATCAAATCGGTATATCAAATGACGAAGCATTGATTTTGTTAAAGTATTTGATAGCTGACAAAGAAGTGATTGTAGATTTGGCGCGACCCATAGTTCTATCTGGGATGATAGAAATTGTTCAAGTTAAGATGGATGGGAAATCACAGCAATATGCAAGTTGAATTAAATAGCGTTTGGCGAGTTCATAACTTGGATGGTCTTGGGAATGGCCTTTACAGGGTTTTGCAACTGTATACAAAGGAACATATCGTTATTTTGTTTCCTTTGCTCGAATCAAAGGCTTTGCAACGACCACTTAAGCTTGATTTTGACTTTTTTAACGAGGCGATTAAAACGGGTAATTCCGAATTAACCCCATATGAGCTTCCATATTATCAATTACAGTCAGAAGACGATATTTCAGAGAGTTATCTTGTAAAAAGAGATGAAAAATATCGACTTATTATGGGCTTAGTATCTAATCCCAATTTTTTGCTAAATTTGGTTGAGCAACCTCGTAGCAAAGCTATTTCGATACACGCGAAAGCCCACAACACATATGTGCAGAATATCTATCGAGCACTAAATCTTTATTGGAAATATGGTCAAGAACGAAATGCACTCTTACCGAGCTATAAGAACTCTGGGGGTAGAGGTAAATCAAGAGTAGCTGGCGTAACAAAGCGTGGCTCTCCAATACAACTCTCCAGTCCAAGTATTGAAGCGCCTGAAGGTGTGAATACCTCTGAGCAGGATAAGACTTTGTTTATTAAGGCGATGAAGGAGTTTGGGCTCAAAGGTGAAAAAGTAAAGTTCAGTAGTGTGTATGACAAAATGCTTAAGGAATACAAACAATATGCAGAGGAGCTAATTGCTGCTGAATCTGAGTCACGTGAAGCTTTAGTACCTAATTATCGAGCATTTGTTTATTGGGCTAAAAAACTAGTTCCAGCACAAATACTAATACGTAAACAAACAAATCAGGGTGACTTTGACCGCAATAAGCGAGGCTTAAAAGGTTCTGCTACTGATCATACAGAAGTTCCTGGCAGTTGCTTTGAACTGGATTCAACGGTTTTAGATGTACATATCGTTTCGGATTTTCAGAGAAATCATGTATTGGGGAGACCAACCGTTTATTGTGTGGTTGATAAAGAAAGTCGCATGATTGTCGGGCTGCATGTCTCCATGGAATACGCTTCTTGGAGGGCTGGTCGGCAGGCTTTAATCAACAGCTTTACCTCTAAGAAAGAGTATTGCGCAGAATTTGGCATTGAAATAGAAGAAGCTGATTGGCCTTGTTATCATATACCTCAACGATTGCTTTGTGATCGAGGTGAGTTTATTTGTCAGGATGCCGAAAATCTCGCTGTGCCATTGATTGGCCACTTGAGTATTGCTCCACCATACAGGGCGGAATTGAAAGGTATAGTAGAACAACGTTTCAATATCCTGAACGAGAAGCTAGTTCATGAGCTGTTAGGGACGACGAAAGGGCGGCATTATATCAGAGGAGATAGAGATCCAAGGTTAGATGCTACTTTTACGCTCAGAGAAATAACCAAGCTCCTTATTGATGAAGTTTTAGAGCACAACAGTTCAATTTTTAAAGATTTAGCCAAGCAAAGTACATTACTTATTGAGTCAGGACTTTCTCCAACCCCTATAAACTATTGGAATCTACATGTTAAAGCGCAGCGTCATGCTTTAAGTCGTGCTGACGAGGCTCATATTCGTTCTCGCCTATTGCCTACAGTAAGAGTGACCATGACAGGCAAAGGAATTCGGCTGAACGATCAAATGTATTATGAGTCAGATCATGCTGATTTTGATACGTGGAAAGTAATCGCGAGAAATAATGGTTCATGGCAACTAGATGCTTTAGTTGATCATGATAATTCAAGTTTCATATTTGTCAGGCTCGAGGAAGTAAGTAGCTTTACCCGATGTTACCTGATGAAGGAGTCGGTTAATTTTGCTCATAGGCATCAAGCAGACATCCTGTATTTTGAAGACTGGATTAAGTTGGAAAAAAACAAAGCTAAGCCAACAGCGAAATCGATAGAGCGTCACCAGAGAAGAAATCAGGTTATCGAAACTGCAAAACAAGAAGCGGCATTGGCTCCATCGCTGAGTTCAAAATCTGAGAGAACAAAGGGCATGAAAGCAAGGAGAAGGGAAGCTATTCTTGCACAGAGGGTTGAGGAAAGAGAATTCCAACTTCATCAAGCTAAGCCTTATATCGAATCAGATATGCCCAGTGAACATCTTGATGACAAGAAGAAAAAAGTAATTTCAATCCTCAAGCGAAAAAGAGCCAACGATAATGAGATGTGAAGATGCCATTTATCATGAAGCGATATTACCCGAGCATCGTGGTAATCCTTTGATTGAAGCTTTGCCACCTAAGGTTGAGGATGATGAGTTAGTTATTAAGCTGAGTAATTATCCTGAGAGGCTCGTTGAGGAAACAACGTTAGAGGCAATTGAAAGGTTGGATTATCTCACCCGATTAAAGGCATTAAGGCAGCCACTACCTCTCTATTTTGATGTATTCAGGGCCATCGAAATGGCAATCAAAGAGGGATATTCAGCAAAAAATCCTTTATCTCCCACAACAATGAACTATTTACATTATTCTTCGGATAATCGACCTGATGTTGAACCCAGAACAGGCTTTTTTAAACCTAAAGGCAGTGGAATAACAATCATTGGTGAAAGCGGAGTAGGTAAAACCTGCATGCTTGAACAGGTACTAAACTGTTTTCCTGACGTCATAAAACACCGCTATTACCAGAATAAAATGTTAGCAATGCCGCAAGTTGTATGGATAAAAGTCGATTGTCCAGATGATTCGAGTGTTAAAGGACTTTGCCATCGTATATTAGAGCAAATCGATCAAAAATTAGGACACCCTCCAACAAAACCTGCTGGAACGATAGCTCTTTTACTTCAACAAATTGAAGCGAAAATGAAGTCAAATTTCCTTGGAATTTTGGCTATTGATGAAATGCAAAACCTAAACCTTGCTAAAGCAGGCGGTGCCGATCGACTTTTAGGCTTTTTGCATAACTTAGTTAACAATTTAGGTATTCCGATACTTTTCTGTGCAAATCCTCCGTTCGATGAACTTATCAGCAAGAGTTTTAAATCAGCGCGACGAGCGGAAAGTAGTGGCTATTTCGATGTAGAACTAATGAAGAATGATGATGAGTGGGAATTGTTTGTGGATGAACTTTGGTATTTACAGTGGACGAATGTTGAAACGCCGTTGACCCCAAGTTTGAACAATAAACTTTACTCACTGTCTGCTGGCAATATGGATTTGGCTGTTCGAATTTATTATTCAGCTCAAAAGGCCATTATTGGTTCGTCAGACGAGAGGATTACTGAAGAGGTTCTTGATCTTGGAGCAAGTAGTGCTATACGGGCAACGAAAAAGCTAACAGAAGAAATGAGAAAGAAAAACGCGATTTCTCTTCTAAAAAGAGATCGAAAATATGGTAATTCTGAGCCGAGCATCCATCGGAATGATAATGTTTCATCTAAAGAAGTCATCAACACAAAATCTAAAATTATAACAATACTTGGAGACTTAACTCGTCCTCACCATCCAGAGTTTGCGGATGCATTAACTAAAATTGGCCTTGCTGAAGATTTGATTGATAGGGTGTTGGACACAAGTCTTATTCAGCGAGTATCAGAGGAAGCCAATCCACTCAAAACATTAAAACAGGCAGGGATTTTATGTGATGACCCTCTGGAAGTGTTTAAGTAAATCGTAGGCGGAGACTTATGGACCTGCCAAAGGCCTTTCCAGATGAACTCTTTCTAGGACGATTAATACGCTACCTTCTTTTGGCGGGAGAGTCGGAGCGTTCTTTTAGTTTTCGAGTGTTTGGTTCGAGTCGTGTTTCTATACATCCCTTTTTAACCGCTGGCGTCTCTAGAATTGCTGAGTGTAGTGGCACACTGAATTTGGCCACCTAATAAGAAATGTTATGATCTCATTCATAGCGAATTTAGGTGACAAAATGAATAAAAGTAAACGTGCACGATATAGCGCAGCGATTAAGCTCGAAACTGCCCAATTAGTCATTGACCAGGGCTATACACAAGAAGCGGCAGCCAAAGCCATGAACGTAGGTAAATCAACGGTCAGTAAGTGGGTAACGCAGCTTCAGGT
>NZ_JAKKRU010000027.1:0-9786 GCF_025653925.1 Shewanella sp. SM68
GGAGCAAGCCCTTTGCGCTCGACCTGAAGCTGCGTTACCCACTTACTGACCGTTGATTTACCTACGTTCATGGCTTTGGCTGCCGCTTCTTGTGTATAGCCCTGGTCAATGACTAATTGGGCAGTTTCGAGCTTAATCGCTGCGCTATATCGTGCACGTTTACTTTTATTCATTTTGTCACCTAAATTCGCTATGAATGAGATCATAACATTTCTTATTAGGTGGCCAAATTCAGTGTGCCACTACACTTTCGCTTGGAATACGTCACCGGAGAAACCGTAAGCGACACAGATGTCACCGTTCGCTAAGTCAGAAATATAACGTGAAGAATGGAAATACGTCACATAAGGACGAATTTTTTCCAGTAACTCACCCGCTTTTTCATAATCTTCAGCCTTAGTGCTGTTAGGATCTAAGCCTAAATAAATCATCGCCTGTGGCACCATGTCGTCGGCAGAGTCCAACATAGCAAAGCCACACTTAGAAATTTTTTCAGCGTATTTAGGATTGAAGATCAGTTCCATTGAGTTAAATGGCGCATCTTCCCCCACAGCGGCTTTCACTTTATCGATGTTGTAACCAATGCCATTGGTTCCCCATAAATAAGGCACGGCATATTGGTTACCCGGATCGGCTTTTTCAAGCAACTTCATCAGGGCTGGATTTAAATTTTTAAAATTAGGTAACTTAGCGCGGTCTAAAGGTTTGAAAGCACCCGCTTTGATTTGCTTAGCGAGAAAGTGGTTAGAAGGTACAACGATATCGTAGCCACTACGACCAGACAGTAATTTAGCCTCAAGCACTTCATTACTATCAAATACATCGTAAATTACCCTAATGCTCGTTTCTTTCTTGAAGTTTTCTAAGGTATCTTCCGCGATATAATCTGACCAGTTATACACGCGAACCACTTCTTCCGCTTGGGCCACTGCGCTCGCAAATACGCTCGCAGTCACCAGCGCTAATGTGGTCATCTTATTAAATAGCTTCATGCTTTCTCCTTTCTCGGGTAGCAGAACTGCTTAAGCAAATTCTGACATTGTGTCACCGGGCTGCCCGGATATTGTTGTTATTTTCGACCAATGCTACACCTTAAAAACCGCATCGGCAGTCTCTACGGCATGATAACCATGCCTACTTTATATCTTGCTGCAATTTGTTAAGTATCAGGTTTCGTGCCAAATTTTCGAGGCATCGGTATTGCATTAACACTCAAAAAAATAGACTAGATATGACACTGCTTGTACATTTTGCAACATTAAGGCAAATGCCTCAAGTCCCTAAGCAATCGCAAAAAAACACTTAGATAAACACATTTTAAATATGACTAACAATTAGTTAGTAACGCTAGTAAGCGAACAACCTAAAATTATTAAACCTATTTTACTTCCCTAGCAGACAAGCGATGGAATTGAATATTCACTTTAACGGACAAGCCATTAAAAACCATCATATTATTTAACAAGCGAGTTGCACCAGTTAAGTGCAACCTCACTAAAACAGTGCACACATCAGTATCGTTATGGCCAACGTTAACCCCTTATTCCTTGGGTTAACGCGGCAACACGGTCAGTGCAATCAATCCAAAACATTACACAGTGAGTAATAGGAATTCACGTTCCCATGAGCTGACAACGCGGCGGAAGTTTTCAAGTTCAGCCTGTTTTACCGCAACAAATCCAGTGGTGAAGGATTCGCCTAAATATTGCTTACAGGCATCACTTTCTTCCATCGCCGCTAATGCTTCCTCTAATGTCAGCGGTAAACAATGGGTATTATTGCTACGGCTTTCATTGGCTTTACCTTGCACAGGAGTCGAAGGTTTTAGCGACTCAACCATGCCGATATAGCCACACAACAAGCTCGCGGCAATCGCCAAATAACAGTTAGCATCGGCGCCGGGAATGCGGTTCTCTATACGACGGTTTTGTGGTGAAGATTCTGGAATGCGTAAACCACAGGTACGGTTTTCATCGCCCCATTCTAAGTTTACAGGTGCCGAAGTGCCGGGGAGGAAACGACGGAACGAGTTCGCATTTGGCGCCATCAGTGGCAGCAACTCAGGAATGAATTTTTGTAGACCTGCAATGTATCCCAAGAATAGCTTGCTCTTAGTCCCATCTTCATTGGTGAAAATATTCTTGCCAGTCTCTTTATTGATCACGCTTTGATGAATATGCATCGCACTGCCAGGCTCATCCGTCACGGGTTTTGCCATAAAAGTGGCGCAAACATCGTGCTTCAGCGCGGCTTCCCGTAAAGTGCGCTTAAAGATAAACACTTGATCAGCTAAAGATAATGCGTTGCCATGACTGAAGTTAATCTCCATCTGTGCGGGACCATCTTCATGGATTAAAGTATCGATATCTAAACCTTGAAGCTCACACCAATCGTACATGTCTTCAAACATAGGATCGTATTCGTTGGCAGCATCAATAGAGAATGACTGGCGACCCGCTTCGGGGCGGCCTGAACGACCAATTGGAGGCTTTAAGGGTAAATCGTGGTCGTCACTACGACGAGTCAAATAGAACTCCATTTCGGGAGCGATAACAGGTTCCCAGCCCTGTTCGTCATAGAGAGACAAGACTTTTTTCAATACGTTACGTGGTGAAAGCTCAATAGGATTACCCATTCTGTCGTAGCAATCGTGGATAACCTGTGCCGTGGCTTCGATGGTCCAAGGCAACATAAAAACGGCATTTTCATCGGGTACACAAACAAAATCGATGTCGGCTGCATCGAGCAAACTGTAGTAAATCTCTTCGTCGACAAAATCACCCGTCACAGTTTGCAACAACACACTTTCGGGCAAACGCATGCCTTTTTCATCGAGAAACTTATCGACTGGAGCAATCTTGCCGCGGGCGATGCCAGTCATGTCACTGATAACACATTCGACTTCTGTGATTTTTCGTTCTTTTAAAAAAGCGATTAGCTTATTCATTATTATTTCACTCGAGTTGTAGCCCTACGTCGGCATGCATCACCGAAGGCATTGAAAATGGAGAGGTAAAACGGATTCTCGCTCACCTTCCACTCTGGATGCCATTGCACACCGAGGGCAAATTCTTTAGTACCAATTACGGAGAAAGCCTCCACTAACCCATCTGGAGCATAAGCTTCTGGCCGCAACCCAACACCCAGGCGCTCCACGCCTTGAGTATGTACAGAGTTAATCTCTGCAGAGTCACGGCCCCAGGCCTCGTAAATAAGCCCCCCGGGCTCAACAGTAATACTGTGAGAAGCCCCATACTGCACATCTAAGGATGCGGTTTTATCTTCTCGATGTTCAATAAAGCCACCCACCTCATGGAGCTTCTGATGCAAACTGCCACCAAAAGCCACATTCATTTCTTGAAAACCGCGACAAATACCTAATACAGGTACCCCAGCAGCAATAGCAGCGTGGATCAGCGGCAAAGTTGTCGCGTCACGTTTAGGATCATGGTGTGTACCAAGCTCACTCGGCTGGCCTGCATAAAGATGGGGTTCTACATTAGAAGGAGAGCCAGTAAACAAAATACCGTCAAGACGATCTAAAATAGCGTCTATCGGTAAATCGCCACCTAAAGATGGGATCACTAACGGCCAGCCTTTAGCGCCATTAACTACGCCTAAAAGGTATTTTTCACCAACAATATTAAAGGAGTGTGATCCCAATTGTTGATTGCATGCAATAACACCTATGAGGGGTAAATCGGCTGACATATCTCACCTTTAGAATTGATTTTACTAGCATAACGAACACTTTTCCTTTAAATGTTCATTTTTTCACACAGTACACCGAAATTTAGCACTAGGCAAGAGGTTAAACACTTGTTAAAGGTTATTTAATCCACTTATTCTTAATAAGCATAAATAACATGTAGTTAAATATATATTTACCCCATTTCAGGCTAATTCATGTATATAAACCGGCAGTTACACCAGCATAAAACTCACTTGTTACCGAGTAAATTAAACCGTATTCGAAGCAAATTTGAACCAATATTATTTACACAAAGAAGAGGATACATAACCAATATGACAGGGTTAAAAAGTAGGTAATACCAATCGTATTAAATATCTGTTCATTCAGCGGGAGTTCAACGCGCTTTAGACAAGGCGAAGGCTTGAAGGCATAGTGGTGCTCTGTCGAAAGCCTTGAACGTAGTATAAAGCGCGTTGAAACCCGCCCTTCGGGAGCCTCACAGGCATCCCACTCCCGTGTTGCATTGACTTAAAAGGGAATGACCATTTCTGCGTCAATGCGCCTTGGATTGAAATGCCTGTGAGGCTCTGAACTGATTAGATATTTAATGTGATTGGTATAAATCCGCAGGAATGTTGAATAACAGTATTACGCCACTCACTTTTAGCGAATAAGTGGCCTAATATGTTGAATAATATGGTAAGTTAATGACTTAATTAGAAGTTTGCAGGCGTAGTCGCACTCACTAAGCGACAAGGTTCATCGAAGGGATTGCGGAATCTATGGGGCAATTCACTGTTAAAATAATAACTGTCACCCGCTTCCAAAATATACACTTCATCCCCAACAGTGAGTTCGAATTTACCTTCTATCACCATAGCGGCCTCTTCACCTTCGTGCTTTAGCATCTCTTCACCCGTATCTGAACCGGGTGGGTAAATCTCATTCATCACTGACATTGCGCGGTTCGGGTAATCACGGCCAATCAGTTTAAATTCAAGTGGCCCAGTACCGATATTCAGTAATTCATTGGATCGATAGACGACCTTTTGCTCACTATCCGTTGAGGCTTCAATGGAGAAAAAGTCCACTAAAGACATCGGGATACCCGACAGCACTTTTTTTAAAGAGCTGACTGACGGGCTAACACTGTTTTTCTCGATCATTGAAATCGTACTGTTAGTCACACCAGCACGTTTGGCTAATTCTCGTTGAGATAAGCCTTTCATTTTTCTAACAGTTTTGAGGCTGGCTCCAATATCCAAATTTCACATCCCCCTAAAGGCTCGGGTCAATCCCGATAGATGACGAACAGGTTGTTCAGGATAAACACCATCCAGAACGCATTTTCGCCCAAAAAGCGCGTGTTTTACTGCTTTCATTGTATTCTACATAAAAAGCGTGTTAAATAAAACGAACACTTTTTTACGTCATGTTAAAAGTGTGATGAGTATACTGAGACAAGTCCAATTTACAATAAAAACAATTTTTGGGAGCCATAATGGCAAGCAAACCTCCAGTGCACAGTGAACAGTATCCACACTCTTATTATGTTGATACTGCTAAAGAAATTTACGCTCATCCACAACTCGAAGGCAATATCAATGCCGATGTCTGTATCGTGGGCGGCGGCTTTAGCGGTATCAATACCGCCATAGAACTCGCGCAGCGCGGTATGAGTGTTGTGCTGTTAGAAGCGAGGCGAATTGGCTGGGGCGCATCGGGGCGTAATGGCGGCGAACTCATTCGCGGCATAGGCCATGACCCTGCACAATTTCAAAGTGAAATCGGCACTGAAGGTGTTCAAGCAATTCAACAGATGGGCTTTGAAGCCGTCGAGATAGTGCGAAATCGCATACAAGAACACAGTATCGACTGCGATCTGCAAATGGGTTACTGCGACTTAGCGGTTAAACCTCGTCACATGGATGAGCTTGAAGAAGAATTTAGCGCACTCAAAGCCATGGGTTATCAGCAAGAAATCAAGCTGTTAACTAAGCCACAATTAGGTGAAGTCATAGGCTCAGATTTTTATCAAGGTGCGCTGGTTGATATGGGTAGCGGCCATTTACACCCGCTGAATCTTGCTCTGGGTGAAGCTCGCGTCGCCCGTAATCTCGGCGCTAGGTTGTTTGAGTACAGCGCTGCTGAAAAAATCATTCAAGGCGCCAAATCTAAGGTCATTACCGCTAAGGGCGAAGTCACATGCCAATACGTAGTGCTGGCGGGCAATGCCTATATCGGCCACAAACTTAATAGCTTTGTAGGGGGGAAAGTATTACCTGCAGGCAGTTATTTATTGGCGACAGAGCCCTTAACTGAGGCCCAATGCGCGAGTATTATCCCGCAAAACATGGCCTTCGCGGATATGCGAATTGCCCTAGATTACTTTCACTTATCGGCAGATCGTCGTTTGCTGTTTGGCGGCCTTTGTACCTATTCGGGTAAAGATCCGAAAGACATTGAAGCGGCACTGAGACCGAATCTTGAGAAAGTTTTCCCGCAATTAAAAGGGGTACGTATCGATTATGAATGGGGCGGCATGATAGGTATCGGTGCTAACCGTATGCCACAAATTGGTCGCCTTCCTGATGCCAATAATATTTTTTACGCCCAAGCCTATGCGGGACACGGCGTGAATGCCACTCACATGGCGGCAAAACTGCTTGCCGAGGCTATTTGCCAACAGGCGGGACATTTCGATGTGTTCGCTAAAATCAAACACATCACCTTCCCCGGCGGCCCAACATTCCGCTCACCTATACTCGCTGCAGGCATGCTGTATCACAGATTTAAGGACTTGTTTTAAGTCGCTTGTTACGCCTTGACCACAGGATAAAAGGGATAGACCCAAGATAATGCACGACTAAAGCCACCAAGACACCAAAGCCAATACCACTAGAAGTTAAAGGTATCCCTGGCTTAAAGTTACTGATGGTTTTCTCAAGATAATCAAAGCGAACAGGGTTAAACATATAGGCAGTTTTCTCAAACAAATTGCCCGTATTAAAGATCGCCACGCCCTGTGTTAACGCTTTATAAAGCGCCAGTGTCTGTACCTTTTGCTCAGCGTCGGCACGCACACTTGGCTCCTCATTTTGCTGGTGGCTGGCAATCATGGCATCAACATCGGCGTAATGATATTCCTTAGCCGTTGCCTCGTAACCTTCTACCTGCCATCGAGTCGATTCATAAAGGCCTGATAAAAATTGCTGATAATGATCAGCCAGTTGTGGTAACTGTAAGGCAATCACTAAAATAAATCCAAATACCAACTTATCGATCAATCTCGCTATCAAAGGTTTCTCCTTGGCATTTCGCCAAACGACGTAAAAGTCACATGATGTTCAACAAAAACCACGCTAACTTAATTAATCTACAGCACTAATTTCAATGGTAATACTCAATTAACACTCTATCGGCAGATCGTTACGGCTGCCCCAATCCGCCCATGAACCATCATAGAGGATAGGATTTTTATGCCCCGCTGCAACCAAAGCTAAGATCAAAATACACGCCGTAATCCCAGAACCACAGCTGAATATCATTGCGGATTTATCCGCTGCTAGCCCTTGATAAATAGACTGTAGCTCACTGACCGTTTTGATTTTATTACCATCGAGCACTTGAGCGAAGGGTAAATTAACCGAGCAAGGAATATGCCCAGAGCGCACACCGGGACGCGGCTCACTCACTTTCCCTAAAAAGCGTGGCGCACCACGGGCATCGACAATCGCCGTTCCGGCATCTTCAATACGTGATAACACGGCCTCAGCATCCATCACCCGCTCGGGGTGGTATTGCAGCACATCCGCAAAAGTATCAATATCCGTCGGGCCATAATCGACGCCTTCGGCTTGATAACGCGATGAGGTAATGCGGTCTTCTTCAATCCACTGAGGCAAGCCACCATCAAGTACATAGACTCGATTAAAGCCCATGACTTTAAAGGTCCACCACGCCCGTGGAGATGAATAAATGCCTTGGTTATCATAGATAACAATAACACTGTCGACCTCAATCCCAAGTTGGGCTATCCCTTGGCTGAATTGCTCAAACGTCGGCAAGGCATGAATTTGGGTTGAAGTCTTATCGCAAAACACATTTTCCAAGTCGAATCGACGTGAGCGCGGAATGCAAATAGGCTCATCGTAAACTAAGGGTTCTTTACCAATAACGGTTTCCATACTGGCATCGAGCAAGACTAAATGGGGATCGGTGAGGTGTGCTTCGAGCCACTGCGTACTAACAAGTGGGTATTCCATAGCGGGTCCTTTTACTGTTATCCAAATCTGCCGCTAGTCTCTCACCAAATGCCGTAAAGCCCAAATATCAGCTTAACAAATTGTCTGCTTTGTCTTTTCTTTAAAAGCGTGGACTCGACTTTATGCGCTCAATCATTAGTGCATTCAATCATTAGTGCATTCAATCATTAGATTGCGTCGAAGCCGTGTTTTGAAGATAGTGCTTTCAAACTGCTCATTTTTAAGATGCAGCTTTCAAAACAATCTTTTCGATATGGCCGTGTTCAAGATAGCCGTTTTCAAAATAGCCGCTATTTAATGACTTCAATTTTCACATCAATCAAACCAGAGGAAGTTTTGCCTATGCTACTGAACGCCGATTTAGACAGATCAATAATGCGGCCACGCACGAAAGGCCCTCTATCATTGATTTTCACAATCACACTTTTGCCATTATCGACATTGGTGACCTTAACACTCGAGCCAAAGGGTAACTTTTTATGTGCTGCTGTCTTTAATTTATGTTTGTAAAGTTCACCACTGGCCGTCTGCTTATTTTGATGTTTATCCCCATAAAATGAAGCCTGACCAGCTTCCGTGAACCCCACCCAGTTTCCATTCTCACCCGTCTGCATTGAAGAGCAGCCGGCCAAAAAGCTTAGCAATGCCAGTGCAAATAGTTTGACGACATTGAACTGCCTAATTGGGTTTTGAAGTGCATTCACATGACACCCTCTCTAATGAGTGAACGCTTTGCTAACGAGTGATAGGCTCAGCAAAAATCACAGGGAAATAACGAACAACCTTAGATGGCAAAGCTCAAGACCTGCATCCTAAAAGATCAAAATAAGAAACAATAAATTTCCACGAGGCTACAGCAGTTGCACGCTAAAATCACGTATTTACAGGTGAATGCTCTTACTTTGAGATAAAATATGCAGTCATAACGAGGCTTTGTTTCCTAATTTAGATCGGTAAACAAAGCCCTAACGAGTTAACACTTCATGGATAATCTCAAATTTGGGTTCTTTACCACTTGGCCATGTAGGTTTCTTTATGGGGTTTTCAAAGGTGGTCAGCCAAATATCAAGATCACTGGAACCAGACAAACAACCCATAAACGCAAAATACATTCCACTATTTATCATGTGACGGGCAAACTGAATAGCGTCTTCAAGAGTGCCCTCTTCCCAGTTATGTGTGAACGTTTCATCATCCCATACCCATTTAATGGGGACTCCACTTTCATCACAAGCGAAGAACCTTACATTTCGATAACCTTTACTTGCTGTTTTTAGAGAATTTATAAAACTTTCTCTGGTGTTATCGAATCTTTTTTTAAACTCTTCAATATCTAGATCTTTGCTAATAAAGTTCTTCATACTTGCCCTAGAGGTAAATACTACCAACGGTATGGCATAACCACACACAAAAAAGTCTATCCAATGAGCCCAGTGACTGATGTCGTTTAGCTCTGTTAGAAGCTAATTATGCCAAAGATTGGTATTCATTGCTGCCATTATGAAACAACCTAATTTCGATACTTTTTATTTCTTTTTTAGAGGAAATCAATTGCTCCACCAACCAAATATAACCGATTTTGTAGTGGCACACTGAATTTGGCCACCTAATAAGAAATGTTATGATCTCATTCATAGCGAATTTAGGTGACAAAATGAATAAAAGTAAACGTGCACGATATAGCGCAGCGATTAAGCTCGAAACTGCCCAATTAGTCATTGACCAGGGCTATACACAAGAAGCGGCAGCCAAAGCCATGAACGTAGGTAAATCAACGGTCAGTAAGTGGGTAACGCAGCTTCAGGTCGAGCGCAAAGGGCTTGCTCC
>NZ_JAKKRU010000028.1:0-4829 GCF_025653925.1 Shewanella sp. SM68
GGACGTTGATAGGCATGGTGTGTAAGCGTTGTGAGGCGTTGAGCTAACATGTACTAATGACTCGAGAGGCTTAACCATACAACCCAGATGGGTTTTACTGAAAATGTTCCAGACATTTTCTAGCACTTCCTCCTTCCATGGAGGTCGTACGAAAAGCCTTAGACAGAATACAGATACTTGATAAAGTATGAACTCAAAGTGAGTCTTAACTTAATAAGACAATCAGCTTTCCGAATTATTATTAACGTGGTCCAGAGATGGACACGGTAATAAACAGAATTTGCTTGGTGACAATAGCCTTGTGGAACCACCTGATCCCATCCCGAACTCAGAAGTGAAACGCAAACGCGCCGATGGTAGTGTGGGGTCTCCCCATGTGAGAGTAGGTCATCGCCAAGCGCCTAATTATCTCATTGAGATGTAACCAAGCCAGCTAAATAAGCTGGCTTTTTTGCGTCTGCAATTTGTTAATTGGACTGATTTTCCTGCTTTTCTCTCAGTTCTTCATCCTGCCATCTTCTCTAGCATGAGCTGCAATCCTCGCTTTTAGCAGTTACAATACGTTTTTGTCGTCATTGAACAAACACATGTCTCTATCTCATAGCCTTCAATCATTTAATTCCTTTGGTTTAGCCCAGTCTTGCGCGGATCTTGTTGAGGCGCACTCAAAAGAAGCTGTTAAGGCGATATGTGTGCCACTATGGCAACAGCAATTGCCTATGTTGGTGCTTGGTGGCGGTAGCAATCTGGTCTTTACGGAGGACTTTAACGGCACAGTTGTCAGGATTTTATCGAAAGGAATAAAAGTATCTGAAGACACAGAAGCATTTTATCTCGATGTTGAGGCGGGTGAGAATTGGCACGAGTTAATTCAGTTTACGCTCGAGCATGGCATGTTTGGGCTGGAGAATATGGCATTAATTCCTGGGACGGTTGGCGCAGCACCTATTCAGAATATTGGCGCTTATGGTGTTGAACTATGTGATGTGTGTGATTGGGTTGAGTATCTTGATTTACCCTCAGGTGAGTTTGTGCGCATCAGTACAGTTGAGTGTCAATTTGCTTACCGTGAGTCTATTTTCAAAGACAAATTGCGCAATCTCGCTGTAGTCACTGCTGTTGGACTGCGCTTAGCTAAACGTTGGCAACCGCGTTTGGCCTATGGTCCATTGCAATCGTTTGACCCCGCAACCGTTACAGCGTATGAGATTTTTGAGCGTGTATGCCAAGTACGAAGTGAAAAGCTTCCTGATCCCGCGGTGCTCGGCAATGCAGGCAGTTTCTTTAAAAACCCCATTGTAAGCGCAGCCTGTTATCTAGATTTAGCACAGCGTTTTCCGACGATAGTGGGCTACGCACAAGCGGATGCAACAGTGAAATTGGCGGCAGGCTGGTTGATTGAACAAGCGGGACTGAAAGGTTTTGTGCTCGGCAATGTGGCGGTGCATGACAAGCAAGCCTTAGTGTTAGTGAATCGAGGCGGAGCAACGGGGCATGATATTTGCCGCCTAGCGCTGCATGTTATTGCGCAAGTACGGGATAAATTTGGTGTCGTGCTAGAAGCTGAACCTAGAATCATCGGGGCTAACGGTGAAGGAGATTTGCATGTCTGAACATTGGGGAAGAAAACGCCAGATATTAGCTTTATTATCTAGCGGGCAATTTGTTTCAGGCGAGCAGTTAGCCACTGAACTTGGGATTTCGCGTGCCGCAGTGAATAAGCACATCGATGCGCTAGAAACCTATGGTGTGGCAATTTATAGCGTCAAAGGTCGCGGCTATAAGTTAGCGAATCCTATTTCTTTGATTGATGCTTCACGTTTAGTGCAATCAATTGATAATCGTTGCTTTTACTTTGATGAGATAGCAAGCACCAACGGTTTTTTGCTGGACCATATTACTGAATTGAAGAATGGTGATGTGTGTGTGGCAGAGTATCAATCCGCAGGTCGTGGTCGTCGAGGCCGAACTTGGGTGTCGCCCTATGGGCATCACTTATATTTCTCGCTGTTTTGGACATTTCCTCAGGGAATGGCACAGGCAATGGGATTAAGTTTAGTGGTGGCCTGTACATTGGTTGAAGTGCTTAAATCTTTTGGCATCGAGAATATTGGTGTTAAGTGGCCCAATGACATCTATTTGGATAACAAGAAGCTTGCCGGGATCTTGATTGAGATGTCGGGTCAGGCTGATAGCCAGTGCCAGCTTATCATAGGTGTTGGTGTCAATATGGCTATGTCAGAGGAACAAGGTAAAGGTATCGATCAGCCTTGGAGTGATTTGTCAGAGTTGGTCGACATGCCTGACAAGACGGCGCTTGTTATTGCATTACAGAAGCAGCTTAAGCGTGATATTCAGTTATTTGAGCGTGAAGGATTAGCTGCATTCAAGACTCGTTGGCAAGCCGCAGACTTATTTTATGGCCGTGAAATACGTTTGCTTATGGGGGAAAAGTCTGTCGCAGGAATTTGTCGAGGCGTTGATGAGCAAGGTGCGGTATTGCTCGAAACCGCTGATGGTGTTCAAGCATTTATCGGCGGTGAAATTAGCTTAAGGGCACGCTAAGTACGCAAGAGTCAATTTTACAAAGGCTATTTGCGCATTAGCACGTGGGACATCAAATGATCCTGACCTTTCTGCAGGATCAAATGGGCCCTCTCACGGGTCGGTTGAATGTTAAGTTGTAGGTTTGGACCATTGATTGTGTCCCAAATATTAGCGGCAATCGTATTTGCTTCATCGTCGGTTAGCGTCGAATAGTGATGAAAATAAGATTTTTTGTCACTGAATGCACCAGAGCGGAACTGCAAAAATCGTTCTTTATACCATTGTTTTAACAAAGGTTCTTCTGCATCGACATAAATAGAAAAGTCGACAAAATCGGAGACGAAAGGACGACGGGTATCAACGGGGGAGTCGAGTCCAGTCTGTAATACATTCAAGCCTTCTAAAATTAAGATGTCTGGCTGAGAAACGGTTTGATGCTGATTCTTAACGCGGTCATAGGTGACGTGTGAATAGATAGGGGCTTTGACATGTGGCTGACCGGATTTCACGGCGGAGATAAACTCAACCAGCATTTTCATATCGTAACTTTCTGGAAATCCTTTACGCTGTAATAGTCCTTTACGTTTTAAGTCCGCCAGAGGATACAAAAAACCATCTGTTGTCACCAAATCAACTTTTGGGTGTTCAGGCCAGTGCCGTAGTAAAGCTTGCAAAATACGTGCTGTGGTGCTTTTCCCGACGGCGACACTACCAGCAATACTAATGATGTAAGGACTTTTTGATGGTTTTTGACCGAGGAATTCATCAACCACTAAGCCTCGTTGTTGCTTAGCTTTAACGATCAAATTCAGTAGTCGGCTAAGGGGAAGATAAATATCAGTCACTTCCGATAAGGAAATCTTTTCATTTATGCCTCTAAGGTTCTCCAAGTCTTGCTCACTCAGTGTCAACGGCACTGAATCTCGTAACTCAGACCATTGCAGGCGCTCGAAGGCGAGATAAAGTGCTTTTTGAATTGAATTTTTAGAAGTCATTGGCTTTCCTCAGCTTAGGAAAGGCACAGTACACTATGAGAATATTTGGAACAATACTAAATGGGTGATTGCAGTCGTGTTTCCGTTACCGTTTGATGTATTCGCTGTTTAATTGGCCGTCAAAGTTGGATAACGTGTAAAAAAACACCGTTCAAGCGTTTTTTTTACGTAAATAGGCGTTTTTTACTTGCACTTGGGAGCGCATTTACCTAATATCCCGTTCCGAAATGATAATGCCGGCATAGCTCAGTTGGTAGAGCAACTGACTTGTAATCAGTAGGTCCCGAGTTCGACTCTTGGTGCCGGCACCATTTTCTGTGGAGGGGTTCCCGAGTGGCCAAAGGGATCAGACTGTAAATCTGACGGCTCAGCCTTCGAAGGTTCGAATCCTTCTCCCTCCACCACTTTTTTCTAGGTAGTTAGGTAGCCTTAGTTAGGTTGCGCGGACATCGTATAATGGTATTACTCCAGCCTTCCAAGCTGATAACGCGGGTTCGATTCCCGCTGTCCGCTCCAAATTAGTTGCTGATATGGCTCAGTTGGTAGAGCACACCCTTGGTAAGGGTGAGGTCGGCAGTTCGAATCTGCCTATCAGCACCAGCCTCTCTAAATTTAGCTCCTACGCCTAAACATAATCGGTTCGATGTCATTTTAATGCATCGGATTTTTTCTATATGTTAGTTTTCATCACCAAGAATCTTGGACTGAGGCATTACCATGGCTAAAGCTAAATTTGAACGTATTAAGCCCCATGTAAACGTGGGCACCATTGGTCACGTTGACCATGGTAAAACCACACTGACTGCAGCTATCTCTCACGTACTGGCTAAGACCTACGGTGGCGAAGCTAAAGACTTCTCTCAAATCGATAACGCTCCAGAAGAGCGTGAGCGCGGTATTACGATCAATACCTCTCACATCGAATATGACACGCCTTCACGTCACTACGCACACGTAGACTGCCCAGGCCACGCTGACTATGTTAAAAACATGATCACTGGTGCTGCACAGATGGACGGCGCGATTCTAGTAGTTGCTTCTACAGACGGTCCAATGCCACAGACTCGTGAGCACATCCTGCTTTCTCGTCAGGTTGGCGTACCTTTCATCATCGTGTTCATGAACAAATGTGACATGGTAGATGACGAAGAGTTACTGGAATTGGTTGAAATGGAAGTGCGTGAACTTCTGTCAGAATACGATTTCCCAGGTGATGATTTACCAGTAATCCAAGGTTCAGCTCTGAAGGCCCTAGAAGGTCAACCAGAGTGGGAAGCTAAGATCCTT
>NZ_JAKKRU010000029.1:0-2072 GCF_025653925.1 Shewanella sp. SM68
AAACACCGAAAAAGCGGTGCATACGGGGATGTTATTGCGAGCCATGTACGATGGAGACGCGGATCTGGTTGAGTTAATGGCCGATGAAACCCTGTGGGATCTATATCGTTTGGACTATCAAGTGTTGGTCAGTCTGCGAGTACTGGAAAAATTGCCCCGTGCAGAGGTCGCACAGTGTCTGTATTTGTATTTCACGTCTTTACCCGAGAATCCTCACCCCGTTTCATTTGAGCGCCTTAGAGAGCGTTTGAGGCTTGAGACGACCAAAAAAGAAGCCAACCGTAAAATTAAGACTGGTATTCAGAAGTTGGAATCGATTGGCTACCTGTCTGGCAGCTTCGCAGTGAAGAACGGTGAGCAATACTATCTGATTGATCAGCGTTACAAGAAACTGGAAGCCGCCATTACAGGTACGCTATTTTGATGATGTAACTTTATCAAGTTACATCATTGATTGAACGGATCAACGTCTTGGTATTGATCTTATCGCGCATGCTGATCAGGCCACGAAATAGCTTAGCTGCAGTGATATTTTTACCTGATTCCAGCCATAGATTCAAATCGGCCCTATCATTTTCCGTTAATCGCAACGGCATGGGTGACGTACCCGTGGTGATTTTTTCTTGTGGCTTTGAACTTTCTTAGGTTGCTTTAGTAGAACTACGTCTATTCAGCCCAGTAATACCAGTTAATTTCCTCATATTATGTATTACACTTGTTATACATTTATTTGTTGCATGACTTCTTTAGCCAAGCTCTTATAATCGGCTAACGTGAGACTGTTAGGCTTGTAATTCAGCAAGGTTTGGCCGCTGACACTGGCTTGGCCGACGTCCTCAAAACGGCGAATCGTAATCGCTAAGACTTTGCCTTCGAGTGACGCTAGTTATTCATCGAGGAAGTTATTAATTAGCTTATTAGCTTTGGCTGTTCGAATTATCTTTGCTCTTTTTTGAGGGAGCTGAAACCTCTAGGAGTGGTTCTTACTCCGCAAAAATTAACTGTTTTGCACAGCTTAGGGCCAGTAAGCTCCATCTTTAAGCTCCTCAAAGACCAAGAATAGCTACAACCCAAGCACACTAAGGCTTTCATCGGAGAGCGGTGTATTCTAATTGGGTACATAGCCGCTTTTTGCCCCCAAAAAGCCATAAAATAATACATTTAAAATCAACAGCTTAAACCTTTATCATTAAAAGCCATTTCACACGCTATGCCGCAGTTATTCATTGTTCAATAAAACTGATCGTATATACACCGAACTTTGTTCCTCTAAATTAAACGAACACAAAAGTGTATTTTAATTTGGCTTGAATGAGGGCATATGGTGTATGCCGAATGAGTAAAATTTTCACCTACAAGAAGAATTTAAATTCAAATTTCGAAAGAGTTTGCGATGCAAATTTTGATGTACGCTACAAAAAATCAAACAACGATACTAAATCACAATTAGGTGTACTCTAATTGGGTTGTTAACATAAGTGGCGCACATGGTTCGAACTGAAAATGCATTATTACCTATACCGGTTACCAAAAACCTTTACAGCACTAAACACCAAACGATTAGCAACACAACCACTGTGCAGCCTAATGTTCTCCTCAGAACAGGCGTTTTTACACCCGTAGGCCGCAGAACGCATCAGAATGATGTCAAAGCACAAGATCTCAGTAATGATCTCGTAAACCTCGATATCTGCCAAAAAGAGGGCTATGACCTGGTGACAGTCAGGGGCCAACGGCTGAATATCGAAACCGATTTTAAGGTGTGGTGCGGTATTTTTCAGACGTTCACTAAGTACGGTTACTCACCCAACACTGTAAAACTATCGTTTTCAGAGTTTGCTAAATACTGTGGTTATCCCAGCCGGCGCTTTGATAAAAACCTGCGTAAACAGATCGGTGATTCACTCGGCCGCATCCAAAGCCAAAGTTTGTCATTTAGGCGCAAAAACACCGAAAAAGCGGTGCATACGGGGATGTTATTGCGAGCCATGTACGATGGAGACGCGGATCTGGTTGAGTTAATGGCCGATGAAACCCTGTGGGATCTATATCGTTTGGACTATCAAGTGTTG
>NZ_JAKKRU010000030.1:0-1724 GCF_025653925.1 Shewanella sp. SM68
TCCGTCATTCCGCACCTAATTTTCGATTTAAAAAACTTGACGGCGATCGGTCATTCTGATCTATTACTCTCTTTTGCAGGTAATTCATCATGGCCGCTCCCGCTATCTCTATCCGTAACCTCGACCACCTTGGTTTGGTCGCTGCACTTTGCCAAGAACTCGGCATTGCTCGCATGATTGATGCGGTGCTACCCAAAACGCCGCCCTACAAAGTCTCACATGGTGAAGCGTTGGTGGCGATGATACTGAACGGTCTTGGCTTTCATAGTTCGACCTTGCACATGTTCCCGCAATTCTTTGCCAACAAGCCTGTAGAACGCCTGATTGGCCCGGGGATCTGTGCCGATGACCTCAATGATGATGTGCTCGGCCGCTGCCTTGATGCCCTCTTTGAGGCCGATGTCAGCACGCTTTATCAGGTGATGGCGGAGCAGGTCGTTGAACGATTGGGGCTCAAAAGTACTGCAGTACACCTCGATATCACCAGCTTCCACGTCGATGGCGCCTATGACCAAGCCGATGGCGAGCAGCTCGGTAAGTTGCAATTGGTACGGGGCTATAGCCGCGACCATCGGCCAGAGCTAAACCAGGTTATCCTGGAGCTTATCTGTGAAAATCAGGCCGGCCTGCCCATCTACATGCAAGCCTTGAGTGGTAATATTAATGATACCAAGGCCTTTGCCCAGACGGTACGGCGCCACTTGAGCAGTCTCAAGGCCGCGCAGGAGAGTCGTTATCTGGTCGGCGATGCGGCGCTGTATTGCGCCGACACCTTGCAACTACTGGCACAACAGCAACAGTTGTTCGTGACTCGTGTGCCTGTCACCCTCAATGAAGCCAAGCGAGCCGTGGCAACCATTGGCACCCAGTCGCTGGTTGCGCTGGGCAATGGCTATCATGGCTGTTGGCAAAGCGCCAATTATGCCGACGTCGCGCAGCGTTGGTTGCTGGTGCGCAGCGAACAGGCCAGCCACCGTGAGCAGCAAACATTAGCCAAAAACCTACTGAAAGACAGCACGCGTGAACTGAAAGCCTTCAACAAATTATGTGCCCAGCGTTTTGCCTGCGAGACCGATGCGCAGGCTGAATTAGCCCGTTTTGCTGTCAGCTTAAATCTGCTGCAACTAGAAGCAGAAGTCGTGAGTGAACCTATCTATGCAGGGCGCGGAAGGCCCCAAAAGGGTGAAATGCCGGTGAACTACCAATTTCACATCAAGGGGTTAGCCGCAAGTAGCTTGGCGCGGGTGGCTGAGGCGCGCAACCAGACAGGGGTGTTCATCCTCGCGACCAATGATCACAGTGAAACGCTCACCATGGCTGAGCTGTTGGCTACCTATAAAGCCCAGCAGAATGTCGAGCGTGGTTTTAGGTTTCTGAAAAGTCCCGAATTTTTAACCTCCTCGTTATATCTTAAAAAACCGGAACGTATCGAAGCGTTGCTGATGGTGATGACCTGTAGCCTGATGATTTATGCGGCGCTGGAGCACCGGATCCGGCAGGGCTTAGTAGAGCAGAACCGGAGTGTGGCGGACATGAAAAAGAAACCCACGCAAAAACCGACTGCGCGGTGGATTTTTTTACGCTTTGGCGGGGTGCACGAGTACCAGTTGGGAGAGGCGCCACCTCAAGTCACAGGACTCACAGTGGACCAGCAGATCATTCTCGACGTGTTAGGCGAACGGTATCGGCAAATTTATTCCTAAATCAGGTGCGGAAAGTCGGTT